>NZ_JBFUFX010000002.1:0-579035 GCF_056403215.1 Mesorhizobium sp. P2_H9 | reverse complement strand
TGGTGGTCGCCGCTGACGAGGTTCAGCTGGTAGTAGCGGCCGTTTGCCAGCCAGCGCGCGATAACCGCCGTAGTGAGCCAGGAACGCCAGCGGCGCTGGATCGTCATGCGCATGTAGACTTGTGCAACGACAAGGCTGCCGCTGCCGAGCACGAGCGGCACGAATACGGCGCTCAGGAAATAGACTGTGCGGGCATTGCGCTGCTCAATGGCGTCGAAAATCGAGCGGTGCCAGACATTGATCCCATACTGGAAGCCGATGTTGATGCAGATCAGCACCAACACCCCGATTGTGAACGGCCAGGCGAGCCTGTCGGCGCCGCGGCCCCAATAACCGCGTGCGCTGATCCAGAAACGCCGCAGCAGGTATTTCTTGCGCGCCTGCTCGGCCTGCTCGGGCGTCAGCTGCGGATCGGGCTCGATGGCCTCCGGCGGCGGTGCGGCCTGGCCGTCCACCTCAGGCGCGGCTTCTACAGTCGATGCCTTTTCCTGGCGCGACTTTTCAGCGACGCCTCGTTTGGCGCGGTCGACCGATTTCGGCTTGAGCTTAGCCCCCGACATCAGGCGATAACGGCTTTAAAATCAAAAGGTTTCATGATGTCCGCTCGAGATTCACTCTCACAGACCTAAGGCTCCTCTGGTGCTTGGCACGAGCCTCGACCACCGGCAGCATTGCGGAACGAAATTGGAGCTGAACTATTGTTGAATGCGAACCAATCGAGAATGTTCGCATGCCAAAATTCAATGACGAATGGAAGGTCGGGTCGCACGGCCGGCTGGAAAAACTCGACGACGGGCTGCTAACTCTTGAGGGCGAAATCCAAATGCCGTTGGGCAACTTTCCTCGGCGGATGACCGTGGTCAGACTCCGGGGGAGGCGCACCGCTATCTGGAGCGCCATCCCGCTCGCCGAGCCCGAAATGCGAGAAATCGAAGCCCTTGGCGACCCCTCCTTCCTTATTGTACCGGGTACCGCTCACCGGCTCGACATCAAACCCTGGAAGCTGCGCTATCCCAAGGCAAAGATTGTCTGCGCTCCTGGTGCGGTGGACGCCATCGAGAAAGTCGTAAAAGTCGATAGCACGGGAGATATCTTGAATGATCCCGCCGTCCGCATGGAGTCAGTGCCCGGCGTTTCCGAGAAGGAGGCTTCGCTGCTCGTGCGACGTGAAGGTGGGACGACCTTCGTCATAAACGACATACTCGCCAATGTGCGTCATCCGCATGGGATTGGCGCTCACATTATGGCACGCGTGTTGGGCTTCGGTGTCAATCGTCCACAGATGCCGCGAGTTAGCAAATGGCTGTATGTGAAGGACCGGGAGGCGCTCGCCGGGGCTTTCCGCAAATGGGCAAACGAACCAGGCCTCGCACGCGTCATCGTCAGCCACGGTGACGTGATCGTCGACGAACCCCAGAAGGTGCTCGAAAGGGTTGCAGCTGAGTTGGAGCGTTGACCTGGACTTGTCAAAAAAAGGGCCAGCGTAAATCTGCTGACCCTTCTTGAATCTCACAGCTTCTTATTGATGGCTGCCGCCGTCTTGTTTGTGGCGTCCTTGACTGCGGACTTCACGTCGCCAACAGCCTTCTGGACTTTGCCTTTTGCTTCCTGGGCTGCGCCCTCCGCTCTCAGCCTGTCATTGCCAACGGCCTTGCCGACGCCCTGCTTCACTTTGCCGGCTGCCTGGTTTGCAAGGCCGGCCGTCTTGTCGCTTGTGCTTCCCATGACGATACGCGCTCCTTTTGGGGATAATCAACTCATTCAGAACGCTGCGGAATCGGGGAGGTTCCTCCAAAGCTCAGATTGTGTGAGCGATTTGAGCGCCCCGGAACATACGGCTTCGCCAGATTGCTGTCCGTCTGGCGCAACTCGTTCCCCAGTCGGCTTTTGTTCGACGATGCAACCAGCTTGGTCCTTCGGCGTTAATGCCCGCTCCAATGAAAACTACGCCCAGCGGCATCCAGGGAACCAGGTGATGAGTAGATTTCTTCCTCTCAATATCCGTTTTGTCGACGGAACTACGATGGTAGTCTCATCCATCCCAGATGCACAGAAAGCGCTGGCGTGCCAATGGCGGAACAAAGAGGCCACGACATATCACGAAGCCGCTCGTCTACTGGCAGCTGCGAAAGACGGAATTTGCAAGCCAGCCGTGGCCTTCGATGCTTTCAAAAGCGAGGCTTCCAGACAGGGACTTCTCCAGCCAACCAAAACCAGCTCGGCACTTAGCATGCTGGATGATTTGACGTTGCCGGTAGCCAGGTGACGTCCGATGGTGGAAACGTCAGCCGGCGTTCGCCATCTGCTTTTTACTTCTACCGGGAAGCGGACAGATCAAGCGACCTCTGCAGATGACCTGACGAGATCACCCGTATCGCCCCAGTTATTCGCCAAACGGGCGGAACCGCCTGCAGGACGCAGCATTGTGAAGAGGTGCAATCCCGCACCGTTCACAAGGAACATGCCATGGCCAAGTCGTCGCGCAACCCGAACGGCACACTTGCTGCCATTCACGATCAAAAGCTGATGCGCGGCGAAGGCGGCGAACTTCACCAGACGGCCGAAGGCGATGTGCCGGTGTTGACCACGGCTCAAGGTGGCCCGGTGTCCGATGACCAGAATTCGCTGAAGATCGGCGCGCGCGGCCCAACGGTGCTCGAAGATTTCCATTTCCGCGAGAAGATCTTTCATTTCGACCACGAGCGCATACCCGAGCGCGTCGTTCATGCGCGCGGCTACGGCGCGCACGGCTATTTCGAAACCTATGAATCGCTGGCCAAATACACCCGCGCCGATATCTTCCAGCGCGCTGGCGAAAAGACGCCGGCCTTCGTGCGCTTCTCCACCGTCGCAGGCAGTAAGGGATCAGCCGATCTGGCGCGCGACGTCCGCGGGTTCGCCGTCAAGCTCTATACCCAGGAAGGCAACTGGGACATTGTCGGCAACAACATCCCGGTGTTCTTCATCCAGGACGCCATCAAGTTTCCCGACCTCGTCCATTCGGTCAAGGAAGAGCCAGATCGCGGCTTCCCGCAAGCGCAGTCGGCGCATGACAATTTCTGGGACTTCATCTCGCTGACCCCTGAAAGCATGCACATGATCATGTGGGTCATGTCGGACCGGGCCATCCCGCGCTCCTTGCGCTTCATGGAGGGCTTTGGCGTCCACACCTTCCGGATGGTCAATGCCAAGGACGAATCCACCTTCGTCAAGTTTCACTGGAAGCCTAAGCTCGGCATGCAATCGGTGGCCTGGAACGAGGCGGTGAAGATCAATGGCGCCGATCCTGACTTTCATCGCCGCGACCTGTGGGACTCGATCCAGGCCGGCAATTTTCCGGAGTGGGAGCTGCGGCTGCAGCTGTTCGACCAGGCGTTTGCCGATGGTTTCGATTTCGACGTGCTCGACGCCACCAAGCTGATCCCCGAGGAAATCCTGGCGCCGATCCCGGTCGGTCGCCTCGTGCTCGACCGCATGCCCGACAATTTCTTCGCTGAGACCGAACAGGTCGCGTTTATGACGCAGAATGTTCCGCCCGGCATCGATTTTTCAAACGACCCATTGCTTCAGGGTCGGAATTTTTCTTATCTCGACACACAGCTGAAGCGACTCGGCGGGCCTAACTTCACGCATATTCCGATCAACGCGCCAAAGTGCCCGTTCCATCATTTCCAGCAGGATGGCCACATGGCCATGCGCAATCCGGTCGGACGCGTGAACTACCAGCCGAATTCCTTCGGCGAAGGGCCACGGGAGTCGCCCCAGCGTGGTTTCCGTTCCTTTGCCGAAGCCGAAGACGGTCCCAAAAAGCGCATTCGCGCTGAGAGCTTTGCCGACCACTACAGCCAGGCCCGTCAGTTCTACATCAGCCAGACGACCACAGAGCAAGGTCACATAGCGGCCGCCCTGACCTTCGAACTGAGCAAAGTGAAGACGCCGGTCATTCGCGAACGGATGGTGTCGCACCTGCTCAACATCGATGACGGGCTTGCCAGGAAGGTTGCTGCCGATCTCGGGCTGAAGGCGATGCCGAAACCCGCCGATGCGGCTGCTGCCACCCGCCAAGACCTTGGCACCGCGCCATCGCTCAGCATCCTGCAAAACGGTGCACGGGAGTTCAAGGGCCGCAAGCTCGGGATCCTCGTCACCGACGGCACCGACGCAGCTCTGCTCAAGGCCCTGACATCTGCATTGGCCAAGGCCGGCGCCAGCTTCGAGATCATCGCTCCGAAGGTTGGCGGCGCCAAAGCTAGCGACGGCAGTTTGATCGAGGCGGATCAGATGCTCGCGGGCGCTCCATCCGTCCTGTATGACGCGGTGGCGCTGCTGCCCTCGCAGGCTGCCATCGCCGAGTTGGCGAAGGAATCGACCGCCCGCGATTTCGTCGCCGACGCTTTCGCGCATTGCAAGTTCATCGGCTACGTCGAAGCGGCAACGGCCCTTTTCGAGAAGGCCGGCATCGCGGACAGTCTCGACAAGGGTGTCGTAGCCTTGTCCGGCCCGAGAGATGTCGCCGGTTTTCTTGGCAAGCTGGGCGCGCTGCGTCTGTGGGATCGGGAACCAAAAGTGAAAATGTCTTAGGTCCAGCCCCGCTGCTACTTGTCAAACAATCCCTAGGCGCCAAAGCGGAACAATCGCGCGATGGACAAAGAGCCCTCGTTAATTGATTTCGAAGCGGCCAGTCGCGCGGAGTTGACGACGGAAACCAGCAAGGCCGCGCTTCGGTCGGAGCACGGAGATCGCGGCCGCGATGCGGCTTGGCCGTCGCAAATTCCACCGCTCGGCTGGAAGGATATTTCCTGGCGATTGTGGGAAGAATTCAACAAGGATCGCGTGCTGCTTGTGGCGGCGGGCGCGACGTTCTATCTCCTGCTCGCGCTGTTTCCGGCACTGGCGGCGTTCATTTCAATTTATGGATTTGTCGCCGATCCGGTCAGTGTCGCCGACCATATCGCATATCTTGGCGGATTGTTGCCGTCGGGAGGCCTTGAGCTTATTCGCGATCAATTGCATGCGCTTGCCACACAGAAACCGGGCACACTCGGGACGGGGTTTTTTGTTGGTTTGGCGATCGCGCTCTGGAGCGCCAACAGCGGGATGAAGGCGCTGTTCGACGCAATGAACATTGCCTACGAGGAAAGCGAGAAACGCAGCTTCATCACCCTGAACCTCATGTCGATCTTATTCACGATTGGAGCCTTGTTCATTGGCGTCGTGCTATTGCTGACGGTTGGCGTTGTTCCGGCACTGTTGCGCTTCTTCTATCTTGATGCCTGGACCGAAACGCTTGTCGCGGTCTCGCGATGGCCTGTTCTGGTGGCGGCAATGCTGACGGGCATTTCCTTGCTATATCGCTTCGGGCCAAGCCGCGAACGCGCGAAATGGCGGTGGCTAAGCTGGGGAGCGCTGTTGGCGACAGCCGTGTGGATCGCTGCATCGTGGCTGTTCTCGTTCTACCTCCAGCATTTCGCCAACTACAACGCTACCTACGGATCGCTCGGCGCGGTAGTCGGCTTGATGATGTGGACATGGATCTCCGTCATCATCCTCATCGCCGGCGCGGCAATCAATGCGGAGATGGAACACCAGACTGCGATCGACTCGACCACGGGTCCGGCACTTCCAATGGGAAAGCGCGGAGCGGTAGTCGCTGACACACTGGGTAAGATTGCTGACTGACCCCGTGCGCTTTCCCACAAACGTCCCGTCTAGCCCTCGGCCTTGAAGTTCTTGGCCTCCTCCTTGCCTTTGTCCTTCCCCAGCTCGGCAACAAGATCCTTGGCCTGCTTCGGTGACACGTCGGTTGTCTCCGCGATGTGCATTGCCTCCTTGTCGGAGATCCGATTGTCCTTCTTGCTTTGCTTGATAGCCATTTCCCAATCTCCTTGCTTACGGGGAGTAACGGCTTTCAGACGCTGCCCGTTCCAGAGCCGCATTTTGTGTCATCAGCCGCCCGCAATTGTAGCCCTTGATCGTGATGTAGGCGGCTTTCCCTTCGCCCATTGGATGATCTGTCGAAGGCCGCACACATTGGCCAAGCGATCAGGGAGTGCCGATCTTCCACTCCATGGCGGCTTGCGTCGATCTCGAATTTTTGGTCAGTGCATGTTTGGCCTGGGAGTGAGCCCGCAAATGCCCAAGATGCCTGTACATGGCCAGCGCATAGGCTTCCCGCCAACAAGCGCTGCTCCACGATCCATATTCGTCGACCGATCCGGTGAACATTGTCGGATCCGCACGTTGCGACCAGGCGAAGTGAATGAACGATTTACAAATTGGGTTGGCGATCCAGCCGTCGCTGCTGGGTTAAATATGCCCGCCACGACAATGGGCCTGGATTCGTTTCGCTCCTACATCGGCAGCTTTGACAACCTCCGGCGTAATTTGATGGCGATCCGCATGCTCGACGACGAGCCTATCGGATTGATCATGGCGGAGATCGATCAGAGGCACCGCATCGGATCGCTGCATCTTATCGTTGGAGACACTGCCCATCGACGGCTCCAAATTTCGTTCGAAGCAGTCACGCTCGTGATCTGGCACATGTTTGTTGAACGTGGGATGCAAAAATTGATGTTTGAGCCGCTCTCCCGCAATCAAGCGGCGGTTGCCGCATGCCGGCTTGGAATGTTGAGGCAGGAGGGCGAATTGCGGTCCCACCGTCTAGACGCCAAGACAGGCACAAGGCTCGACCAACTGATCTTCGCGCTCACGATAGATGAATTCAAGAGCCGAGTGTGTGCTGTCGCCAGACTTCCCAAATTCGAGGGGCCCGGACTGGCCAGAAATTTCGTACGCGAAACTGCCAGGTCTTTTGGCCGTGGGAAGATCTAGAACCGATAGGCAATCCCAAAATTCAGGGTCCCGAACCGTGGTTTGAAATCAATCGAGTTCGCCACCTCAACCTTATCAAACAGATATTCGATGTATTCGGTTTTGAAAGACCATTTTGGAGCGAAGGCGTATTCAAAACCGGCGCCAAATGCGCCGCCGAAACGTGTTTTGTCCACGGTATTCGTGCCGCCCAAAAAGAAATCCGACGACGTATTGATGCGTGTAACCGCGACACCCGCCGTGCCGTAGAGCAGCAACTGGTCCGAAGCTAGGAACCCTGCGCGTGCTCTGGCGGACGCGACCCAATCGAGATCGTAGGCATACGCATTTGTCTTGCCACCGAATATCGGATCTTCGGCCGTCTGTTCGTGGAAGCCGAGGAAGTCAACACTCGCCACGCCGCCGTAAACAAACTGGCCGGACTGCCAATCATGGCCGACGAAAACGCCGCCGACGAAGGCGGTGTTGTTGAAGTCCGAGCCGCTGATGACATTGCCGCCGCTGAAGCCTGGATGCGAAAATCCCGCACCGATCTCAGCGCCGGCATAGTAGCCCGCCCAATTGCCATCTTGCGCCATCGCTGGCGCGACTACCGCACCGAGAGCAACCGATGCATAAAAGATCTTGAACATGAATCACCCCAACCGAAACCTACCTTACATGCAGGGTCTTAAAATGCTGTAGCAATACCCTCACAGTTTGCTCCCTCATTAGTCCGTGGCATTCGACAAACTCCATGCAGTTGGGCCAGAACGCGAAAAGCCCGCGCCTCTGGCGGAGCGCGCGGGCTTCGATCGAGTTGCGGACCCGATCTTCGGCAGATACCGAGGGGTCGTTATCTGCCGCCGATACGAACTCTTAGGACAAGCTAATGTTCCAACAAATCCAGCTGCGGAGAACTCGATCAATCGCCTTTGCTCGGCTGACGCAGCGTCTTCGGATGGTTGCCTGCTTCGGACGAAATCGAGCAACAAGATATCATTGCTCTTAATTCCCGGCGGTGGAGATCATGAGCAGGCGGTGAAAACCTTTTTGCCCCATCTGCGTTGTCCCTTCGAAGCGAAGGAGACAGTTCATGCTGACCAACACAAAAACCGACACGTCCGAGGCAACGCAGGCTCAACGTCGCGTGCAGCGCAAGGTTGACGCAGACGATCGCAAGAAGGCGAAATCAAAACCGGAGGGCGCCATGCAGGCGGGCGCGCGAAAATACCCCGAGCCACCCTTCCCAAAGCAGCACCATCCCAAGCCCGGCGAGGAATGGCAGATCAAGCCGGCACCCCTCTACGACGCGCCGTTCTGGCAGGGTTCGCAGAAGCTTGAGGGCAAGGTGGCGCTGATCACCGGCGGCGATTCAGGGATCGGCCGGGCTGTCGCGGTGTTGTTCGCCCGTGAGGGCGCCGATGTCGCCATCGTCTATTTGTCGGAGGACCGGGACGCGGATGTAACCAAGCGGGCCGTGGAGGCCGAAGGGCGACGCTGTTTGACGCTGCGTGGCGATGTCTCTCGCCGTCCCTTCTGTCGCCAGGCGGTAACAACAACCGTCAAGCAATTGGGTGGGCTCGACGTGCTGGTCAACAACGCCGCGTTCCAGGTGCATTCGGCCGAATTCGCAGACCTCACCGAAAAGCACTTCGACACCACGTTGAAGACCAATCTCTACGGCTATTTTCATATGGCGCAGGAAGCGGTGGCACACATGAAGCCAGGCTCGGCCATCGTCAACACCGGTTCGGTCACCGGCATCCACGGCTCGAGGGAATTGGTCGACTACTCGATGACCAAGGGTGGCATCCACGCATTCACGCGGGCACTTTCCGGCAACCTCATCGGGAAAGGGATCCGCGTCAACGCCGTCGCACCGGGGCCGGTGTGGACTCCTCTCAACCCTTCCGAAAAAACAGCAGAGGACGTCGCGCAGTTTGGGGCAAAAACGCCGATGAAACGACCGGCCCAACCCGAGGAGATCGCACCGGCATATGTGTTTTTGGCCTCGTCGCAATGCTCAAGTTACATCACTGGCGAGATCCTGCCGATTGTGGGAGGCTATTGAGCGAGAGACCCGGCACTCTTAAGGCAGAGACAGGTGCAACCTTGTGGCAGTCTCGCCTATAGCTGAGACTCGATAGGTAGGTGGCGGACCAAGGCCGCCAGGATGCGGCGAAAAACTCCGGCTTCCGGTTCCTGGGTGTAGTCCTGCAGCTTGCCTTCATCGCAGCCGTGCCAATGCAGAACATTTCTTTTCAACTCGAGCCTATAGCTCGCTTCCGGCGCGATCTCAGCTTGAAAACGCTGCCGCAGCTCAGCTACCAATTTCTCATCTTCAAACAGAACGCCCATTTCCGAATTCAATGACACTGACCGCGGATCAAAATTGAAGGAACCGACGAAGCCGGTCTTGTCATCAACAGTGAACGCTTTGGTGTGCAGGCTGGCGCCCCTGGACCCAAATACCGAGATCACCGGTTGACGGCTGAAAGGCTGAAGCTCGAAAAGCTTGATGCCATTCCTGAGCAATCGCTTGCGGTAGTTTGCATAAGCTCCGTGGACCGCAGCGACATCTGTAGCCGCCAGAGAATTGGTCAAAACCGAAACATCAACCCCTTTGCTGACCAGGTCCAGCAGTACGGCCGAACCCCTTCTGCCGGGAATGAAATAGGGGGATACAATTTCAAGGCAATTTCGCGCAGACTGAATGATGGGGAGCAACTCCTTCATCAGCCAGCTCCGACGCCTCCAGCCGCGAACCTTTTCTGGGGGATCGGAAATTACCCGAGCGTGGGCTGTCCAATGCACGTCGTTGCTTGCCGCGATGAACTCGGCGACGGAAGCCCGTTCACCAATGGAATTCAGGAGTTTCGAGTCGGTGTCGCCATCGCTTTTTTCAAACGCAGTGGCATGGTTGGCTTCGGTGACAGAAGCGAGTGCGCCAATCGGTATCGCTTCCTTGCAAGCCCAAAATGCCTCAAAGATTTGAGCGGTTTGCTGGACCGCAGGCCCGAGGAGCAGGACATCGAGGTCTCGGAAATTGGTTTCCGCCGCGTCGAAATAGGCATCGCCAACATTGCGTCCGCCGACAATAGCGATCGTCTCGTCCACGATCCACGCCTTGTTGTGCATCCTCCGGGTCAAAGCAAAGAGCCGCAAGAGCACTTCCACGCCGCGCATGATGCTAGACCGTCTGATGCCACTTGGATTGAACAACTTCACTTCGATATTCGGATGATTGCTCAGCGCTAAATAGGTCGAATCGCTCCTGCACGGGTTGACGTCGTCAAGGAGCATGCGCACCCGAACGCCGCGCTCAGCGGCCCGGAAAACCTCTTGAAGAAGCAGGCGACCGGTGTGGTCATCGTGCCAAAGGTAGTACATCAGGTCGAGAGTGCGAATGGCGCTTCTTGCCGCCAGAACGCGTATGGCGAAGGCGTCATAATTGTCCGCGACGAGCAGCAAGCCGCTCCGGCCAGCGGCGATATTGTCGTCAGCAATTCGCGAAACAGAAACGTCCATACAAACTCGCACAGCCGGCGTTCGGCACCGGCCTTTCTCAAATCATAGCAAGAACCCTTCAGCCGCGATCTGGTTGCATAACACCGCTTCTAGGAAAGCGCGAGCGGCCGCATCACACGACCTGGCCCTCAACGCGAGTGACTGGGTTCGCCACGTCACGGTAGAGAGTTCCCAGCGGGTGACGCGGTTCAAGATGTGCCAGCCTGGATCGAACGGGCATGGAACCTTTGCGAACAACAAGCCTTCTTCCTCTGACCCAAGGGAGGAAACCAATGGCAAATCTGGGAAAACTGGCTGTCGCAATGCTTGGCGTTCTGGCCTACCAAAATCGCGATAAGATCGGAGACTTGATCCGAGGCGCGGGAAATCGCGATCCAAACAACCCGCAAGGGGGGATCATGGATCAGCTGTCCAAGGGCGTGTCTGGGACGGCGCTTGGGGACATACTGGACCGCTTCAGAAATGCAGGAGTGGGGTCGAAGGTAGATTCTTGGGTTGGTACCGGACCAAACGACCCGATCGAAACGAAAGACGTTGAGATGGCAATAGACGAGGACACCCTCACTTCCCTTTCGATGCAAACCGGTCTGTCGCGCGATGAACTGGTAGCCAGAATCTCGAAAGAATTGCCCGACGCCGTAGACAAGCTCACGCCAGACGGTGCGCTGCCGGCAGAAAATCCCAGTCAAGGGACCGGTAAAACAACACTCCTCGACTAGGTGCCGACACTTCCCCCGATCGGTAGGGAGGACTTTCCCAGGGCCTGCGATCTGGGACACGTGCGCGAGCGTTTCATCGCATCCAYGCGGTGACCGAGCGTCGATTCCTTGGAATGCTCTGCATCGATAGCGGTGTTTCAGTGTTTTTCCTCGCGGGGGCAAACTTTCCTGCAGCTCGATCCAAACGTGTGCATGTAAGGGTCTCTATCGGATGGCCAAGAAACTCAAAGTCTATCAAACCTCCATCGGCTTCTTTGACCTTGCGATCGCCGCACCATCGATGAAAGCTGCCGCACAAGCCTGGGGATCGGACCCCGACATCTTCAAACGCGGTTTCGCGAAACAAACCGAAGACCCAAAGGTGGTGGCAGCAGCGAACGCCACGCCAGGCGTGGTGTTGCGGCGGCCGGTCGGATCGCGCGAGGAATTCACTGAAAAGGCGGCCCTTCCAAAAGCACACGTTGTGGGTCAATCGGCTGGGCAGGATCGCGCGCCACCGCCGCACGCCAGAAAGAAGGCCGACACGAAATCCGCAGAGAATTCAGAACTGAAGGCGATTGCGGCTCTCGAAAAGGAAAGAAAACGCGAGGCCCTCAATCGCGCAAAAGCAGAGGCCGAGCGCGAGCGTGAGAAAAGGCAACGCGAAAGAGTGATCGCTAAGGCAAATGCCGTTTTCGAACGGGCTCGTAGCCGCCATGAAGGCGTGATAAACTCCATCAGGCAGCGACGGGAGAAACTGGACAAAGAAGAAGCTGGCGAAGACGAAAGATGGGAGCGCGCGCAGCAGGCGCACGACGCTTCGTTGAAGGATGCAAAGGCGTAAGCTGAAAGCAACCGCGACCGCTCGGATTGCGTCGGACTTTGCCTAATTGGCGCAATTGTTTGATCGGTTTCTGGTGGCAGCCGAGGCGCTGCACAAGAGCGTTGTCCAGCCGCTGCAATCGACCACAGGCGATCACTTCCGGGCGCTGCAAGACACGCAGCCGCATGCGCTCGTCCGAAGCGGTTTTCACGGGCACATTGCCGGGCGGCGGTGGGCCGGCAAGGTGAGCGACAGCGCGACAGGTTCGCCGAGGCTGCTGCAGCCGGCAAGCTTGAGGCTGCTGCAAGCGGCGACAAATTACTGTCTCCAAAGCGCTGGGGAACGCATAAACCCCTGTAGGCGATCAGCGCGTGGCGACGGAGCCATCAGACTGTGGCCGCGTTATCTCGGATCATGACGGAGGATGACAGCAAACAGAAAGAACTTGGAACCGAAGAGCGTCGGGAGCGGCGAAGGCTAAGGAGAGAGAGGCAGAGAATTGAAAACATTGGACGTGCCGAAAAAATGCATACCGCCCGCTTGGCCGGGGCAAGTGCAGAGCGCGGGCCCATTGCGTCTTCCTTTGTGGCTTCTGCCTATGTCGGCTGCTCGGGATGGTTTTACTGGAAATGGCGGGGACAGTTTTACCCGGTGGACCTGCCCACAGGCAAATGGTTCGATTACTACGCGAACCAGTTCGATACGGTCGAGATCAACGCATCGTTCTATTCATGGCCAACCGTCACAAATGTCAAAAGCTGGGCTCGACAACCGGGTAACCGAAACTTTGTCTATACCGTCAAGGTCTGTGAGCTGATCACTCATATCAAGAGGTTCAAGGGCACCAAGGACCTTGTCATGGATTTTGGAATGATCGCCGATATCCTTGGCGAGCGAATGGGCTGTTTTTTATTTCAGCTTCCGCCCAGCTATCATTTCACAAAGGCGAGACTGAACGGCATTCTCGACCAACTCGACCCGGCCCGGCGCAATGTGGTGGAGTTTCGTCACGCCAGTTGGTGGAACGAAACGGTTTACTCGGCCTTCCGTGAAAGAGGCACGATCTTTTGCTCATGCAGCGGCCCCCGCCTTCCGGATGCCCTGGTGCGGACGGCCGACGATGTCTACCTGCGGCTCCACGGTCCAGAGCGGTGGTACAGGCATGACTACACCGGCGACGAGTTAACCAAATGGGCCGACAAAATCCGAGCCAGCGGCGCAAAGAAGGCCTGGGTTTATTTCAATAATGACTATGAGGGCTTTGCGCCAAAGAATGCGAGGGCGATGCGGCGGTTGCTGGAGGAACCACCCCTCGGATCGACCACCCATGGCGCGAATTCGGCAGGAGATGACGACGTTGAGCGTCTGTTTTGACCCGGTGATCTCTTGTGAATGCTCGATCCTTGTCGTCGGCGCCGCCTGATCATGGAAGAGGCCAAGAGATTCGATGAATACGGAAGGGCGCTGAAATCACTCCAATGCTCTTGTTGGCTCTCTTATCGTCCAGGCGTCTCTCCGATCGTGTCGCAATCGACGACCGGTCGTGAGTGGCTGCGATACGTTGCCGGCTGCACGCTAGCGGGCAAGCCGGCAATTTCATTCACCAGCTTCTTTCGGATCGCGTTCGCAAAGCCGGCTGTGTTTTCGACGGTGACAACGAAGGCGTCGGAACCGCCAATGACGCAACTCTCGTAGTAGAGCTCGACAAAGTGCGGCCCAAAGCTGTCGAGCGTGTCGGCAGCGCGCAGAGAGATCGCCAGTCCGTTGATGGTCACGCCGCCGTTTATGAGTGCGTCGTGCACCAGTTGCAGCGGCAGACCGGCATTGTTGGGTCCGTCGCCGGATAGGTCAATAACCCGGCGCAGGCTGCGTAAGCCACTCTTCGCGAACAGATCATTCGCGACCGATAATGCGCCGGAAATTGATGTTCCGCGGCCTTCAGTCAACGGCAGCGCCGTGAGTCTGTCTGCCCAAGTCACAGCGTCGTCGAGGCTTTCGACGATTGTCCACGGCATGATGACTGTCTGCTGACGCGGCCCTGCCCACTCGAGATAAAGCACTGCGATTCTGCCCCGTTCTCCCGACCTGATTGCCCTCGCGATGTCCGCATGGCGGAAGGCACCGATGTAGCCGTCGCGCTGTACTTTTTGTTCAACTCTGCTCATCGAGGGCGAGACGTCCACGGCAAGTATCAACTGCAGATCGACTTCGGCCAGGGCGTCGGTGGGACGGTGGGTCGAGCGAGCCTGTGACGTCATCGCCAAGAACAGGGTGAGCGCGCAGAACCCCGTGAGCCGTAGCACCGACTTTGCACCCGCACTTCCGGCAAATTGCACCAAGTAGTCCATGGCAAGCCTCCCGCTGACAAAGCAATTGTCGTCAGAGGCGTCGCCCGGGTCACGAACGACTTCCGATCATTCGCCGAAATCTGGGCTATCGGCGGTGATGACACTTCGCAGTGCGAAACCGTGCTAAGATCGAGGCATTGGACTGCGGCCTCGTGCTTGAGGGAACCGGCTTGACCAGCTCGCCGCCCACGACGTTCGTACTCAATGGCGTTACCGCCGATCTGAGCAGCGAGACCTTGCGCGACAAGTCCAACAGGACCATCGCACTTCGCCACCAGGCCTTCGCGGTGCTTCGTCACCTTCTGGAGAACGCCGATCGCGTCATCACCAAGGACGACCTCATGAAGGCGGTCTGGAACGGGATAGCCGTGACCGATGACAGCCTGGTGCAATGCATTCACGAGATCCGTGCGGCGCTCGACGACAATGGGCAGGCCGTCGTGCAGACAGTGCCGAGGCGCGGTTACAGGCTGGTCCTTCCCTCAAATGCCGGACCGAGAATGGCCACCATCCTGGTCGCCGAAGTGGCCGCCGAGGGCCAGCCGACAGGCAAGGATAAGCGGATCCCTGCTGCAACTTTCCGGGCGTACAGGCAGATCATCGATCGGCTGCTAGTTCAACATGCAGGTCGCGTGTTCTGGACCGCCGAGAGCCTGGTCGCCGAGTTCAGCGGCCCTGTCGAGGCGATGCGGTGCGCGATCGAAATCCAGCAGGACGTCGATAGGCGGAACTGCGACGTTGCCACGACGAAGCGCCTGCGCTTCCGCATCGGCGTTCACCTGGGCTATGTCGTTGCCGAGGGCGACCACCTCGCGGGCGAGGCGGTCGCGATCGCCACTCATATGCAAGAATTGTCACGACCGGGCGGGATTTGCGTCTCGGAGGCGGTCCACGCCCAGGCTCAAGACCGGCTTTCGCTGGAATTCGTCGATCTCGGCGAGCACAAGCTGAAGAGCGTCGCACGCGCCTTGCGCATCTACCGCGTATCCCTTGCTTCGGAGGAACCGGTCAGGTCGCCATTTCGCGGTCTCGATGCATTCGAATTCGAAGATGCCGACCTCTTCTTCGGCCGAGCGCGGGCGATTGCTGCCTGCACTGCAAGACTGGAGCAGCAGGCAGCCAGCGGCACCGCATTCCTGCTCATCTACGGAATGAGCGGTTGCGGCAAGTCTTCCCTCCTGCGCGCTGGCCTGCTGCCGTCATTGACCCGGCCTGGAGCGGTAGCAGGCATCTCCTTGTGGCGCCGCTGCCTGATCCGCCTGTCCGAAGGACCGGATACATTCGCTGTGCTGGCTGCGGCACTGCTTCGCGAAGGTGCGGTGCCGGAGCTGGCCTGCGAGGTAACAGCCGCGGAGTTTGCTCTGCTTTGCAGGAACGCGCCGGATCGGGCACTGGCGATGGTCCGAAAGGCACTTGGCAAGGCCGCCGGGCCGGCCCGTCCACAGATCAGATTGCTTGTCGCCATCGATCAGCTGGAGGAGCTGTTCACGACGGAGAGGGAGCCCGCGACGCGCGAGGCCCTTGTGCGGCTCACAGCGGCGCTGGCCGCGAGCGGATTTGTCTGGGTGATCGCCGCGATCCGTTCGGACTTTTTTCACCGCTGCGGTGAAGTCCCGGGATTCTCGGCGCTCAAGGACGGCCTCGCCAGCTACGAACTCCTGCCGCCGACTGGCCCAGAGATCGCCCAGATCATCCGCGAACCGGCGGGCATTGCCGGACTTCGCTTCGAGGAGAGTGCCGAGTTGGGACGGCTCGATGATGTGCTGCAGGAGGCCGCAGCTGCCGATCCCGGATCATTGCCGCTTCTCGAGTTTGTGCTCGACGCGTTGTACGAGGCCGGCCGCGAGCGCCGCGTTCTCACCTTTGCGCATTATCGCGCGCTCGGCGGGCTCGAAGGCGCAATCGCGCGCCGCGCCGATGAAGTCGTAGACTTGCTCGCGCCCGAGATCCAGGAGGCCTTGCCCGCGGTGCTGCGCGCCCTCACCACGGCAAGTCCGGGCGATGAAACGGTGACGGCACGTCCCGCCCTGCTCACCGAAGTTGCAGGCACTCCCGCGCGATCGGCCCTCGTCCGGGCCATGACCGAGGCGCGGCTCCTCGTCAGCGATGAGGACCCCTCAGGGCATGTCGTCGTACGCGTTGCCCATGAAGCATTGTTGAGCCGTTGGCCGCGCGCCGGTGACGTTGTGAATGCAAACCGCAACTTCCTCGCAACGCGCGACCGCCTCAGGGCCGACGCCCACCGTTGGCATCTGGAGAGCAGGAATCGAGAGCTTCTCCTGCCGTCCGGCAAACGTCTCGCGGAGGGCGAAGAGCTGCTGCTGTCAAGGCGCGAGGAGGTCGACGATGACGTCGTTGAATATATCGAGGCGTCCGTACGTGCCCACCAGCAGAAAGAGGAGAAGGACCGGCAGGCAGAGCTGGCACTGATCGAGGCCGCCGAAGAGGCAAAACGCGAGCGCCTGGAGCGCGAGGCGGAGCGGCGGAGCCTCGCGGCTGCCGCGGCAAACCGGCTGGCCCGACGTACGCGCACTGCAGCGATTGTGGCGATAGTGCTCGCTCTCCTGGCGGGCGCAGGTGCACTGGTCGCCTTCAAGGCGCAGGAGGAAGCAAGCTGGCAACGCGACCAGGCGCTGCGTAACCAGTCTCTTTCGCTCTCGTTTCTGTCGCAGCAGTCCACGGCTACGGGCAACACCGAGGCTGCGATCCTCTTGGCGCTCGAAGCACTTTCCTCGAAAGACCAGTCCGAGCGGCCCTATCTCTTCGAAGCGGAGGCAGCCCTCTACAAGGCCCTGCTGGGACACCGCCAGATCAAAAACTTCCGGCATGGCGCCGGCGTTACGGATGCGGCGTTCAATCCGACCGGCGATCAAATAGTCACTGCCTCCTACGACAAAACTGCAGGCGTCTGGGACATCTCCAGCGGTGCCGAAACTGCGGTTCTGAAAGGTCATGAAGGGGCCGTAGAGAGGGCTGAATTCAGCCCGGACGGGAGCCGTATCCTGACGGCCGCAAGGGACGGCACTGCGCGCCTCTGGAACGCCATCTCGGGAGAACAGCTTTTCGTCCTGCAGCCGGTGGGTAATTATCCAACGGCAATCTTCAGCCCGAATGGCGACCGGGTGCTGACGGCAGGACAGGACAGCGATGCAACGCTCTGGGACGCTCGGACCGGAACGAAAGTCCTGAGTGTGAGCAGCGACGGATATACGCGTGCAGCCTTCAATTCTGCCGGCCGTAGCTTCGCGACCGCATACAGGGGAGTCGTTTCGATCTGGAACACCGCAGATGGTGTACTGACGCGATCGATTCGAGTGAGCTGCTGGCCCTACAGCCTGGCCTTCAGCCCGGACGGGAGCCGGATACTGTCCGGCGCGTGGGCCCCGCTTACATACGGCGGCCCTTCCACCCTCATCGATGTGTCGAAGGGAACCGAGATCGCAAAGTTGGCCGGCAACACGAGCGACACACAATTGAACGGCGTGATCTTCAGTCACGGGGGTCAGCGGATCGCCACGGTGTCCCTCGATGGCGCTGCCCGGATCTGGGATGGAGCGTCGGGAACGCCGCATGGCCTGCTCGGCCAAGAAGTCTCGGGTTTGAGGCTGACTGATATCGGTGGCGATGTACGCGATGAGGAGATGAACGGTGCTTTCAGCCCAGATGACCACTTCCTGGCGACCGCCTCAGTCAATGGGCCGATCCGCATCTGGGACGTTGAGCGCGCCTCGTTGGTCACTACGATCGCAGGTCATGACTCTTTGGTCGAGCATCTGGAATTCAGCCCGATCGATAGCAACATTCTTCTCACTGCTTCACACGATGGCACCGCCCGGCTGTGGGATGTCGACGGCGCTCTCACGACCACGCTCTCACATGAATATCGGCCGGTTTTCGCGGTCTTCAGTCCTGACAACGTCCACCTGCTGACCGGTGGCGGCGACAGCGCGGCGCATCTGTGGGATGTCTTGAGCGGGCGCGAGACAATTCGTCTCGATACACATGAGATGGTTCAAAGCGCGACGTTCAGCCCGGACGGAAAGCGCGTCGCGACGGCATCTCTTGGGGGGCATGTCCGTGTTTGGAATGCGGTCACGGGACACGAGACCGCCCAGTTCCGCTCACGTGGGGGACTGATCCAGATCCAGTTTGGGCGCGATGGCAAATCGCTTCTATCCGCATCGATCCACGGGACCGCCCAGCTGTGGGACGCGGCGACGGGTACCGAGTTGGCCGTCATCAATACAAGCAGCAAGCTGCCGCAGGCCATCCCTAGCCCTGACGGCCGTATGATCTTCGCTGCCAGGGAAGACAATTTGGGCCATCTCCTGACCGCGGGCGGGTATGAGCTCAAGGCTCTTGTCGGGCATCGGGATCGCATCACGGCAGCGGCCTTCAACCCGAACGGTCAACTGGTCGCCACGGGCTCACGCGACCACACGGTCCGAATCTGGTCGGCCACGGACGGAGCAAACGTCGCAACGCTAGAGGGACACACCGACGAGGTGACGGTGGTCGCCTTCAGCGCGGACGGTCAGTCGCTGCTGACCGCGTCACGCGACGGAGCCGTCCGTATCTGGAGCGTCTCCGATGGACTGGAAAGGGCCGTTCTTCGGGGCCACAGCGGCGCGGTGAACAGCGCCGAGTTCAGTCCCAATGGCTTGTACGTCGTGACGGCGTCGACCGAAGATCGAACGGTCCGGTTATGGGCGACGCAATCGGGGCGCCAGATTGCAGTCGTTGGCAGTCAGGACGAAGCAACCGTTCTACCGGGCTTTCCACGCGCAGCTTTCAGCGCCGACGGCACCCATGTCGCAATTGTTTCCGGCGAAAAAAGGATCCGCATCGTTCGCGTCTTCCAGACACCCCGGGACCTCATTGACTTCGCCCGGCGCACCGTCCCTCGCGAACTCACCCCTTGCGAGCGGCGAAGCTTCTTCCTCCCTGAAGACCCTGCAACCGGTACCTGTCCGGGTTGATGTCGGCAACGGAGTCAGATTGCCGCTTGTCTATCGGAGCGATTGTTAACAACAAGGACCATTCCCTAACCGGTCGCGGCGACCGGTGCGGCCGGCATCGCTACCATTCTCGGCCTGCTCGAAAGACAGCGGCCGCCATTGATGACGCTTCCCGGCCTCAGCGCACTGCCAGCAATGTGGCCGAAGCCTATCAGGTCGTCTGGCGTACACCGGCGCCCGCAGCCTTGCTCAGGGCGCGAATGCTGCGAAAGAACATCCCTTAGGCAAGGTGCCAACTGTGGACGTTGATCAACTGAACGATACCGCCTTCGATCATTTTGAGCCTGCAGCCGAAATCAGAACCCGCCCAATTGCACGTCCTAGCCGCCGATCACCGCATGCATCGCTGGAAGATCTTTCGAAGCCGGAGTTGTTGAGCTACGTGTGACGGGTGCATCAACGACACGGAGAAAATTGACGAACGGGCCCAAAACATTTCACCCAAAACGCAGAGGCTTACCCGACAACGCTCAATTCAAACTCAAGGAATTAAGCGTAAGCTACTGATTTGTAACAAGTTGGTGGGCCCGGAGGGACTCGAACCCCCAACCAAGCGGTTATGAGCCGCCGGCTCTAACCATTGAGCTACAGGCCCCACGCTGGCTGGATAATGTTTTTCCCGGGGCGGCACAAGGCTTTCCGGAAGGGCTGGAAGCGATCGCCCAAATCAGCACATATTCGCGCCCTACTTGGCAGGTGCGACCAGATCGCAGACCAAGGAGATTTTCATGACCAGATTTCTTTTGCCTCTAGCACTTGCTGCCGCAATCGCTTTTCCGGCGATGGCCGACGCTGCCGATTCGCTGCCATCACCCCGCATCATTGTCTCCGGTGAAGGCGATGCGACCATGGCACCCGATCTGGCACTGCTGACGCTGAGCGTCATGCGTGAGGCAAAGACCGCGCGCGCCGCACTCGATGCCAACAATGATGCCATGGCCGCCGTGATTGCGTCGATGAAATCGGCCGACATCAAGGAACGCGATCTGCAGACCGCCGGCATCCAGATCAACCCGCGCTACAACTACACCAACAAGCCGGACGGCAGCCAGGAGGCCGAGCTCGTCGCCTACCAGGTGACCAACACGCTTTCGGTACGCATCCGCGATATCGACAAGACCGGCGACATTCTCGACAAGGCGGTGTCGCTCGGCGTCAACCAGGGTGGCGGCATCGCCTTCACCAATGAAGACCCGGCGGCGGCCATCACCGAAGCCCGCAAGAAAGCGGTCGCCAACGCCATGGCCAAGGCCAAGACACTGGCGGAAGCCGCGGGCGTCAGCATTGGCCGGGTGCTTGAGATCACCGACCAGAATGTCGCGCCAGCGCCGATGCCGATCAACGCCAAGGCCTTCGACGCGGCCGGTGCCGCGGTTCCGGTGCAGGCAGGCGAGAATTCCTACGCTGTGCAGGTCACTGTCACTTTCGAGCTTAAGTGACTGGCACTTTCGAGCTGAAGCGACGGGCGCCTGAAACGTCAGTCATGAAAATGAAAAACCCCGGAGGATCGATCCTCCGGGGTTTTGCTTGAGCCACCCATCCGTGTGGAGGGGCCCATACTACTCCAGACTAACCTTCGGAGAAGGTCGTGTCCCCAGACCGACCTTTCGGCCGTGTCCGGTGCCGATCTCGCTTTAGCGATAGAGGATCGGGCAACCGCGCTCATTGGCAAACACGACCAGCACGCGATCGCCGTACTGGCGGCCCGCAACCTTCACCGTGCGGCGATTGATGTCGACGATGCGGGCGCGGTGCAGACCCATGCGCTCGGCCTTGTCGAGAGCACGATCCGGCGAGCAGAACCGGCGCCAGCCACGGTCGTCAGGGCGCCAGTCGCGGTCGTCACGGCGATGCTCGCGGCGGAAGAAACTGTCGTCGCCGTTGCCGAAGCCGAGATACAGGCTGTCGGCATGAGCGACGGGAATGGCGGCAAGCGTGCTAAGGCCGATCATGGCCGAAAGCGTCGCGGTCTTGATCACGTTGAACATTGTCTTCTCTCCTTGTTGAGGGGCTTTTTGCCCGTCTTCGTCGAACCGATGGAGCGGAGAATGCTCCTTGCAGTCTGAACTCATTGCGAACCGGCTGTTCATTTTCGGTTAATCCGCGGGACGGGCGAACCCTGATGGAATTCCGGCCTTCCCCGTTTGCAAACGATCCTGAACCTCAAAAAAATCCGATCTCCCAAACGCCTGATTGTCCAAACGTTTGATCGCCCAAAACGTTTGAGCGCAAAGTCTGTTCCGCAAGCGAGTCAGGGCTCGTCGTCGAGCATATGGTCGAAATAGTCCTCCGGCTCGGCAAGGTCGGTCTCGCTGGCGCTAACCCGGCCGCGGATCGAGATGCCGGCCTCGTGCACGGTCTCGGCACTTCCCGAAACCAGCCTGTGCCACCAGTAGAGATCGCGGCCCTCGGCGACCAGCCGGTAGGCGCATGTCTTCGGCAGCCAGCTGATGGTGCGCACATTTTGCGGTGTCAGCCCGACACAGTCGGGAACACGCGCCAGCCGGTTGGCGTAGTCCGAGCAGCGGCAGGTCTGAGCGTCGAACAGCCGGCAGCCGACGCTTGTCCAGTAGATCTCGCCGGTGTCCTCGTCCTCGAGTTTCGACAGGCAGCATTTGCCGCACCCGTCGCAGAGCGACTCCCACTCGGTCGGGGTCATCGCCTCCAGCGTCTTGGTTTTCCAGAAGGGTTTGTCCATTGCGGGGATGTGGCCCGGGCTGGCGTCAAGGTCAAGCAGCGCGATGGTCGCAAATGCCGGCCGCACCATACGAAAAACACGAAATCGCCTTCAAAACGCCGGCCAAACGTCTTTCGTTGCCGGTAATGCCTGCAAACTGGAACCAATCCGGTTAAGGACAGTTTGGGCAGGGATGGGACCCCACAAGGAGAATTTCTGACATGAAACGCCAACCACGGATTCTGGCAGGCACAGCGCTTGGCCTGCTGATGGCATCCGCGCCGTTGGGCGCGTTCCCGCTGAACAGCGGTGCCACATTCGCCCCGTTGCAGCGCACGGCAACACCGCTCATCCTGGCGCAAGCTGCTTGCGTCGAAGGTGAATCGGCCGAAGCCTGTGCCCAGAGGCAGCAGGCAGAACCGGAAAAGAAGCCGGAAAAGAAGAAGGCTGAGCCTGAACAGCAGGCCGCGCCCGCGCAGAGCGAGCAACCCGTCGAGCAGGAACAGCCCCGCAAGAAGAAGCGGGACCAGCAGCAACAGACGGAATCGGCTCCAGCCGAGCAGGCTGCCCCAACCGAACAGGCCGCTCCCGCTGTGGAAGAACTGCAGCCGCGCAAGAAGAGGCATAAGCAGGAGCAGCAGATCGAGGCAGCGCCGGCAGAACAGGCCGCTCCTGCAGCCGAGCAGGCTGCCCCTGCAGTCGACGAACAGCCGTTGAAGCCGCGCAAGAAGAAGCGCGATCAACAGCAGCAGATCGAGGCTGCCCCTGCGGAGCAGCCCGCCAAGCAGGCAGCCCCGGCAGTCGATGAGCAGCCACTCAAGCCGCGCAAGAAGAAGCACGATCAGCAGCAGCAGATCGAGGCTGCCCCTGCCGAACAGCCAGCCCAGCCGGCGGCACCTGCCGAACAGATCGCACCTGCCGAACAGGCCGCGCCCGCGAACGACAATGAGCAGGCAAACCCGCGCAAGAAAAAGCACAAGCAGGACCAGCAAATCGAGGCCGCCCCTGCGGAACAGGCGCCGGCCAAGACAGAAGCACCTGCCGGAGAGCCCGTGCCGCAGGCCGAACCGCTTCCGACCGACCAGCAGGCGGCTCCCGTCGAGGGCGAACAGCCCCTGGACAAGAAGAAGCACGGCAAGAAACCCGTCGGCGAACAGCCGGCAACGGCTGAACAGCCCGCCACCGGCGAACAGCCTGTCACTGGTGAGCAGCCCGTCACTGGCGAGCAGCCGGTTCAGGGTGAAAATCTGGTTCAGGGCGAAGCCCCGACCGATCCAAACGCGGCCCCCATCCTGGACAGCCAGAAGGATGTCCTGCGCAAGCACAAGGGTGGTGGCAGGGACAAGGGCGGCAACCAGCCCGACCAGCAGACCGGCGAACAGGTGCAAACCCCACAGCCGGCTCCGGTCGATCAGGGACCGCCGCCTACCGACGACAAGGCAGCCCAGCAGGAGATCAAGCCTGAAAAGATCGTTCCGGTGACGGAGGAACAGGGCACGCGCGTCGAGCGCGCACCCGACGAGAATGTTCGCGACCGCCGGCGTCCCAAGGGCGTGGACGTGCTGAAGGAAATCGGCGACCGCGTCATTATCCAGTTCAACAACCAGACGATCGTCGAAAGCAATGACGGTCCGCGCATGAACCGCGGCGCCAAGGATGTCTACTACGAGGATCTGCCGCGCGGCCGCATCCGCGAAACCGTGGTGCGCGCCAACGGCACTCAGATCGTCACCATCCGCAACCGCAACGGCGACGTCATCCAGCGCTCGCGCATCACGCCGGACGGCCGCGAATATGTGCTGAGCTATGTCGACGAGCGGCACTATGACGACGATAACGACTGGCGCGATCCCGGCGACGACCTGCCGCCGATGCGGCTCAACATCTCCCGCCGGGAGTACATTCTGGATTCCGAGGACGTCGAAAGCCCGGACGACTACTACGACTTCCTCGAGCAGCCGCCGGTTGAAAAAGTCCAACGCCTCTATTCGATCGACGAGGTGAAGCGATCGGCCCGCGTGCGCGACATTGCACGGCGCGTCGACCTCGACACGCTCAACTTCGAATTCGGCTCGGCCTCGATCTCCGACACCGAAGTGCAGAAACTCGAGGGCGTCGCCGGCGCCATGGAGAAGCTGTTGAAGAAGAACCCGGCCGAGACCTTCCTGATCGAAGGCCATACCGACGCGGTCGGCACGCCGGTGGCCAATCTGGCCCTGTCGGACCGCCGTGCCGAGTCGGTGGCGGAGGCCCTGACCAACGCCTTCGGTATCCCGCCTGAAAACCTGACGACGCAGGGCTATGGCGAGGAATATCTGAAGGTCAACACGCAGGCGCCCAACCGCGAGAACCGCCGCGTCGCCATCCGCCGCATCACCTCGCTGGTGGCACCGGTGGCAAGCGCCAACTGACCAAGATGTGAACCGCGCGATTCGAAGAGATCATTGAATCGCGCGGTTACCCACCCCAGATTCACGATAGGGCGTTCCCTGCCCTGTCCCGACTCCAGCGGGACACATGAGCCCCGCCGGCCCTCCCGGCGGGGTTTCTGTTTGGAACGACTGCCCTTGCAAACGGTGTCGGCCTGCCCGAAATACCGCCCTCAATTCACCCCGCCCAAAAATTGCCTGGCGATTTTGGAAGAAGGGCGTGCATAAGCCTAAAGAAGAAACAACCGGAACCACCTTATGAAGCGTCTCGAACTCGCCATTGAATCGATCATTCTCGCTTCGCGCTGGCTGCTGGTCGTCTTCTATCTCGGACTGGGCTTGGCGCTGGCCATCTACGCACTGTCCTTCGGCAAGAAGCTCTATGAGTTCGTTCTCATGGCCTTCACGCTCGGCGAGACCGACACCATCCTGAAGATACTCAGCCTGATTGACGCGGCTCTGGTCGCCTCGCTGGTGGTGATGGTCATCATCTCCGGCTACGAAAACTTCGTCAGCCGTTTCGACGAGAATGACGGCGAGGTTCACTGGCTGGGCACGATCGATGTCGGCTCGCTGAAGGTCAAGGTTGCCTCGACCATCGTCGCCATCTCCTCGATCCACCTCTTGCAGGTGTTCCTGAACTCGGTCTCCTACACCACCGACCAGTTGATGTGGCTGACCATCATCCACCTCGCCTTCGTCCTCTCGGCATTCATGCTTGCCTACATCGACCGGCTGATGGGCCTGGGCAAAGCCAAGAAGGCCAGCGAGGAATGACGCCAGCGGGGGTGCCGCTAGTAGATGCCTTTTATCTTCGTGCTCGAGTTCGCAAACACCTCATCAGGCACAAAGAAGTCGCCGGCCAGCGGACCCGTTGCGCCGGGCGCATAGACTGAAAAGTCGCTGACCCCCTCGGCGCGCAGCACCTCCTCGTCAATGTAGAAATTGCCGGTCGCCTCGCGCGACGGCCGCATCAGGATCGCGTGCGCGGCATCGGCCATGATGTCGGGCGAACGGCTCATTGCCACCACTGTCGCACCGCCCAGAAGGTTGCGCACCGCCGCCGTGTCGATGGTCGAGATCGGCCACAGCGAATTGACTGCGATGCCGTCCTTCGCGAACTCAGCGCTCATGCCCAGCGTGCACATCGACATGCCGAATTTGGCCATCGTGTAGGCAACATGGTTCTTGAACCACTTGGCCTTCATGTCGAGTGGCGGCGCCAGATTCAAAATGTGAGGATTTAGTGCCAACTTCAGGTGCGGAATGCACATTTTGGAAACCAGGAAGGTGCCGCGCGTGTTGATTTGGTGCATCAGATCGTAGCGCTTCATGTCGGTCTCCAGCGTGCCGGTGAGCTGGATGGCGCTGGCATTGTTGATGCAGATGTCGATGCCGCCGAACTTCTCCACGGTTTTTGCCACCGCTTCGGCGACCTGCGCCTCCTCGCGTATGTCGCACAGCATCGGCAGCGCCTTGCCGCCGGCCTGTTCGATCTCTTCAGCCGCCGAGTAGATCGTGCCCGGCAGCTTCGGATGTGGCTCGGCGGTCTTGGCCGCGATCGTCACATTGGCACCGTCGCGCGCCGCACGCAGCGCGATCGCCAGCCCGATGCCGCGCGATCCGCCGGAGATGAAAAGCGTCTTTCCCTTGAGCGACATGTCTTGGCACCTCCCTAGCGACATCACCGAGGCGCGAACCTTTGCGCGGCCACAATGCAGTGCGCAAGGCCCCAACGCATGCAAAGCTGATTACGCTGCGTAGGGTTGAAAGCGATGGCGGGATTAGGTCTGCTGAGATTCAGGTCAGGCCGCGCCGAAAATGGTGGCTTCTGAGAACCGGAGCGGAGCGTACTTAAGTACGTGAGCACCGGAAGCGCAGGAAGTCGCCGTTTGCAGGCCGACCTCACCTGAACATCGGCTGAACCTAAACCAGCACCAGGCCCTGCCGCATGGCGATGGCAATCGCGTCGGTGCGGTTGGCGGCGCCGAGCTTGATCAGGATCGCGGCGACGTGGAACTTCGCCGTATGCACGGAAATGTTGAGCCGCCGCGCGATGACCTTGTTGGGCGCGCCCTCCGCCAGCAGCGCCAGCACTTCGCTCTCGCGCGGCGAAAGCGATGGCCTGGATGAAACGCCGTCGAGCGTTTCATCTTCGAACAGGTCGCCATCGCCGTCATGGAAATCGTCACGCCGATCGGGCACGGACCGGCCCTCGCCGGAAATCCGGTAGCCCGCCGCCGCCAGCCGCACGGCAGCGGCGATCAGCAGCGCGTCCGCTGCCGCCGGCAGCACGGCAAACACTGCACCCGTCGGCCGCACGCGGTTTGCCCCCGGGGAGAGCAGCACACGCGGTATGTGTGCATCAATGCCGCTGCCGCTCAGCGCGTTTTCCGGCGCGTCGCCATCCACGATGGCGACATCAGCCACCTCGCCGCCGCCGACGACAACCGGCAGCAGATCGTCGCTCATGGCAAGCGCAGCAGACAGGCGCTCGGCGCGCGCGGCATCACCGAGCGCGATCAGCACCGTCAGCCGCCGCCCCATGATCCCGGCACTTGCGATTCCGTCAGCCTCGCTGCCTGCCATCGATCCTCTCAGCTCAGCGGCTTTTCGCCGATGGTCAGCACGACCTCGCGCGTCTCGCCGCCGCGCACCACGCCGAGCGTCACCGAGGCGCCGGCACTGTCAGGCCCGAGCTTGCGGATCAGCTCGCGCGGACCGTGCACCGCTTCGCCATTCCACGAGACGATGATGTCGCCGAGAGAGAGGCCGGCGGCCTTGGCCGGACCATTGTCGTCGAGGCTCATCACCATGGCGCCATGCGCATCACCATTGCGGATCGGGTGCAGGCCGGCGCCGAGATAGCCGCGCGCGACGTAACCTTTCTCGCGCAGCGTCGCCACTGCCCGCTCGATCGTCTCGTAGGGCATGACCAGCGCGCGGCGGCGCGGCCCGAACAAGAGCATGCCGATCAACGCACCCTTGGCGTCGAGCACCGGGCCGCCCTCGAAACGGCCACCGGCACCGACCGCAAGATTGATGCGCTGGTCGATCGTGCCGCCGCGCATCGAGCGCCAGGCCGGGCCAACCTCGGCGACCGTGCCGAACACGGCGAGCGCCGAACCATCGCTGTTGCCAACGGCGATGGCCAGGTTGCCCGGCCGCACCGCGCCCGCTTTGGCTAACGCAGGTGCGCTGACAGCACCTGCCGGCTTCAGCAAGGCGACACCGGTCGACGGGTCGCGCCCGACCAGTTCGGCCTTCACGGTCTCGCCGGAGGCCAGCGTCAGCTCGATCTCTTCGCCGGTTTCCACCGCCTCTTCGGCGGTGACGAAATAGCCGTCGCGCCAATGGAAGGCGGTTGCCGTGCGGTGGTGATGGGTGGCGAAGCTTGCCGCCACCGGTGCCGCGGTTGCCGCGATGTCGGCGATGGCATCGGAAAATGCGCTCAGATTGAAGTCGCTCATTGGTGTCTCCTGGGTTTTCTCGTGCCCCAGATATCGCTCGGCTACGCGTTCGCTTGTACTCGCCTGACGGCTAGTTGCTGATCCGACTGGCCATCTGGTCAGGTCGCGGCCGAATGGGCCGCTTCGCACATATAGTCATCCTTTGGCCTGATAACACGGAGCCCGTCGATGGCCCTCCTCGCCCCAAGATTCCAATCCGACGATACCTTGCTCGACACCTATTCGACGACCGTTGCCGACGCGGTCGATCGCATCGGCCCGGCCGTCTGCCGCATCGAGCGCATCGGTGGCGCCGGCGGCCATGGCTCGGGCTTCGTCATCGCACCCGACGGACTGGTCGTCACCAATTTCCATGTCGTCGGCGATGCCCGCACGGTGCGCGTCTCGATGCCGGATGGCGCCTCCAGCGAAGGCCGCGTGCTCGGCCGCGACCCCGACACCGACATCGCGCTGGTGCGCGCCGACGGCAGCTTTACCGACGTCGCACCGCTCGGCGATTCCAAGCGTCTGCGGCGCGGCCAGATCGCCATCGCCATCGGCAATCCGTTGGGCTTCGAATGGACGGTTACGGCAGGCGTCGTCTCGGCGCTCGGCCGCTCGATGCGCGCCTCCACCGGCCGGCTGATCGACGACGTCATCCAGACCGACGCAGCACTGAACCCCGGCAATTCCGGCGGGCCGCTGGTGTCTTCGGCCGGCGAGGTCATTGGCGTCAACACCGCCATGATCCACGGCGCGCAAGGCATTGCCTTCGCTGTCGCCTCCAACACCGCCAACTTCGTCATTTCGGAAATCATCCGCTTCGGCCGCGTGCGGCGCGCCTTCATCGGCATTTCGGCGGACACAACCAACCTGCCACGCCGCGCCGCCCTCCTGTCGCAAGTGTCGAGCAGTACGGCCGTGCGCCTGCGCAGCATCGAGAAGGACGGCCCGGCGGCCAAGGCCGGCCTGAAGGAGGGCGACATCATCGCGGCAATAGACGGCCGCCCGGTCACCGGAGTCGACGATCTGGTGCGCATGCTGGATGCCGAACGCATCGGCCGCGAGACGCTGTGCACCGTCGTGCGCCGCACCGGAGTGAGCCAGGTGACGGTGACGCCGGTGGCAAGAGCCAGCTGAGGCCTTGCTCCGCCCGTCTAGCCGGCCACTCCTTCAACAAATTGCGCCAGAAATTCTTCACTCGGCGGGATCGGCTTGATCACGTCGATCAACACGCCATTGGGATCTTGGGTGATGAAATGACGCTGGCCGAAGGGTTCGTCGCGCAAACTGCGCAGGATCGGCAGGCCGGCAGCAAGGATCCGTTCGTAGACCGCGTCCGGATCCCTGACCTCGAAATTAATCAGCAGCCCTGATGTGCGGCCCCGCCCCTCCTCCGGGATCGTTTCATGGTCGCCCTGGACGATGCCGAGATTGACGCGCTTGCTGTCGGTCGACCGCAGATGCACGTACCAGTCGCTCGCAAACAGCGGCTTGAAGCGGAAGTGGTTGACATAGAAGGCTGCCGTGCCGGCAACGTCGCCCGTCATCAGCACCGGATAATAGCTCGTCGTCTTCATCTTTCCTTCTCCCGCCGAACAACATACAGTCTGCATGTAAGTTGAAATAACATACAGGCTGCATGTATGCAACAGGAATCCGCTCGCCGCTCAAACCGCGACCGCACCGAAGCGACACGCGCCGACCTGATCGCGGCAGCGCGAAAACTGTTCACCGAAAAATCCTATGCCGAGACCGGCACACCCGAGATTGTCGCGGCTGCCGGCGTCACCCGCGGCGCGCTCTATCACCACTTTGCCGACAAGCAGGCGCTGTTCGCCGCCGTGGTCGAGCAGGAGGCGGCGGCTGTGGCGCAAGAGATCGAGCGCGCCTCGCCGCCCTCTTTGTTCCCCCGCGACGCACTGATTGCCGGCTCCGACGCCTATCTTGCCGCCATGCGCACGCCCGGCCGCACCCGGCTTCTGTTGCTCGACGGACCGGCTGTGCTTGGCCGCGCCGCCATGGACGCAATCGACAACCGCCACGGCAGTCGCTCCTTGCGCGAGGGCCTCGTTGCGGCGATGCGCGCGCAGGCAATGACACGGTTGCCGGCCGAAGCGCTGACGGCGCTGCTCGCCGCCGCCTTCGACCGCGCAGCGCTCGCCATCGAGGCCGGCGCCTCAGCCGAGGACTACCGCACCGTTCTCATGGCGCTGATCGACGGACTGTCTCCGGCTCTTCCTCAGGCACCTGCCCCGGCTCGAACTCGTTGAAGCAGCCGAGCTGACTTTTGAACTGGTCGATCAACCAGGCCGCCGCCGGTTTCGGGCTGCGGTCGGCGCGGTGCATGGCATAGAGCGATGAGCGCACCTCGCTGTAGGGCTCCAGATCGAGTTCCACCAGCCTGCCGCTGGCCAGATCGTCGGCGATCAGCCAGCGCGGCAACCCACCCCAGCCCAGGCCCTCGCGCATCAACGTATGTTTAATACGCACATCCGTCAGCCGCCATGTACGATAGGCAAAGACACCAAAGTCGCGTCCCTTGGTGCGTTCGGACTGGTCGGTGACAACGAGCTGGGTGTGTTCGCGCGCATCTTCGATCGCCACCGGTTTCGGCAGCAGCGCCAGAGGGTGGGTGGGCGCGGCAGCCAGCACGATCGACATGAAGCCGATACGCACGAGATGCACGTCGACCTCCCCCAGCAGGCCACCAATGCCAAGATCGGACTGTCCGCTGACGACATGATCGGGGATCAGGCCGAGCGAGCCGATATGCAGGCGCAGCATCACGGTTGGAAATTGTTCCTCGAATGCCTTCAGCACCCGCACCAGCACCGGCGACGGCAGTGCCGCATCGACCGAAAGCGCGACTTCGGCCTCCAATCCCTGATGGTGACCGTCGGCACGCGAACGAATGCGCTGCAGCACGCCGACCATGCGCCGCGCATCTTCCAGCATCGCCCGGCCGATCTCGGTCAGCTGTGGCTCGCGCGTGCCCTCGCGCTCGAACAGTTTCAGCCCAAGCTGTGCCTCGAGATTGGCGATGCCATAGCTGATGACGGATTGCGCGCGGTTGAGCTTTCGGCCGGCCGCCGAGAAACTGCCGGTGTCGGACACGGCCACGAGGATCTGAAGCTGGTCGAGCGTCGGGTTGGGTTGCATCATCATATCCAGATTGTAGATGGATACTATACAAAATATACCAGTTTTTCAAATGGGTCGGAGGCTCCATATCTGGCTGGACAATTCATTCCAACCCTGGAGAGCCCCCATGTCCATCCTTCTCGTCACATCCAGCCCGCGCGGCGCCGCCTCGCACTCGACCCGCATCGCCACTGAATTCGCTCAGAAATTGCTCGCGGCCGATCCGTCGGCGACGCTTGTCGTGCGCGACCTCGTCGCCAACCCGCTGCCGCACATCGACGCCGACTATTCGACCGGCATCTACACGCCTGTCGAGGCCCGCACCCCGCGCCAGGCTGAAGTGGTCGGCGTTTCCGATGTCGCGCTCGACGAACTGTTCGCCGCCGACACCATCATCCTTGCCACCGGCTTCATCAATTTCGGCATTTCTTCCACGCTGAAATCCTGGGTCGATCACATCTCCCGTTCCGGCAAGAGTTTTGCTTATGGCGAGAACGGCCCGAAGGGCCTCGTCACCGGCAAAAAGGTCTACATCGTGCTGGCCTCGGGCGGCATCTATTCCGAAGGTGCAGCCGTGCAGTTCGATCACGCCATCCCCTACCTGCGCGGCGTGCTCGGCTTCCTCGGCATGACCGACGTCGACGTCATCCGCATCGAAGGCGTCGGCATGGGTCCGGACGCGGTGACCGCCGCGCTCGCCAAGGCGACGGCCAAGGTCGACGCGGTGGTGGCCAAGACCGCGAGCGCGCAAATCGCCGCGTAAGCACACCCCGTCATCCGCATTGAAAAGGCAGGCGCTGCGGCGCCTGCCTTTTTGCTGTCAGGCGCACTATCCTTGCTCCGGTCGTGCGCCATGCCCAACTAGGAAATGGACAGGATCTCAAGTTCGCGCTGCCCTAGCTGGACAAAGTCGCCAACGGTTTTGCCAGTCAGCGCGATGGCAACCGGCGAACCATGCGATATGGAAGATTGAGACGGGTTGGCCTCATCCTCACCGACGATGCGGAAGGTCTGAGTGCGGCCATCATCACGCTTGAAGGTAACGGTGTGCCCGAAGGCGATCACTTCATTCGACGTGGGCGCCAACATAAGCTGAGCCGTACGCACGCGCTCGGCATAATAGCGCATATCTCGAACCGGAACCGCCGACTGGCGTCGCCTCTCGTTGACATCTTCCAGCACGTTAGCAGCCTCGAGAGCTTGCTGAGCGCGAGCCAATTCAACCTGCAGCATCTTGAGGCCCGCCTCCGTGACAAGGTTGATCCGATCGGAGATAGGGCGAGCCGGCAGGATGGTTTCCGATGCCGCCTCGGCGCTTTCCTCCTTGGCAAATGCTACGCTCAATTGTCGAGACTCTCTGCTTGCGGCCCAGTGCCGTCATTCGAGAAACCGGCGGTGAATAACCGCTTCTGGCGCAAAGCCTGCGTTCGTTGCCTCGACCAGTTCGGCCCCTACCCGAACATCCTCTCGCCCTGCTCGTCGACCAGCTGCATGCCCTTCTTGATCGAGATGTCGACGGCGTCGTCCAGCCCGGCAAAGCGATCGGCGCGGATGAATTTGTGTTCCTTCAGGACGCCGCCGACTTCCTTCGAGACCACGCCGCAGGTCTGGTACTGGCCGCCCTCCGCCTTGTAGGGCGTGGCGCTGATCAAAAATCCCTTGTGCTCGACCTGCTTTGCCGGCGCAGCGCTCTTTGGCACGCCCGCTTTACCGCCGCCACCGCCGAAAAGACGCTTCAGAAAAGACATGGGGGCTTCCTCCAACGGCAATCATCCCGCACCACCTCGCGGTGCAGGATAATTTTCAGTACCGTTCCTCAGTCAAACGGGCAAGGGTTCTCGCCAGAGGTCAGCCGCGTGACAGCGCTTCCAGTGCCTCGGCGGCGCCTTCGAGAATGGCGATCGCCTCGGCCTGCTTGTCGGCCGGGGCATCGACGAAGTCGCCCAGAGTCGCACGCAAGCGGTGGCGCACGGCGCGAAACTCGTCGCGAGCATCCGAGCGACCACGTCCACCGCGCCGTCCGCCTTCCTCGCCGTCGTCGTTCCAGCCGAACCAGTCGCGCGCCTTGGCCATCTTGCGGCCGAAGCGCTCGAGATGCTCGAGCACGCCGTCGATCATCTCGCGATTTTCGTTGAGATGCGCCTGCCCTTCCTCGGTGATCGAAAACACCTTCTTGTTGCCATCGGCGGCGGACGTGGCGTAGCCGGCCTCTTCCAGAAAGGTCAGCGTCGGATAAACAACGCCCGGGCTTGGGCTGTAGATGCCGCTGGTGCGCTCCTCCAGCGCCTTGATGATGTCGTAGCCGTGGCGCGGCGCCTCAGCCAACAGCGACAGCGTGATCAGCTTGAGATCGCCATCGGCCAGCATGCGTCCGGCGCGGAACATGTCGCCCGGTCCACCGCGGCCACCGCCACGACCGCCGTGCCCGAACGGGCCGAAGCCGCCGCCGCGGCCGCCGAATTTGCCGGCCATGTGCATGAAAGCGCGCTCGGCGCGTTCGCCAAAGGGATGATGTTTGTGCATTGAAATACTCCTTGAGTTCTATCTTACGATATATCTTAAGTAAACGCAGGCCCCCGGAGAGTCAAGATATATCTTACGATGTATCTAAGAAGGTCGCCAGCGGGGATTGATATCGTCGGCCAGTCCGGCTAGAAGGCCGCTTGAGTGCCCTTGGCTGCTCCGTAAGCGTCTGACGTCAAGCAACGCATCCAACCCCGGTCTTTCCGGGCAATTGTGCCGACAACCGGCCAATGGATGCCAATGCGACGGACCGGACACTTCAGGGAAAATCCCAATGACCATGAAAAACCAGCGCAGGAAGCTGCCGGCGCGCTATGCGACGATCATCAGCCCATTGGTGCTGTCGCTGCTGATGACCTTCATCGTCTCGTTCATCTCGACGCTGAAAAGCCTCGGCTTCCAACCCGGCCTGCCAGCCATCTGGCTCACCGCCTGGGGTTTGTCCTGGCTGGTGGCGTTTCCGACGCTGCTGCTGGTGCTGCCCGTAGTGCGCCGCATCGTCGGCTGGCTGTGCGAACCTGCGACCCGATAGAAGCCCACGGGAAAGGCTCGGAAATGCTTCCGGGCCTTTCAAACTGCAAGAATGCCAGTTACCAGCGGCCCTTGCGCCGGTTCCAGCCATAGAGAAGATCGGCGAAGCGGTCGTAGCCAAACCGCGACAACGGCAGCGCAACGGGATTGCCGAACAGCGAAGCCAGCCAGCCCTCGCCCGGCGTCGCTCTCCACACGGCAACCGCGACATCGGCGCCGACCAGCAGCTTGCCCTGCGCGTCGGTGGCGTGCAGCCGGCGGCGGATGTCTTCCAGCGAGACATTGTATTTGGCCAGCGCCGCCGGCTCGGCATTGATGTCGCGAAATTCGATCCGCCCGGCCTTGATCGCCTCGATCAGCCGCCGCTTCTGCCTGACGATGCCGGCATCGCAGACCGGGCAGCGTGTGTTGTACCAGACGGTCAGCAGAGGCCCGGCCATATGTCAGCCGTGGTCATGCCGGTGATGCAGATCGGGATAGTGCGCGTGCGCGTGGCGCATCGGCGCATGCCGGTGTGGGTGCGAATGCGGCTCGGTGACCGGCCCGTCATGATGGTGCTGGTGGTGCTCGTCATGGATATGACTATGCTCATGCTCAAGAGCCTGGTGATCGTGCTCGTGATCGTGGCGTTCAGAAAGATGCAGCCACAGGCCGACGCCCATCAGAAGTCCGGCAATCGCCAGCTTCAGCGTCAAGGGATCGCCGACGACAGCGATGGCAAGCAGCGCGCCGATGAACGGAGCCAGCGAGTAATAGGCTCCTGTGCGTGCCGTGCCGAGATGGCGCAGCGCCAGGATGAACATTACCAGGCTGACGCCGATGCCGAGAAAGCCGACAGCGGCCGCAGCAGCGACAAAGGACGCGGCGGGAAATGAGGCACCGGCAATGAAGCCGAGCCCGACATTGACGATGCCCRCCACAAGACCCTTAAGCATGGCGATGACCACCGGGTCGGTGGCCGAGATCTTGCGCGTGAAATTGTTGTCCAGACCCCATGCCAGACAGGCTCCGGCCACCAGCAGGGCGCCAAGGTTGAACGCTACACCCTTGCCCTCCCACGATAACAGAACCGCGCCGGCAAGGATGGCGAAGGCACCGAAAAGCAGACGCCGGTCGACATTCTCGCGATAGATGAGCCAGGCGATCGCCATGGTCGCCAGCCCTTCGAGGTTGAGCAGCAGCGCGGAGCTGGATGCCGTATTCAGTGTGAGGCCGAACATCAGAAGCACCGGCCCGACGATGCCGCCCATGCCGATGGCCAGCACCAGCCATGGCACGTCCTTGCGCGCCAGCTGTGCTTCGCCGGCCCGGGCTTCCGCGCCTCGAAGCAGACGAAATACGGCCAGCCCCACACCCGCACCGAGGTAGAGCAGGCCGGCCAGCATGAAGGGGTTGATGCTATCGAGCAGCAGCTTGGAAAGCGGCGGCGCCGCACCAAACAAAGCGGCAGAGCCGAGGGCAAGCGGCACACCGGGCCACAGATGCGAATGTGAATGCGGTTCAGACATCACCCATCCTACCACGACGTCGCGTCCCGTCTTCCCGTTACGCGCCCGAAATCAGAATTCGTAGCCGAAGCGCTCGAAATCTCTGAAATAGAGCCTCCGAACGATGCTTTTCGCCTCGTCATCATAGTGCGTGCGATAGTCAAAGGGCGCGTTGACGTTCGCCCTGGGAAGCGTCACGTCGCCCGGCAGGTCGAGCCGTTCGACCAGGCCATCGAAATGCTCGGCCAGCGTCTCAAAACGCAGGACCTCATCGACGATGAGGTTTCCTTGGCCGTCCGAGATCCAGCTTGTCTGGTCGATCTTTGCAACGCGGTTCTTGCGTTCGAGATAGTGCAGGAAAGCCTTGAAGTCCCAGCCCTGCGCCTGTCGATGCCGGCGTCGCCGCGTGCTCCTGCGCAAATGATGAAAATTGGAGACGGCCAGGTCGAAAGGGTTGCGCACCACGGCGAACTTGTAGGCGCCGTCGTAGAGCGGGTTGGGCAGTTTGCGCCGCAGCCAGCTGGCTCTGTCATGCTGGTTGAAATTTGCCTTTTCCGGCGCTTCTCGAACCGGCAGATGCGACAGCAGGCGCCGCCACTGCGTCGGCTTCGGCTTCGGGCACCACGGCCGCAGCGCACGGGTGATCGAGCTCCCGGCGGTCTTCGGGATGTGAATGAAAATGAAGTTTTTCTCGAGCGAGAGGAGCATTTCTTTTCATTGTTGCCGGATCAGGCGCCGTCAAGCGGCGCCTGACTGTGAGCGATCGAGAAAACTATTTGGTCTTGTCGCTCGCTGCTGGAGTCTGGCCAGTATCCTATCCGAGTGATGCGATGATCTCGCGATAGGCAACCTCCGGGAAAGCCTTCAGCGTTCGCGTCTTGACGTTGCCGCCACTCGCCAGCATCAGCGAGAAGCGGGCGAGCACCGCATCGTCGGGCGCCTCGACCACCGCCACCATGTCGCATTCGCCCATGGTCAGGTAGAACGCCTTGAACGAGCCGCCCATGTCCCCCAGCATCTTCCTGGCGGCATCGAGCCGCTTTGGCGAGTCGCGCACATTTTTGGCGCCCTGTTCCGTCCAGTTGATAAGCACGATGTAAGTTGTCATGGCACACCTCCCTCCGGGGCCACGGAGCACGGCGCCAGGTCATTGACCTTCGCCGGGGCGGGCAGCCGGGTTGTCGCCCAGAAAATGCATCCGACCTGGAGATTATCTGCCCGAAGGATACCAGCCGCAAGAGCGGCGGGTTTGGCGCACCATCGCGTGCACCACGAACGAAAATGGGCGCCAGTTAGTGAACAACACCGATTCCCGTCGCAAAAAGCCCGTCAGCCGTGCCGCGCCCTGTCAACACGACCCGAGTGCCCTGATGAAGTGTCTTACGAAAATCATCTGGGATACCGCATAGGGTGTCGGTCATTATCGGCATACCCGCCAGAACCACTCTGTTTGGACAGCGGAATGACGGCCCCCCTACATGATCGACGGAGAATTCGAGTTGCGTATGCTCCCCCATCAGCGCCGCAGACCAAAGCGGGTACGCAGTCAGGACAGTTGCACGGACAACAACCCCGAAAATAAAAGGCAACACGAGAACACCGAAACCGGAAAGAATAAGGGTCTTGGCGGATACGTCCGAGGCCTGGAAGTCCTTTGCGAACTTTCGGCAGCAAAGGACGAATATCAAGCAGCCTCCGGGTATCGCTAGCGATTTCGCGATCATATCGTGGCTGCTCAGATAAGCCTGCGACGGCACAAAAGAATGGCCGAAGAACATGGCTCCGAGTAGAGCCGATCCGTGAATGGTAAGGCCTACCAGACAGAACACAAAAGTATCCAGAAGATAGCGGCGTAGTGCCCACCTCCCTCCTGCATTCTCCACGCTAGCTAGCCTAACTGTCGAGGAAGCTCCGCAGCTTGCGCGAGCGGCTCGGGTGCTTGAGCTTGCGCAGCGCCTTGGCTTCGATCTGGCGGATACGCTCGCGGGTGACCGAGAACTGCTGGCCGACTTCTTCCAGCGTGTGGTCGGTGTTCATGCCGATGCCGAAGCGCATTCTGAGCACGCGCTCCTCGCGCGGCGTCAGCGAGGCCAGCACGCGCGTGGTGGTCTCGCGCAGATTGGCCTGGATCGCCGCGTCGATCGGCAGGATCGCCATCTTGTCCTCGATGAAATCGCCGAGATGCGAATCCTCCTCGTCGCCGACCGGCGTTTCGAGCGAGATCGGCTCCTTGGCGATCTTCAGCACCTTGCGCACTTTTTCGAGCGGCATTGCGAGCTTTTCGGCCAGTTCCTCCGGCGTCGGCTCGCGGCCGATTTCGTGCAGCATCTGGCGCGAGGTGCGCACGATCTTGTTGATCGTCTCGATCATGTGCACCGGAATGCGGATGGTGCGCGCCTGGTCGGCGATCGAACGCGTGATCGCCTGCCGGATCCACCATGTCGCGTAGGTCGAGAACTTGTAGCCGCGGCGGTACTCGAATTTGTCGACCGCCTTCATCAGGCCGATATTGCCTTCCTGGATCAGGTCGAGGAACTGCAGGCCGCGATTGGTGTATTTCTTGGCGATGGAGATGACGAGGCGCAGATTGGCCTCGACCATTTCCTTCTTGGCGATCGCGGCTTCGCGCTCGCCCTTCTGCACCTGATTGACGATCTTGCGGAATTCCAGGATCGAGATCGCCGTTTCGGTGGCGAGGTTCTGGATCTCGGCGCGCAGGTCGCGGATCGCGTCCTTTTCGTTCTTGGTGAACTCCTTCCAGCCGCGCGAGGTCAGATTGCCGATCGAGCGCGTCCAGTTCGGGTCGAGTTCCGAGCCCTGATATTCCTTGAGGAACTCCTCACGACGCACGCCGTAGCTTTCGGCGAGCCTGAGCAGCTTGCCTTCGTTCTGCACCAGGCGCTTGTTGATGTCGTAAAGCTGCTCGACCAGCGCCTCGATGCGCGCCGTGTTGAGAGACAGCGACTTCACCGCCTTGATCAGCTGGTCTTTCAGTTCCTTCAGCCGGCGGTCCTGGCTGGGCGACAACGTGCCGGCGGCAGCCAGGCGGTTCTCGACCTGCTGGTCCTGCAGCTTGCGCAGCTTCTTGTAGGTGTCGGCGATGACGTCGAGCGTCTCCATCACCTGCGGACGCAGTTCGGCTTCCATCGCCGCCAGCGACAGGCTGGCCTCGTCCTCGTCTTCCTCGTCGTCATCGACCAGCCCGCGCGTATCGGCGCCGACATTGGTGATGTCTTCTTCCTCATCGCGCGAACGGCGCGACTTTTCCTCGACCTTGGGCGCCTCCTCGATACGCTCGACCACCGGCGCCTGCTTGGCTTCGGGGCCGGCATAGGTGGCTTCGAGATCGATGATTTCGCGCAGCAGGATCTTGGATTCGTTGAGCTCGTCGCGCCAAATGATGATGGCCTGGAAGGTCAGCGGGCTTTCGCACAGGCCCGCAATCATCGTCTCGCGACCGGCCTCGATGCGCTTGGCAATGGCGATTTCGCCTTCGCGCGACAAAAGCTCGACCGAGCCCATCTCGCGCAGATACATGCGCACCGGATCGTCGGTGCGGTCGGTCGGCTCTTTCTTGGTGGTGGTGGCGGCAACGGCGGTGCCGGTCTGCTCGGCCAGCTCGTTGGCGTCTTCCTCGGCGTCGGCGGCCGTATCAGTGGCTTCGGGCTCCTCGCCCTGCTCGTCGTCCTCGACCACGTTGATGCCCATGTCGGACAGCATCGCCATCGTGTCCTCGATCTGCTCGGAGGTGACTTCCTCCGAGGGCAGCACCGAATTCAGCTCGTCCATGGTGACATAGCCGCGCTTCTTGGCGGCCTTGATCATCTTCTTGACAGCATCATCGGAAAGGTCGAGCAGAGGGCCATCGGTGGCGCCTTCGCGTTCGGTTTCGACCTCTTCCTTTTCCTTTGTCGCCATAGTCTTTGTTTTCTCCTAGCGGCTGAACATTGAAGCCGCGTATGCTGCCGGACCGGTCAAATCGGATGCGCTCGTTGTCAAACGCGCTTCACCGGGCCCAGTAACTGCATCTCTCGTTAAGTCCAGATTAACCCTGATATCTGTGGCAGGCAGCTTGCCTGTCCAGTGATCAGTACCTCACATCGTTGCATTGCCCATCGACGCCGGGTGCGGTTAACGTTTCGAATCGTCCTGATTCCGCCATTCTGCCAGAAGGTCAAGCGCCTCTCGCATGATTCGCATGAAAAAAGCGAATCAATTACCCGACTTAGAGCGCCGCGCGCCCAATTCGACGCGTAAGCACGTTCTTGCTCTTTCACTTCGACGCAGGCTTCGACCTATACGCGCCCGGCACGCCCTGAAGACACGCCAAACCCTTCGATCAACGCTTCCGTCGCTTGCACATCATTGAATTGCGCCTGAATCTCGACCAGATGCCGGAAATTTTCGTCCGAAGGATCCACATCGAGCGCCGCTTGCGCCTGTTTCAGCTCTCTATGTAAGGTGCGCGCGCTGCGCTGCAAGTGCAGGGCCTGGTTGAAGGCGTCGCGGGCATCGTCGAGCGCCGCGGTTTCCAGCGCCGGCCATTGCCTGGCGCGCTTGATCAGCGCCACCGAGCGCGCCCAGATGTCGCTGCAGCCGGCGCGCTCAATTGTCGCGATCACCGCGGCGCGGTCATTGGCCATGTCATGCGCCATGGCGTCGAGGATAGCTGCATGCAGCCGCTTCAGATCGGTGTTGGCGAGGTCGAGGAACTCGACATGGGCGAAGTTCTCGTCGATCAGCGCCGGATGATTGATCAGCGCCACGATGATCGTCGCCTCGCGCACCGACATCATCTCGCCGCCGCGCTTGAGCATGGCGGAGCGGCCGAGGCTTTCTGTGATCGCGGCGCGCCCGCCGGCGCCGCTGCCTTTCGCGAACTGTCCGCCGGGCGCGGGCGCCTTGCCCTGACCCGGTTTCCAATCCTGACGATCTTGCCGAACAGTACGCTGGGCACTGAAGAAGTTCCGCACCCGCTCGCGCATTTCCTGCTGGTAGTGATAGCGCGTGCTTTCGTCGCGGATGCGGCTGGTGAGTTCCAGCAGCGTTTTTTGCAGTTCCGCCCGCCGCTCCGGTGTGTCGAAGACACCGCCCGCCGTCTCGCGCATCCACAACAGGTCGACCAGCGGTCGCGCCTCGGCAAGCACCGCCCGGAACGCATCCGGCCCTTCGGCCTTGACCAGATCGTCAGGGTCCTTGCCCTCCGGCAACAGCGCAAAACGCGCCGAGCGCCCCGCCTGCGCCGCCGGCAACGCCATGTCGGCGGCCCGCCATGCCGCCTTCAGCCCGGCCTGGTCGCCGTCGAAGCACAGCATCGGTTCCGGCGCCATGCGCCACAACAGTTCGAGCTGGTTTTCGGTGAGTGCGGTGCCGAGCGGCGCCACGGCATTCTCAAAACCGGCCTGCGCCAGTGCGATGACGTCCATATAACCTTCGACGGCAATGACCGTACCGCCCTTGGCCAGCGCCTTGCGAGCCCGAGCGAAATTGTAGAGCACATTGCCCTTGTGGAAGAGCTCGGTGTCGGGCGAGTTCATGTATTTGGCCAGCGCATCGGGCGCCAGCGCCCGGCCACCGAAGGCGATGATCTTGCCTCTCGAATCCGGGATCGGAAACATGATGCGATCGCGGAACCAGTCATAGGACACCGGAATGTCGTCGCCATGACGCACCAGCCCGCAAGCCTCAATGTCGGCCTTCGGCACGCCCTTGGCCGCAAGATGCTCCTTCAGCGCGTTGCGGCTGTCCGGGGCATAGCCGAGCCGGAACGACTGCTGCGTCGCCGGCGTCAGCCCGCGGTCCCTGAGATAGGCGCGGGCCTTTGCCCCCTCAGGCCCTTGCAGCCGCTCCTGGAAGAAGGTGGTCGCCATTTCCATGACATCGGTCAGGCTGGCGCGTTCCTTCTCGCGCCGCTCCTCATTGGCATCGCGAACCGGCATCGGCACGCCGGCCATATCGGCGATCTTCTCGACCGCCTCGGGAAAACTCATCCCATCAAGCTCGGTAAGGAACTTGAAGTGATCGCCCGAAACCGAGCAGCCGAAACAATGGTAGCGGCCCTTCTTGTCCTCGCAGTGGAAGGACGGGCTCTTTTCGCCATGGAACGGACAGCACGCCCAATAGTCGCCGCGCGACGCGTTGGTCTTCTTCCGGTCCCACGCGACGCGCTGGCCGATCACCGAGGAAATCGGCACGCGGTCGCGTATCTCGTCGAGGAAGGCGGGCGGAAAGCGCATGGGAAACTCTTTTCTCCACCATATAATCATACCGGCGAAATCCGACGACCCCCAATGCGAGCCATACCCGGTTTCCACAGGGCAAAAATGGAAGGCGGCCATCACTGACCGCCTTCCTTTCATGGTTCAGCATAAGCCCGGATCAGTGCGCGGCGATGGCGCCGAAGATGATGCCGGAGAGGATGCTGACCAGCACATAGTCGTTGCCGACGCGGATCCACTCCTGGCCGCGGCCGGGACGATGCAGGCCATAGCGACCGTAGTCGCGGATCGGCTGGTGGCGCTTCCAGCCGGAATATTTCTGGCCGTGCCTCCAGTGGTTATTTCTCACCACGACGCGCTTCTTGACGATGACGCGCTTCCTGACGTCGACGTGCTTGCCGGGCTGCTGCCAGTCGACCTGCGTGTAATTCGACTGCGGTGCTGCGGGCACATTCAGCGGTGCAGCCTGACCCGTCAGGGACGTGGCGGCCAGCATCGAGACAGCGAGAACGGAAAGAACAATGCGTTTCATAGGAGTCTCCTTGGTTGTCGATGCCCAAGGAGTAGCGGCCAGGGGATGAACTGAAACTGAACGCGCGCATTACAATTATGTAATGAATTCCTTCGTTTATCCAAGAGAACTGAACATCATCGCAAAGGCAGACGCCGTCAGTGCAGCGACCTCAGTCGATCCGCCACACCACCGCAGCCATTTCGACATCCGTCCATTTTCCGACACCGCCTGTCGCGCCGCAACAGTCCCTGAAATCGACAAGATTTTATTATCCGGCTAAAATATTCGGACTATTATCGGTCGCTGCCATGATCATGATTCGTACCCCTGTCTTTCACCCCGCTCGCCACGCTGTCCGCGTGGCGGCCCCTGTTGGCATGCACACAACAAGATGAGCGGCTCCGTCGTCCTCCTGCATCTGGCCGGCGCCGTGGCGCTGATGCTGTTTGCCACCCGCATGGTCAAGACCGGCGTCGAGCGCGCCTATGGCGATGTGCTGCGCCACAAACTGCGCGCCACCATGCGCAATCCGATCATGGCGGTGCTGGCCGGCTGCGGCCTGTCGATCGCGCTGCAGAGCTCCACCGCCGTCACTCTGCTGGTCGGTTCCTTCGCCGGCGCCGGCATCGTCTCAGGGATATCGGGCCAGCTTGCGGTGCGCGGCGCCGAGATCGGCTCGGCCCTTGTGGTCAAGCTTTTGACCTTCGACCTGTCGCTGCTGGTGCCGATCTGCCTTGCCGCCGGCACCGTCATGTTCATGGCCACCGAGCGGCGCGACTGGCGCCAGTTCGGCCGCATCCTGGTTGGCATCGGCCTGTTGCTGCTGTCGCTGGAAATGATCGGCCAGGCGTCGGAGCCGCTGCGCCAGAGCACGCTGATGCCGATGATCGTCAACTATTTCTCCGGCGACCCGATCACCGCCTATCTGCTGGCGGCGCTCATCACCTGGCTGTTCCATTCCTCGATCGCCGCCGTTTTGCTGATGGTGACGCTCGCCGGCCGCGGCTTCATCCCGCCGGAGCTCGGCATCGTGCTGGTGCTCGGCGTCAATCTCGGCTCGTCGATCATCGCCCCGCTGCTGACCCGCAATGCCGAGCCCGGCGTACGCGTCGTGCCGATCGGCAACCTTTTGATGCGCGGCATGGGCTCGCTGGTGATGCTGATCCTGTTCATGACCTTCAAGCCACCGGTCGCCTTTCTCGGCGCCACCGTGCCCGACCAGATCGTCAACGCCCACATTCTGTTCAATGTCCTGATCCTGCTCGCCGGCCTGCCGCTGGCGGGCCTCGTCTACCGCGCTTCGGAAAAGATCGTGGCGCTGGGCACCCCGCCGGTACCGGCCAACGCGCTCGATGTCGTCGAATTGTCCGCGCTCAACGACAGTGCGCTGGACATGCCGAGCCAGGCACTGGCCAACGCCGCGCGCGAGGTGGTGCGCGTCTGCGAGACGGTCGAGATTATGCTCAAGCGCATCATCGAGCTCTATGAGAGCGCCGACGCCGACAAGATAAAGGCGCTGGCGGCACTCGACGACCGCGTCGACCGGAAGCACGCGGCGATCAAGCTCTATCTGGCCAAGGTCACCAAGAACCCGCTGACCGAAGATGAGGCATTGCGCTGCCAGGAGCTGATCGGCGCCTGCGTCAAGCTCGAACAGGTCGGCGACATCATCGTGCGCAACATGCTGGTGCATGTGAAGAAGAAGCTGGAGCGCGGGCTTGAGTTCACGCCCGAGGGCTGGCGCGAGCTTTGCGCCTTCCACGCCTCGGTGCTTGCAAATGCGCGACTTGCCTTCAACGTTCTGGTATCGCGCGATCCCGAGACCGCCCGCCAGCTTGTCCTGGAAAAGGACCGGCTGCGCGACCGCGAGAAGGAAACCAGCGCCAGCCATTTCGTGCGGCTGCGCGACGGCACCGCCAAGAGCGTCGAGACCAGCTCGATCCATCTCGACACCATCCGCGACCTCAAGCAGATCAACTCGCTGCTGGCGTCGATGGCCTACCCCGTGCTCGAAGAACGCGGCCTGCTCACCGGCTCGCGGCTGAAGGCGAGTTGAGCGGTCTCACGAGTTCAACTGGCCGCAAGAATATCTTTGCGCCGCCTCCTGTCCGTCGGCTAAGGATCGATCAAAGTCCACCGGGAGGAAAATCGATGGATACGCATTCGCGCAGTTTCGCCAAGGCGCTCTCCTGGCGCGTCACCGGCACCATCGACACGATCATCATCTCGCTCGTCGTGACCGGCAGCATCAAGCTCGCCGCTACCATCGGCCTGACCGAAGTCGTCACCAAGTCGCTGCTTTACTATTTTCATGAACGGGCGTGGCTGAAGATTCCTTACGGACGGAAAACGGCTGCTTAACCTCGCTGGAAGCACACGGACGAAGGCGAGACGGTCAAGAAAACCTAAAGCGGCTTCGACAATTTCTGCATTGCCGGCAGTGCCGATCCGTGGTTTGAGGCCACTCCATTCGAGGACGCTTCCGCGCCATGCTGCCGCTTTTCGCCTTGTTCTTTGCCGCCTTCGCCTTCGGCACCACCGAGTTCGTTATCGCCGGCGTGCTGCCGCAGGTGGCGGACGGCCTTGGCGTTTCGATCCCCACATCAGGCTATCTCGTCTCCGGCTACGCCTGCGGCATCGCGATCGGCGGCCCGCTGCTGACGCTCGCAACCAAAGGCTTTTCGCGCAAAACCTTGCTGCTTGGCCTGGCGATCGCTTTCACCTTCGGCCAGGCCGCCTGTGCGCTGGCGCCCGACTTTGCATCCATGCTGCTTTTACGCATTGCCGTCGCTGTGGCGCATGGCGCCTATTTCGGTGTCGCCATGGTGGTCGCGGTCGGCCTCGTCCCCGAGGACAAGCGCGGCATGGCGGTGGCGGTCATCCTGTCCGGCCTCACCGTCTCCAACGTCATCGGCGTTCCAGCCGGAACCGCGATCGGCACGCTGTGGGGCTGGCGCGCCACCTTCTGGGTGATGTGCGCACTCGGCGTGGTCGCGACCTTGGCCATGCTGGCGCTTTTGCCACGCACGGCAGGTGCGATGAACCAGCAGGCAGGCTTTGCCCGCGAGGTGCGCGTGCTGGCCCGCCAGCAGGTCTGGACCTCGCTGATCCTGATGCTGATGTTGATGATCGGCCAGTTTACCCTGTTCACCTACATCACGCCGACGCTGCTTGAAGTTACCGGCCTCGACAAGAGCCTGGTGCCCTGGGTGCTTCTGCTCAATGGCGTCGGCGCCACGATCGGCGTCTTCCTCGGCGGCAAGCTGTCCGACTGGAAATTGATGCCGTCGCTGATCACCATGCTTCTCCTGCAAGCGGTAACCCTTGTCGTCATCTATGCCGTCAGCCCCTATCCGCTGCCGATGGTCGTTGCGATCATCGTCTGGGGCGGTCTCAACTTCGCCATCGGCACGCCGATCCAGACCCGCATCCTGGCCTGGACGGCAGACGCCTCCAACCTCGCCTCGTCGCTCATTCCGTCCGGCTTCAATGTCGGCATCGCGCTCGCCGCATCGCTCGGTTCCGCCATGCTCAATGCCGGCTATGGCTATCGCAGCCTGCCGGTCGTCGGCGCGCTTGCCATGCTGGTCGCGGTGGCGGTCGCCGCCGTTTCCTTCATTTCGGAGGGGCGCAGCAACGCTACCCCGCCTGTCCCCGCCGCCGCCGAATAGGCATCAGCGCCAAGCCGGCGTCGGCTCACACCCGAACGGCGGCATCGGGGAAATCCTTACTGCAGCAGGCCTTTGACGATGCCGCTCGCTTTGCCGAAATCCATCTGGCCGGCATATTTCTGCTTCAGCGCAGCGATCACCTTGCCCATATCCTTCTGGCTGGCGGCACCGGTGGCAGCGATCGCCTCACGCGCCGCGGCCGTCACCGCGGCATCGTCGAGCTGCGTCGGTAGAAAATCACGGATGATGGCCATCTCGTCGCGCTCCTGCGCGGCAAGTTCAGGCCGCTTGCCGTCGTCGAAGGCCTTGGCCGACTCCTCGCGCTGCTTCACCATCTTGGCCAGGATCTGCAGGATCTCTTCGTCGCTGGCCGGCTCCTTGCCGGACCCGCGATTGAGGATGTCGCGGTCATGGATGGCGGCCTGGATCAGCCGTAGCGTCGGCAGCCGGCGCTTGTCCTGCGCCTTCATCGCGCTCTTCAGGGATTCGGCGATTTTTGCGCGCATGATGCTTTCTCCTTAGAACGGCGCGGACAATAACCGCGGCGAACTCGTAAAGCAAACGTGCCAAGTCACTGATATTGTTTGACGAAACAAATGCCCACCGTTTTGGCACGGCATGATTGACCGTTCTGGCGCCTTCCCCTATGTACTCGGCCTTGCATAAGACAATGAATTAGCGCGCGCAGGCTCGAGAAATCGCTGCCGCGCCGTTTGCTGCCCGCGACAATCCGCAAGCAGCCTTTTAGGAGCGCCGCCATGGCCACGATGACCGCTGCGTCTACACCCGCTTGGGCCACCGAAAAGCCGACCGCGCTGCTGGTGCTGGCCGACGGCACGGTCATCGAGGGTCGCGGTCTCGGCGCCACCGGCTCCGCCGTCGCCGAAGTCTGTTTCAACACCGCGCTCACCGGCTACCAGGAAATCCTCACCGATCCGTCCTATGCCGGCCAGATCGTAACCTTCACCTTTCCGCATATCGGCAACATCGGCACCAATGACGAGGACATCGAGGATCTCAACCCGGTGGCACGTTCAGGCGCCGTCGGCGCCGTGTTCAAGGCCGATGTCACCAACCCGTCCAACTACCGCGCCGGCACCGGCCTCGACCAGTGGCTGAAGAAGCGCGGCATCGTTGCCCTCTCGGGCATCGACACCCGTGCGCTGACCGCGCTGATCCGCGAAAAGGGCATGCCCAATGCCGTCATTGCGCATGCGCCCGACGGCGTCTTCGACCTTGATGATCTCAAGCGCCGCGCCGCCGCGTGGTCCGGCCTGATTGGGCTCGATCTCGCCAAGGAAGTCACCTCCGGCCAGTCCTCGGTCTGGCGCGAGACGCAATGGGTGTGGAACGAAGGCTTTGGCGAACAGGCCGAGCCGTCCATGCACGTCGTTGCCATCGACTATGGCGTCAAGCGCAACATATTGCGGCTGCTCGCCGGTCTCGGCGCCAAGGTCACTGTGGTGCCGGCCAGCACCGGCGCCGAAGAGATTCTTGCGATGCAGCCGGACGGCATCTTCCTCTCCAACGGCCCCGGCGACCCGGAAGCCACCGGCGACTATGCCGTGCCGGTCATCCAGGACCTGTTGAAGACCGACATTCCGGTGTTCGGCATCTGCCTCGGTCATCAGATGCTGGCGCTGGCGCTGGGCGGCAAGACCGCCAAGATGCATCAGGGCCATCATGGCGCCAACCATCCGGTCAAGGACCACACCACCGGCAAGGTCGAGATCGTCTCGATGAACCACGGCTTTGCCGTCGATGCCGACTCGCTGCCCGACGGCGTCGAGGAAACCCATGTCTCGCTGTTCGATGGCTCGAACTGCGGCATCGCGCTGACCGGAAGGCCGGTGTTCTCGGTCCAGCATCACCCCGAAGCCTCGCCCGGCCCGCAGGATTCGCACTACCTGTTCCGCCGCTTCGTCAATCTCATTCGTGAAAAGCGCGGCGAAGAATTGCTGTCTGAGCGGGCTTGAGCCGATCCGTTAGCGCCGCCCCTCATCTGCCTGCCGGCATCTTCTCCCCGTAAACGGGGAGAAGGGGCTTGTCGCAACCTCGGCGCTCTTACAGCAACGTTGACGATTGGCGAAAGCGGCGGCGACGGCGTCTTTCTCCCCGTCACTATACGGGGAGAAATGCCCGGCAGGGCAATGAGGGGCGGCGCAAACGTCACGTCAGGACGATGCGGCTCGCATGGCTCATATCTTGGCCCCATCTTCCGCGACGCCGGTCGCAACTTTTCCAAGTGCCGCCGACCTCGCCACTTTGGTGACGAAGACGATGAGCGCCAGCGTCATGAACAACCCGCCGACCAGATAGGGCGCGCCACCGAAGGTCACCGGCGCGCTCGGCCCGGTGAACCAGGAAAAGATCGCCGTATAGAGCAGCGGCGTGATGATCGAGGTGATCGAGAAGATCGAGGTCATAGCGCCCTGGAGTTCGCCTTGCGCCGAAGGTGGCACCTTGGCGGCGGCCAGACTCCTGAGCGGCGGGTCGGCCAACGCTTCGAGACAGCCGACGACGATCACGGCATAGATCATCCAGCCTTGCGACGCGAAGGCATAGCCGAAGGCGCTGAGTGCCGTGAACGCCAGACCGATTGCCGCCGTCTTCCACTCACCAAGCCTTGGGATCACACGCGGCAGCACCGTCGCCATGACGATCGCTCCGCACAGGCCGAACGCACCCAGCGAAAAGCCGATCTGCTGTTGGCTCCAGCCATAGCGGTACGTGGAAACGAACGACCACACCGCCGGGTACATCATGTGCCCGAGCGTCATCAGGAAGAAGACGAGCCCGATCCAGCCAATGCCTTTGTATTGGCGCATCTGGAGGAGCGTTCCGACAGGGTTGGCGCGCTTCCACTCGAAGCGGCGGCGGTGCTTGTCATCCAGCGTTTCCGGCAGGAAGAACATCGCGATCAGGAAATTCACGAAGGCAAGCCCGGAGGCGAAATAGAACGGCACGCGCGGCCCGAACGTGCCGAGCAGCCCGCCCAGAACCGGGCCGATGACGAAGCCGACGCCAAAAGCGATGCCGAGCAGGCCGAAATTCTTCGCCCGGTTCTCATCGGTTGAAATGTCGGCGATGAAGGCTGATGTCGTCGAATAGCTGGCTCCCGAAACGCCGGCCAGCACACGCCCGATGAACAGCATCGGGTACGACCAGGCGACGGCGCAGATCAGATTGTCGATGGCAAAGGTCAGCACCGAGGCGAGCAGGATCGGCCGCCGTCCAAAGCGGTCGCTCAACCCGCCCATGATGGGCGCGAAGAAGAACTGCATCGCGGCATAGACAAAGAACAGCCAGCCGCCCTCGATAGCCGCGCCGCTGATGCTGACGCCGGTCAGTTCCCTGAGATAGGCGGGCAGCACCGGCATGATGATGCCGAAGCCGATAATGTCGAGCAGCAGCGTGGTGAAAACGAGCGCAAGGCCCCGCCTGGCGGTTTTGGGGTCGATCATGGTGGTCTGGCTCCTCTGCTCGCCCTGGGGCGCAGGCGGACGCACCTTATAGGCGAGCCCGCCGCCAGGAACAATAAGGGAACGGGTCAGATATTCTCATCCTGACATCACTTGCCACGATGGATGCTGCCCGAACCGCATCGCTGGATGCGTCGGTTTTTCAGAAAATTCCAGTGCCTCGGATCGGCCAGTGCCTGGTCGGCCAGTGCCTCAGATCGGATTGTTGAACGTGTCGCAGTCGGAAAGCTTGCCGCTCTTGTAGCCGCGCGCCAGCCATGTCTGCCGCTGCTGCGACGTGCCATGGTTGAAGCTTTCCGGCACGACATAGCCCTGCATCTTCTTCTGCAGCGTGTCGTCGCCGATCTTCTGAGCCGCGTTCAGTGCTTCCTCGATGTCGCCCTGCTCCAGAATGCCTTTCTGCGCGGTGAAGTGCGCCCAGATGCCGGCGAAACAGTCGGCCTGGAGTTCGACCTGCACCGACATGTGGTTGGCGTCGGCCTCGCTCATGCCTTGCCGCATCTGGTTGAACTTGGGCAGGATGCCGGTGAGGTTCTGCACGTGATGGCCAACCTCATGCGCGATGACATAGGCCTGGGCGAAGTCGCCCGAGGCACCGAACTGCTGGTCGAGCTGCTGGAAGAAGCTGGTGTCGAGATAGACCTTGTGGTCGCCGGGACAGTAGAACGGTCCAGCCGCGGTCGAGGCGGCACCGCAGGCCGAGCGTATCTGGCCGCTGAACAGAACCAGCTTGGGATCCTCATATTTCAGGCCGTTGGCCTGGAAAATACCGGTCCAGGTGTCCTCGGTTTCGGCCAGGACCGTCGAAACGAACTGCTTCATCTCGTCGGAGGCCGGCGCACCGGTACCGGCGTCCTGCCCGCCGCTGTTGTCGGTAATCTGACCGTCGCCGCCCGGCAGCAGGCCGCCATCGCCGCCGCCCAGGATCTGTGATGGATCGAAACCAAAATACCATCCAGCGAGCACCACCAGGATGACGAGCAAGATGCTGCCGCCGCCACCGGTGCGGCCGCCAATCGGGACACGAAACTGACCGGGGCTGCCGCCACCGATCCCACCGCCACCGCTGTCGCTGCGCTCGTCCTCGACATTGTCACTCTGACGGCGGCCCTTCCAGAGCATGGCAACTCCCCGTGATGCACGTTTCGGTTGACCTGCCGATCTCATGGCCCGGTCCGACCCAACAAACAATTAGCCCAATGGTTGCACCAAGTCACAGCATTTTTCGCCGCTGGTGTCGCCGCTTCGCCGCTCTGGCCGAGAGGGCACAGGCGCTGTAGCATCCAGCTTGAACAGGGGTGTGAGGGCACTTGCGAACGATCGGCCGATTCTTGTTGCTGGCGGCGCTGCTTTGCCTCGGCCCCTGGTCGGCCGGCGCCGTCACGCTCGATTCCAGCGTCGCCGTCACCGACCCCGCAACCTTGCAGGCGCTCGAGCGCGGCGGCCTCTCGATCAGCCGCCTGCTTGGGCCAGCACTTGGCCTGACGCGGGATGTCGATAATCACGGGCTGTTTTCGGTACACGCGCTGACCCCGGTGCGCAACGCCGTCAAGCAGCAAATCATCGACGAGCCAGGCAACAGCCCAGACCCTTATGTCGCGGCACTGGCCAATTCGAAGGACACCAGCCAGAAATTCAACCCCAAATACATTGACGACAATGGCTCGACGCTCGACCTCACCGGCGTCGTCAACCGCATGGATCGCGGCTATCTCGGCCACACCCAATGCGGCGAGATCAGGCTGATCTACCGCTTTCACTATTCGGTCGAGGAGACACCAGGCCAGCGCATCTCGTCTCGCCTGCCGCTGACCATGAGCCTGGTCTTCAACGCCAGGCCCACCGAGGCGCAGGCCCGTGCCTCGAAAGACCGCCCCAGCGCCACTGGCGCCTCCTGTGCGGATGTCGCCAAGCGCTGGCTTGCCGCCGGGCAAAAGGACCTCGATCCCGACCAATTGGCGGCATGGCTGCGCTCGGACGAGGGCCCGCTTTCGAACGCCATGCTGAATTCCTCGCAGATCATGCGGCTCGAGCTCAACATGCAGGTTTTGCGGCTGTCGGCCTCGACCCGCCGCGATTTCGGTGGCCACGCCGAATATCTGCTGAAGATCTTCAAATGGGATCCTGCCACCACCACCTTCCAGGAATCGAAGATGGAGAACGAGATCGACCGCAAACTGGTGCTGGCCGACAGGCAGGCCTTCGCCAAATGGCTGCTCACCGACCGCAACATTTACGACCTCGATCGCGGCCGGCTGGTTATCGACGAGAAATTCCTGGCGACCAGCGCCGTCTCGGTGGCGCCGGGCGGCATGAGCCGGTCGCAGAACAATCTGGCCTACGGGCTGCTCGATGACGACACCGTCGACAAGGCGCTGAAAGACTATGTCGCCAGGGGCAACGAGCTGAAAACTGTGAAGTCGGTTGCCGGCTTCAACCTGCGGCTCAACGAGATGAGCTGCACCGGCTGCCACCAGACGCACGGCATTGCCGGCTTCCACTACACCGGCGCCGATCCGGCCAGCGAACCGCGACGCAACGCGGTCTTCGTGCCGGGCTCTGCGGTGTTCTTCGCCGACCTGCCGCGCCGCCGCGCCATCGTCGAGGAATTCGCCGCCGGCGGCCATCCCGATTTTACCCGCGGCTTCGCTGCCCGGCCGGACGCCAAGTATGCCGAGGCGCTGAAAGGCACTGATCTCTACAATGGCTGGGGCTCGATCTGCTATCGCGGCGAGGATGCGAGCTTCAAGGATTGGATCTGCGACGAAGGCCTGCGCTGCGCCGGCGTGCATGAGAGCGCCATCCATCCGGGCTTCGGCACCTGCGTCAGCGAAGCGGGAACCGCTGTCGGCGACCCCGTCGAGTTCGGCGAGATCAAGATGTCCAAATGGGGCAGCGACCAATACTGCCGTCTGTCGCCGGCAACCGCCAAGGCTTGCGCCATCGACCCTATCAGGGACAAGAAACCGCCGATAAAACTCGCCGGCTATGGCGCGGCGCGCCAGCGCTATGACAATCCCGAGCAGAAGACTGGCGGCTTTCCCGGCGGCATGCTGCGCAAGGCGAGCTGCGAGAAACTGCCCGACGAGGCGACTTGCGGACGGCTTGCCAAGACCGGTTTCAACGACTGCATCGCCTCAGGCAAGGATCATAAATTCTGCACCAAGGAATTCACCAAGACAGCTGGTCTACGCGCCTGCGACAAAGCCCATCCCTGCCGCGAGGACTATATCTGCACCGCCGGCTACGATGATCTGGCGGAGGCGAAACCCGGCAAAGGCACCTGCATCCCGCCCTATTTCATCTTTCAGTTCCGCGTCGACGGTCATCCGCGCAGCTGGGTGCAAGACACCCAAGAGTAAAGGCGCCGCCCCGGGGCAAATCTCAACTCTTCTGCTTGGCGCCTGCGCTCTTGCCGTCCGAGCTTTTCGAACGCTCCTCGAAACGGGCAGCGCCCTTTTTCAGCGGCCGGCCGGTTTCGGCTTCCGTCTTGCGCTCGTCCTTCGCCGCAGCTTGCTTCAATCCCTTTGCCGCCTGCTTGCCCTTCGCTGTCGGTGCCTGTTCAACGCCCATGATGTCCTCCTCGGCCTCGCGCCAATCGCGCGGCATGCTCCTCAACGCATCCGTGATGCGGCGGTTCCGGCAAGTCTGTCGGCAAGCGAGGGTTGGAGCAATTCCAGGAAAAGTGTGAAGCGGTTTTCCGTCCGGAATTGCGTCAAAACAAAGAGATAGAGTGGTTCGGCGTTCCCGTGAAACGATGAACCACTTTAGCGGGGCGCGGTCATCGCCTTGCGAAAGGCTTCGAGCGTCTCGGCGCTGACATGGTGCTCGATGCCCTCGGCATCGATGCGCGCCGTTTCGGCGCTGACTCCGAGCGAGCGCAGGAAGGCTTCCACAGTCTGGTGGCGAATGCGGCTCTCCTCGGCAACCTTGCGGCCGGCCTCGGTCAGGAAGACACCGCGATAGGGTTTCCTGGACACCAGCCCGTCGGTGCACAGCCGGGTCAGCATCTTGGCCACGGTCGGCTGGGCGACACCGAGCCTTGCCGCGATATCGACCTGCCGCGCCTCGTTGCCGTCCTCGATCAGGTCGGCGATCAGCTCGACATAATCCTCGACCAGCGCGCTGCGGCGTGCTTCGCGCGTCTGCCGGAATCCCTCCGAATGGACGTCGGCATCCGGCAGCGGTTCGCGCGGAACGGGTCTGTTCTTCAGCGCCAATATGCGCTCCCTCTAGCCGTCGGCGGATGTCCCGACATTGAACATTCATAGCACGAGCTTGAAATGTTCTGGCCGTTTATTTGCATTCCTTGGCAGGCGCAACCGGGTTCCCCCGATTGCCCCCTGCTCTGTGACAAGGGGCCCCTAAAAAGCACATACAATGAAATATAGCATATTGCATAATGTTCAGCCGTGGCATAGATTGGCGGCAACATCCACCAATCCCAGCGGAAATCCCCCTCATGTCGGAAGCCCAAGCCACCACTGAATCCCGATCCATGTGGCGATTTGCCCGGCCGGAAGAGGACGACCAGCCCAGCCTGCGCGAAGTCAATTCCTCGATCGCCGTGCCAAGCTCGGGCGTCTGGTTCCGCCGCCTGTTCGCTTTCATGGGACCGGGCTACATGGTCTCGGTCGGCTACATGGACCCCGGCAACTGGGCGACCGACCTCGCTGGCGGCGCCCAGTTCGGTTACACGCTTCTCTTCATCATCCTGCTGTCGAACCTGATGGCCATCCTGCTGCAGGCGCTCGCCGCCAGGCTCGGTATCGCCACCGGCCGCGACCTCGCCCAGGCTTGCCGCGCCTACTATCCGCGGCCAGTGAACTTCATGCTGTGGATCGCCTGCGAACTGGCCATCATCGCCTGCGACCTCGCCGAGGTCATCGGCACGGCGATTGCGCTGCAGCTTTTGTTCGGCATTCCGCTGATCGGCGGCGCCCTCATCACCGCGCTCGACGCCTTCCTGCTGCTTCTGCTGATGAACAAGGGGTTTCGCTTCCTCGAAGCCTTCATCATCGCGCTTTTGATCATCATCTTCGGCTGCTTCGCCGTCCAGATCTTTGCCGCCTCTCCGCCGGTTGGCTCGGTCCTGCACGCCATGTTCGTGCCGTCGTCCGAGATCGTCACCAACCCGGCCATGCTCTACATTGCCATCGGCATCATCGGCGCCACCGTCATGCCGCACAATCTTTACCTGCACTCCTCGATCGTGCAGACGCGTGCCTATGAGCGCACCGAAAAAGGCAAGCGCGACGCCATCAAATGGGCAACCACCGACTCGACCATCGCCCTGATGCTGGCGCTGTTCATCAACGCCTCCATCCTGATCGTGTCGGCAGTTGCCTTCCATGGCACCGGCCATCAGGACGTCGCCGAGATCGGCCAGGCCTTTGAACTGCTGTCGCCGTTGCTTGGCCTCGGCATCGCCTCCACCCTGTTTGCGGTGGCACTACTTGCCTCGGGCCTGAATTCGACGGTGACGGCGACGCTCGCCGGCCAGATCGTCATGGAAGGGTTCCTGCGCCTGCGCATCCCGCAATGGGCGCGGCGCCTGGTGACGCGCGGCATCGCCATCGTTCCGGTGGTGATCGTCACCGCGCTCTATGGCGAAAAAGGAACCGGCCAGCTGCTCGTCTTCAGCCAGGTCATCCTGTCGATGCAGTTGCCCTTCGCGGTGGTTCCGCTGGTGCAGTTCGTCTCCGACAAGAAGAAGATGGGCAATCTCGCGATACCACGCAGCGTCGCCGCACTCGCATGGGTGGTCGCCGCCATCATCCTGGTGCTCAACTTCAAGCTGCTCTACGACACCGTCTTCGGCGTCGGCTGAGCAACGAACAGTCCAATTGCTCCCTCATCGGCTTGTCCGACAAACCGGTGAGACAAATCGGTTGTCTGCGCTATCTTGACGGACGATGACCGTCCTTGCGGAAGCTCGAAAATTCTACGCGCGGCTGATGGCTGCCAATTCCGGCTCGGCCGATCCGCGTCTCGAAGAGGCTTTCGCCACGGTGCCGCGCGAAGCCTTTCTTGGTCCAGGACCATGGACGGTCATCGTCGGCACGATGGTCACGGCCGGCAATGGCAAGGTCGTGACCCCAAGCGCCGATCCGGTCCACATCTATCAGGACGTGCTGGTGGCGCTCGATGCCGACAAGGGCATCAACAATGGCGAGCCCTCCCTGCACGCCATGTGGATCGGCAAGATCGCGCCCAAACCGGGTGAAGCCGTCACCCATATCGGCGCCGGCACCGGCTACTACACCGCCTTGCTGGCGCGGCTGGTTTCGCCCGGCGGCCCTGTCACCGCCTTCGAACTGGAGGCCGATCTTGCAAGCCGCGCGACAAAGAATCTTGAAGCCTATGGCAATGTGACCGTCATCCATGGCGATGCCGTCACCACCACGCTGCCACCATCAGATGTCATCTATGTCAATGCCGGCGTCGCCGCACCACCGGCCGGATGGCTGAAGGCGTTGAGGCCGGGCGGTCGCATGATCTTCCCCTGGCGTCCGGCCGAGCGTGTTGCCCTGGCGGTGCTGGTGACCCGCACCAAAAAGGGCTTTGCCTGCAACCCGTTCATGGGCTCCTGGTTCATCCCTTGCGTCGGTGCCTCGGTCGCAAGTCCGGCAGCGAAAATTCCCGACCGCGAACAGGCCGCGCGCAGCCGTTCGATCTGGCTGACATCAGACAAGGCTCCGGACGGAACCGCCACAGCCATCATCGGCGACGTCTGGTTTTCGTCCCAGAGCCTCGACGACCGACCGCCAGCTTCACGGACCAAGGGCAAGACTGCCTTGTGATCTTCGAGGGGCGGAATGCCGGAAATTTCTCAGGCGGCTGTCGGACAGGTGTGCACTCGCGCGTCCTTAGGCCGAAGTCCGGCCTTGACGGCGGGACCATGAAAAGGAGCACCCCAATGAGGAAGATTACCGCAGCAACATTCGTCAGCCTCGACGGCATCATGCAGGCGCCGGGCGGGCCGGAGGAAGATCCGGTCGGCGGCTTCGAATATGGCGGCTGGACGTTCCACTATTGGGACGACGTCATGGGTGCCGCCATGGGTGAGACGTTCTCCAAGCCTTTCGCGCTGCTGCTCGGCCGCAAGACCTACGACATCTTCGCCGCCCATTGGCCGTATCAGGAGAACGATCCGATCGCCGACAGCTTCAACGCCGTCACCAAATATGTGGCGACGCACCGGCCCGAAACGTTGTCCTGGCAAAACAGCCAATCGCTGGGTGATGACGTCGTGGCGACGCTGCGCCAGCTCAAGCAACAGGATGGCCCGGACTTGCTCATCCAGGGATCGAGCGAGCTGATCCAGACCTTGCTCGCCAACGATCTGATCGACGAGATCAGCCTGCTGATCTTCCCGCTGGTGCTGGGCAAGGGCAAGCGGCTGTTCGGCAACGGCACGCTGCCCGCTGCTTTCAAGCTGACCCGCTCGCAAGCCTCGACCACCGGCGTCATTATGGCGACCTATGCGCGCGGCGGCGAGATCAAGGTTGGGTCGTTTGTTCCGGAGAAGCCGTCCGAGGCAGAGATCGAACGGCGCAAGAACTGGAAGTAGCTTTGCAGGACTTGGGTTCCTCGCCCCCATAAAATGGGGGAGAGGAAACAGAGGCGTGGCCTCAAGCCGCCACCAGCCGCCGAGCCAGCCCATCGCGGATGTGGCGTGCAAACTCTTGCGCCGCCGGCCCGACACCATGCCTGGGCAAATGCAGATTGATCGAAAAATTCGGCAAGGCCGGCAGCTCGGAATCGCCAGACAGAATGTCGAGGTCGGCAGGCACCGTCGACGCCAGCCAGGTGGTGACGGCGAGGTCCGAGCGCACCGTCGCCGTCGTCGCATCGATGTTGCCATTCTCGAACACGGTGCGCCATTCCAGTCCGTGCTCATTGAGCGCCGATAGCACCGCTGGCCGAAACGCGCAGGTGTCGGCGACCATCGACACCGGCAGCGGCCGTTTGCGGCGCGCGACACCGCCCTTGGCGCCCACCCAGACCAGCCGGTCGATAGCGAGGCATTCGCCGGCGGATGAGCCGACCCGCTCCTCGATGACGGCTAAGTCTATGGTGCCGGTCGCCAATGCCGCGGCGAGTTCCGGCGACGAGGCGCAGACCAGCGAGATCTCGACCTGCGGATAGGTTTCGGCATAGGTCTTCAAAATTGGCGCCAGCAAGGTGCCGACAAGGTCGTAGGGCACGCCGAGCCGCACCTCGCCCGCAACCGCATTGCCCGCCATCTCGGCCCAGATCTCGTCGTTGAGGCCGAGCAGGCGTTTGCCCTTGCCGAACAGCCGCTCGCCGGAGCGCGTCAGCCGCAGCCCCCGCCGGTCGCGCTCGAACAGGCTGCAGCCCAGAACCTCCTCCAGCCGCTTGATCTGCTGGCTGACGGCGCCCTGCGTCAGATGCAAGGCGTTCGCCGCCGCCGTCATGCTGGCCTTGTCGGCAACGGTGACGAAGGTGCGGATCAGGGCCGTGTCAAGGTTGCGGATCATGGTGATATTATAATCCCTAATGCCGACCATCGTAAACATTGCATTTACTGATGTGAGATGACGCCTAGCATGCGGCCTCCCTGGAGAGAAACCAGCATGTTTGAGGCCATCCTTCCCCTCGTCCTGTTCGCGCTGGTCGCCACCTCCACGCCTGGCATGGCCACGACCTTGTCGACGGCGTCCGGCGCACAGTTCGGCTTTCGCCGCTCCGTTCCGTTGATGGCCGGCAGCGCCGCTGGTCTCGCCACCGTGGCCGCTGCCGGTGCGGCCGGGCTTGCCGGGCTGCTGGCGGCGGTCCCGTCACTGCAACTGGCGATGAAGATCGCCGGTTCGCTCTATCTCGTCTGGCTCGCCCTCAAGATCGGCCGCAGCGGCCCGCCCAATCTCGACCTGGCGATGGCCAGGCCGAACAGCTTTCTCGGCGGCGCCGGCCTGCAATGGATGAACCCCAAGGGCTGGGCGATGGGGCTGGGTGCTGCGGCATCGTTCGCTGCACTGGCCGACGGACCCCTACAACTTGCCTTGCTGCTCGGCGCGGTATTTGGCCTTGCGGCTGCGGTATCGCTGTCGCTGTGGTGCGCGGCGGGCACGCTGCTCGCCCGGTTGCTTAGAACCGAGCTGCAGTGGCGCGTGCTTAACATCGCGCTCGGCCTGTTGCTTGCTGCCTCGATCATTCCGATGTGGCGGACGGCGTAGAGGTAACTACTTTCCGGCGCAGTACCCCCACCCGGACCTGCGGTCCGACCTCCCCACAAGGGGGAGGTAGGGAGCGCGCCCCTAACCCTCCCCCTTGTGGGGAGGGTCGCTGCATAGCAGCGGGGTGGGGGTTCTGGTTCGCGAAGCGAACCTGCCTCCTCAAGCCGCGTAGCGCGCCGCCGGCTTGTTGGCGTGCAGGCTGCCGTAGAAGGTTTGCCGGGCGCCGAGGAAAGTGTCCAGCTTGGCCGCATCGGCCAGCGCCGGCGCGGTCACGGCTTCGCCCCTGGCGAGGCCGACCAGTGCGGCATCGACCAGATCGTCGGCGCTCATGATGATCTCCTTCGGCAGGTTGTCGATATCGCTGCCGGCAAGCTCCCAGAAATCGGTCCGGGTGGCGCCCGGCAGCACCACCTGCACCTTCACTTCGGTGTCGGCGACTTCGCGTTGCAGAGCTTCGGTGAAGTTGACGACATAGGCCTTGGTGCCACTGTAGATGCCGCCGAACGAGGTGTCGAAGGCGAGCACCGAGGCGATGTTGACGATGGCGCCGCGGTTGCGCGCGATCAGGCCCGGCAGCACGGCGCGGGTCAGCCGCGTCAAGGCGATGACATTGACCTTGATCATGCGCTCGGCCACGTCGGCGTCGGCGGTCGCCACCACTGCCGCGCCGCCGATGCCGGCATTGTTGACCAGCAGCGTCACGCTGTCGTCGGCGGCGATCGCCTGTTCGACCCGGCGGACGTCGTTGTCGTCGGCAAGATCGGCGCTGATCACACTGACCTTGCGATCGTAGGCGTAGCGCAGCTTCTCAGCCAGTTCTTCGAGCCGGTCGGCGCGCCGCGCCACCAGCACCAGATCATAGCCCTGGCCGGCGAGCCGGTCGGCATAGACCGCGCCAATGCCCGACGAGGCACCGGTGACCACCGCCGTGCCCTTGTTGTTTTCTACACTCATTGTCCTGTTCCTTGTGTTGCTGCCCGGCGGAACAGGCCGATGTCCCTTGCCCCGCCGCCTGATTTCTAATTAGTGGCATATGCCACTTTCTGGGAAATAGGTATATGCCACTATCTTGTCAACGGCGGCGACAGAAACTATTTCTGCGGCAGCCGGCAGACGCTCTTGCCGGCGAGGAGTCGTGATGAACAAGACTGCGATGCCGGGATTTAGCCCTTGCAACAATGCCACGCTGCGGCGCGCCGCGCGCAAGCTCGGCCGCTTCTATGACGATGTGATCTCGCCTTCGGGCCTGAAGGGCACGCAATACGGCCTGCTCTACCAAATCTATGTCAGCAGCGAGCCGGCGATGGGCACGATCGCAGAAGCGATGGTGATGGATTTGTCGGCGCTCGGCCACACGCTGAAGCCGCTGATCCGTGACGGCTATGTCGAAACCTTCGCCGACAAGGACGATCGCCGCGTCAAGCGGGTGCGACTGACCCGCGAAGGCCTGGTCAAGCTCGAAGAGGCAACGAAATTATGGAGCATTGCCCAGCAGCGCTTCGAGGCCATGGTCGGCAAGCAACGGGCGGCAGACCTGCGCGCCTTGCTCGATGAAGTCGCCGCGCTGAACTACGAAGTGCCGCCGGCCGCCCTTTCAACCTGAAAGAGCGGCCGGCAATCAGCTCTGGAAACGGTGCTATTCCGCCGGCATCGCCACCGGCCGCGCCGCCCAGAGGCCGGCCAGCACGATGCCCAGTCCCACGATCGGGAACGCCGCTGCGATCAGGCCGAGGTCGGCCGGCGCGCCGTAGCGCAGCACGGCGCCGCCGACCACGGCGCCCAGCGCCACGCCGAGATAGAGCGCCGAGCCGTTGAGCGACAGCACGATCGGGGCAGCGTCAGGCGCGAGCTTGATGATGCGGCTCGCCTGCGCCGGCGGGAAGGCCCAGCCGACGATGCCCCACGGCACCATCATCGCCATCAGCGCCGGTCCGGCGATGTGGTGCGGCAGGAAGGTCGGGATCACCGAGAGCATGACCAGCATGGCCGCGCTCAACCCCAGCGACCAGCCGACCGTGCGCGTCGCGCCAAAACGATCGGCGGCCTGGCCGCCTGCGATGTTGCCGATGACCGCGCCTATGCCGAAGGCGAGCAGCATGCCGGGCAGGGCGATCGGGCTCAGCCCGCCGCCTTGAATGGCCAGCGGCGCGACATAGGCAAAGACGGTGAAAGCGCCGGTCAGCGCCATCAGCGTCGTCAACAGGATCGGCATCACGCCGGGCCGAAGGGCCGCGGCAAGCCGCTGCCTGAGCGGCAGCTTCGTGCCGATGATGCCGCGCGGCAGCCGGTACCAAAGGATAGCGCCAGCGAGCGCGCCGAGGGCGGCGATGGCAAAGAACGTGCCGCGCCAGCCGGCGAAGGCCGCCACCAGCGCGCCGAGCGGCGCACCGACCGCAACCGCCACCGTGGTGCCACCGACGACGACGGCAATGGCGCGCGCCCGGTGATGGCTATCGACCAGCGCCACCGCCGTGCCTTGCGCTGTGGCCGCGAACAGGCCGGAAGACAGCGCCATGACGATGCGAGCGATCAGCAGCAATTCGAAGGAGGAACTCAATGCGGCCGCCAGATTGCCGAGCACGAAGAACACCAGCGTCCACAGGATGACGCGGCGCCGATCCCATTCGCCGGTCAGTGTCGCCAGGATCGGCGTGCCGACCGCATAGGCAAGCGCAAAGGCGGTGATCAGCGTGCCGGCCAGCGGAATGGAGATACCGGCATCGGTGGCGATATCGGGCAGCAGGCTGGAAATGACGAAGCCTTCGGTCGAGATCGTGAACGATCCGAGCGCAAGCCAGAAGAGGCGCTTGTCCATGGCGATGTCCTTAGTTCAAAAGTCATTGAACAATTGGACATAAGGTGCCATCATGTCAATGTCAGAGGGCATAAATAGTCCAACCCTGCTGACAACCCTGTGTCAGGACGGATCGCGAAACGAGAAACCGTGTGGCCCCGGCCAAAGGAGGAGATGCGTTGAAATCGGCCCCGATTGTGCTTAATTCAGCGGCATGACCTTGCCCCACCCCAATACCGACCAGATCAGCCTGCCGATCGTGCTTGCCGTGCTTGGCGACCCGACCAGGCTCGCCATCGTTCGCTATCTCGCCAGCAAGGAAGGCGTGCCGCTGAACTGCAGCCAGTTCCTCGATCTCGGCTCGAAAACCAATCTCAGCTATCACCTGGCCAAACTGCGCGAAGCCGGCGTCACCCGCGCCGAGGTGGTCGGCACCAGCCGGCTGATCACGCTGCGCCGCGACGACCTCGACGCCCGCTTCCCCGGCCTGCTCGACAGCGTCATTGCCGCCGCCGGCGAGGATACGGCCCTGCCCGCGGTCGGTGGCCACGATATTGAAATTTCTGCCTAGCGCGACACGACAGGACTCAGCACAGAACCGGTAGAACCCCGGCTGCTGTGCAGATATGCGAAGCTTCGAACCAACCGGAGCTTCTGAATGCGCATCGCCGTCCTCGCCGACATCCACGGCAACGTGCTGGCCCTCGATGCCGTGCTCGACGATCTGCAGCGACGCGGCGGCGCCGACCTGACCGTCAATCTCGGTGACAGCGTCTCAGGTCCGCTGTGGCCGCGCGAGACTTTTGAACGGCTGGAAGCGCTCAACCTGCCGACGGTGCGCGGCAACCACGACCGCCGCGTCGCCCGCGACCCGGCCGATGACACGATGTGGGCGTCCGACCGCTATGCGCAGGAGCGGCTGACCGTAGCGCAGCGCGAGGTGCTGTTCGCTCAGCCGCTGACGCTGGAGATCGCGCCCGGCGTGATCGCCTTTCACGCCCGGCCCGACCATGACGAGAAATATCTGGCTGACGCGATTACCGATGGCCAGCTGGTGCGCGCGCCACTGGCAGCGATCAAGCGGCGGCTGAAGAGCCTCGACCCCGCATGCCGCATCGTGCTGTGCGGCCACAGCCACCGCAGCGAGCTGATCCACATTCCCGGTGGTCCCGTCATCTTCAATCCGGGCAGCATCGGCTGCCCCGCCTATGACGATTCCACCCCGCCTGCACATGTCTCCGAGCAAGGCTCGCCGCACGCGCGCTACGGCATCGTCACGCTGGGTGGCGAGGGCCGGCCCGACATCTTCGAGACCATTGCTGTCGATTACGACCACGAGGCGGCGGCACGGCAGGCCGAGCAGGCGGGACGGCCGGAATGGGCTCACGCGCTGCGGACTGGATTCATGCCGGGCTGAACGCGGAACGCGTTCAGYCCCCCGCAGAACCGTACGGCACCTCCCCGCAAACCAGCCGTATTTTCGGGCTTACATAGCGCCATGTGGTTGCTTATAAAACCGGCGTGGCATGCGGTGGCGCTCTTGAGTCTGGCCGCATTCTCGGCAATGCAATCGATCGCCCACGGCCAGATGATGAGGCGCACACTTTCCCTCCGGACGACGCTGGCCGCGCTGATTGCTGCTGCGCTGCTGCTGGCGGCAATCGCGGCCAAGGCCGAGGACGATCCCTCTCTGGTCGTCTCCATCGTCACCAACCTCGCCCCCGGCGATCTCCTCAACGTACGCGCCACGCCGTCGCCGATCGGCAAGACCGAAGCCCGCCTGCCGAGTGGTTCGAGCCTGAAGAACCTCGGCTGCAACGACGTCAACGGGCATCGCTGGTGCAAGGTCGAAGCGATGGACAATTCGCAAATGAGCGGATGGGCGCCGGCGCGCTATTTGAACCCCGAGAATCCGGTGGCCGTTCCGGACACCGAGGCGACCGGCGCAAGTCCCGCCACGGCGGGCCAGCCGCAGCCCAACCTGACAGTGCGGCTGGGCGACCCTGAAACCGGTCAGACGCCTGCTGAGATCATCGGCAAGACCGCCATCGAGGATGCCTACACAATGGCGTTCGCAGCCGACCCGTCGGCCGGGGAGACAGAAGCGCCGGCGGCAAACGCGCCCGCCCCCACTGCCACCGGCGAGCTTCCGTGCGCCCGCTATATCGGCCAGCCGATGACAAGCTGTGCGGCAAGCATCGTCCGCATGGACGCCGGCAAGGCCGACGTGACCGTGACCTGGCCCGATGGCGGCACGCGTGTCATCAGCTTTTCCGCCGGCCTGCCGACCAGCTCGAACGCGCCCGGCGAATTCCGCTTCACCCGCGAGGGCAGCCTGAGCATCGTCCGTGTCGGCGTGTCGGAGCGGTTCGAGATTACGGATGCGCTGGCGCTTGGGGATTAGCAACAACCCGCATTTTCGGGGTTACATCCGCCAAAACTCTTCCCTATAAGGCCCTCCTAGCCTGATACCAGAATCGCGAGCACAACCGGCCGGGTCTTCCCGTCCCGGTTTTTTGTGCAAGCCGCCCGCCGAACGGACCTATGACATGCCAAGACGCACTGACATCAAGTCGATCCTGATCATCGGGGCCGGCCCCATCGTCATCGGTCAGGCCTGCGAGTTCGACTATTCCGGCACCCAGGCCTGCAAGGCGCTGAAGGAAGAGGGATTTCGCGTCATCCTGGTCAATTCCAATCCGGCCACCATCATGACCGATCCGGAACTGGCCGACGCCACCTATATCGAGCCGATCACGCCCGAAGTGGTGGCCAAGATCATTGCCAAGGAGCGGCCGGATGCGCTGCTGCCGACCATGGGCGGCCAGACCGCGCTCAACACTGCTTTGTCGCTGCGCCGGATGGGCGTGCTCGACCGCTACAATGTCGAGATGATCGGCGCCGACGCCACGGCCATCGACAAGGCCGAGGACCGCGCTTTGTTTCGCGAGGCGATGCAGAAGATCGGCCTGGAAACACCAAAGTCGATGCTGGCCAACGCCACCGACGTCAAGAACACCGACCGCAAGACGCACGAGGCCGAGCGCGCAGCACTCAAGGCCGAGAAGCCTGACAATCTCGACTCAGCACTCGATGCGCTGGAAACCCGCTGGAACCTCGGCGAAGGCGACCGCAAGCAGCGCTATATCAGCCACGGCATGGCCATCGCCGCCCAGGCGCTCGACCATGTCGGCCTGCCCGCCATCATCCGCCCGTCCTTCACCATGGGCGGCACCGGCGGCGGCATCGCCTATAACCGCGCCGAATTCTACGAGATCGTTCAGTCCGGCCTCGACGCCTCGCCGACCACCGAAGTGCTGATCGAGGAAAGCGTGCTCGGCTGGAAGGAGTATGAGATGGAGGTTGTCCGCGACAAGGCGGACAATTGCATCATCGTCTGCTCGATCGAGAACATCGACCCGATGGGCGTGCACACCGGCGATTCCATCACCGTCGCCCCGGCGCTGACGCTGACCGACAAAGAATACCAGATGATGCGCAACGCCTCGATCGCGGTGCTCAGAGAGATCGGCGTCGAGACCGGCGGCTCCAACGTGCAGTTTGCCGTCAACCCGGCTGACGGCCGTCTCGTCGTCATCGAGATGAACCCGCGCGTCTCGCGCTCCTCCGCGCTCGCCTCCAAGGCAACCGGTTTCCCGATCGCCAAGATCGCGGCAAAGCTCGCCGTCGGCTACACGCTGGACGAGTTGGAGAACGACATCACCGGCGGCGCCACGCCAGCTTCCTTCGAGCCGTCGATCGACTATGTCGTCACCAAGATCCCGCGCTTTGCCTTCGAGAAATTCCCCGGCGCCGAGCCGGTGCTGACCACGTCGATGAAGTCGGTCGGCGAAGTCATGGCCATCGGTCGCACCTTCCAGGAATCGCTGCAGAAGGCGTTGCGCGGTCTCGAAACCGGCCTTACCGGGTTGGACGAGATCGAGATCCCCGGCCTCGGCCACGGTGCCGCTGTCGCCAACCACGCCGATGACCGCAACGCTATTCGCGCCGCCTTGGGCACGCCGACGCCCGACCGGCTGCGCATGGTGGCGCAGGCGATCCGCATGGGCACTTCGCTCGAAGACGTGCACGCCATGTGCAAGATCGACCCGTGGTTCCTCGAACAGATCGCTGGCATCCTTGATATGGAAGCCCGCATCCGCGAGCACGGCATCCCCGAGGACGCCGTCAATCTGCGCATGCTGAAGGCCATGGGCTTCTCCGATGCCCGCCTCGCCTCATTAACGAAGACTGACGCCGAAGTGATTCAGAAGATTCGAGAAAAGCTCGACGTTCATCCGGTTTATAAGCGCATCGACACCTGCGCCGCCGAGTTCGCCTCGCCCACCGCCTACATGTATTCGACCTATGAAGTGCCGTTCGCCGGCGCGCTCGCCAACGAGGCGCAGGTGTCGTCGCGCAAGAAGGTCGTCATCCTCGGCGGCGGTCCGAACCGCATCGGCCAGGGCATCGAATTCGACTATTGCTGCTGCCACGCGGCCTTCGCGCTGCGCGACGCCGGCTTCGAGGCGATCATGATCAACTGCAACCCGGAGACCGTGTCGACCGACTACGATACCTCGGACCGTCTCTACTTCGAGCCGCTGACGGCCGAGGATGTTTTGGAGATCCTGCGCGCCGAACAGGCGTCAGGCGAACTGGTCGGCGTCATCGTCCAGTTCGGCGGCCAGACGCCGCTGAAGCTCGCCGACGCGCTGGAGAAGGCCGGCATCCCGATCCTCGGCACGTCACCCGACATGATCGATCTCGCCGAAGACCGCGACCGTTTCCAGAAGCTGCTGCACAAGCTCGGCCTCACCCAGCCCAAGAACGGCATCGCCTATTCGGTCGAGCAGGCCCGCCTCGTCGCCGGTGAGCTCGGCTTCCCCCTGGTGGTGCGCCCCTCCTATGTGCTGGGCGGCCGCGCCATGCAGATCATCCATGACGAGGGCATGCTGCAAACCTATCTGCTCGACACCGTGCCCGGCCTGGTGCCGGAGGACATCAAGCAGAAATACCCCAACGACAAGACCGGCCAGATCAACACGCTGCTGGGCAAGAACCCGCTGCTGTTCGACACCTACCTCTCGGGCGCCATCGAGGTCGATGTCGACTGCCTCTGCGACGGCAAGGACACATTCGTGTCGGGCATTCTTGAGCACATCGAGGAGGCCGGCATCCATTCGGGCGACAGTGCCTGCTCGCTGCCGGTGCACTCCCTGCCCTCCGAGCTGGTCGACGAGCTGGAGCGCCAGACGGCGGCCCTTGCCCGCGCCCTCAATGTCGGCGGCCTGATGAACGTGCAGTATGCGATCAAGGACGGCATCGTCTATGTGCTGGAGGTCAACCCGCGCGCGTCACGCACCGTGCCCTTCGTCGCCAAGACCATCGGCCGGCCCATCGCCAAGATCGCCGCCCGCATCATGGCCGGCGAAAAGCTGGAAGACGCCTTCGCCCATTATGGCGCCATGCCCGATCCCAGAAATCCCGGCCACATCGCGGTCAAGGAAGCGGTGTTCCCCTTCGCCCGTTTCCCCGGCGTCGACATCTTGCTCGGCCCGGAAATGCGCTCGACCGGCGAGGTCATGGGCCTCGACCGCGACTTTGCGCTGGCCTTCGCCAAGAGCCAGTTAGGGGCCGGCGTCGACCTGCCGCGCTCCGGCACGCTGTTCGTCTCGGTGCGCGACGAGGACAAGAAGGGCATTCTCGGCGCCGTGAAGCGTCTGGCCGGCCTCGGCTTCAAGGTGCTGGCGACCTCCGGCACGCAGCGCTTCCTCGCCGAAAACGGCGTCGACGCCCAGAAGATCAACAAGGTGCTGGAAGGCCGCCCCCACATCGAGGACGCCATCCGCAACCGCCAGGTGCAGATCGTCTTCAACACCACCGACGGCCAGAAGGCAGTGTCGGACTCGAAGTCGCTGCGCCGCGCCACGCTGATGCAGAAAGTGCCGTATTACACCACGCTGTCGGGGGCAGCTGCGGTGGCGGAAGCGATTGCGGCGCTGAAGGCGGGGAGCCTGGAGGTGCGGCCGCTGCAGGAGTATTTTGCCTAGAGCGAAGCGGCGGCCGCCTCGGCTTCGGCATAGGCGTCGTAGTTCCAGACCCAGGCGCGTTCCTGCCGCTGGGCGTCAAGCTGGCGGTCGCGGCTATGCAAGTCGCCGCTGGATGCGTCATAGCGAGCCCCACTCACGCGCGACATGCGCTGGACCCCGGCAGTCCGTTCGCGCCGCAGCTGCTCGTAAATCAGCAGCGCTCGTGGGGCAGACTTGCGGTCTGCATGGCTCAGCACGGTCGCCAGGGCAACGGCGTCTTCGATCGCCTGATTGGCGCCTTGACCGATGTGCGGCAGCATCGGGTGGGCGGCGTCACCCAGAAGGGTCAGGCGCCCGCGAGTCCAGCTTGCCAGCGGCTCGCGATCGAACAGGCCCCAGCGAAACGTCGCTTTCACCTGGGCAATGATCGTCTCGACCATTGGATCCCAGCCGGCGAACTCCCGGGCAAGGGCGGCGGGCTCGCCCCGCGCCGACCATGACTCCTTCATTGGCTCGTCAGTCGTGACAAAGCCGACGTAGTTGATGAGCTGGCCGGCGCGCACCGGAAAGACGAGAAAATGCCGGCCCGGACCAAGCCAGTTGCGCATCGCCCCTGACGGCCACGAGACGCTCGCCGCCGGGATCACCCCTCGATAGGCGACCGATCCCGAATAGAGCGGGGCGGACGGGGCAACGACGAATTGCTGAAGGGTTGAATGGATGCCGTCAGCCGCGATCACGACGTCGGCCGTGGTGCGCAAGCCATTGGCGAAAGTGATGACGGCCTGCTCGTCATCCTGTTCGAAGCCGGTGCATCTGTGACCAGTCTTCACAACGTCGGGAGATAGCCGGTCGACGAACATTGCCAGCAAATCGGCGCGGTGCATGCCGTGGAACTCGATCTGGCTGGCAAGCTCTGGGGGCCACATCGCCGCAGCATAGGATCCATCGGCGCGACGAAACTGTGGGTCGATCCATCTGGCCCCCGAGCGGATCAGCTCGTAACCGAGGCCGAGCCGCCGAAGCATCCGGACACCGTTCGGCTGGATCGCGACGCCGGCGCCGACCTCGGCCAGGGCTGCCGCCTGCTCGTAGAGACGAACGTCAATGCCGCGTTTATGCAGGGCGTAAGCCGTGATGGCGCCGCCGATGCCGCCGCCAACGACCGCCACGCGTAGAGGGGTCGTGCTCATTGCTCCGGCTGCTCAAGCATTGTCATTCCTTGGCCAGCACCGCGGCCGCTGTTGACTATGGGCGCCCTGACGCCGACGCACAAGGCAGGCAAAAATCAACAGGTGCTGGAAGGCCGCCCGCACATCGAGGGCGCCATCCGAAACCGCCAGGGCAGATCGTCTTCAACACGACTGATGGCCAGAAGGCGGACTCGAAGTCGCTGCGCCGCGCCACTGTGGTTTGCTTGCTGAAGACGAAATTGATCGTTTGAAATTGACAGGAAAGGACTGGTTCAAGCTCCTAGAAGCGCCAAAGCAGTTTCTATTTCCAATGCCTCACGCCACCGCCACACACTCGATCTCGATATCAAACTCCATCGGCCATGACGCCACCGGCACGAAGCTGCGCGCCGGCGGGTTCACGCTGAAGTACTTGGCATAGACCCGGTTGATGGCGTTGTAGAAGCCGGAATTGACGGCGTAGATGCGCACCATCACCACGTTGTCGAGCGAAGTGCCAGCCGCTTCCAGGCAATGTTTCAGCGCCTTCAGCGACGCTTCAGTCTGCGTTTCGATGTCGCCGCGCACCATTTCGCCGGTCACCATGTCCACCGGCGGCGTCGCCGAGATGAACACGAAGCCGTTGGCCCTGACTGCGGTCGAGCATGGCAGGCCAAGCGCCCGCACCTTGGCCGACATCACCGGCACCTCGATGACTTCTTTTTTCATGACAATCTCCCTGGGTTTGGCAGGGAGCTTATCGCGCTGTCCGGCGAACGCCAGCGCCGACGAATGGTCCAGTCCTCACCCCTGCCCCGGATACGGCGTGCCGTCCTTGTGCAAGAACCGTCCGTCGGAACTGGGGCTCATCATGTCGATGTCGGAGCAAGTGATGACATCGTCGGGATTGCGTGAGCCGACCTCCAGATAGAGCGCCGTCGTGGCGGACCGGTTGATCAAATGATGGCCATTGCCGCTGTTCTTGGCAAAGGTGGCGCAGTCGCCGGCGCGCAGCAGCGTCTCGCCGCCGTCTTCGACCAGCACCAGTTCGCCTTCCAGCACATAGACGAACTCGTCCTCATGGCTGTGCCAGTGGCGCTGGCTCGACCAGCCGCCGGGTGGCAATGTCATCAGATTGACGCCGAAATCGGTGAGGCCACCGGCATCGCCCAGCCGCCGTCGTGTGCGGGTGGCGCAGGGTGCATCGAAAGGCTTGGGATAGCCCGAGCCCTTGCGGATGGGTACGGCGGACAGGTCGATCTTGGGCATGGGATTCTCCCTTGGTCCCAGCATTCTAAGCGACAACCGCCTAGCGCATACGCCAATCATGAAATCTCGGCGCTGCCCCTCATCTGCCTGCCGGCATCTTCTCCCCGTAAACGGGGAGAAGGGGGCTGGCCGCAACGCCGGTGATTGGCGAAACCATCGGCGCAAGCCTCTTTCTCCCCGTCACTATACGGGGAGAAATGCCCGGCAGGGCAATGAGGGGCGGCGCCAACGCCCGTGAAACGATTGCCCTCCGTGCAGGGCAAGCCCTATTGCCCGCTCAATGGCAGCACGCCTCGCAATACTGCAATTGCTCGTTCCAGTCCGGCCGACCTTGCGGTGTAAAATCCATCAGGTTCCACAGGATCTCGCAAGTGCCGATGGCGCGCGGGTCCTGGCCGGGTTCCTGCGGCGCGAAGCCAAGCTCGGAACTCCAGAAATGCCTGACGCCATCGGCATCGCGGTGGAACACCGACAGCAGCGGCAGCTGCGCGCCATCGGCGGCTTCCGCATTGTAGTCGCGCTTGAAGCTGTTGGAGGCGCAGGACAGCAGTCGCATGTTGCGCCAGCCTCTATCGCGGCCAAGCGTGAGCAGATTGTCGAGCGCGGTCTTGCCCACCACGGCGAAATTGAAGCCGGCAGCCTCGAGATGACCAATGGCACCGTCGAACTGATCAAGCAGGCCGGTGCAGGACGGGCACGGCTGGTCCGGCCGCGCGAGTTTCGCCGTGCCGCCGCTGGTCGCCACGTCGCGCGTTTCCTCCGGGTGGCGCGGAAACATCATGGAGTAGAGGATCAGCGTGTCCTTGCCCGGCGCAAACAGCTCCGACAGTTTGACCTTGGCCGGCCGGCCATCGGCGCCAAGCCCGTCGAACACATAATCCTGCGGCACCAGCCCGCCCGGCGGCAGCGCGCGCCGCGCCACGGCGACGTCTTCCATGACCCGGCGCAGCTCGATTTCCTTCTGCAGCAGTCTTTCACGGGCGGCGCGGTATTTCGCGGATTCATTGGGAAAGGTGATCATGGTCGGCTCCTTGGGTATCGCGCCGGCGTCCCGGCGCGGTTGCTCTGCAAACCAAGGACGTTTGGCAGCAATTGGTCCCGACATTTTTGCACGCCGCTGCCGTGCCGCACTGCGGAACCTGTGCCGCTTCCCCGCATTCTTCCCATCGGCTAGAGCTTACGGGATCGGGGGAAAAAAATGCACGATGATGACGAGATCGACCTGCGCTGCCCGCAGATCGTTGCCGACAACGCTGCCAAGGGTTTGCGGCTGCGCGAAAAATTCGGCCGCGGCGGCACCGAGATCGGCGTGGCGCGGGCCACCGAACTGATGAACCGCGAAAAGCTCGCCCCCTCCACCATCCGCCGCATGGTCAGTTATTTCGCCCGCCACGAGGTCGACAAGCGCGGCAAGAATTACGGCAATGAGGCGAACCCGTCGGCAGGCCACATCGCCTGGCTGCTATGGGGCGGCGACGAAGGCCGCGCCTGGGCGCTCGAGCTCAAACGAAAGATCGGCAACGCACCTGACATCTGAGCGGGCGTCAGACACACCGATACCGAGCTGAAGAAGCAAGCTTGCGAGCGAACCGCCAAGAACAGGCGGGTCCCAAACCCCCGCCTGAGACCCGCCCGGGAGGGACCGACACATGCCGGCGCAGCCCACTCCGATATCTTGCCTCTCGCAGATCCCTGATCGGCCGAGCGGCGTGGATATGTGGTTAACATTTGCCTGCAGCGGCCTATGTGAAGCAGTTCACAAACCCAACGCATTCCTCGGGCGCGTGGCTTCGCGGCAGCAGAAACCGCCCTACCCTTCCCAGGCGACAGGCGTCATACCCAGCCGCTCGTAGAGCCGGACAGCCGCAGCGTTCTCGACGGTGTTGGTCTTCAGGTCGACATAAGCGGCGCCGCGCGCATGAAAGACGGCGAAGGCGTGCCACATCAGCGCCTCGGCAATACCCCTGCCGCGCGCCTCGGGGTGGACGGCAAGGTCCTTGACGAAGGCCCGCGTCCAGCAGAGCGCCGCCCCCGCCAGCCGGCCCTTGTCGTCGATGACCAGGAAGCACAAGGCCGGATCGAATTCGGCGTCACCTGCAATGCGTGGCCACCATTCGTCGAACGGACCGTCGCTGCCGTCGTCGAACACTTCTGTCAGCAGCGCATGCAAGGCGAGCGCATCAGAAGTCGCAAAGCCGCGCATGACAAAGCCTTCGGGCCAGCGCGGCATAACGAGCGTGTCGTCGAGGATCTTGCGCAGCCGGATGTCGTTGAGCGCCGGCGGACGCGGCTCAGGCATCGGGCTGCAGGCGCCGCCGTGAACGGTCGCGGCCAAGGCCGGTTTCTTCCAGCAGGCCCTTGCGCTTGGCGTCGTAGTAATAGCCGGTCTGGTAGAGCCGGTCGGCGCGCTTGGCATTGCCGTCGGAGACCAGCCAGGCGCCGCGCAGATACTTCACCGCATATTTGAGATTGGTCTCGGCATCGAACAGGCCGCTTGCCGGTCCGAGATACCCCATGCCGCGCGCCGTCGCGTGCTTGATCTGCATCAGCCCCCAATGGCCGTGATTGTAGGCCTTCGGGTTGAAGGTGCTCTCGCGGTTGACGACATGGCGCACCAGATCCACCGGCACCTGATAGAGCGCGGCATATTTCTCGATCAGCCGCTCGATTTCGCCGCGCGGTCCGGCTGCATGCTCCTCGGGCTGGCCGGGAGGCGCGAGCAGCGCCGGATTCTCAGGCACCACATAGGCGACTTGTTGAACGCCAGGCATCGGTGCTGCCTTCATCGTCTGCCCGGTGATCGGCATGGCGACGGCCGCGGTGGCATAGACGGCCTTGATGGAGCCGGGGCTTGTCGGCGATGTGCCGGCCATCACGGCCGGCGGTGGCGGAAACTGTCCGGCGATGGGTGTCGAGCCGGCAAAGGCGGCCGGCTGGGCCAGCGCCGCGCCAGGCTGCGCGGGCGGCGGCAGCGCCGCGCCAGGTGTCGCCGGCGCGCCTAGCGTCGCCGCGGCGACCGTCTCGCCGCCGGCTAGCGCCGCCGTCTGAACCTGGGCAAGACCGGACGGTTCCGGCAGCACGGCCACGGTTTCAGGCAGCGCAACCGTCGGCGTGTCGTCCACGACGGCAGGCGTGGCGGCCGCGGCAAGCGCCGGCATAGGCTTGGTCTGCGATGTCGAGGTGCAGCCGCTGAGGCCGGCCGCGGCAGCGAGCACGCCGATTGCGGTGATGATGATTTTCGCTGGCAAGCCGCGGGGGTCCAGTTTGTCGGGTTGTTAAGAAGTCCTTACACCAGCGCTTTTCCTGCGGCAATCAGGGCCATCAGGTGGTTTTCGGTTGGCGAGGTCGGGTGCAAGCTGCGATATTGTTCCCTATCTGTACCAGACATCTACCCGTTTCTTGGCCTTTTGCGAAAAGGAGCCACCATGGAAAACGCACCCGCGATCACAGCCGGCCACGCAGTGTTAGAAACAGTGATCGGCTTCATGGGCATCGCCTGGAGCGAGACAGGCCTGATCCGGCTTTGCCTGCCCGAGCGCAGTCGCGAGGCGGTTGAGCGCCGGCTGTTTCGCCATGCCGGTGTTTCCACCTCCACCGACCAGCCGCAATGGGTGGTCGAACTGATCGCCTCGATCAAGGCCTATGCGGCTGGCGAGGATATCGATTTCTCCGGCGTGCCGGTCGATCTCGCCGGCGTCGACGATTTCCGCCTTGCCATCTACGACGCGGCGCGAAAACTGAGCTATGGCGAAACCACCACCTATGGCGAACTGGCCAAGCGCGCCGGCCATGGCGGGCTCGCGCGGGAAACGGGATCTGCCCTCGGCGCCAACCCGGTGCCGCTGGTCATCCCGTGCCATCGCATTCTTGCCGCAGGCGGCAAGATCGGCGGATTTTCGGCACCGGGCGGCTCGGCCACCAAGGAAAAGATGCTGGCGATGGAAGGCGTGCGCGTCGGCCCGCCGCCGCCGGCACAGGTATCGTTCGGATTCTAAGGCCGGCACGTGAGCCCGACCCTGTTTCGGGATAACGCCTGGAAAACTCTAGTCCGGGAGAAGTCGCCGGCGGAAACGCCTCTCCGAATCCACCCGCTTGCAGATGTAGACCGGGCAGGATTTCGTGTCGGCGCTTGGCACATAGACGCGCTTCCTGACCTCGCCAATGTTGCAGAATTGTTCGCTCTGCACATAGCGATCGTAGAGCGGCAGCCCAGGCACGCGCGTCGACTGGTAGCGCAGGATGACCGCGCCTTGCCTGGCGATCGTCGCCTGCACCTCGCCGCAGCTCATATGGGTGGGGTCATAGCGCGAGATCGCCTGCGCCTCGGCGGCAACCAGCGTCAGGCATGCGGCAAGCAGAATGGTTTTCATGGTCTTCTCCCAAAACCGGACGAACGCCAGAAGGCGCTACGATCTTCCCGCCGCGCAGACCTCGAAACGCACAATCGGTTTTTCAGCAAGGAACACGCGCACAATCAAGGCCATAGCGTACAATGAGTGCCAAAAAAGAGCGCGCGCCGTGGCCTTATTTTGCAACGCTTTCACGCGATTGGGGCGGTCGTTGGGCAGCGCCGCGGTGGCGCCTTTTTCCGCACCATCTTGTTTTTGGTGCAAAACCAGACTATATGCGTCCCATTGATATTTCGGCCGATCGATCCGGGCCTCGCGATCTTCGCGTTTGCTGACGTCTATCTCCAAAATCTCGATGCACACCGGCTGGACTTCGGTTCGGTCAAACTAAAGCAAATGTTGAAGGACTATCTAAATGGCAACTGGTACGGTCAAGTGGTTTAACTCCACCAAGGGCTTCGGCTTCATCCAGCCTGACAATGGCGGCGCGGACGTTTTCGTTCACATCTCCGCTGTCGAGCGCGCTGGGCTGTCGACCCTGGTCGAAGGCCAGAAGATCAACTTCGAGATCGAGCAGGACCGCCGCACTGGCAAGTCGTCCGCTGGTTCTCTGAGCAAGGCGGCCTGATTTTGCGAATGGCGCGCGCCGGGCGGTAGCTCGGGGCGCGCGGCAAGTCACGGATGTACTGACGGTCGCGCGAGAAGCGCACCGGAGCGAAAAGACCCGACAAGCTGGATCAGCAGATAGCTGCCAGCCCGGACCAAACGCTCCCGATCAGGCTACCGGAAATGGGAAGGCGGGATTTATCCCGCCTTTTTATTTGCCTGGAGTTCAGCCTCCTTCTCCCCGTTTACGGGGAGTTGAGGAGTGGTCCGCGAAGCGGACGAAAAGCCAATTGCTTGGCTTTTCGAATGACGAACGCCCGGCAGGGCGATGAGGGGCAGCGCCCACACATCAGAACTTCCCATCACCAGACCAATCTTTGAGAAGCTGGCGCCGCCCCTCATCTGGCTGCCGCCACCTTCTCCCCGTGAACGGGGAGAAGGACGCTCTCATCGCCGACATCGCTTATCCCAACCATTCCATCGGCACATGCCCCGGATCCGCCTCGACCCGCTTCAGCCAGGCCGCCACCGCCGGATAGGCGTCGAGCTGGAAGCCGCCCTGCTCTGCCGTGTGCGTATAGGCATAGAGCGCGATGTCGGCGACGCTGAGGGCAGCGCCGGCGAAGAACGCGCTGCTTTCCAGATGCCTGTTCATCACGCCGAGCGCCTTGTTGCCGCGCTCCAGCGTCACCGCCAGCCGCTCCGGCGTCGCATCCCTGGCCCTTTCCGGAAAGGTCAGCAGCGCCTTGCGCACCGCGATATAGGGCTCGTGGCTGTACTGCTCGAAGAACAGCCACTGATAGGCCAGCCCCCGCTCGTACCGGTCGGTCGGCAGGAAGCGCGTGCCTTCGGCGAGATAGAGCAGGATGGCATTGGATTCGGCCAACCGCCGACCATCGTCGAATTCCAGCAGCGGCACCATGGCATTGGGGTTCTTGGCGACATAGTCGGCCTTGCGCGTCTCGCCGGTGTGCGAACTCACCTCGATGTTGGTGAAGGCGATGCCGAGCTTGGCCATCAACAGGCGCGGTTTGTAGCAATTGCCGCTGTCGATCATCCCGTAAAGTATGGTCATTGCCGCTCCCTTGGGGCTGCGTTCCCCAGCTGAGGCAATTATCGCGACGGGAACAGCGTCAACCAGTGATTTGTTTTGGCGCGTCCATCAGCGGCGTTGATGCAACGGGATGACCTTGTTGTCGGTGCCGAGCAGCGTGTCGATGCGCAGCGGTTCTTCATTGAAGATCGTGCCGGCGAGCGCCGGCCGCGCCAAGAGAAAGCCCTGCAGCAGGTCGACACCTCCCTCCAGCGCAACGCGAAGGTGCACGGACTGCTCGATCCCCTCGACCAGCACCTTGGCGCCGCGATCATGCAGCATGGAGACGAGCGGCCGAAAAAACCGCTCGGCGGCGGCATGGCGGCAGAATTCCGCAAACCAGGCGCCGTCGATCTTGACGATGTCGGGATGCAGAAGGCTTATCCGCTCTTCCGTCGAGTGGCCGGTGCCAAAATCGTCGATGGCGATGCGGAAGCCGCTACGCCGCATCTCGTGCACCAGGCTGATGAGCACCTTGTCGTCGGCCGCCTGCTCGGTGATCTCGCAGACCAGCATCGCCGGATGCAGGCCGAGATCGCCGAGATGCCTGGCCATCAGCCGGATTTCGGCCAGCGCCCGTCCGGGATGATCGTTGATCAGCGGGTTGTAGTTGAAGAACAGGTTAAGCCCATCGACGCCGATATTGCGGAAATTCCTGAGATGCAGCATCCGGCACATGGTTTCGACGAACAGGCGATCCTCTAATGGCACGCCGCCGAAAAAAACCGATGGCGCAACCGGCATGCCTGCGCGGTGCGGCTCGACCAGCGCCTCGACCGCGACCGCCGTCAGTGACCGGCCGCGCGGCATGAAGATCGGCTGATAGGCGCTCTTCAGCCGGAACTCGCCATAGATGCCATATTCGATCCCGATCTCGTCGGCAAAGATCGCCTCGCCGGCGTTGCGCCGCCTGTCGCCGGGGCGGATCATGGCGTCTTCCTGCGCCCGAATGCTTTCACCGGGCGTGCCGACGGCGCCGCGGTTGGCTTGGAAGTCCCAGCATCGGCTGCCGCGGCCGATGGCTGCGTGTCCTTGCCGAATGCACGAAAACTGGTCGGTGCCAGTTCCGGTCGCCCCACCGCGAAACCCTGCACCATGGAGGCTCCCGATTTTTCGGCCAGCTCAAGCTGCCAGCCTTCCTCGATGCCCTCGAACACGGTGCGGATGCCTTGCTGTTCGAAGCTCGTCACCATGGCGGTCAACAGGGCAAAGCCGGCGCCGGACTCCATCAGCTGTGTGATCCAGTGCGCATCGAACTTGACGATGTCCGGCTTGAGGTCCTTGACGCGGTTGATGTCGGACTCGTCGGCGCCGTAATCGTCGACGGCGATGCGAAAACCATTGGCCTTGAGCGCCGCGACGAAACTGTACAGCGTTTCCTGCGATGCCGATTTCTGCTCGGTCACCTCGCAGACGACACGGCGCGGATCGATGCCGGCCTCCTGCAGAACCAGCCGCATGTCGCGCAGCGCATGGTCGGAGATGGCGCGATCGGTGAACACCGAGGGGTCGAAATTGATGAAGATGGACGCCTCTTCCGGCAGGCATGCGCCGGCATTCAAAAGGTGAAGTGTCCGTGTCAGCGCCTCGATATGCAGGCGGTCGCCGGCCGGACAGCTCCTGAAAAAACTCATCGGCGATTGCGGCTCGCCGTCGCGAAACGGCCGGATAAGCCCCTCGAACGCGACAACCGACAGCTTGCCATTCCTGAAGGCGAAGATCGGCTGGAAGGCGCTCTGAAGCGTATAGATGCCCCAGACACCGGTGGAGGTGCCGTCATTCTGGCGGACGATGTGGTGGGCAAGCCCGATGCTCGACACGGTTCCTCGCTCCGCAAGACGGGCGGAATTGGACCGCGATCCTGCCATGCAAAGGGTCTACCCCTCGTTAATGAATTTAGTGTTGCCGAGGATTTGAGCCCTGGTTCACCCGACAATGCTTGCGCTTGGCTAAATGATGCGACATGAGAAGCGCCGCGGCCGCTGTTGGCCGCGCCGATCCTCTCTGGAGACATTTGGTCATGGCCTTTCTTGCCGACGCCCTTTCCCGCGTAAAGCCTTCCGCGACCATCGCGGTGACGCAGAAAGCGCGCGAGCTGAAAAACGCCGGCCGTGACATTATCGGGCTGGGCGCCGGCGAGCCGGATTTCGACACGCCAGACAACATCAAGAATGCGGCGATCGAGGCCATTCGCCGTGGCGAGACCAAGTATCCGCCGGTTTCGGGCATCGCACCGCTACGCGAAGCGATCGCGAAAAAGTTCAAGCGCGAGAACAATCTCGACTACCGGCCGGAGCAGACCATTGTCGGCACCGGCGGCAAGCAGATCCTGTTCAACGCCTTCATGGCGACGCTGAACCCCGGCGACGAGGTCATCATCCCGCGTCCCTACTGGGTCAGCTATCCCGAAATGGTGGCGATCTGCGGCGGCACCTCGACCTTTGCCGACACCTCCATCGACAATGGCTTCAAACTGACTGCGGCAGTGCTGGAAAAGGCAATCACGCCGAAGACCAAATGGCTGCTGATGAACTCGCCCTCGAACCCGTCGGGCGCTGCCTACACGGAAGCCGAACTGCGCGCACTCGCCGATGTGCTGTTGAAGCATCCGCATGTCTGGGTGCTGACCGACGACATGTACGAGCACCTGACCTATGGCGACTTCGTCTTCAAGACCATCGCCGAGGTCGAGCCGAAGCTTTACGCGCGCACGCTGACCATGAACGGCGTGTCGAAGGCCTATGCCATGACCGGCTGGCGCATCGGCTATGCGGCGGGTCCGGTGGCGCTGATCAAGGCGATGGACATGATCCAGGGCCAGCAGACCTCCGGCGCCTGCACCATCGCGCAATGGGCCTCGGTCGAGGCGCTGAACGGCCCGCAGGATTTCATCGCCAAGAACAAGGCGATCTTTCAAGGAAGGCGCGACCTCGTCGTCTCGATGCTCAACCAGGCGCGTGGCATCACCTGTCCGTCGCCGGAAGGCGCCTTCTACGTCTATCCGTCCTGCGCCCAGTTGATCGGCAAGAAGACGAAAGCCGGCAAGGTGATCGACACCGACGAGACTTTCTGCTCGGAACTGCTCGAGGCCGAAGGCGTCGCGGTCGTGTTCGGTTCGGCCTTTGGCCTTGGGCCCAACTTCCGCATCTCCTACGCCACGTCGGAGACGCTGCTCGAGGAAGCCTGCACGCGCATCCAGCGCTTTACCGCATCGCTGACCTGATCGGCACATCGACGAGAACCATGAAAAACCCGGCCGCGCGGCCGGGTTTTTTTACACCGGTTCCAACAGAGCCTTTGTGGCCTCAGCCGCCATACTGCTCGTCGGTCACCTGCTCCATCCAGTCGGCATGGGAGCCGTCCAGCGCCTCCTGCATGGCCATGTGCGTCATCGCCGATTTCGGACCGGCGCCATGCCAGTGCTTTTCGCCCGGTTCAAACGAAATGACGTCGCCGGCCTTGATGTCCTGGATCGGCCCACCCCAGCTCTGCGCCCGACCGGCGCCCGCGGTGACATACAGCGTCTGGCCAAGCGGATGGGTGTGCCAGTGGGTGCGTGCGCCGGGTTCGAAGCTGACCATGGTGGCGCGCAGCCGCGCCGGCGCTTCCTTCTCGATGACCGGCGTCTGCAACACACGGCCGGTAAAGTACTTTTCCGGCGCGGTGATGGTCGCGACGCTGCCGCAGGCAATGATCTTCATGACAGGCAATCCTCAATCTGGTGGCGTGGCGATGGCGGTGCCGCCCGCTCTTCCGCCGATGGCAGTGTCGTCCGATCTCGCGGGCGGTGCAACCACCTGGGCGAGCCAACAGTGCCGGCTTCCTATTTTCCTTGCCCCGCCGGCAAACCCGTGGGACGATGGTCTTGGGCAGGTGGCGAACGAAAAGAACCCCGCCCGCGACGGTCGACAGGCCGGCCGCCGCTCCCAGGGAAACGCCTGAGTGGAGGTCAGTCATGGGTACTCGCGCCGGAGGACGACGCACGGGACCGAAATGCATTGCCATAGTCGGTCCCTTCGCAAGCGGTAAGACGACACTTCTCGAAGCCATACTCGCCCGTACGGGCGCCATTCCCCGCCAGAACCCTGTTTCATCGGGAAACACCGTTTCCGATCATTCGCCCGAGGCGCGCGCCCACGCCATGAGCGTCGAGGCGACCGTCGCCACCACCGAATTCATGGGCGAGCAGATCACCTTCGTCGACTGCCCAGGCTCGATCGAATTCTCCTTCGAGGCCGAGCCGGTGCTGGCGGCCTGCGACCTCGCCGTGGTCGTTGCCGAAGCCGACGAGAAGAAGATCCCCGCCTTGCAGCTAATCATGCGCAAGCTCGACGATCTCGGCGTGCCGCGCATCCTGTTCCTGAACAAGGTCGACAAGGCGATTGCCGGCGTGCGCGACACGCTGAAGATGCTGCAGCCGGCAAGCTCGGTGCCGCTGCTTTTGCGCCAGATTCCGCTGCGCAAGGATGGCGTCGTCGTCGGCTCGATCGATCTCGCGCTGGAGCGCGCCTACATCTATCGCGAATATGCCGAAAGCGAAGTCGCCCAGATCCCCGGCGACGACAAGGCGCGCGAACTCGAGGCGCGTTTCTCCATGCTGGAGACGCTCGCCGACCACGACGACCAGTTGATGGAGCAGTTGCTGGAAGAGATCGAGCCGCCGAAGGACGAGATCTTCGACGATCTCGCCGCCGACCTGCGCGCCGGCATCGTGACGCCGGTGCTGATCGGCACCGCCGAAAAGGGCAATGGTGTGCTGCGCCTCCTGAAGGCGATCCGCCACGATGCCCCCGATATCGAAGCGACCCGCAAGCGCCTCGGCGCTCCCGACGGCAATGCGACCGTGGTCCAGGTGATGAAGACCATTCACACCGCGCATGGCGGCAAGCTTTCGGTGTCGCGCATCCTGTCCGGCCAGCTTGCCGACGCCTCGGAGCTCTATCTCTCGACGGGCGAGACGGCAAAAGTCTCTGGCATCTACAGAATGCTCGGCAAGGACCAGTCGAAACTGACCTCGGCCAAGGCCGGCGATACGGTGGCGCTGGGCAAGCTCGACGACGTCAAGACCGGCCAGACGCTGAGCTCGGCCAAAGGTGGCATCAAGCCGCTGATCACCCTGACGCCACCGCAACCGGTCTTCGCCTTCGCGCTGCGGCCGAAGGAACGCAAGGACGAGGTCAAGATGTCGGCCGCCATCCAGCGCCTCGCCGAGGAGGATCCCTCGCTCAGCCTGCGCCACAATCAGGATTCGGCAGAAACCGTACTGTCGGGACATGGCGAGATGCATCTGCGCGTCGTGCGCGAGCGGCTGGAGGGCAAGAACCAGATTCCGGTCGAGGGCCACGCTCCGGCGGTCCCCTACCGCGAGACGATCCGCAAGTCTGTCCAGCAGCGCGGCCGCCACAAGAAACAGTCGGGCGGCCACGGCCAGTTCGGCGACGTGGTGATCGAGATCAAGCCGCTGCCGCGCGGCTCCGGTTTCCAGTTCTCAGACACCATCACCGGCGGCGTTGTGCCGAAAACCTATATCCAGTCGGTCGAAACCGGCGTGCGCGACTATCTGAAATCCGGCCCGCTTGGCTTTGCGGTGGTCGATGTCGCCGTCAACCTCTCCGACGGCTCCTACCATGCCGTCGATTCCTCGGACATGGCCTTCCAGATGGCAGCCAAGCTGGCGATGAAGGAAGGCATGGCCGCCTGCTCGCCGGTGCTGCTTGAACCGGTGATGAAGGTCGAGATCGTCACGCCGTCCGACGCCACCTCGAAGATCATTGCCCTGATCCCGCAGCGGCGCGGCCAGATCCTCGGCTACGACGCGCGGCCCGATTGGCCGGGATGGGATGTCGTCGAGGCGACCATGCCACAGGCCGAGATCGGCGACCTGATCATCGAATTGCGCTCGGCGACCGCAGGCGTTGCCACCTATCGCAGCGTTTTCGATCACATGGCCGAGCTGACCGGGCGTCTCGCTGACGAGGCGATGAACGCCAACGGCAAGGCTGCCTGAAACAGGCGCTTGCGATGGCGGCCTGTCTTCGCCATCGGCACCGACATGAAAACGGCGCCCGGATGATCCGGGCGCCGTTTTGCGGACCGTCTTTGTGGGAGGTAAAAACGGCAGGTCCGCCGCACGATTTCCGCCATGTTGGCTGGCAGAGAAAAAGGTTCGGACGCGGTAGCCGCCTGAGCCCGGATCGTTCGAGTGATGCCCCCATCTCCCGAACGAACCACACCGCGTCCTATGATCTGCTTAATCCATAGAGTGCGTCCGTGACATGTTACCTGGGGTTACATGTCACTGTTACGCGGCAATGCTGATCAATTTTCGGCCGGCCCGAGCAGCGCTCGGGCAACAAAAAAGCCGGATCAATAAAGATCCGGCTGAGTTTGATTGGAAGTGCCTGTTAAGGCTAACCTCCAGAGGGGAACACTCGCGGGCGCTAATGGGAGGAGAACGCGCCCAGGAGATGAACTATATATGTGCTCATCATGCCCAAGAAACAAGCATCTATTTTGCAACACACGCATGCAAAAAGACGCAGTCTGTGGTCCAACCCATTCCCGGACCCGATAGGACCAGAAAAACCCGCTGAAATGGGCGCGTCCGGCACCAAAGCCATTGCGGAACCGCCAATCCGAACCGATTCTGTTGCCGAAATTCGCAAAACGCCGAATGATGCTGAATCGGGCAGCCGGAGTTTATTTTTATGGCACCAGGCCGTGAGCCTGCAGGAAGACATCGATGCGAACACCTCAGGCTATCGCCGGCAGCGCACTGTTTTTCATCGCCGCACCCTGCGTCGTGGCGGGACTGGTGCCCTGGCTATTGACGGATCGCTACCATCTGCCGCTGTCGGCCGTGCCAGGCTTTGTCGTGGTCGGCGCGATCCTCATTGTCGCGGCCGCGGCCTTGCTGCTGCATTCCTTCGCCCGCTTTGCCCTCGAAGGCCTGGGCACGCCCGCCCCGGTGGCGCCGACTGAAAGACTGGTCGTCGGCGGCATCTATCGCCATGTACGCAACCCGATGTATGTCGCCGTGCTGTCGATCATCCTTGGCCAGGCGCTGCTGTTTTCGAGCTGGGCGGTCGTGGTCTACGCCGTCATCGCCACCACCGCGATGATCTCGTTTGTGAAGCTCTATGAGGAGCCGACGCTGGCCCGCCGCTACGGCGCCGAATACGAAACCTACCGCCGCAACGTCCCCGGCTGGCTGCCGCGGCTGACGGCTTGGCGGGGCTAGATTCGTTCGGAATGGATCAGGTTCAAAACGACCAGCTGCGCGCTTTGGCGATGATGAAATCGCGAAACACATGCAGCTTGGCCTGGTTCTTCATCGCGTCCGGATAGGCGAAATAGGTGTCGAAGGACGGCACTTCGGTCTCCGGCAGCAACTGCACCAGCCCTGACTCCTTGCTGATCACATAGTCCGGCAGCATGGCGATGCCGGCACCGCCCTGCACGGCGCGCTTGATCGACAGAATGTCGTTGATCTGCAGCGTCGGCACCCTCTGCCCGCCTTCGAAATCGCCGACTGTTTCCAGCCAGTTCAATTCCGACAGATGCGAGGGCACCGGCACGCCGAAGGTGACGATGCGATGGTTCTTCAGCTCGGCCACCGAAGCCGGCTTGCCGTGTTTGTTGACATAGGCCGGCGAGGCATAGAGGTGGAAATGCACGGTGAACAGGCGGCGCTGGATAAGGTCCGGCTGTTGCGGCTGGCGCAGCCTGATCGCGCAATCCGCCTGGCGCATGGTGAGGTCGAGTTCCTCATTGGCCAGGATCAGCTGCAGGCTGATTTCCGGATAAAGCTCGATGAATTCCTGGACCCGCTCGGTCAGCCAGCCGGCGCCCAGGCCCACCGTCGTCGTCACCCGCAGCACGCCGGAAGGCCGGTCCTTGGCCTCGGTCAGCCGCGACTTGATCGTCTCCAGCTTCATCAGCACATCATGCGCCGTGCGGAACAGCATCTCGCCCTGCTCGGTCAGCACCAGACCACGGGCGTGGCGATTGAACAGCGGCACGCCGACATCATGTTCGAGCGCGCTGACCTGGCGTGAGATCGCCGACTGCGACAGATGCAGCGTCTCGGCGGCGTGGGTAAAGGACCCAGCTTCCGCCGCAGCGTGAAACACGCGTAGCTTGTCCCAGTCCAACGCCATGAGTTCCCCTCGTTCTGGTTTGGCGTCTGAATGAAAAATCAGGCTTTTGAACGGCTTGTCCCGCCGCTTTGATTAGATTTATTCCGCCGCTTCGCGGTGTACCTCAATGCCGGCCAGATACTTTTCCGCCTCGAGTGCGGCCATGCAGCCAAGCCCCGCCGCCGTCACCGCCTGGCGGTAGATGTCGTCAGTGACGTCGCCGGCGGCGAACACGCCGGGCACGTCGGTGCGGGTCGAATTCGGCGCCGTCCACAGGTAGCCGTTGGGCTTCTGCTTCAGCTTGCCGGCGAACAGCTCGACCGCCGGCGCATGGCCGATCGCCACGAACACGCCGTCGACCTTGAGATGCGTTTCCTCGCCGGTCACCGCGTTGCGCAGCTTCAGCCCTTCCACCGAGGGCGGCAGCGGCGTCTTGCCGGGACGGCCGGTAATCTCGTCGACGATCGTGTCCCAGATGACGCGGACGTTTTCCTTCTTGAACAGCCGCTCGCGCAGGATGCGCTCGGCGCGGAAATCGTTGCGCCGGTGAATGACCGTCACGCTCTTGGCGAGGTTGGAGAGGTAGAGCGCTTCCTCGACCGCCGAATTGCCGCCGCCGATCACCGCGACATCCTTGCCGCGATAGAAGAAGCCGTCGCAGGTGGCGCAGGCCGACACGCCAAACCCCATGAAGGTCTGTTCGGTCGGAATGCCCAGCCATTTCGCCTGCGCGCCGGTGGCGATGATCAGTGCGTCGGCGGTGTAGGTGGTGCCGGAATCGCCCTTGGCGCGGAACGGCCGCACATTGAGATCGACCTCGGTGATGATGTCGTTGATGATATCGGTGCCGACATGCTCGGCCTGCTTGAGCATCTGTTCCATCAGCCACGGACCCTGGATCGGATCGGCGAAGCCGGGATAGTTTTCGACATCGGTGGTGATCATCAGCTGGCCGCCCTGCTGCAGGCCGGCGACCAGCATCGGCTTCAGCATGGCGCGGGCAGCGTAGACCGCCGCCGTATAGCCGGCAGGGCCGGAACCGATGATAAGAACAGGCGCGTGCTTGGTGGTCATCTAAAGCCTCTGCGGACAGCAGCCAGTGATTGTGGCATGGAAATCTCGTTTGATATCGCGCGTAATGTAAGTGCTGCCCGCCATGCCAGCAAGGCGAGTCGGCATTCGTCCCCGGAAAGCTTCCGCGCCAAGGGCTGTCGCCGTGTCGACAGCCCGAGAAATCCTTCAAAGGCCCAGGAAATCCTTCAAAAGGCAGGGATGGAATGGACAGTGAACTCGTTTAATTACAAAATCACGAAAGATTCTTTCGCGCTGCACGAAAGCCGCCCATGCCGCTCAAAGCCGACCTCGACGCCATCGACTGGAAGATCCTGCGCGAACTCCAGGGCGACGGGCGCATGACCAATGTCGAACTGTCGAGCCGTGTCGGCATTTCGGCGCCGCCTTGCCTGCGCCGCGTCAGGCGGCTGGAGGAAACCGGCATCATCCGTGGCTATCGCGCGCTGCTCAATGCACCGGCGCTCGGCATGGACGTCGTCGCCTTTTGCCTGATCGGCCTGCATCATCAGGCCGATGCAGAGCTCAAAACCTTCGCCGAACGCACGCGCGGCTGGCCGATCGTGCGCGATGCCTGGATGGTGTCGGGCGAATCCGACTTTTTGCTGCATTGCGTGGCGAGCGACCTCGGCACCTTCCAGACCTTCGTCATCGAGCAACTGGCCTCGGCGCCGAATGTCGACACCGTGCGCACCGCGCTCACCATCCGCCGCGTCAAGGATGAGGGTCTGGTGGCGTTCGGCACACCCTAGTAGCCCTAGTAGCGAGCCAGCGCCCTAGTAGCGAGCCAGCGCCTCGATCGCCGCCACCAAGCCGGCGAGATCATTTCGGTCGTGCAGGCGGATCACCTTGAACCCGATCTCCTCGGAGGCCTCGCCGTCGACCAGCCAGCCACGCGCCAGGCCGGCGCGCTGGCCCGCTTCCATGTCCGCCAACTTGTCGCCGACGATCAGCGAACGCTCTAGATCGAGCCCGAGACGCTTTGCCGCCTCAAGCAGCATGCCGGGATTGGGCTTGCGCATCGGATGGTCGGCGATGGCAAGCGGTCCGGTGCCCGCCTCGTGATAGGCGCAGGCGACGACCATATCGACGAACACGTTGCTTTCTCGGAGCAGGTCGAGCACACGGCCGTTGACAGCGGCGAACGCACCCCAGCCGAAATAGCCGCGCGCGATACCGGACTGGTTGGTGACCACGACGACCGGGATCTTGCCCCGGTTGGCGGCTTCGATCGCCGGAACGATGTCGCCGCGCAAGACGATGTCGGCGGGATCGCTGGGATAGTCGGTATCGATGTTGATGGTGCCGTCGCGATCAAGGAACAGCGCCGGTGTCCCCGGGGTGAAACCCCGGGTGCCGATCCGCTCGACCCATAGTCCCGGTTCTTCGAGCGGATACGGGTCAGGCTTCACGGGCGGCGTCCCGTCAGCCATTGCTCAGGCGCGCTTCGACCACCTCGCACAGATGATGGTAGAGGCACAGATGCCCCTGCTGGATAATCGGCGTCGAGGTCGATGGCACGTTAAGCAGGATGTCCGACAGCGGTTTCAGCTTGCCGCCGGTGTCGCCGGTCAGGCTGATCACCGTCATACCCATCATCCGTGCCTGTTCGGCGGCGGCGAGGATGCTCGGCGAATTGCCGCTGGTCGAGATGGCGAGCAACACGCCGCCGGCCGAACCATGCGCCTCGACCTGGCGCGAGAACACCGTGTCGAAGCCATAGTCATTGCCCCAGGCGGTCAGCACCGCGGCATTGGCTGGCAGCGCGATGACGTTGTAGGCCTTGCGCTCCTTCAGGAAGCGGCCGACCAGTTCGCCGGCGATGTGGATGGCGTCGCTGGCCGAACCGCCATTGCCGGCGATCAGCAGCGCCTTGCCCGAGGAAAGCGCCGACACGACAGCGCTGACCGCGCGTTCCATCTCGGCCGTGAGGTCGCGCTCGACCATTGCGTTGATCGCGGCCGCCGAGCGGACCAGATAGTCATTCAGTTCGGACATCAAATCCTCAGTTCGTGTTGCCGCCGGCCCGCAATTTTCCGATGGTGCCGGTCGTGCTTTTGCCGGCGACGAGATCGACCAGCACGACGCGCCCGCCCGCCTTCTGCACCACGTCGGCGCCGACCACGGTCTCGACCGTGTAGTCGGCGCCCTTGACCAGTATGTCGGGCAGCAAGGCTTCGATCAGCGCCAGCGGCGTGTCTTCCTCGAAGACAACGACTGCGTCGACCGAGGCAAGCGCTGCCAGCACGCAGGCGCGGTCATGCTGGTCGTTGACCGGACGCCCGGCACCCTTCAGCCGGCGCACCGAGGCGTCGCTGTTGAGGCCGAGAACCAGCCGGTCGCACTGGCTGCGCGCGGCGTGCAAAAGGCTGACATGGCCGGCATGCAGGATGTCGAAGCAGCCATTGGTGAAGCCAACGCTCAGGCCCTCGTCCTTCCACGCCGCGACCATGCGCGCGGCTGATGTGGCATCGAGGATCGCATCCTTGTGGGCAGTCGGCCCGTGCGAGCGAAACAGCGCGCCGGTGAGTTCCTCGACCGTCAGCCGCGCGGTGCCGCGTTTGCCCACCACCACGCCGCCGGCGGCATTGGCGATGGAGGCGGCCATGACACGGTCGGCGCCGGCGGCAAGCGCCAGTGCAAATGCTGCGATCACCGTGTCGCCGGCGCCTGAGACGTCAAACACTTCGCGTGCCTGCGTGGAAATATGCCGGGCATCGTCCGGGCCGATGACGCTCATGCCTTTTTCGCTGCGCGTCGCGACGACGAAATCGAAGCCATGGGCTGCAATCAATTCGCGCGCGGCCGCCACGATCTCCTCGTCGGCAAACACCGCGCGGCCGACGGCCTCGCCGAGTTCCTTGCGGTTGGGCGTGATCGCGGTCGCCCCGGCATAGCGCGCATAGTCGCGCCCCTTCGGGTCGACCAGCACCGGCTTTCCCGCCTCGCGGCAGATCGAGATCAACTCACCGGCAACGCCGTCGAGCAAGATGCCCTTGCCGTAGTCGGACAGGATGACGATGTCGGCCTGTTTGAGCGCTGCGCGGAAATGCCGGATCAGCATCGCCCGCTCCGCTTCGCCCAGCGGCTTGATCTCCTCCTCGTCAAAGCGCAGCACCTGCTGGTTGAGCGCACTGAAGCGGCTTTTCGACGAGGTCATGCGATCGCCGTCTTGCGCCAGACCGCTTGTGTCGACGCCCAGTTCCCCGAGCATGCGCACCAGTGTGTTTCCAGCCGTGTCGGCGCCGATTGCCGACACCGGTATGGCGGACGCGCCAAGCGAAACGATGTTGGCGATGACATTGCCGGCGCCGCCCATCGCAGCCGTTTCGCCGCGCCCGTGCAGCACCGGGATCGGCGCTTCCGGCGAAATCCGCTCGATGACGCCGTTGACGAAACGATCGAGGATGAAGTCGCCGACCACCAGCACGGTCACGCTGCCGAACCGGGCAATGGCGCGGTGCAAGGGTTCGGAAGAAGGCGGATTGTGCTTGGTCATGTCACCGGCAATTCGAAAGAGAGGCCGATCTCTGTCGTGCCGAAAATTGTCAATTTACGGGTCGGATCGTTCATGGCGAAGCCGATATACCGCAATTCCGCGCAGCGCAACGGCAGGACACGAGCGCAACGGCTCAACCGGTCAAGCCTTCTGCAAGGCGACATGCACGCCCAGTCCGACCAGCACCGTGCCGCCGGCACGCTGCATAAGCCGCTGCGCGCGGCTGGAGCGCCGCAGCCTGCCGATCACCGCACCTGCCAGGAACACGCACATGATATCGGCCGAGGAGAACATCAAATTGACGATGGTGCCCAGCACGACGAACTGCAGCCAGACCGGAAACGCCGCCGACGCATCGATGAACTGCGGCAGGAACGCCATGAAGAAGATCGCGGTCTTGGGATTGAGCACCTCGACGGTGATGCTCTCGAAAAACGCCCGCCGGGCCGATTTCGGCTCGATGCCGGGCAGAACCGCATCGCCTTGCGCCTTGGCGCGAAACAGCGAGACGCCGAGCCAGATCAGATACAGCGCACCGCCCAGCTTGACCGCCATGTAAAGCGTCGGCACGGCGTGAAAAAGCACCGACAACCCGGTCGCGGCGGCGATGACATGCACATAGCCGCCAAGATGAATGCCCAACGACGCCGTCAGGCCGGACCAGCGACCACGCGCCATCGTCTGCGCCGCGGCATAGAGCATGGCCGGGCCGGGGATATAGGCGAAGATCGCCGTGGTTGCGAAAAACGCGATGAGCAGTTCGGTCGACGGCATTGTCTTGCTCCTGGCGCACCCCGACGGTCGGCCCGTGCCGACTGAAGCGGGAGATTTGCGGCGCCACTGTGACTGGCCCGTGCGCCCATCTCAAGTGCCTGCTTTATCGACAGGCCAGCCAGCCTCCCCTATAAGGGCCGGAATCGGCAAGGCAAACCAGAGGCTTCCATGATCATCGTCACGGGCGGCGCCGGCATGATCGGCTCCAACATCGTCGCCGCTCTCAACGCCGAAGGCCATAGCGACATCGTCGTCGTCGACGACCTCACCAACGGCCACAAGATCGCCAATCTCGCCGACCTCCATACCGCCGACTACCTCGACAAGGACGAATTCCTGACGCAATTCGAAGCAGGCGCGTTTGGCCGCATCGAGGCGGTGTTCCATCAGGGCGCCTGCTCGACCACCACCGAGTGGAACGGCAAGTTCATGATGGAGGTGAATTACGCCTATTCGAAGCGTCTGCTGCATGCCTGCCAGGCGTTGCGCGTGCCCTTCCTCTATGCCTCCTCGGCCTCGGTTTATGGTGGCGGCGCCGAGTTTCGCGAGGAGCCGCAATGCGAGCGGCCGCTCAACGTCTATGCCTATTCCAAGAAACTGTTCGACGACTATATCAGGCGCACCGTCTTCGACACCGATCACTCGCAGGTGGCGGGCCTGCGCTACTTCAACGTCTATGGACCACGCGAGGCGCACAAGGGCGCCATGGCCTCGGTCGCCTTCCATCTGTTCAACCAGGTCGAGCAAGGCCAGAACCCAAAACTGTTCGGCGCTTATGACGGTTTCGGGCCTGGCGAGCAAAGCCGTGACTTCATCCATGTCGGCGATGTCGCCGACGTCAATCTGTGGCTGTGGAAGCGCGGTTCGAGCGGCATCTTCAACTGCGGCACCGGCCGCGCCCAGCCGTTCCGCGCCATTGCCGAAACCGTCATCGACACGCTGGGCAAAGGCGAGATCGAATTCATCGAATTCCCCGACCATCTCAAGGGCAGCTACCAGAGCTTTACGCAAGCTGATATGTCCCGTTTGCGCGCGGCCGGTTACAATGGCCAATTCCGGACAGTGGAAACCGGTGTCAGAGACTATGTCGAATGGCTGAAAGCCCAACGATCCTCGTGATCGGCCCACGCTGGGTGGGCGACATGGTCATGGCGCAGTGCCTGTTCTCGGCGCTGAAAGAGCTGCATCCCAACGCCGCGATCGACGTGCTGGCGCCGGCCTGGGCCGCACCTTTGGTCAAGCGCATGCCGGAGCTACGCCAGCAGATCGACTTTCCGCTGAAACCCGGTGCGCTCGAATTCACCATTCGCCGCCGCTTCGGCCGCCTGCTGCGTGGCCGCTACGACATGGCCTATATCCTGCCGGGCAGCTGGAAATCGGCGCTGATCCCGTTCTTTGCCCGCATTCCGCGCCGCGTCGGAAATTTGCGCGAGATGCGCTATGGCCTGCTGACCGACATCGTGCCGCTGCCCGAGGCGGCGAAACGGCGCACCGCGCAAGCCTATTTCGGCCTCGCGCAAGGAGGGGCATTCCGCGCTCCGAAGCTGACCGTCGATGCAGCCAACCAGGCGGCGTTGCTCGGTCGATTTGGGTTGCGAGCGGAAAAATTCGTGGCCCTTATGCCTGGTGCCGAGTTCGGGCCGGCCAAACGCTGGCCGAGCGAGAGCTATGCCGGCCTTGCGCGCGACATGATGGCCAAAGGTTTTCAGGTCGCGCTGTTCGGGTCGAAAAACGATGCCGGCGTGACGGCGGAAATCGCAGCACTTGCGCCTGGCGTCGTCGACCTCGCCGGCAAGACGCGGCTTGAGGACGCTATCGACCTGATATCAGCGGCCAGGCTGGCGGTGTCGAACGACAGCGGGCTGATGCATGTCGCCGCCGCGGTCGGCACGCCGATCGTCGCCGTCTACGGCTCGACATCGCCACGAAACACGCCGCCGCTTGCCGAACACCGCGAGTTGGTCTGGCTCGGCCTGTCATGTTCGCCCTGCCACCAGAAGATCTGTCCGCTCGGCCACCTCAACTGCCTGAAGACGCTGGACGTCGCACGGGTTGCGGCAGCAGCCGACCGGTTGCTGGAAATTCCGGCCGCCGTATGAAGGTGCTGGTTGTCAAAACCTCCTCGATGGGCGACGTCATCCACACATTTCCCGCCGTCGAGGACGCGCGCCGCAACCGTCCGGATGTGTCGTTCGACTGGTGCGTTGAAGAAGCTTTTGCCGGCATTGTCGCCTTGCACCCGGCGATCGGCACCATCCACACCGTGGCCATAAGACGCTGGCGCAAGGCGCTGCTCGACCGCCGCACCTGGCACGAGGCCTTGGGATTGCGCCACGCGCTGCGGTCCTGCCGCTACGACCTCGTCATCGATGCGCAAGGGTTGCTGAAGTCGGCCCTGGTGGCAAAACAGGCGAAAGCACCGATCGCCGGCTTCGACCGGTCGAGCGCGCGCGAGCCATCGGCGAGCCTGTTCTACGACCGCCGCTACGCCGTGCCCCGCAATCTCCATGCTATCGAGCGGACGAGACGGCTGTTCGGGCTGGTGCTCGGCTACACCCCTGATTTTTCGACGTTGGTATCAGGCATTCAGCCGCCGCCTGGCGGTCTGACCGGAATTGCAGGAAAAACCGCCTTCCTGCTGCACGGCACCAGCCGCGAGGACAAGAAATGGCCGGTCGGCGACTGGATCGAAACCGCCCGCCTTCTCGTTGAGCGTAAGATGACGCCGGTCACCACCTGGTCCAACGCCAGTGAAAAAACAGTCGCCGAAGCCATCGCAAAGGCCGTTCCACAGACTGTTGTGGTGCCCAAATCGCCGCTTGCCGAAATCGCCGCAATCATCGGCCGCGCGATCCTGATCATCGGCGCCGACACCGGGCTTACCCATCTCGCCAGCGCCTTCGGCCTGCCGACCGTCGCGATATTTCTGGCGACCGAGCCCGGTCTCACCGGCCCGCGCGGGCCGTATTCGTCGACGCTGCTGGCCACGCCGGGCGGCCGCGTTGCGGCGGATGAGGTGATAGCGGAAGCCGAGAGGTTGCTGGCTGCCAGAGCAGAATTATCGAAAAATCCTAGATAAACTGCACCTGGACGATCTCATAGCCCCGCGCGCCGCCGGGGGCGTTGACCTCGATGGCGTCGCCGACTTCCTTGCCGATGAGCGCGCGCGCGATCGGCGAGGAGATGGAGATGCGGCCCGATTTCACGTCCGCTTCCTGGTCGCCGACGATCCGGTAGGTCTTCTTTTCCTCGGTGTCCTCGTCGACCAGCACCACGGTGGCGCCGAACTTGACCTTGTCGCCGCTGAGCTTGCTGACGTCGATGACCTCGGCCCGCGCGATGTAGTCTTCAAGCTCGTTGACCCGGCCCTCATTGAGGCTCTGTGCCTCTTTCGCGGCATGGTATTCGGCATTTTCGGACAGGTCGCCGTGCGAGCGCGCTTCGGAGATCGCCTCGATGATGCGCGGCCGCTCTTCCTGCTGACGCCAGCGCAGCTCTTCCTTCAATGACGCGAACCCCTCGCCTGTCATCGGGACCTTGTTCATGATGCCTGACCTTTCCTGCCGCCACCCCCGCGTTTCGGGGAAAGCCTTGTCGATGGGTACAAAAAGAAAACGGTCCGCCAGCCTCGGGCTAACGGAACCGTTTCACCGCAATTTCGCTGAATATAGCAATCTTCGCGGGTTTTTCACGCCAAAAAATCAGATTCTGAAAATTCATCTGCCAGTGGCGCGATTGCCGTTGCGGCAGATGCGGCTTTGCCAACAAAAAACCGGCCGCGATTGCTCGCAGCCGGCCCGAGAAGCGTTGGGGTAAATCAGCTTCTCATGAAATGGTCGATCTGTTCCGACAGCATGCCATATTCGCGCGAACCCTTGCCGGTGCGCTTTTCGATCTCGCTGAGCTGCTCGCGCGCGCCGGCCAGATCGCCGATCTGCAGATGCGCCTCGCCAAGATATTCGCGCACCAGCGTGTAGTTGGGATCGATGCGCAGTGCTTCCTCGTAGTAACCGAGGCCAACCGTGACGCGGCCGGAATGGCGATGCGAATAGCCGAGATAGTTGAGGATGCGTGGATCCTGCTTGTTGGCGGCAAGACTGAGCACGGCAATCGCCTCGTCATAGCGTCCGGCCATCGCCAGATCGTGGCCGGCATCATAGATGTTGTCGTCGTCGAGCATGCCGTACTTCGGCGCCACGCACTTCTTCAGCTTCTTGTCCCAGACCTCGCCCTTCTTGCACTTGGTGGTGGTCTGTTCACCACCGCCACCGCCGCCCTCGCCGGCTGCAAACACCGGAACCGCAAAGAACTGCAGCGCGACAAGCGCCGCGGCCGCCTGGATCAGCACTCTTTTATGCATCGAAGCCTCCTTGAGGATGATAATGCAACAATAACGCAGGGCGAAGTCCGTTTCATCCCAGAAAAAGTAATGGCCGCGAAACATTCTCTGACCGGCGTCCGCAGACATTCGGCAAGGCTCCGCTGCGCCGGGGATTCTGCCAAAGGTGAACACGGCAAGCCGAACGTGACGTGACGAGCGCTGCAAATCCGCTATCATCCAGGGAACGGAGGATGGAGAAGGCCAGTGCAGCGGCGCCTTGAAAAGGAATGGGAGCTTTCGATCGGTCCCGACACCGTGCGCCTGTTCATTCTCAAGGCCAAGGCGCTGAGCGCCGCCGTCAACGAAGACTATACCGATGGCGCGGAGCACGAGATAGAGCTCGACGGCGAGGCGCACGACAATCACCATCATGACGGCCTGGCCGAGGAGAGCTCCGAAAACCTGACCGAGGAGGAACTGCGCGAACTCATCAACGACCTCAATGTCGATGAAGCCGCCGAGCTGATCGCGCTGGCCTGGGTCGGCCGCGGCGACTACGACGCCTCGGAATGGACGGACGCGCTGGCCGCCGCACGAGAGCGTGCCAACAAGCGCACGGCCAAATATCTGCTCGGCATGCCGCTGCTGGCCGACTGGCTGGAGGAAGGGCTGGAAGCGATTGGTGCATGACAGCGCCGTTACCGATCGTGATCGCCTGAGCGGCCGACCAAAGGCAACCTCCAGGCCTTGCCGCCGTTGAGAGCCATGGGGTCGATTGATTTTTCCCGAACAGTCAGGGTTTTACTGGTCATCGGCCTCACGGCCTTGCTGACAATGCCGGCTGACGCCAGACATCGCCACAAACAGCACAAGCCGACATGGGTGGAGCAACTGCTGACACCGAGGGCCGAGCAACCCCCGAAGCGGCGAGCAGCGAAGCCGATGAAACGGCGCAGCAACCGACAGGTCACACCGGAGCCGACGCATCGGACAACCCCGGATCCGGTGGCATCGCCCGATATGCCCGTGCCTAAACCGCGGCCGGCGGATGCTGCAAAGATCGACTCATCAGAGATGGATGAGCAGAAGACGGACGCTCCAAAGGCCGGCGGAGCGTCCGACCGCTTCAATCAAGAAAAGTCCCATGAGAGAAAGCAGGCTCGCCCCGAATCGTCGGCCGAGATGGAAAGCGCGCCGGAGCCGCCGGCGGCAGTGCCGACACCGACACAAAAACCCGATACCGCCATGCCGCCGGAAACCGAGCCACCGGCCGTCGCTCCGCAGCCGCCGCCAAAACCAGCGGATGCCGGCGAGAAGATGCTTCCCGATCCGCGCTCGGCTGACCTGCCGGATGAAAAAATGCCTGCGGCTGAACTTGCGTGCCGGGAGCGGCTGAAGACGCTCGGCGTCGAGTTCGAGGAGCACAAGGCGGAAAGCAATCCCGAAATCGGCTGCTCGATCCCCTATCCCCTGGTACTGATGACGCTCGGCAAGTCCATCGGCATCGGCCCCGGCACCGAGCTCAATTGCCAGATGGCTGAGGCCGCCGCGCGTTTTGCCGCCAATGTCATCCAGCCGGCCGCGAAGGCCGAATTCGGCGCCGATCTGAAGTCGATCAGCCAGGCATCGGCCTTTGTCTGCCGGCCGCGCCACGGCACCAGGAAACTGTCGGAACACGCTTTTGGCGACGCGCTCGACATCGCCAGCTTCACGCTGTCGGATGGCCGGAAGATCGAAGTCGGCCCGACGCCACCGGAGGAGGACGGCAAATTCCTCAACGCTGTTCGCAAGGCGGCCTGCGGGCCGTTCAAGACCGTGCTCGGACCAGGTTCTGACCCCGATCATTCCCTGCATTTCCATCTCGATTTGGAACCGCGCCGGCATGGCGGCACATTCTGCCAGTAGGCGTAAGGCTGCTTGCCGCAATTCAGCCGCAGGCGTGAACGCAACCGCTGAGTTTTCCTTTACCCTTGATCGTTAAAATGCCGGACATCTAGGGACAGGGATTCCGCCCATGGCCGGAATATTTCGCGCCGCTGCGATGGTCGCACGCCAATCGAAACGTGCAGCGATGGTGGCCACCGGCCTTGCCCTCGCCGCCGTTTCGGCCTGCAACACCGGCAGCGTATTCTCGCTGCAGCCGGCGGTCGACGTCGGCGCGCAAACGTCGGCCGTTCCGCAATACGGCGGCATGCAGAGCCTAGTGCCCTCCAACCCCTACATGACCGCCGCCTATCCGCGCATGGACGAGCCAATGTCTGAGCCCGAGCAGATGCCGGCCAGCGAGATCGACTGCCGCAGCGAGCTGAGGCGCCTCGGCGTCGTCTACACTGACGTCCAGCCGATCCACGAAGGCCAGTGCGGCATCGACTATCCTGTCAAGGTCTCGGCCATTGGCAGCATCCAGATGAAGCCTGCCGCCACCCTGACCTGCGACATGGCCGCCACCTTCGCCGGCTGGACGAAGAACGAACTGGTTCCGTCCGCCCGCTGGCGCTATTTCTCCGGCGTCAAGACCATCCATCAGGGTTCGAGCTATTCCTGCCGCAACATTGCCGGCGAAGGTGTCCTGTCGGAGCATGGCAAAGGCAACGCGCTCGACGTCATGAGCATCGAGCTCAACAATGGCGACGACATCGATGTGCGCAAGCCCGGCCTGTTTGCCTTCCGCACCCGTGGCTTCCTCAACACAGTGCGCGCCGATGGCTGCCAGTATTTCACCACCGTGCTTGGCCCCGGCTACAATTACGACCACCGCAACCATTTCCATTTCGACATCAAGAACCGCAAGAGCGGCTATCGCGCCTGCCGCTAGGGTGAAGATCGGGCGTGCTGGGCGCCGCCCGTGGACGCGATGATTTGCCGAGCCACCAGATCCTGGATGCGCCAAAGGTTCCTGTCGCGGATTCCGCTCTCCTCCAGTTTGCTGACGGTTCGGAACAGATACTGCGCCGACGAGCCCCAATGCCCGGCAGCCCGCGCCAGCGTGTCGGCAACCTGCTCCAATGGCAACCGGCCGGCATAGGCCCTGCCGTCTGGCGCGGCGACGAAGGCGAGGGCACGCAGCGGCCCGTCCTTGGTGTTGACCTTGATCCAGCACGGCACGTTGGTTGGTGGGTTGGCATCGATCTCCCGGCGCATCAATTGGCCAAGTTGCCCAATATGGTCTTGCGCAGGCAGCCGATAAACGATGCCGTTGCAGCTGCCGCCTCGATCGAGAGCCAGCATCAAGGCCGGCAAATCGCGGGTTCCGCGCCAGCGGGTCAGCTTCAGGCAGAAGGAGCGGTGCCATCCTGGCGCCGTGGCCGGGCGCTGCTCGACATGGTCGAATTCGGGATTCCAGATCAGCGACCCATAGGCAAAGACCCACAGCACTTCGGGCCGGTGCTGTGAAAGCAATCGCTCGACCAGGCCGTCGAACTCCGCGTCGGTATGCTCGGTTGTTCCAGGCTCGGGACCGGGATCCGGTTCGATACGTTCGACCCTCGCGACGAGGTCGGCCGTCAGTGTCATTGAACCGCGACCTACCGGCTTCCGCTTCATCCCTGCCCACCCAGCCAAAAAGCGATGGCCGACGATAGAACAGCTGCGCGCCGCTGGCCATTGATTTCCAGGGTCTGTCAGGCAACAGATACCGCACGGATCGAGCCGCATTCATGAGCCGACGAAGCCTGCGACGACACGCATTGACCTGGCTGGTGGCGCTCTGCGCAGCCTATCTGGTGCTGGCCTACTTCGCCGCACCGGAATTCTGGACGTTTCACGATCGCGGCTTTCGCACGCAGCGCTTCGAAATGCTGACGCACACGCCGCAAGGCATTCCCGGCGATCCGATCAATGTCGGCCTTGTCGGCACGCAGAAGGAACTGGTTCACGCCTTCGCCGTGGCAGGATGGGATACGGCCGACGCCGTCACGCTGAAGACCGCGATCGAGATCGGCGAAAGTGTTTTGTTCGGCCGCCCCTATCCCGACGCGCCGGTCAGCCGGCTGCTGTTCGAAGGCCGCTCCCAGGACCTCGCCTTCGAAAAACCGGTCGGCGACAGCGCCGACCAACGTCACCACGTCCGCTTCTGGCAGACCGATGCCACCGGCGACGATGGCCGCCCACTCTGGCTGGGCTCGGCCAGCTTCGATCGCGGCGTCGGCCTCAGCCATGAGACCGGTGCCGTCACCCATCATATCGGCCCCGACATCGACGCCGAGCGTGACGCCCTGATCCGCGACCTGACCGCCGCCGGCACGCTTGTCTCGACGAGCGACATCCCTGGAATCGGCGCCACCAAAGCCGGGCGCAATGGCGGTGGCGATCCCTATTTCACCGACGGCAAGGCCGTGGTCGGGGTGTTGAAGCAGCTGCCATGAGACGACCGAAAGGTCAGCTCGTGGTGATGACAATCTTGCCGAACGGTCCTTTCTCCAGATGCTGCATGGCTTTCGGCACCTCGTCGAAGCCGAAGACCTTGTCGATGACCGGCTTGATCGCCAGCGCCTCGATCGCCTGATTCATCCGCTCGAAGGCGCGCCTGTGGCCAACCGACATGCCCTGCACGGTGATGCGGTTGCGCATGAACGGGATGATCGGAAAGCTGAGCTCCGTACTGCCCAGCAGGCCGATAATCGACAGCCGGCCGTCGGCGGCGAGCGCGTTGAGCGATCGCCGCGCATTGTCGCCACCGACCATTTCCAGCACGTGGTTCACACCCACGCCGTTTGTCAGCTCGCGCGCGGCCTCGTCCCATGCCGGCTGGGTGCGGTAGTTGATCACTTGCCAGGCGCCGAGTTTTCTTGCCCGCTCCAGCTTGTCGTCGTTGCTTGAGGTGACGATGGCACGCAGGCCGAAGGCGGTGGCGAACTGCAGCGCAAACAGCGACACGCCACCTGTGCCCTGGATGAGAATGCTCTGGCCTGGCACCGGCTTGGTCGCCTCTGCCATGGCAAACCAGGCGGTCAGCGCCGCGATCGGCAGGGTCGCCGCCTCGATATCGCTGAGCGACGGCGGCGCCAGCACAGCGGCGTCCTCGCCCAAGATGACATGGTCGGAAAGCATGCCCGACAGCGACGACCCCAGCGTGCGCTTGTGCAGCACCGGCGGCGCATCGCCATCCGGCCAGTCGGCGATCACCTGCCCGAGCACCCGCTGGCCGACCTGGAAGCGGCTGACGGCACTGCCGACAGCCACCACTTCGCCCACCGCATCGGAGGTCGGCACGAAGGGAAAGGCAAGGTCGGGGATGAGCACGCCATCGACGATCATCTTGTCCTTGTAGTTCAGCGATACGGCCCTGGTCCGCACCAGCAAATCGTGCGGCCCCGGCTCGGGCACCTTGCCCCTCACCTGGCCCAGCTTCGACAGGCCGAAGCCGCTCATCTGCCAGGATCTGTTGATGTCAGTGCTCATGTCGTTTCGCGCTCCGTCATTGGTGGCCACGCGAGACATCTATGCGTTCTGACTATAGAAAATAGAGCTTCTATGTGGCATAATTTTCGACTGATTGCGGACTAGAAATTGACAATAGGAAATCTTCATGGAACCGGCCGACCTGCAGGGCATCGTCGCATTCGTTCAGACAGTTGAGGCCGGCAGCTTCACGGGCGCCGGCGAACGGCTGCATGTGACGAAATCGGCGGTCGGCAAGTCGATCGCCCAATTGGAGCAGCGGCTTGGTGTCCGCTTGCTGAACCGCACCACCCGCCGCCTCGGTCCGACCAGTGAGGGCGTCAGCTACTACGAAGCCTGTGTCAGGGCGCTGGCTGAGATCGAAGCCGCACAGTCGCTGCTCGCCTCACGCCGGCAGGTCCCGTCCGGGCGGCTTCGGATCGATGTGCCGCTCGCCTTCGGCCGCCGATGCGTCGCGCCTGTCCTGTTCGACATTTCCAACCAATTCCCTGATTTGACGATGGAAATTTCCTTCAACGACCGGCGCGTCGACCTGGTCGAGGAAGGCATAGACCTTGCGGTTCGCATGGGCGAGCTCGATGACAGCCTGTCGCTCGCCGCGCGTCGCATCTATGCCCAGCGCTCGGCGATCTGTGCCGCGCCTGCCTATCTCGAAAAACACGGCAGGCCACAATCGCTCGAGGATCTCGCCTCTCACAGTGTGATCGGCTATGGCCGCGACGGCGTCGTTCGTCCCTGGGTCATAAGGCAGGCCGACGGCCATCTCGCGACTTTCGTGCCCAAGGCACGGCTCGTCCTCGGCCACGGCGAACCGATGCTCGATGCAGCCCTTGCCGGTTGCGGCATCGCCTTCCTGCCGACCTGGCTGGCAGCCGACAGTTTCAAAAGCGGCGAACTCACGATGGTCCTGTCGGATTGTCTGGTCGAAAACGTCGTCGTAAATGCCATCTGGCCAGTCACGCGCAACCTGACGCCGAAGGTCCGTGTCGTCGTCGACGCGCTGGTCGAGCGCTTTTCGTCGCCGCCCTGGGATGCCACCTGACGGACGGCCCTGAAAAATGGCGGCCGTCTATTTTCGATCGCCCCGCCGCAATGCTATTGACCCCTCATGCTTTATGTTGAAATCGCCATCGTGGTCGTCCTCATCTGCGTGAACGGCCTTCTGTCGATGTCCGAACTTGCCATCGTCTCGTCACGGCCGGCCCGCCTCAAGGCGATGATCGACCGTGGCGTCAAAGGCGCCGGCCGCGCATTGGCGCTCGGCTCCAATCCCGGAAAATTCCTGTCCTCGGTGCAGATCGGCATTACCCTGGTCGGCGTGCTGTCGGGCGCATTTTCGGGTGCTACGCTGGGGCAACGGCTTGCCCAGTTCCTGGCCTCGACCGGCATCCGTGAAACCATCGCCGATCCGCTCGGCGTCGGCATCGTCGTCGCCATCATCACCTATTTCTCGCTGATCGTCGGCGAACTGGTGCCCAAGCAGATCGCGTTGCGCGATCCCGAGCGCGTCGCCGCCCGCGCTGCCCCGGCGATGACCATCCTGGCCACCGTCTCGGCGCCCCTTGTCTTTCTCCTCGACATTTCCGGCCGCGCCATCCTGTGGCTGCTCGGCCAGCGCGGCGAAAGCGAAGAGAAGGTCACCGACGAGGAGATCAAGATGCTGGTCGCCGAGGCCGAGCATCACGGCACCATCGAATCCGACGAGCGGCGCATGATCGCAGGTGTCATGCGCCTCGGCGACCGCGCCGTGCGCGCCGTGATGACGCCGCGCACCGAAGTCGACTGGATCAATCTGCAGTCCGACGAAACGGCGATCCGAAAATTGCTGATGGAGACCCAGCATTCGCGTCTGCCCGCCGGTGACGGCGGCGTCGATGTCATGGTCGGCGTCGTCCAGACCCGCGATGTGCTGGCGGCCATGCTTGCCGGCCGCGCGCTCGATCCGCGCAAGCATGTGCGCGCCGCACCCATCGTCTACGATCAGGCCGACGCACTGGACGTGTTGTCCAAGCTCAAGGAATCGGACGTGCCGATGGCGCTCGTCCATGACGAATACGGCCACTTCGAAGGCATCGTCACCCCCGCCGACATTCTGGAAGCCATCACCGGCGTGTTCCGCGCCGATACCGACGCCGGCGACGAGGAAAACGCCGTCAGGCGCGAGGACGGCTCATGGCTGCTGGCCGGCTATATGCAGGCCGACGAAATGGCCGACGTTCTCGGCATCGACCTGCCGGAGAACCGCGACTACGAAACCGTCGCCGGCTATGTGCTGGCGCATATGCACCATCTGCCGGCGACCGGCGAATGCGTCGACGCGCAAGGCTGGCGCTTCGAGGTTGTCGACCTCGACGGCCGCCGCATCGACAAACTGATCGCCACCCGCCTGCCCGGCGGCCACCGGGAGGTGGTGCGCTGACTCTTCGAATGTCGGCTTTTGACCCCAAACGGGCATGGGTCTCTATGACGCGAACGGCAGCTTTGCGCTTCAATAACTGTCGTTAAGGGGAATAGCGAAGCCGAGCTCAGAGGCTCGCGCGTCGCGCGGTCGCCAGAACGATTTTAAGATGCGCGGGGGCGCTGCCTACGAAAGCAGAGACCCGCTCCAGGACAACATTGTCGTTCAGGAACTCTCGGTGATGGCCTAGGCCATCGACGAGGAGCCACTGGGCGCCGGGCCAGATCGAAGCCACAACCTCCGCACCGTTGTAGGGCACAACAGTGTCATCGGATGAATGAACAAACAGGGCGGGTTGGGACATTTTCGCCGCCTGTCGCCGCATGTCTATGCGATCAGGATGGAGCCCGATCAGGCCTTCCAGCTGCCGTAGTATTGCGTCTTCGTCTCCTTCAAGCCCAGCCTTGCGCGCCATGAATCGGACAAAGTGCCCGTAGTGCGTCGGTGTGGCGAGGAGGACGATCCGCTCAGCTGAAAGACCTTGGTCCAGAGCTTGCACCACGCAGGCCCCTCCAATCGAATGCCCCGCTGCCAGAGCAAACGGTCCAGCCAGCCGCTCGACGGCCCGTAGAACGGCGGCTGCCAACGGAATGGACAATCGCTCACCGGCAGAATCTCCATGACCGGGAAGGTCGGGAAACCAGACTGTGTGGCCGGCCTCCACGAGCTTGCGCCCTATGCCGATGAGATCGGAGCGCAGCCCTTGCCATCCATGGACAAGCAGTGCATTTGGCCCGGCCCCCCAGCGATGGACTCGCACCTCGATCTGACGGCCATCGGGCCAGTCGCCCGGCGCTTCGACCTGCATTGTTATGGATTCGGCGTCCAACAGTGCCTGAAACGGCTGATCTATAGGCGGTCGCTTGATCCGGAGCAGCTTGTCAGCAAACGCTGCAACTCGGTTTGCGGCATCGCTCACTTCTTTTTGTTGCATGGCAAACCTTCCTGCTGTTGATCGATGTGGAACCGCGTCGCGGTCGTTTTTCGCCTGGTCAGACAAGGTAGAAGAGCCGTTCTTGAGAAGCTGGAGGTCAAGCCGTTTTCCGCATGCCCAGCGCCGTTAACGCGCTGAGTGCTGCGCCGAGAGCGATGAGTTGCCAACTCGTTTGAAAAGCATGCAATGCCTGGTTCGGGGCGAGACTGAGAGAGCCCAGAACCGCCACCAGCAGCGCCACACCCAGAACATAGCCCAGTTGCCGGCTTGTATTGACCACTGCACTACCCGTCGCTGCCATGTTTGCCGGAAGATCGCGCGTCGCGCTCCCAATCATAGTCGGCATGGCAATGCCGATGCCGATGCCGACCAACATCCATGCCGGCATGATATCTATGCTGTAGCGGGGGGCGATTGACGCCATGAAGGCGAAGCCCAACGCTCCAATTGCAAAAATGACATTGCCAACCATCACAAGCGCTCGTGGTGACGCGGCAGACGCAAACTTCTGAACGAAGTAGGCCGCTATGGGCACGCAAACAGGGCCAGGCACGATCGCAAATCCGGTTTCGATCAAGGAAAGGCCGGCACCTGTTTGCAACCAGATTGCAATGCTAAGAAACATAGCGGCGAAGGCCGTGCAGAACACAATTATGGTGACGTTCGCCCAGGTAAATGTCGAAACCCTGAAAAGCTCCGGATCCACGATCGGCGCCTGGTGAAACAGGATTCGCCTTACGAGCCAGGCTGCGGCCAGAATTGCCAAGACGTAATATGCCATGATCTGCAATGTCGTCGATTGTTCATGTCCGACAACGGCGAGAGACAGGGATCCGACAGCGATTGCAGCAAGCATGGCGCCAAACAGATCGAGATTTCTGGTCGAGACACTGGCAGGCTGTATTGTTGGTATCAGCAATGCGGCTGCGATGCCGGCAAGAATCCCGACCGGCAGATTTATGATGAAAACCCATCGCCATGAATATTCTGCAAGAACCCCGCCAAGGGCCGGACCAACGGCCGCTGCAAGCGCGGATGTCGTCGCCCAGATCTTGACCGCTCCCGATCGCTTTTGCGCAGGAAGAACCGTCAATATAAGGCCAAGGCTGCTTGGAGTGAGCATCGCGGCTCCAGCAGCTTGCAACACGCGGGAGAGTATGAGGGACCACATCGCGCCCGAAAGCGCACAGCTAACGCTGGCCAGCGTGAATATCGTCAGGCCTGCAAGGAACGCACGTTTGCGTCCCCACTTGTCGGCGAGCCCGCCGAACGGAATCAACAAGGCCGCATAAACTATGGTGTAGCCGTTCAGAATCCAGCTGAGATCGGCAAAGCTGGCTTGGGGAAATTCGGTGCCTATCTGGCGGAAGGCGACATTGACGATGAATACATCAATCATCGCCATGAATGCCGCCCCACACAGGACGAAAGTTATCAGAAGCGATCTTTGATCTGAGATTTCGCTCGAGGATGCGGCGTGCGATTGCGTATCCATGATTATCATCTACTCCCTTAGGCAATTCAGCACGGGCAAAGTCCGCCATCGATGAAGTTGGTGAAGGCGCTGCGGTTCACGCTTTGCCTTCGACCCGCATGCCATCCAATGACGCTTCCAGCCTCGTTGCCCTCATTGCGCGACTGACGAGTAACGGCGCTTCAAGAGCCGGTGACCCTCTTTGCTGAGCCCCGCTAAAGACAATTTTCGATCCACGTCCGGTTGATATTTTCCGCCCGGGGCGCGGTGTTTGTGAAAGCGACATCAACGCTAGGCGATCGGGCGTTTTCCATGCCGCAATTGGTCAGTTGGGTATTCCAACTCTGAAAATTACACAGTCAGTTGGATATCGCAACCCATTTCGGTTTGATTTTACAACTTTCTCTTGATATGAGATCTGGCATGCGATCGAAGGCTGCCGATTTAACCCCACGTTTGTGCAACATCGCGGCCGCCCTCGAGGTCGTGGGCGACCGGTGGAGTCTTTTGATTGTTCGGGAGCTGCTTTACGGGCAGCAGAAGTTCACCGAGATTGTGAACAATACCGGAGCGCCGCGAGATATCCTCGCCGTCAGGCTTCGCAAGTTGGAAGAGCACGGCGTCCTGGATCGAGAGCCGTACAGCGATCATCCATTGCGCTACAAATATCGGCTCACTGCCACAGGGCGCGGGCTGTTGCCTGTACTGCTCACATTAAAGCAGTGGGGCCAAGACCATGTCCGGAGCGGACAGCCGGACTCGATTCGCCTGATCCACCGACAGTGTGACCACGAAGTCGCGGCACAGGTGCATTGCCGCGCCTGTGGCGAGCATTTGGCACCTGGTGATCTGGAAGTCGATGGAGGACAGAATGACGATTTGGCACGCTGATCGCTGAGGTCGTCATTGGGGGCGTTTCGATAGCGTCATCCTCGGAAATCAAAAGGGCGGCGCAAGCGCCGCCCCATCTCCTTGGGAGGATAATCTCAAGTCCGACGACTTAGGCCGCCTTGGATTCTTCGGCGACGACGTCTGCCGCGCGGGCTGCCTTGAGCACTCTCGCCCACCATGCAATGTCGTTGACCAGAGCGGTTGCTGCCTGGTTCAGGTGTTCGAGCTCATCGAGCTTCTTTTCGCCCTGCTTGACGGCGAGGAAATCGGCCCAGGCGATGTGAACTGCCGACTTGACCGGCGCCATCTGCAACTCGACGGCATGAAGACGGAGCTGTTCGACAGCGCGAGCGCCGCCGACGCTGCCATAGCCGACGAAGCCGGCCGGCTTCTTGTTCCATTCATTGGCGGCGTAGTCGATCGCGTTCTTCAGCACGGCCGTCGGGCCATGGTTGTATTCGGCGGCGGTGAAGATGAAGCCGTCGAAGCCGGCGACCTTCTTCTGCCAGCGCTGTGCCACTTCGTTCTGCGACGGCGCCCAGGCGGAGGAAGCAACCTCGTCGAAGAAGGGTAGCGGGAAGTCCCTGAGATCGACGACTTCCACGTCAATGTCGGCGTGCGACTTGGCGATCTTGGCGATCCACTGGGTGGGCACATCGGCGAAGCGTGCGGCGCGCGTCGAACCGACGACGATGGCGATTTTGGGTTTGGACATAAGGGGGCTCTCCTAGTAGGTATTTCTGGTATCATTTAGATACCTGAGCTATATGAGATACTGCCAAGACGACGCGCAAGGAGGCACCTTTTTGTTACCTAGGCACCCGCACCGCACCGAGGACTGTCGCGCCATCTCGGAAATCTTGCAGCGCGTTGGCGACAAATGGACCGTCCTGGTCGTCGGAAAACTGGGCAAAGGACCGCTGCGATTCAATGAACTGCGGGCCGCCGTCGGCGGCATTTCGCAGAAGATGCTGACCACCACTTTGCGCGGTCTGGAGCGCGACGGGTTCGTCACCCGCACCGTGTTTCCGACCATCCCGCCGCGTGTCGATTACGAGCTGACACAGCTTGGATGTGACTTGCTGGTGCCGGTCGGCGCACTCGGCGAATGGGCTCGCAACAACACCGATCGCGTCAGGGCGGCACGCGCGAAGTTCGATGGGATTCATGCCTGAAACCCTTCCATTGCAAGGTTTTCGCGCGGAGCATGATTTAGGCCAATCCTACGGCTGCATCTGCAGTCCGGTCCGCAGACGGCTTTCGATCCGCTTCGATTTCGGATCCCGGCTGACCACCTTGCCGTCGATGATGCAGGTCGCCCCACCAGCGCAATTGCTGGCGGTCATCGCACCGCTGCCGCATGGCGGTACCACGCAGATTTCGCACCTGGCCGTCTGCCGATCGAGGGTGTGATTTTCGGAGGCGCAACCGGCCTCGACGCCGTCCTGTTTCACCTCAGTATAGGCAGTGGCGGCGAGCAGGCAGAACAGAGCTGCAAGCGCGCCGGCCAATGCGCCGTTCAGCAATCGTTGACGCATTGTCTTTCTCCCGGGTCCGCACGGGCACGGTCACGGAAGTTTGCGAACGCAACTATGAAAAGCATCACACAGCATCGCCGTTCGCGTCGCCCGGCGGGACGCTGGCAGCGACCTTGCTGTTAATCAGGCTGACAGGATCGAGCCGATCAGCTCTCGGCCGGAACCGCCTTCGGCTTGCCCTCGCCGTCGAGCGCCACCATGACGAAATCGGCATGGGTCACTTTCTCCATCAGATCGGAGAGATAGCGTTGCGCCCAGGCTTCGACCTTGAGTGTCATCGAGGTGCGACCGACGCGTTCGACATGCGTATAGATGCACAGCGTGTCGCCGATCTTCATCGCCTTGGCGAACGACATTTCCTTCACCGCCGCTGTGACCACGCGGCCCTTGGCGCGCTCGGCGGCGCGGATGCCGCAGGCCAGGTCCATCTGCGCCATCACCCAGCCGCCGAAAATGTCGCCCGCAGCATTGGCGTCTGAAGGCATGGCCAGCGTGCGCAGCGTCAGATCGCCGATCGGCCGTCCCTCAGCGTACTGCACCATGCGGAAATCCCCTTGCGTTCGACAGTTCCAAGTCACGTATCGGCATGCCGTCGACGCGTCAACGCGCTCGAAATGCCGGAAGTACCGGTTAAGGCGAAGAGCGCGTCCCCGAAGCGGTCGCTTTTTTCACAGCCGATGCCGGATGGCACGGCGACTTTCGGAGCCTGCGGCGTCTAGGCTGCAGCCTGAAATTCCGGAGCCGCTTGCAGCCACCATGCAGAGTTTTGATTTCATCGTCGTCGGCTCCGGCTCGGCCGGCTCGGTTCTGGCGGAAAAACTGTCGGCTTCCGGCCGTTTCTCGGTGCTGGTGCTGGAAGCCGGCGGCACCGACCGCCGCTTCTACGTGCAGATGCCGCTCGGCTACGGCAAGACTTTTTTCGATCCAGCGGTCAACTGGAACTACAAGACCGAGCCGGATCCCGGCCTTGGCGGCAATGTCGACCACTGGCCGCGCGGCAAATTGCTCGGCGGTTCGAGCTCGATCAACGCCATGGTCTGGATCCGCGGCGCGCGCGAGGATTTCGATGCCTGGGCAGCCGCCGGCAATCCCGGCTGGGGTTTTGACGACCTCCTGCCCGCCTTCAAGGCGCTGGAGGACAATCAGGCCGGCGCCGACGCATGGCGCGGTGTCGGCGGGCCACTGCACATCACCGATTGCTCGAAGTCAGTCCATCCGCTGACCAGCCGTTATCTCGCAGCGGGCCAACAGGCCGGGCTGCCGCTCAACCCGGATTTCAACGGCGCAGCGCAGGAGGGTGTCGGCGTCTACCAGATCACCACCAGGAACGGCCGCCGCATGTCGGCGGCGCGGGCTTTTCTGCATCCTGCGATGAAACGAAAAACCGTCCGCGTCGAGATGAACGCACGGGCGACCAGAATTCTGTTTCAGGGCAAGCGCGCCATTGGCATCGAGTATCTGCAGAATGGCGAGACGAAAACCGCTCGCGCCGGCCGTGAAGTGATCCTTTCAGGCGGCTCGATCAACTCGCCCCAGTTGCTGCAGCTGTCCGGCATTGGCCCCCAGGCGCTGCTTGGCAGTCTCGGCATTCCCTTAGTCCATGCCAACGAGAATGTCGGCGCTAACCTGCAGGACCATGTCGGCATCAACTACACCTTCAAGGGCAAGCTGCCGACGCTCAACCAGATCCTGCGCCCGTGGTGGGGCAAGCTGTTGGTCGGCATGCAATACATCCTGACCCGTTCCGGTCCGCTGTCGCTGTCGATGAACCATGCCGGCGGCTTCTTCCGCACCGATCCGGCGGCGACGCGGCCGAACATGCAGCTCTATTTCCAGGCCTTCTCGACCCTCATTCCGAAAAGCGGCGAGCGCCCGATCCTGACGCCCGATCCGTGGCCGGGCTTTTCCATCGGCCTGTCCAACTGCCGGCCGTCGAGCCGTGGCGAGATCATGATCCGCTCCAGCAACCCGCGCGACTATCCCAAAATCGTCGCCAACGCCTATTCGACCAACGCCGATGTCGACGAGATGCTGGCGGCGGTGAAATTCGTGCGCAAGATCGCCTCGATGCCGGCGATGGCCGAGATCATCGAGGAAGAGGTTCTGCCAGGCCCGTCGATCAGGTCCGACGCCGATCTGATCCAGGACTTCAGAAAACGCTCGGGCACCGTCTACCACCCGGTTTCGACCTGCCGCATGGGACCTGATCCCGCGCGCGCCGTTGTCGACTCGCGTTTGAAAGTGCACGGTCTCGAAGGCCTGCGTGTCATTGACGCCTCGATCTTTCCCGACAACATCACGGGTAACACCAACGCCGCCTCCATCCTGACCGGATGGAAGGGCGCCGAACTGGTCCTGGAGGATCAAAAATGAAGATCACCGACGTCAAGACCTGGGTTGTCGGCAACCCGCCACCCGGCATCGGCGGCAAGTATTTCATCTTCGTCAAGCTCACCACCGATGGCGGCGTGGTCGGCTATGGTGAGGCCTACAACGCCACTTTCTCCGCCCATGTCACAGCGAAGATGGTCGAAGACATGGCCGAGCGCTATCTCCTGGGACGCGACCCGCACGACATCGAGAACTTCTTCCGCCGCGCCTATTCCTCCGGCTTCACCCAGCGCCCCGATGTTTCCGGCATGGGCTGTTTTTCCGCACTGGAAATGGCCTGCTGGGACATTATCGGCAAGGAAGCCAACAAGCCGGTCTACAAACTGCTCGGCGGCCAGGTGCACGAGACGCTGCGCTCCTACACCTACCTCTATCCGCACACCGGGAGCGTCCATTCCGAGGATGCGCACGGCAAGAACGTCTACAACGACCCCGATCTGGCCGCTGCCTGCGCGCTCGAATACGTCGAGCAGGGCTTTACTGCGGTTAAGCTCGACCCGGCCGGCCCCTACACCGCGTTCGACGGCCACCAGCCGCGCCTCGTCGACATCGACCTCTCCACCCGTATGGTCAAGGCGATCCGCGAAGCCGTCGGCACCCGCGCCGACATCCTGTTCGGCACGCACGGCCAGTTCACCGCCTCTGGCGCGTTGCGCATGGCGCGCGCCATCGAGCCCTATGACCCGCTGTGGTTCGAGGAGCCGGTTCCGCCTGATATGCCCGAAGTGATGGCGCAGGTTGCGCGGGGCACGTCGATACCGATCGCCACCGGCGAACGGCTGACGACCAAGTTCGAGTTTGCCCGCGTTATCGAGAACCGCGCCGCGACCATCCTGCAGCCCGATCTCGGCCGCTCCGGCGGCATTCTCGAGACCAAGAAGATCGCCGCCATGGCCGAGGCCTACCACATCCAGGTCGCTCCGCATTGCTATTGCGGACCGATCGTCGGCGCGGCCAACATCCAGCTGGCGGTGACGCTGCCCAACTTCCTCATCCTAGAATCGTTGAAGCAGTGGGACGGTTTTCACGCGACGCTGCTGAAGACAAAGATCGAATGGCAGGACGGCAATGTCATTCCGTCGAGGGAACCCGGCCTCGGCGTCGAGCTCAACGAAGCCGTCTGCGACGCGCATCCCTTCACCGGCAAGGAACTGCATTTGCAGATGATGCAGACGCCGTTGATGCCGTGAGCACGCGCGAAAACTACGCCTTCATCGGTCTTGGCCATCTCGGCGCCAACCTTGCCGCCAGCCTGATCCGCAATGGCTTTGCCGTCACCGTCTATGACCGCGACCCCACTGCCGTCGAACGCCTGGTGGCGCTCGGTGCTACGGCTGCCAAAAGTCCGGCCGAAGCCGCCGCCCGTGCCGGTAACGCCATCACGTGCCTGCCCTCGCCCAAGATCAGCGAAGCGGTGCTGGCCGGCCCGGACGGGTTGCTCGAAGGTCTGCCCAAGGGCGGCACCTGGATCGAGATGTCGACCAACGGCCGCGACGAAATCCTGCGGCTGGCAGCCCTCGCCTCGGCCAGCGGCATCGAGACACTAGAATGCCCGGTCACCGGTGGCGTGCACCTGGCGGCCGTCGGCAAGATCACCGCGCTGGTCGGCGGCGATGCAGCGCTCTATGCGCGCCATCGCCCGGCCATCGAGGCAATGTGCGCAAAATCGTTCCTGATGGGGTCGGTCGGCTCTGCGGCGGTGATCAAGGTCATCACCAACATGCTGGCCTTCATCCATCTCGTCGCCGCCGGCGAGGCGCTGATGCTGGCCAAGCAAGGCGGGCTCGACCTCGCCCAGTCTTATCACGCCATCGTCGCGTCCTCCGGCAACAGCTTCGTCCACGAGACCGAAAGCCAACTGGTGCTGAACGGCTCCTACGACATCGGCTTCACCATGGACCTGGCGCTGAAGGACCTCGGCTTTGCGCTCGGCATGGGCGAAAAATTCGGCGTGCCGCTCGACCTTGCATCACGCGTCAACGCGATCTTTGAGCACGGCAAGACCGCCTATGGCGGCGGCGCTTGGTCGACCCAGATCGTCAAGCTGCTCGAAGATGCAGTTGGAACCGACCTGCGCGCACCCGGTTTTCCGGCCAAGTTGGAAATCTGAGGCGGCTAAATTTTACCAGCGATTTCAGCGAATTGGGCAGCCGGGCGGAATCAAGCCCGCAGCTGCCTGAATCAACCTCTTAACGTCTTGACTCAATATCTGAGCGTCAGCGCCCCAGGCAGTATCTCAAAGGTCGCCGGAATACGACCCGGCGACTCGCCATCTATATCGACCAGGGCGCCGTTCTTTTCCACATCGCCGAGCGGTTCGACAACCACTTTCTTGCCACGCAAAATGGTGATCGCCGGATGGTTGCGGTGCCGGCCGCCATAGAGCAGGCGGATGTCCCAGATCAACTTCAGCTTGCCCGCCGCGCGCAAGATGACGATGTCGAACTGGCCATCGTCCAATTCGGCATCCGGTGCGATCATCATGCCGCCGCCGAAGAATTTTCCGTTGGCCACCGCCACCAGCGCCATGCGCGCTTCGACCGGCGTTCCGTCGTCGACGGTGATCCGGACATCCTGAAAGCGGTAGCGAATAAACTCGACCACAGTCCGCCACAGGAACAGCGCCTTGGCCGACATCTTGCCCTTGCGCTTATCGGCGTTGACGGCGCGGTCGGTGGCGCCGGAGAGGCCCAGGCTGGCGATGTTGATGAAGTGGCGGCTGGCCAGTGCGCCATGGTCGTCGATGTAGCAGATGCGCCCGGCATCGACCGTGCGAGCCTTGGCCTCGGCGATCCGCTTCAGCGTATCGTCCACCTCTTTCGGCAGGCCGAGCCCGCGGGCAAAGTCGATGCCGGTGCCGCAAGGCAAAAGGCCAAGCTCGGTCGTCAGGCCGCTTTCCTGGGAGGCCTGCAACAGCCCATCGGCCACTTCGCTGGCGGTGCCATCGCCACCCGCCGCGATCACCAGGTCGAAGCCGGTTGCCGCCAGGTCGAGCGCCAGCCGTTCGGCATCGCCCTCGGCTTGCGTCTCGCGCAGTTCGAAATCGCCAAAGTGCTTTTTCAGCGAAGCGGCGACCTCCGGCCAATGCCGTTTCAGCCGGCCGCCGCCGGCAATCGGATTGAGAATGACCCCGACCTTCAAGCACACCCTCCCCAGGGAGATCGAAGACGCTTGCGCCTCGAATCCTTTGCCGGCATTGAAGACCGCGCCGGACTGCAGAGCAAGGTCGAATGTCCCGAGCATACCACAAATGACTGGACCCGCCTGTCGGTTGGGTGCGGCCGAAAAAATCCCTTCGCTGCCGAACGTAGTCCCCGATAATCCCGCTATCCACAGGCTCGCAGCAGTATCGCAAACCACTTCCCCGGCGTACCTTGAACCCATCTCAGGCGGCTACCGATCGCCACGCCGAAAGGCAAAGCGAAAAGGCGGATTTCCTGAGGCCCGTACGGCCCGGAACGAGAGCAGGCTTGCCTGTTGGAGGGACGGATGCCGAGACCTACGGGGCCGCGGAAAGCGTGCGAACGCCAACGGCGGACCGATGCTGCCATGAAGGACGGCAAAAACCTTCGATGGCGCGCTGGGCGAAGCTCGCAAGGGTGGAGATCGGCGTGGTCTGGAACGGGCACTGCCCTCGGGTGGTGACTGGCAGGACCGTCAAAATCAAGGCCGGCAAGGCGCGATGACTTTACGGAAGTTGCTGCCGCGACCGTGTCCTGATCTGACAGGGAGGCGCTGGGAGAAATCCCGGCGCCGACTGTCTTTCTGGCCATCCCCCCGCAACCTGTCGTGGTGCCGCTTCACCCTGCGGCAGAATCGGCTACTATCGTCGCGTCGCTTGAAGGGGATACTTCATGACGTTGATCCAGAAGCGTGCCGATGACCTGCTGTACGCCTTCTCCGGCGTCTGGGCGGAGGCGGCGGCTTTCATCTCCCATCGCCAGGCGGTTTTCTATTTCAAGCTCGGCTCGGTCTGTCTGTTCGACGGTTTGCTCGGCCTGATCACCGGTTCGGGCTGCCTCGACGCCGGCATCGACCACTTCGCCACGGCCTGACCGGAATGTTCCTGTTCCGCTGGCTGAAGCGCATCATCAAGACGATCCTCTGGCTGATCGTCATTGTTATCCTCATCCCGATCGTCGGGTTGAGCTACGGCTTCCTGACCACGCCGTCGCTGGACACCGCACCTCTGGCGGGCATTGCCGATGGCGCGCCGCCGAAGGCGCTGGCCGACAAGGTCCGGGCCGAGCTTCCCGGCTACCAGCGGCCGGAGGAATCGACCTACCTCACCTACCCCGAACGGTCGATCGTCTACGCCGCCCGCGACTATGCCGGCTTCGTCGACAAGAACCAGCCGAGCGGCTTCCCCTACTTCGCCTATGTCGGCCGCTTCTGGCAGGACTACGCGATGATGATCCGGGCCAGCGCGAGCGACAAATTCAACTTCGACAAACACCAGATGCTGGTCGTCATCGGCACCAGCCACACGATCGAGCATGCCCTGCAATGGGCCTATGAGAACACGGTCGGCCGCATCACCGAGGCAACCGCCGGCAAGCGTACCGCCGCCGACATCTACCAGGCCAAGGTGGCGGGCGAATATGCGAGCTTTCTCGATCAGGTGCCATGGTACCAGTTTCCCTATGCCGACAAGCGTGCCGGACTGTTTGCCGTGCAGCCGGCGCCGGGCGACAGCGGCGTACGCACCAGCGAACGCAAGCTCGCCTTCGGCCTCGCCGACACGATCAAGCAAGCCTGCGCCGACCTGATCACCAAGGCACTCGCCGCCACCTCTGGCCCGGCCCTGCGCGACATCCATGTCTGGGCCAAAGGGCCGGTCGGCGAAGCAACGCACGATGAGGCCGACACCTTGCTCGAGCGCGATTTCGGCGCTGACGGCACGATCTTCGTCACCAAACGCTACCAGGTGTTCACCGAGATGATCCCGCGGCTGATCGACAAGGGCGTTTCCTTCGTCGAAATCGGCGGCAATGACGAGATCATGATCAGCGTTCTATCCGCCAGCGAGGTCGCCCCGCCGGAGGGTGCCCGCATCTTGTTCAGCTACCCGCTTCCGGCCCAACCGGAGATGCACCGCACCGGCCTGACCGTTGCCGTGCGCAAGCTGCATCTGGTGCTGCCGGCGCTGATCAAGGCCGGCGCCAAGCTCGAACACGTCTACGATTACTGAGGTTTTTCGGTCACAGCTGGCACCCTTGGGCGTCATGTCGCGCTTCGCCGCGCTCATTCCTTGATCGTGGCCAAAATCCCGCCTTGTTCCGCAGCGATGGAGAGGCTGCCGTGGGGCAATTCGAAGGGACAAGACCGTGATCAAGACCGCCCTTGTCGCCATGACCATCGTCGGCTGCGACTGCGACGCCAAGCTCTGCGAGTATATCGGCGAAACGCCGGCCAAATGGGCGACCATCGCCGACTGCCAGGCGGCGATGAAAAGCCAGATGTTGCACCAGAAAAATTTCAACTACCCGCTGGTCTCCGGCATCTGCCGCACGAAGGGCTCGTCGTCCTCCTCGCAACTGGCCGCGACCGCGTCCCGCCCGGAGTTGAAGCCTGTCAGCAAGGTCGTCAGGGTTGAAAGCCCGCTGCCGCCGGAACTGAGCCATCGGCCGAGCGTCCCCGTCGGCTCGCCGACGACGGCCATGGACGCGGCCGCTGCCCGGCCCGTCGCCTATGAACAAGTGGTCAATGGCGGAACCGGCGTGCTCTATCGCACGAAAAACGGTTACGCCGTGGTCAAGACCGACCTCGGCCGCGCCGCGTCCGCGACTGTCGGCATCGCCAAGCGGTCGGCGAACTGGCTGACGGGGCTGATGCCGGACGGGCTGTAAGCCCGACTGGACAACAGGCTCTAAAGCTTAATTTCAAGGCTCTGCCAGAATCTGTCGATCAGCGGCCCTTCGGTCTTGGCGTTTTCCTCGCCAAGGCGCGTGACCATGATGACGCCCTGATCCGACGCGCCGAAGCTGAGCACCTCATAGTCGGCGCTTTCGGTTCGCGTTTTGACCGTGGCACGGATGCCGGTCAGTTCCCTGCCATCGGCAAGCTTGCGCGTTGTCGGCTCCTGGGTGAGCGTCGCGCCCGCTTGCACCGATTCCTTAGTCATCTCCTGCAGCATCAGCTGGTTGAGCGCCACCGGGTTCATTGCCGAATATTCTTGCAGGATGACGATCGTTCCGAGCGCCGACGCCATCAGATACTGGCTGGTGTGCTCATCCAGATCGGTCTTGGTAACCTGGACGTCGCTCGGATGGACGAAGGAGAAATGGTCACCAGAAAAGGTGGCGAAGTCGTTGCGCTGGAGCGTCGCCCTGGCCTTCTTCCCATCCGGCAAGGTGACGTCGACGCTCTCGCCGGCATCGATATCGACGGCGACGCCGTCGATTGTCAGCTTGAACGCCTTGAGGTCTTCCGATCCTGCCGGGCCGCAGCAAAGCGCCACAACAGCCAGTGCCATCGCCGCTGATCTCGTTCGCATCGCCGCTCCTGCCGTCTGCTATGCCACGCCGCTTAGCGCTTTGATCGCACGGCAGAAGGTCGAGGAAAACAGCGCCATCGGATCAAATTGCCGTTTGCTGGCGAGGAACGCCGGCAATTCCGGATAGGACGCCAGCCGCAGAATGCAGCCGGTGGGGTTGATGAGCGTCATCCTGGTCGCCTGGCCCTGACTGGCAACATCGGCATGAAAGCGGCCGGCCCCGGACGGGACCGACCACTCCTGGGACAGGGGGCATTGTTGAAAAAGGTTCCGACAGCAGGCTGCTGCCGGCAATATCTCTACGAAGCTTTTTCGATCGACGTGACCAGCCCGGTCTTGTCGTCGACGGTCACCGCCACCTTGGCGCCGATCTTCAGTTTTTCGATCGCCGCTTCCGGCGGCAGCTGGTAGATCTTGCCGTCGTCCAGCGTGATCGACTTGGTTGTCGGATCGACCGCCTGGATGGTGCCTTGAACGGTCGCGGCATAGGCGGCGCCAACAAAGGCGAGCATGGCGGCGGTGGTCACAAGGATTTTCTTCATCGGTAGGTACTCCGTTTCAGTTTGCCGGGACCGCTGCCTCGTGGAAGCGGCAGCCACCGAACGCCCCGAAGCTGGTACGGAAAGCTACCGGCCGCAAATCACGTTGAATGAATTTTGCAAACAGAATCAGCTACTTAATTCTGACACATTGTCAGACGGTCCCGCTGATCCGGCCAATCGGGCGGTCGCCTGCTACAGCGCTTTTCCCACGAAAAGAGTCGGTTAGTCGCCCGAAACAACCGTCTTGTGACCATCACGCGCCTGCCGCATTTCGCGGCCGGCGGCATCACGAAATGGTTCTCATAACATCGCCGAGGACACATTTTGTTTCCTGATCCGGCTAGCCCGCGTCGTCTTTCGCGCCGATCTTGCGCACCAGCGCCGCCGTCGCCAGCATAGCGCCCATGTCGGCGATCATCGGCGCGATGTGGCTGGTGTAGTCGAGCGGCACGGAAATAGCGGGCAGTTCGAAAAAATTCTTCGGCTGCGGCAAAAGCAGGAAACCGTCGCTGCCGTTGAGCGCCACCCGTGCCTGGTCCTCGGGCCATGTTTCATGCAGCCATTTCAGCGCCTGCGCCAGCCGGCCGGTCACCAGCGGCTGGGCGGCCGCGATATTGTCGGTGCGAAATTCGTAGGCAGCATCGAGCGCCGCGTCGCCGGATGACAATTCCTGCATCTTTGCTGTGAATATGCTGCGGAAGAAACCGACGACCGCATTGGCCCGCCGCGCCGCCACCAATATGCCGGGGAACGGCGCAATCGTCTCGAAGGCAACGATGACGCCCTTGAATACCGTCGACGAGCTTTTGGCCGTCCCTACGCGCAACTCTGCCTCGTAGAGTTCGAACGGAAAGTCCTCGTAGCGGCCGGACACGATGTCGTCGAAGGCCTGCCGGTTGAAGGAGCCGACCACGGCGCGCGGCAGCCGGTCGAAGGAATTCGGCGTCACGCCATGCTGATAGCGCATATCTCTGATGAAACCGAAGATGATCGGAAGCAGCGTGTCGCGAAACGATTGCTGCAGCCGCGTCGCCGGTGTGATCGCCAGGAAATAGAGCAGCAGCGCTGTGAAGAAGCAGCCGACATAGAGGAACACATGCGGTGTCGAGAACCACTGCTCGTTGGCGTCGGCGACCTTGTTGAACAGCCAGGCCACCAGCACGACAAAGACCAGCAGCGGCCCCAAAAACACCGGCACCCGCCAGCGCACCTGGCGGTAGGCCGACGCCCGTCCGGCCTCATAAGCTTCGATATTTTTCCTGATGCCAGCGATCACCGCTTCGCTCGGCATGAAATCTGCTGTTTCCATCGCCCCCTCGCAAGCCTTTGAGCAATTCCAGGAAAAGTGTGAGCGGTTTTCCGCCCGGAATCGCGTAAAAACAGAGATAGAGCGGATCGCCGTTTCCGCGAAACGGTGAAACGCTCTAGTGGCCCATGATAGCCGCTTTCGCGGGAAAGTCGTCAGCCGCCAAAGATCGTCTTCAACCGACCCTCGACCCTGCCACGCATCCGACCCTGCAGCGCCGCCACCGGCACCAGCCGCTCATGATTGCCGGCGCGCACCCGCATGAAAGGGTGCAGCCCGTAGGCGGCGATCGCGCCGCGCTTGCCGAGATCGGCACTAACGTCGACGACGAAAACGCAACCGATGCGGCCGGGCCATGGCTGGTGGGCAAAGGCGGTGCCAAGAAAATCGCCAAGCCCATAGGCGACAAGCGCCTTGCCGAGCCGCTCAACCGGCTGCACGACATGGGCGTGGTGGCCGGCGACCAGTCCAACGCCGTGCCCGGCCAGATGCCTGGCCAGCGCCCGCGTTTGCGCGCGCGGAAAATGCCGGAACTCCCAATCCCAATGCGGCACGGCGCAGAGCAGATCGGCGCCCTTGGCCGCATCGCGCGACCAAAGTGCCGGATCGCTTTGCATGGACACGCGGCCGGCAAACAAAGCCGCGTCGGCATTGCGCCACAGGGTGAAGGCGGCAAAGCCGATGGTCAGCGGCCCGACCGCAATCCGCGCGATCGGACCTTTGGCAGTGGTACCTATGCTGCGGATGCCGAGGCGTTTCAGCGCCGCAACCGTCTCGTCAAAGCCCGCCACGCCCTGGTCGAACACATGATTGTTGGCCAGCGACAACACGAGCTTCTTGCGTGGGATGCCGACAGCCGCCAGCGCGTCTGCAAGAAATCGCTCTGTCATCGCATGATGCGTGCCAAGCCGCGTGCCGGCGACAACCCTTGGTCGCTCCACGACCGGACTTTCGCAATTGCCGATCACCAGGTCGGCGGTGCCAAGCAGCGCCGCGATCGCCGGGTCGCATTCGGGCATGGCACGATTGGCAACCGCCGAGATATCGCCAACGAAGGCCAGCCGCACCGTCCGCGCCGGCGGCGGTTCGATCATGGTTGCGGCCGCCGGTGCAAAGCCATTGATATCGCCACTGAGCGAAGGCTTCAGGAAGCGCGGCAGCCACGACAGTTTATAGGAAAGCGGATAGTTCGACACGCGATGTCCAATCGTTTGCCTTGTGTAGACTGTCTGCCGGGATCGTTGAAGCGTCGAAGTCTTGGCCAATTGAAATACAGGCCCGCACCGCATCAGCACCGGCAGGCGCAGCGCAGCAGATGCGTGTATGGTTGCAGCGGAACAGCCATCGGAGGATCATTATGAAGCGACTTTCGACCCTGCTGGCATCAGCGTTCATTCTGCTGCTGCCGCTGTCTTCCTCTTTCGCCGCGGCGCCAGATGCCGCAAACGCTCTGTTCGAGGCCAGAACCGTGGCAGAGCGGAACAGCGCGCTGGCCGCGTTGGAGGCCGCCGCCCCCACCGATTCCGCATCGGCCTATGCCGCCGGCGCCGGCGAATTCTTCGCCGCACTGGAGATCCTGGCCAGTGGCCTGCACCGCCACGGTTTCGAGAGCCCGCAATCCTTCATGCTACCGCTGATGCGGCTGCCGGTGCCGGAAAATCCCAATCCCGAGCCGCTGACCTACGAGCAGTTTCGCGCCATCCTGGTCGCCTTCCGCGACCGGCTTGAAAAGTCCGCGGCAACGCTGGGTTCAGTGCCCGCCGATGCCGATATCGGCATGGAGATCGATCTCGCCCATGTCGGCGTCGACCTCGACGAGGATGGCAACATCACGCCGCAGGAAAGTCTCGCCGCAATCATGGCGGCACTGTCCAACAATAGCGGCGATGCGCCGGACGCCACCCCGCTCATCTTCCGCTTCGACCGCGCCGACGGTTTCTGGCTGCAGGGCTATGCCGAATTCCTGATGGCGCAGGCGGATTTTTGGCTGGCGCATGACTTCAGGAACATGTTCGACGGCTCGTTTCACATGCTGTTTCCGCGCGCAAAACTGCCGCTGCAGGACATTCTCGTCCCGCCGGACGGCGGCATGGGCGGCGGTATCCTCACCTCGGAATGGCGCCTCGCCGATTTCATCTCTCTTGTGCATCTCATCAACTGGCCGGTGGTCGAGCCGGAGCGCCGTCAAGCAGCGCGGCGTCATCTGCTGGAAATGATCCGGCTGTCGCGCGAAGACTGGAAATCGATCCGCGCCGAGACCGACAATGACCGCGAATGGCTGCCCGGCCCGCAGCAGAAAGGCACCAACCGGCTCACCGGCCTCGAAGTCGGCGAGGAGCAGGTCCAGGCCTGGCTCGCCACCTTGACCATGGCCGAGGATCTGCTCGAAGGCCGCACCTTGCTGCCGCATTTCCGCATCACCGGCAAAGGCATCAACATGAAGCGGTTCTTCGACGAACCGAAAACCTTCGATCTGGTGCTGTCGATCACCGGCCCGGCCGTCGCCCCCTATCTCGAAAGCGGAAAGATCCTGACCAGCGAGGAATTCAACCAGATCCAGCGCCAGTTCGGCGGCAGCGGGTTTCTGACGTTTGCGCTGTGGTTCAATTGAGGGGAGAGAGCGGTTCCAGGCGACACGGCTCCTGACACCCTTGTGTCAGCAGCCTGGTTTCGTCCCGAGCGGCTCGCCACTCGGCTCTTTCCATTTTGGCTGACTCTGCCCATATTCGGAACATGGCCAAATCTCCCGATAAAAAGACGCCGCCGCCGGCGGGCGACAACAGCGCTTCGCCACCCAAGCGGCGCAGCCCGCTGACCGATTTCCTCGATGCCTCTCAGCCCCTGCACAAGGGCGGCTTTGCCGAGGCGCCGCAAGCCGAATTCAGCGGTGCGCCGCTGACCGGCTCGATCGCCGATTGGGCCGAGCAGATCGAACAGGAAGCCGAGAAGGAAGGGCGCGCCTCCAGCAAGTCGCCGAAGGCCGCAAAAAAGATCCCTGAACGCTCCGCCGCGCCCGGCCGCTCGGCGCGCGGCACTTCGATGGGCGGCGCGGCCTCGGCTCGGGAGCGAACCGCGGCTGGCCTCAATCCAGTCGCCGGCCTCGACATTTCGCTGGAGGACGCCGAGACCATGGCCTCCGGCGGCGTCACCGCCACGGTCGCCGCGCTGTCGGCGCTGATCGAATCCGGCAATCCCTTGCACAAGGACGGCGTGCTTTGGACACCGCACCGCCCTGCCCGTCCGGAAAAATCTGAAGGCGGCATCGCCATCAAAATGGTGTCGGATTTCGAGCCGGCCGGCGACCAGCCGACGGCGATCAAGGATCTGGTCGAGGGCGTCAACGACAATGACCGCACCCAGGTGCTGCTCGGCGTTACCGGCTCGGGCAAAACATTCACCATGGCCAAGGTGATCGAGGAGACGCAGCGCCCTGCCCTSATCCTGGCGCCCAACAAGACGCTGGCGGCSCAGCTCTATTSCGAGTTCAAGARMTTCTTCCCSRAMAAYGCSGTSGAGTATTTCGTCTCCTACTACGATTACTACCAGCCGGAAGCCTACGTCCCGCGCACCGATACCTTCATCGAGAAGGAATCCTCGATCAACGAGCAGATCGACCGCATGCGCCATTCCGCGACGCGCTCGCTGCTCGAGCGCGACGACGTCATTATCGTCGCCTCGGTGTCTTGCATCTACGGTATCGGCTCGGTCGAGACCTACACGGCGATGACCTTCCAGATGCAGATCGGCGACCGGCTCGACCAGCGCGCCTTGCTCGCCGATCTCGTCGCCCAGCAATACAAGCGGCAGGACATCAACTTCGTCCGCGGCTCGTTTCGCGTGCGCGGCGACACGATCGAGATCTTTCCGGCCCACCTTGAGGATCGCGCCTGGCGCATTTCGATGTTCGGCGACGAGATCGAGCAGATCACCGAATTCGATCCGCTGACCGGCCAGAAGACCGGCGAGCTGAAGAGCGTCAAGATCTACGCCAACTCGCACTATGTGACGCCGCGTCCGACCCTGAACCAGGCCATCAAGTCGATCAAGGAAGAGCTCAAGCACCGGCTGGTGGAGCTTGAGCGCGCCGGCCGCCTGCTGGAGGCGCAGCGGCTGGAGCAGCGCACACGCTTCGATCTGGAAATGCTGGAAGCCACCGGCTCCTGCGCCGGCATCGAGAACTATTCGCGCTATCTCACCGGCCGCCAGCCCGGTGATCCGCCGCCGACCTTGTTTGAATACATCCCCGACAATGCGCTGGTCTTCATCGACGAAAGCCACGTCACCGTGCCGCAGATCGGTGGCATGTATCGCGGCGACTTCAGGCGCAAGGCGACGCTGGCCGAATACGGCTTCCGTCTGCCGTCGTGCATGGACAACCGGCCGCTGCGCTTCGAGGAATGGGACGCTATGCGGCCGCTCTCGGTGGCGGTTTCAGCGACGCCCGGCGGCTGGGAAATGGAACAGTCCGGCGGCGTCTTCGCCGAGCAGGTCATCCGCCCGACCGGCCTGATCGACCCACCGGTCGAGGTGCGTCCGGCCAAGAGCCAGGTCGACGATGTCGTTGGCGAAATCCGCGATACCACCAAGGCCGGTTACCGCACGCTGGTGACGGTGCTGACCAAGCGCATGGCCGAAGACCTGACCGAATATCTGCACGAGCAAGGCATCCGCGTCCGCTACATGCACTCCGACATCGACACGCTGGAGCGCATCGAAATCCTTAGGGATTTGCGCCTCGGCGCTTTCGACGTGCTGGTCGGCATCAACCTGTTGCGCGAGGGTCTCGACATTCCCGAATGCGGCTTCGTCGCCATTCTCGACGCCGACAAGGAAGGCTTTTTGCGCTCGGAGACGTCGCTGATCCAGACCATCGGCCGCGCCGCTCGCAATGTCGACGGCAAGGTCATCCTCTATGCCGACCAGATCACCGGCTCGATGGAGCGGGCGATGGCCGAGACCGGTCGCCGCCGCGAGAAGCAGATGGAGTGGAACGAGGCCAACGGCATCACGCCGGAATCGGTCAAGTCGCGCATCTCCGACATTCTCGATTCGGTCTACGAGAAGGACCACGTCCGCGCCGATATCTCGCAGTTCACCGACAGCGCCGGCGCCATGATGGGCAACAATCTGAAGGCCCATCTCGACGCCATGGACAAGCAGATGCGCGAGGCCGCCACCAATCTCGATTTCGAGAAAGCCGCCCGCATTCGCGACGAGATCAAGCGGCTGCGCGAGATGGAGCTGTCCATCTCCGAGGACCCGCTCGCCAAATATGCCGACATGGAAAGCCCAGTCTCGGGCCGCGAGAAGGGCAAGCACAACAAGGGCGTGGCCAAGCATCGTACATCAGAGGAACAGGAGCGTTTCCGCAAGCTCGACGCGGCACAAGCCGCCGAAGCGGCGGCCAAGGCTGCCCGGCCCAACCTCTTCCGCAAGCCAGATCTCGACGCCATGGGGCCAGGCACCGACATGCCGACACCGGCCGGTGCGGTGTCGCGCGTGCTGTTCAAGAAACAATCAGCCGAAGAGGCGCATGGCTCCGACTTCGGCATTCCGGGTGACACCACCAAGCCGCTGTTCAAGAAGAATTCTCTCGACGAGATGACCGTGCGGCGGACCGAAACGCCGATCGAAGGCGACAAGCCGGTCAAGCGCGAACGCGCCGGCATCGGCTCTTATGAAGATCCGGCAGATGCTCGCCGCGAAAAGCGCCGGCCGGGCAAGACGGGCAGGCCGGGACGGTAGCGCCTGCTTTTCCTTCTCCCACAAGAGGAGAAGGGAAGCGCTCCACCGTCGGCGCATTGATAGTCCCGGCTTTGCAACGCATGAGCAGCCCCGCTGGACCATGAGCCCACCCTTGCCAGCCGCCGGCGGAACCGATACGGCCGGTTGCGATCCCCTCCGCGCAGCAAGCCCTCCCACTGACCCCCCAACCATGAAACCCAGAGACGTCGCCTCCTACATCTTCCTGGCCATCACCTGGGGGTTGTCATTCCTGGTCCTGCTCAAGGTGGTGCATGCCTTTGGCTGGATCGGCGCGGTCACCTTGCGGTCGCTGATCGCCGGCGTCACGCTGCTGCTGCTGGCGGGTGCGACCAGGCGCAAGCTCGATTTCAGCGCCGGCTGGCGGCCATTCGCCATGGTCGGCGCAACGACGGTTGCGGCACAGCTGATCGGTCTGTCCTATGCCACCCCGCGCATCGGCACGGCGATGGCGGCCATTCTCGTCGCGGCGATCCCGCTGTTCTCGATGATCCTTTCCCAGCTTTGGGGGCTGGAGCGCATCACCGTGCGCGGGCTGGCCGGCCTGCTGCTCGGGGCCGCCGGCATCATGGTGCTCGTCGGCTTTCCCTCGGTGCCAATGACGACATCCTTCGCACTCGGCTGCGCCGCCTCGCTGCTCAGTTCCTTCTCGGCGGCATTCGGCAGCAACTACGCCAACCGTCATTTGCGCTCGGTTGGCTCGCTGGAAGTCACCAGTGCCGCCTTCCTGTTTGGCGGGTTGATGACGCTGCCGCTGCTGCTCGCCGTGCCGGTACCGGCAATGCCGCGCGTCGTGGACTTCCTCTATCTCGCCATTCTCGCCTGCGTGATGAGCGCAATGACCTACGTCGTCTATTTCCGGCTGGTTTCCAGCATCGGCGCCACCAGGGCGATCAGCGTCGAGTTCGCCGTGACCGTGATCGCGGTGCTGGTCGGCACGGTCATGCTCGGCGAGTCGCTGACCATCATCCAGGGCTTCGGCGCGGTGGCGATCATCTGCGGTTGCTTGCTGGTGCTGGATCCGTTCCCGCGCCGGGCGAAAGCGGTCCCCTTGCCATCCGCCCAGCCTTTGGTGTAATCGCTCCGCACACTCGAACGTCTTGAAAGGAGGGCTCACGTGTTTGATTTTTCTCGTCACCATCGTCAGCGTGGCCCGATTTCTGCCCTGCGAGCTTGCTTGCAGGGCTGACCAGGGTCATCACGGGTTTTTCCCGCTTCGATTATTTGGTCTGCCCTTCGTGGTGCCGCAACGCCGAGCCTGATGGCCAGCCTGCGCACCGTCAAAGTGCATTGAACCGGACCTTTCCTCCGGACAGACCAGAGAAATCAAAATGGCCCTGATCAGCCTCAAATCCCTCGGCGTCACCATGAGTGCGCCGCTGTTCTCCAATCTCGACCTCACCATCGGCGCCGGCGACCGGCTCGGCATCGTTGCCGCCAACGGTCGCGGCAAATCCACTCTGCTCAAATGCCTGACCGGCGTGATCGAGCCGACCTCCGGCGACATCACCCGCACCCGCGGCCTGCGCGTCGGTCATGTCGAGCAGTCGGTTCCGCCAGCTCTCCTCGACCACAGCTTTCATCACATTGTCGCCGATGCCTTGCCGGCGGAGCAGGCCGAAAGCGAGCTGTGGCGCGTCGACGTGGTGCTGGATTCGCTCGATGTGCCGGAGCCGATGCGCGAACGGACGATGCGGGCCTTGAGCGGTGGCTGGCAAAGGCTGGCGCTGATCGCGCGTGTCTGGGTCACCGATCCGGATGTGCTGCTGCTCGATGAGCCGACCAACCATCTCGACCTCGCCAAGATCGGCCAGCTGGAAACCTGGCTGAACGCGTTGCCTCGCGAGGTGCCGGTGGTCATCGCAAGCCACGACCGTGCATTCCTCGACGCCGTCACCAACAGGACGCTGTTCCTGCGCCCGGAACAATCGCCGGTGTTTGCGCTGCCCTATTCCAGAGCGAGGCAGGCGCTGGACGAAGTCGACGCCTCGATGGCGCGCAAGTTCGAGCGCGACATGAAGGTGGCGCAGCAATTGCGCCGGCAGGCCGCCAAGCTCAACAACATCGGCATCAATTCGGGCAGCGATCTTTTGGTGGTCAAGACCAAGCACCTCAACCAGCGGGCAGAGCGCCTCGAAGTATCAGCGGCACCGGCACACCGCGAGAAATCGGCGGGCGCGATCAGGCTGGTCAATCGCGGCACCCATGCCAAGGTGCTGATCACGCTCGACGATGCGGCGGTCGAAACACCTGACGGAACCCTGCTGTTTCGGACCGGCAAGCGTCATATCTGCCAGGGCGACCGTATAGTCCTGCTCGGCCGCAACGGCGTCGGCAAGTCGCGCTTCGTCACCTTGATCCGCAACGCCATCGCCGAGCCGGAAACGGTGCCGAACGTGAAGGTGACGCCGTCGACGGCGCTCGGCTACAGCGACCAGGCGCTGGCCGGCATCAGCAGCGACGACACGCCGCTGGCGATGGTCTCACGCCGCTACGATGTCGGCGAGCAGCGCGCCCGCTCGCTGCTTGCCGGCGCCGGCGTGGTCATCGAGATGCAGGAGAAAAAGATCGCCGTGCTGTCGGGCGGGCAGAAGGCGCGGTTGATGATGCTGGCGCTCAGGCTCGCCAACCCCAACTTCTATTTGCTCGACGAGCCGACCAACCATCTCGATATCGACGGCCAGGAAGCGCTGGAGGGGGAACTGCTGGCGCATCAGGCAAGCTGTCTGCTCGCTTCGCACGACCGTTCCTTCATCAGGGTGATCGGCAACCGCTTCTGGCTGATCGAGAAGCGGAAGCTGATCGAGGTCGAGGACCCCGAGGATTTCTTCCGCTCGGTGGCCGAAGTGGCGGGTTGAGGAACTACCGGAATGCATGGGCCGCATGGCGTTGCGGCCCATGTTTTCGCATGTCTCGTAAAATACTTCCGGCGCTCTGTCGGATCGCCTGAACGTACCGCGTCCTTGGGATGCCGACACGATGATGCCGGCTTCATCTGAGGAGAAAGCATCATGTCCATTCTGTCATCCATAGGCCGCGTCGCCACCCGCTACGCACAGAACCGCGCCCGCCATCGCAGCGAGCGCGAGCTGCTGTCCCTGCCGATCGAACTGCGCAAGGATATCGGCTGGCCGGAAATCGTCATCGACGCGCAAAACGGCCCGCGGATCCGCAGGGCGCCCTGACCATGCGGTCGGACAATATCGATGTAGGCCGCCACGGGGCGACCATTGCTCAATCGTGCGTGTCGCCCGACAGCGGCGTCGCCTGCATCGATCCGCGCCTTTCGAAAGCCTCGAACCAGCGCCTCAGCCTGCCCGCTCGCGAAACGACGGAAGCTGGCGGAATGCCATCCAGGACAGTGTGGTGGCGAGCGCTATATGGCCGACATGGAGCGGGGCCTCATCATCCAGCGTGCTCTCGATCCAGTCATAGCTCGCCTCGATCTTGTCCCGGTATCCCTGGGCAAGAGCAGCATAACGCAACTGTTCGGGCCGCCTTTCCGTCTCCCAACGCAAAGCTATGCCCGTCTGCGCCAACCCTTGAGCGAATGCTTGCAGCCGCAATGCTTGCCAGCGCGCCTCTCCGTCTTGCGGCAGCAGCTTGCGGCCGTCATGCAGCGTGTCGAAATAGGCGCAGATGACATCGGAATCGAAGAGCGGCGACGCGTCTGGCCGCAACAGCACCGGCACCTTTCCAAGCGGGTTTTCGGCATAGATGCGCGCATTGCGCGAGGTCGGGCTGGTCTCGTGATGAATGACCTCGAGCCGATCGGCAATACCGACCTCATGCGCGAAGACGAGTGCCTTGCGCGCGAAGGGCGAGTGGGTCTGGTAGTAAAGGATCATGGTCGTCCCAAGGGGGCTTGAGGAAGCGGCGCGGAGCCCCCTTTTCTAGCCTGCGAGCTCCGAGATTTGCGCTCTGATTGGCGGCCCCCGACGCAAGTTCATTTCACGCAAAAAAATCGCGGCGGCCATGTAGGAATGCCGTCACCTCGTTCGTCCTATGGTCCGCAAGGCCAGATCACACGCCCGGACCCAACGCAAAGAGGAGCAAGACATGACCGACCAGACCCCCGTTCAGCCGGCCGCGAAAGTTCTCGGTGGATTGACCCCCTATCTGCAACTGGACGGCGCCTTCAAGGCTGCCGAGTTCTATAAGAAGGCTTTTGGCGCCGAGCAGGTGTTCTTCTACCCGCCGGATGACCAGGGCCGCACCATGCACATCCACCTTCACATCAACGGCTCGACGCTGATGCTCTCCGATTTCTACCCCGAAAACGGGATGCCCGCCGTCAAGCCGCAGGGCTACACCATGCAGCTCCACCTCGGCAGCGACGAGATCGAAGCCTGGTGGAAGCGCGCCGTCGAGGCCGGCTGCGAAGTCGCCGTGCCGCTCCAGGTCATGTTCTGGGGAGACCAGTGGGGCAACATGCGCGACCCCTTCGGTGTCGAGTGGGCCATGAACGCACCAGCCAAGAAAGCCTGAGGCTTTTACCTCTCCCCCTGTGGGAGAGGTCGGATTGCCCCGGATTGCTCTTGGCAATTCGGCTGGCAATCCGGGTGAGGGGTAACTTGGCGCCAAGCTGGGACACCCCTCATCCGTCTCGGCGCTGCGCGCCGATCCACCTTCTCCCACAAGGGGAGAAGGAAGAGCGCCGCTAACCCAGGAGAACCTCATGTCCTATGTCGATGGTTTTGTACTCGCCGTGCCCAAGGCGAATCTCGATGACTACAAAAGGCTGGCCAACCTCACCGGCCCCATATGGATGGAACACGGCGCACTCGCCTATGTCGAATGCATCGGCGACGACGTGCCCTATGGCGAGGTGACCTCGTTTCCGCGTGCCGTGCAGGCAAAAGACGACGAGATCGTCGTCTTTTCCTGGGTGGTCTATGAATCGAGGGAAAGTCGCGACACGGTGATGCCCAAGGTCATGGCCGACCCGCGTTTGACGCCCGATTGGGGGCCTATGCCCTTCGATATGAAGCGCATGATCTTCGGCGGCTTCCAGCCGTTCATGGAACTGTAGACCGGGCGTTCCGATGCCAACGGCAGAACGCGAAACTCGACTCGATTTCTCGAAAAAATAGGACCGACTTATGCGCAAGCTGATCGTTTTCAACAGCATATCGCTCGATGGCTATTTTACCGACGGGCACGGCGCCATGGATTGGGCGCACAGCCAGGACCCGGAATGGAACGCCTTCGTCGCCAACAATGCCAAAGGCGGCGGCATGCTGGTGCTAGGCCGCGTCACCTATGACCTGATGATCCAGTTCTGGCCAACGCCGCTGGCCGCACAGATCGCGCCGGTGGTCGCCGATCGAATGAACACCATGCCGAAGGTCGTGTTTTCCCGCACGCTCGACGCAGCCAGTTGGAACAACACCGAGTTGGTCAAAAGCGGACCAGCCGCGAAGCTCCGGGAACTGAAGCAGCAGCCGGGCAATCACATAACCATCCTGGGAAGCGGCAATCTCATCGCCCAATTGGCCGAGGAAGGTCTGATCGACGAATACCAATTCGTCATCGTTCCGGTCGTGCTCGGCGCCGGCAGGACGATGTTCGAAGGCATCGGCAAACGGCTCGACATAAAGCTGAGCCGATCGCAGACCTTTGGCAATGGCAACGTCTTTCTGTGCTACGAGCAGAAGGCGCAAGCCGATCAGCTCAAGGCATTGGCCTGATTGTTCAGTCCAGCCTGTCGAGCAACGGCTTGAGCCGGTCGCCATAGCGCTTCCACAGATCGACCGAGCCCTGGTACATCGGCTGGCGCACTTGCGCGGCCGAGGCCGTGCGCACGGGACGGTCGGTCTCGTGGAACGACAGCGCGGCGTCATCCCAGGGCAGGCCGAGATGGGCGATCAGCGCCCGCGTCTGCCCTTCCTGGTCGGCGACGAAATCCTCGTAGCGCACATCGTGCACGACGCCGGGCAGCACGGCGCGCCAATGCGCCATGATGTCGGTGTAGAGATTGTGGAAATCGGCGAGCTCGCCAAGGTCGTAGCCGTAGCGATGGCTGTCGCCGCGGAAATGCACCTTGTAGATCGACAGGCATGTCGCCGCCGCATCGCGCGCGCAATGGATGATCTTTGCCTTCGGCAGCATCAGATGGATGAAGCCGACCAAAAGGAAATTGCCCGGCATCTTGTCGGTGACATGCCGGAAGCCGGGATAGCGGGCGTGCAGCATGTCGAGATAGGCCTGACCTGCCTCGAAGAAGGCCTTGTCGGGCATGTCGGCTATGCCCTGGGGGAAGCCGCCCTTCATGGTCAGCGGAAACTGTTTTCCCACCGCCGTCTTCAGGATCGAGAGCTCGCCCGCGCCATAGACCTTGGGATGGCTGGCGATGATCTGCTCGATCAGCGTAGTGCCGGAGCGCGGCATGCCGACAATAAAGATCGGCGTGTCGTCGCTGATCGTGCTCGGTCTGTGCTTTTCGAAGAAGCCGGCGTTGAAGGTCGCCTTCATCGCCTCGAATTCGGCGCGCGTCCTGCCCGCATCGTAGTCGATGCCTTTGCGCCGGATCGCATTGCCCTCGGCGAAATAATCGAAGGCGCGGCCATAGTCCTTCAAATCGTCATTGGCCTTGCCGAGACCGAAGGACAGCTGCATGCGCGCCAGGCTGTCGGCCGCCGCCTTGGCATGCTGTGCCTCCATGCCGGTCAGTTCCACGTCGCGCTCCTTTTGCGGCTTGACCTGCGTCAGCATCAGCCAGGCTCTCGCCATGCCGGGATCGACCGCCAGCGCCTGCCGGAAGAGATCGGCCGCCTCGTCGAGCTTGCCCTTTTCCATCAGCCCGACGCCTAAGCCGTGCAACAGGTCGGCATCCTTCGGCCGGATCGTCAGCGCCTCGCGGAAGGTTGCCAACGCCTCATCCAGACGCCCTGCTTCCTGCAGCGTTTCGGCTAGCCCGATGCGTGCACGCACATGGAAGGGATTGCGTCCGACCGTGCCGCGATAGATGGCTTCGGCATCCTCGAACTGGCCGAGCTGTTTCAGCGCCGAACCGAGATTGTCGCGCGCCGCGAGCTGATCTGGCTTGAGGTTCACTGCACCGCGGAAGAAATCCACGGCCGCGGCAACGCGGCCGAGATCGCGCATCACCGTGCCGAGATTGTTGAGAAAATCCGGATTGTTCGGCAGCAAACGCACCGACTGTTCGAGCAACGCCAGCCCATCGGCGCTGCGCCCGGTCTGGTGCAGCAGCAGCCCGAGGAAATGCGCAGCCGCAGGGTGATTGGCCTTTTGCGCCAGCACCTGCCGGTACAGCATCTCGGCCTCTTGCCGGCGGCCGGCCTGATGCAGATGCAACGCCTGCTGCACGCGCTGGTCTAGCCCTAGCGGCGGCTGTCCGCCTGCGCCTGCCCGTTGTTTTGGATCTCTGGTGATGGGAAACCTACCGTGTTTGTCCGCTTGCCGGACCTAAGCCATGGCAGACGCAGATTCAAGAGCGGATCAAGACGGGATCCGCCCCTGTCAAATCAGGCGGTTGCTTTCGGCAAGCTGGCGCGCGCGGCGCAGCGTGCCGTCGGTGTCGGCGATCATCCGCCTTGCTGCCTCGTCGCTTCTGATCGTCAGCCGCGCCGAGATGACTTTGATCGGCTTGACGATCGGCTTGATTGTCACGGTGGAGCCGTCCGGGGTTTTTACAGAAATCATGTTTTCTCCTCCTACGCCTAAATAAAATACAAATGCCGGGACAAATGTTCCGGCGAAATATCAAACAATTTTTGAGAATGCGTCCGCACCCTATCAGCATTCTACAGATAGTTATAGGGGACGATTTTTGCGATAAGATCAGGGATTTACAGGAATCTTCTTGATTTATCCGGGATTCCGGAATAAAGATTTGAGGTCAATTTTGGGTCAGGCTTGGCATCTCGCGGCGTCAGAGTCTCGACCCGTCAACCTCATTCAAGATCGCCGATACCCAGATTGCCGATACAGGGCGCGCGACACCTCGCGACCATTTCTCTCTTTCAAGAAACCGCTCGCGCGGATTGATAGAACATCGAGGCACCAGAATGTCCGGCCGCACCACCCATTCCATCGCCCACTTCGCAGCACCTTTCGTGCTCGGCGGGCTGGAAGGAAAATTGCCGGCCGGCGACTATGACATCGACCACGACGAAGAGCTGATCGACGGCATGTCGTGGCTTGCCTGGCGCCGTGTCGCCACCTTCATCCATCTGCCGGCAAGGACGGTGAAAAGCCCGACCAGCCAGCTCATCGCCATCGACCACGCCGAACTCGAAACAGCGCTTCGGCAAGACCGGGAGAACGCCGCATGATCCGTTTCCAGCAGAATGCACGCCCACGCACCGACACGCCCGCGCATCTTTTCGCGATCGGCCAGACAGTGCGCATGAAAAGCCGCACCGGCCTGGTGCAGAAGACCGCGGAATTGTTCCAGATCAAGAGCATGATGCCGGTCAAGGACGGCTCGCCGCAATACCGCATCCGCAGCGAGCAGGAGACCCACGAGCGGGTCACCACGGAAGACAATCTCGAAGCGGCCGACAATCCGGCGGTCTAGACCATCGCGCTTGAATAACAAGACAGAGCCCCATCCCGATCCACCCGAATGGATCAGGCTCTCGTCCGCACCTCAACAGACACACAACGAGGGACCAGAGAATGGCCAAGGGTCAACAGCGCAGCAATCGCGAGACACGCAAGCCCAAGAAGGACAAGGTGGCGGCAAAACCGGCCTCGCCCTTCGGCTCGGCGGTCAAGCAGGCGGAAACCGGACTGAAGCCGAAGTCCAAGTAGCGGAAGCAAACGGACCGCTCGCCGGTGCCTCGAAGGCGAGAGGCGCCGCTGCATATCTAACGCGATGCAGGATGCCTGTCCAACACGGAGGCGCGCTTGAACTTCGTCATCGAGTTCTATCGGTCGCGCGATGCGGACGAGGCGATGCTCGACAAGGTGTCGCTGGAGGCGCCCAATTTGCGCGCCGCCTTGCAAGGCGCGAGCGCGTTGTTCCACACACTGGCCATGCCGCAGATCCCCGACCGCCTGCGCATTTCCGACGAGGATGGCAGCGAGCTTTACGCCGGGCCGGCTGATGGGGCGTATCCCGTAGAGGTGTGAGACGCGCCCCGCTCACTCCTCAGCAGGGACCGTCGTCGACGACGTTGTAGTCGGCGGCACGTGCCTCGCATTCGTTCGGGAAAGTGCGCAGTTCGCCATGGCGGCGGGCACAGACCGGAGCATATTCGCGGGTGCAGAATGTCTGCTCCTCGCCGTCACCACCACCGTCGCGGCACTCGCCGTCGCGCAGAATGCGATATCCGGCCCGCTCGGCAAGGCAGGCATTGGCAAAGGTCTGGCGGTCGCCGCCCCGCCGGGCGCAGACAGGCTCATAGTGCTTGGGGCAGAATTGCGGCTCCGGCCTTGGCGGGCGCGGCCCTGGTCCCTCATCGACCACCACCGTACAGGCGCCAAGAATTGCCGACACGAACAGGATGGCAAAGCCCTGTCGCGAGAAGATTGCCGCAAGAAATCTCATGAATATGTCTCCCTCGAGCCCCCCGTCCCGGCGCTAAACACGCCAGCCAATCCTCTTCATTCCGGTCGCAAATGCAACCCCCGTTTGCGGTCCGCCGTTTGCGGAAACGACGCGGCGCGCGTGCCGGCGCCACCCCTGACATCGCCCGCTTTCCGCCGCTGGACCATGCGTGGCCGGGCTCTGGCCGATGACCGGGGAGAGAGCCGGGTCTATCGATGCGCTACGTCGGGATGCGCCCATCGGGGCGCCCCGCGGGCCTATCTTGCAACCATCACGTTTCCGTGCGATAAATTTTGTGTTCGGGCATTTGCGACCCGGAGAGCGGAACGTTTTGGACGACCTTTCCCCGATACTGTGAATCTCTGACGGCCCCGTTTTCGGCGGGGGGTTTGACCATGCGCAAATGCGTGACTGCCGAAGCAACCACCGGGACTTGCCCACGGCGCCAGGCGGCGGGCAAACCACAAGACTGACACGGGTGAAGGAGTTTCCCCAATGGCCCAGACCGGCACCGTTAAATTCTTCAACGCGACCAAAGGCTTCGGCTTCATCACGCCAGACGGCGGCGCCAAGGATGTGTTCGTCCACATTTCCGCGATAGAGGCTTCGGGCCTGCGTACTCTCGTGGATGGCCAGAAGGTCACCTTCGACGTCGAGCCCGACCGCATGGGCAAGGGTCCGAAGGCGGTCAATCTGCGCGCAGCCTGAACCATTGCGCGTCCGTTCGGACGTGCGAGAGGACGCTGCAAGACCTTGAGCCGGCTTCCGGAGTCGGGCTCGAATTTTTTCGAAGGCGCGACGGTTCTTGTCGCGCCTTTTTCGTGTCCGGCGCGCCTAATGCATGTCGCCCAAAAGTGCGCAGCGGTTTTGGACAACGACATGCATCAAAACAAAGACTTAAAGTGCGTTGCATGAATCCGCTTCAACGCGACGCGCTTTAGCCCGCCCCCGCAAAACTTTCTCTTGCCGATAGCGCTAAAATAAAGGACAAATTTCCCTTCGGGCATTTGCCGGCCCGAGACTGGACTTTATGGGATCAAAGGGAGCTTCCCATGCCGCAGACCGGCACCGTCAAATTCTTCAATCATGCCAAAGGCTTCGGCTTCATCACGCCGGACGATGGCGCGAAGGATGTCTTCGTCCATATTTCCGCCGTGCAGGCGTCGGGTCTTCCCGGTCTTGAGGATGGGCAGAAAGTGTCCTTCGACACCGAGCCGGACAAGCGTGGCAAGGGGCCGAAGGCCGTCAACCTTTCGGTCGGCTGAGCCGGCCTGAAAGACAGGACCGAACGGGGTGATGTCCGCTCTCTGCGAGCGTGCGGTTTCTGGCGCACGCATTGAACGTCCGAAAATTTCGTTCAGCCCCCGTTCAGCCACGGTCGCCTATTAATCTTTGGTAAAGCCGGACCGCATCCCCCCGAAAACTGCACGGGCCGGCACGAAGGAGACCAAGATGAATCGCATTTTCAAGACCACCATCCTGTCCGCAGCCATCGCCGCGACCACGCTCGCCACCTTGCCTGCGGCCAATGCCGATGAGTGGCGCCATCACCGGCATCACAATGGTGACGCCCTCGCCGCCGGCGTCCTTGGCCTGGCAGCCGGCGCGCTGATCGTTGGCGCGCTCAACAACCCGCAGCCGAGATACTACGATCCCGGCTATGACGACTACGATGGTTACGCCCGGCCGGCACCGGTACGCCGCTACTACGTACAGCCGCGGGTCGTTTATGCCGACCGCTACGCCGAGCCGTGGACCCGCGAATGGTACGAATACTGCTCGGATCGCTACCGGACCTTCAACTCCCGCTCGGGAACCTTCACCGGCAATGACGGCGAGCAGCATTTCTGCACCGCCAACTGAGGTGTCCCTGCCCCAAAGCTAAAAAGCGCTGTCCGCAAGGCCGGCGCTTTTTTCTTGTTCGATTTTGCCGTCGAAGCAAAAAGCATCAGGTCAGGAACGGATTGGTCCGCCGCTCCTCGCCGAAACGGCCACCAGGCCCATGGCCGCAGATGAAGCCGATGTCGTCGCCAAGCGGCAGAAGCTTCTCCTTGATCGAGGCGATCAGCGCGGCATGGTCACCGCCCGGCAGATCCGTGCGTCCGACCGAGCCGCGAAACAGCACGTCGCCGACATGGGCGAACTTCGCCGCACGGTTGTAGTAGACGACATGGCCGGGCGCGTGACCGGGACAATGAAGAACCTCGAACACATGCTGGCCGAACGACACGGTTTCGCCTTCGGTGAGAAACCGGTCGGGCACGCAGTTGCGCACCGGATCGGTGATGCCGAAGCGCTTGGCCTGGTTCTCGAGATTGGCCAGCAGCGGCTTGTCGGCCTCGTGCGGGCCGATGATGTCGACGCCGAGCGCCTCCTTCAGTTCCATCGCACCGCCGGCATGATCGATATGGCCATGCGTGATCCAGATCGCGCCCGCGGTGATCGCGTTGTCTCTCAGCACCGACAGCAGCTTCTCGATATCGCCGCCCGGATCGACGACGACACCATGCTTGTCATCCATGTCGAACAGGATGGTGCAATTCTGCTGGAACGGTGTGACCGGCACGATGCCGGCATTGAGCTGCCCCATGATCGTCCTTTCGCTATCTCATCTCCGATGTAGAGACAGAGGCGAAAGCCGTCCACCGCCAAAAAGCGGCCGGCGAGTTAGCCCAAAAATAGAAATGGGCGGCCGCAGCCGCCCATGCGAGAAGCCTGAAACGCTGAAGGCTTATTTCTTCATCGCACCCATGACCGCGCCGATGATGCCGGTCAGGATGGCGCCGCCGCCGGCACCGCCAACGATGTTGTTGAGGTTCAACGCGCTGCCCAATCCGCTGGTGGCCGCCGCAGCCGCTGCCGGATCGACCGCACCGCCGCCGAGCAGGCTGCCGAGGATAGCCGCGCCGCCGACGCCGCCGAGAGCGCCGCCCAGAATCTTGGGAAGCTGACCCAAGGCTGCCTGTTTGAGCGCCGCGCCCACCGCCTGACCACCGATGATACCCGTAATCACCTGAATAATGATCGGAAGAAGCGTGTTCATATCCATATTACCAGTCCCTCCATAACTGCCAGCCTCCCGGGCCGACGCCATCATGAGACGCTGAATTGGAGGAAAGTCAAATGCAGAGATGCTGAAATAAAAGGGGCGGCCCGAAAACCGCCCCTGCTTGACTAAAAAGCTGTGACTTACGCTATTCTGCGGCGATCGCATGCTTGGGTTGCACTGCGGCCGAGTAGTCATTCATCAGTGTTTTGGCGATTTCGCCGACCTCGAATCGGTAGGGCCCAACCTCCGAAACCGGCGTCACTTCAGCCGCCGTTCCGGTCAGGAAGCACTGCTGGAAGCCTTCGAGTTCGTCCGGAATGATCGCGCGCTCGATCACCTCGATGCCACGCTCCTTGGCAAGGCTGATGACCGTGCGGCGGGTGATGCCGTCGAGGAAGCAATCGGGCGTGGGCGTATGGATCTTGCCGTCCTTGACGAAGAAGATGTTGGCGCCCGTCGCTTCCGCGACCTGGCCGCGCCAGTCAAGCATCATGGCATCGGCATAGCCCTTGGCTTCGGCGGCATGCTTGGACATGGTGCAGATCATGTAGAGGCCGGAGGCCTTCGATTTGGACGGCGCGGTGCGCGGATCGGGCCGGCGCCATTCCGCCAGATCGAGACGGATGCCCTTGAGCTTCTGTGCCGGATCGAAGTAGCTCGGCCACTGCCAGATGGCGATGGCGCAGTTGATACGATTGTTCTGCGCCGCAACGCCCATCTGCTCGCTGCCGCGCCAGGCGATCGGCCTGACATAGGCGTCCTGGAACCCCTGCTTCTTCAACAGCGTGGTGGAGGCATCGTTGAGCTCGGCCACCGAGTAGGGAATCGTGTAGCCGAGCAGATGTGCCGATTCATGCAGGCGCTCGGTATGCTCGTTGAGCTTGAAAATCTCGCCGCCATAGGCGCGCTCGCCCTCGAAGACGGCGCCGGCATAATGCAGGCCGTGAGTCAGCACGTGGATCTTGGCGTCGCCCCATTTGACGAACTCGCCGTTCATCCAGATAAAGCCGTCCAGCTGGTCAAAGGGAACGGATGCCATGGAAACCTCCCGCGAGCGGCGGCCCGCACATTTTTTTCGTTGCGTGTTTCGTCTCGGCCGCGCCGGGCAGCCGGTGTCTCAAAGCGTAGGCGGATATTTGAGGGTTGGCAAACTCAGGAAGTTCCGGAAAAACCGCTTCCCTTTGCCTTTTCGTTCGCAATCCACCGAAAAGCTTGCCAAAAATTACCATTGCCAGGAAATTACGTCAATAGTACTGACATAATTTCCTGCTTCGCATGGAGAAAAGATGACGGATCGAAGCCCAGTTGCCGGAAAACCGATCAGGACGGCGATCACCGACGAGGACGGCATCGACTTCGCCATCATCGAATTGTTCTTCTTCGCCTATCGCGATTTCACCTCCGATCCCGATCAGATCCTGGCCGACTATGGTTTCGGCCGCGCCCACCACCGCGTCCTGCACTTCGTCAATCGCCGGCCGGGCCTCACCGTCGCCGAACTGCTGGACGTGCTGAAAATCACCAAGCAGAGCCTGGCGCGCGTGCTCAAGCAGCTGATCGACACCGATCATATCGTCCAGTTGCAAGGCCCTCGCGACCGTCGCCAGCGCGAACTCTATCCGACGGCCAAGGGCCGTGCCCTGGCGCTGGCGCTGGCACGGCCACAGTCGCGCCGCATCCGTGCGGCATTGGAGGATTCCGGAGCCACCGAACGCACCTTGATCGAACGTTTCCTGGAAGCGATGGTGAATCCGGAACTAAGAGCGCAGATCGACATTGTGCCTGCGAACGCATCGGGGAAAAGCCATGGAGACCATTGAGAGGGTTGATCACCCGGCAGCACCGGACGACGACGCACCGCATCTGCTTGTGGTCGATGACGACACCCGCATCCGCAACCTGCTCAAGCAGTATCTGACCGAGAACGGCTTTCGCGTCACCGTTGCCGGAAATTCCGGCGAAGCCAGGCGAAAGCTTGTCGGTCTCGATTTCGATCTGATCGTGCTCGACGTCATGATGCCGGGCGAAAGCGGCGTCGATCTCACCAAGGCGTTGCGGGCCGAGAAGAACGTGCCGATCCTGATGCTCACCGCGCTGTCGGAAACCGACAGCCGCATCACCGGGCTTGAGGCCGGCGCCGACGATTATCTGCCGAAGCCATTCGACCCGCGCGAACTGATCCTGCGCATCAACAACATCCTGCGCCGTGGCGGCCCGACGACGACGCCAAAGGTCGAGCAACTGGTCTTCGGTCCCTACACGTTCCAGATCGCCAGGCGAGAGCTGAAGCGCGGCGGCGAGGCGCTGAAGCTGACCGACCGCGAGCAGGAGATCCTGGCGATTTTCGCCGCAAGGGCCGGCGAAACCATACCGCGCCATGAACTTGTCGGCGACGATTCGGAAGTCGGCGAGCGCACCATCGACGTCCAGATCAACCGGCTGCGCCGCAAGATCGAGCGCGATCCGTCCAATCCGGTCTGGCTGCAGACCGTGCGCGGTATCGGCTATCGGCTCAGCGTGGAATAGCCGCGCCTCGATAGACCCGAGCGGGTTCCGCGACGGACCTGTTCCGGCTCCAGGCGGACGGATCCAGCCAGCGTTCGATGCCGTTCTACCGGGTCGAAAAGGACGCGCTGAAGCAGGTCGAGAAAGTTGGGGTCAGGGCCAGGCAGGCGAAGGAAGTTGGTTGCGTTTTGGTGCTGCCGGTCGCATTCTCCGGTCGGGAGCGGGATCTGATTTGGGCTTTCTCAAGGGGCTTTTCATTGTAGCGCTTGCTGGCGCGATCAGCGCAGGTGCTGTTGCGCTCATCGAACGCCTGGTGCTTGAGCCCCCAAGGCCGACGGTCTCCGGCGAACCACCGCCGCTCCCTATCGTCAAGAAGAAGCCGGTACGGCAATGGAAATGGCGCCTGACCTAGCCGTCGAACGACCGCGATTCTCCGCTTCCGCAAAGCTCGCAGTGTTCTGCCTATGCTATGCCGGGCTCGCGGCCTACCTCTATCCTGACACCTATTTTGCGGCGCTGGGCACCTACAGGCTGAGACTTCTCTACCTCGTGCTGCCCTTCCTGATATTGCTCGGGCTCGCCATTGCCGCCATCATCAACCGGCCGGGCTCTCCACTCAGCTGGTTGCGGGACAAGCTGAAGTCACGAGGCATCGGAGCGACGTGCACGCTCGGAATCTTCATCCTTTGTCTGGCTGCGTTCACAACCTTCAAGCACGAATTCTCGCAGATGGTGCCGTTCTTCGCCGATCATATCCTGGCGAGGATCGACGTGGCCTTGCATTTCGGCGATCCCTGGCAATGGGCGCGCGCTCGGCCTATTCCAGCCTTTGCCGATCGGGCGCTCTATATCCTTTATTCGCATCTGTGGTTTGTTCTGCTTGCCGGCATTGTTGTCGTCGCAGCCTGGCTTGACGATGCTGCAAAGCGTCAGCGCTACTTCCTGTCGCTCACCGCGGTGGTGATTGTTCTGGGCGTGATCGTGAGGTTGGCCGCGTCCTCGGCTGGGCCGATCTTCTACGACCGGATGTTTGCGTCTGACAGGTTCGAAGACCTCATGGCATCGCTGAACGCGAGCAATGCCGGCCCCGACATCCTGCTGATCGCCGACTATCTTTATTCGTCCTACACGACCCACAAAGCGTCGATCGGTACCGGAATTTCGGCCATGCCGAGTTTCCACGTTGCCATCGCTGTCCTGAACGCCCTTTTCCTCTGGGGCCTCAACCGATGGGCCGGCTTGATCGCCTGGATTTACGCAGGCCTTATCATGTTCGGCTCGATCTACTTCGGATGGCACTACGCCACCGACGGCTATCTGGCCATCATCGCAACTGTGATGATCTGGCGATATTCCGGGCGATGGGTAGGACGGTAATTGGCCGTCGAAGAGCGAACCGCTTATGGCCACGCCAAGAGCTAGTTCAGCTGCTGCAGAACTCCCGAGCTGCTGGCCATCACCAAACTCCCGTATATCTGGAAGGCAATAGCGCCAGTCGCGGCTGCCGAAATCGGCACGCCGAAAGGCACAACGCCCTTGCGGTCCATGTGCTGGACATAGACGCGAAACGCACCTTCCGGCAGCAGAAACGGGTTTTTCATCACCATGGCCATGACCACGGCGAACACCATCAGGAGCAGAGAAAACACGACGAGGCCGCTGCCGCCGACCAGGAACGGTATGACCGCCATCAGCTTGACATCGCCGGCACCGACCTTGCGCAAGACCCAGAATGGGAAGAGCACGATAAACAGCAGCAGGCCGGCAAGCGCACTCAGCGTCATGTCCCACCAAGAGTCGGACGGAAGGGCCAACAACAGCAGTGAGCTGGCGCCCAGGCTAAGCAGCAGCAGCACATTGCTGTTGGATATCTTCTGAGTGGTGAAGTCGAGCCAGGCGATCCGCGCAAGCAGAGGGACGGCAAGCGCCTTCAGCAGCAACGAAGCGGCAAACAACATAGAGGTGCTCTACCGCTCGACGTTCTGCACGCTTGAAGATAGGAGTTTCAGATTGTTGGCGACTGTCGGATCATTGGGCGCCAGCTCGTAGGCCTTGAGGAAATTGCTGCGCGCGTCCTGCAGCTTGCCGCGCAGCAGATAGGAATAGCCGACATTGTTGTAATATTCAGGCGTCGCGCCAACCAGCTTGAAGGCACGGCCATAGGCCCGGTCAGCGAGGTCGAAGCGATGGATCCGGTCGCAGGAGGCGGCCAAACCCATCCATGCATTGCCATCATTAGGCGCAAGTTGCGTCGCCTTGAAGAACAAGGCACCGGCATTGCCGTAATTTTCCGCGCGGAACTGGTTCTTGGCTTCGGCGACGGCTAGGTCCGAGGCGTAGTATTCGACATCGCTGACCGTCTTCAGCCCATCGAACGCATCGCCAAAAGACGTCACGTCGCCCTTGGAGGGCTCATTGGTGCGAACCACACCGTCGGTGGCGTCCGTCTGACAGCCGGCAATCGCCATGATCAACAGGCCGGCTGCGGCCGCGTTTTGCCATCTCATATAGTTTTCCCCTAGGGTTCCCCCATGTCATATTAGAATCAAAACGTAACCATAACTAGAAGAAAACGCCCTTCATCCGGATGATTACCGGCAGCAGAATTACCATAAGCACAACTGGAAAAACGCAAAGTCCCAAAGGGATCATCATTTTGACCGGCAGGGAATTGGCGCGCTCCTCGGCGAGCAGGATCCGCTGGCTGCGCATCTCGTCGCTGTAAACCCGCAAAGCGTCGGTCAGGCTGGTGCCAAGTTCTTCCGACTGCCTGAAAAGCACCGCCAAAGACCGTGCCTCTTCAAGTCCCAAGCGGTCGGCGAGTTCACGCAACGCTTCCCGCAACGGCTTGCCGGCGCGCATTTGCAGATTCATGATCGCAAGTTGAATGCCCAGCCATTTGTGGGTGCCGGCCAGTTCCTGGCTGACACGCTCGACCGCTGCCTCCAGGCTCATGCCGGCATCGGCGCAGGTGATCATCATATCCATGAAGTCCGGAAAGCCGCGACGGTAAAGCTGCTTCTTTCCATTTTCAAAGCGGTCGAGCATGACGCTTGGAATCACCAAGCAGGCGAGACCGAACAGAGCGGAGACGACATAAGGTATGAAACCCGGCAAATATGGCGGCAGTACCCGCGATAGTATCGCATAGCAACCCAGGAAGCCGAGACACACCACAGCGAGCCGCGACAAGGTGTAGATCACCGGCGAGCTTGATTGATAGAAGCCGGCGCGGAAAAGCTTGGCCTCCAGCGCATTTGGTTCCCCGCGCTCCTTCTCGGCAGTCCGGAAATAGGCCTGGATCGGACGCTGGGCAGCGATCTTCGCAAGCTGCTCCTGTCCCAGCAGGGACCGGCGATTGGGAATGCCTTCGGCAATCAGGCTCTGCGTCACCAGTTTTCGCGTCTGCAGCGCCGGCAGCATGATGAGCGCTCCGAAAAGGAAAAGCGCTACCGCGGTCAGAAAGACCGCAATGGAGATGAGTAGACCCAGGTCCTGCAAATTCGCGAACAAATCCGTGCTTCGCCCCCGTTAGATATCGAAGTTGACCATGCGATACATGATGAAGTCGCCCAGCAGCGCCCAGCCCCCGAAAATCGTAAACGCAGGCAACATCAGCGGATTGTTCCACACTGTTCCATAGTATTCGGGTGCGGTGATCTGAAGGATCAGGAACATCACCAGAGGAAACAAGGATATGATCCAGGCCGACACTCGGCCTTCAGCCGTAAGCGCTTTGATCTTCATGCGAAGCTTTTGCCGTTGACGCAGGACCCCCGAAAGATTGGCCAGAATTTCCGTGAGGTTGCCACCGGTCTTGGATTGGATCGAGAGTGACACCGACAGCAAATGCAGCCCCTCGAAGCCGACCCGCTCCGACAGCTTTCGCACTGCCTGCTCCAGGCTGAGACCGAAAGTGATCTCGTCGGATACGATGCCGAATTCGGTTCCTATCGGGTCAGGCATCTCTCGTGCGACCAAGCTGATTGCCACCGATGCCGGGTGGCCAGCCCTGAGCGACCGCACGATCATGTCGAGAGCGTCGGGAAGTTGCCGGGCGAATTTGAGGATTCGTTTGTTGCGCGCTCGCCGCAGAACCAGCAAGGGCAGCACGAAGCCGATCACGAGAAAGGCAATGAACCCGATAACCATCTGCAGGTTGAAGACCAGTGTAGCGAGAAGCCCTACAACCAGTCCCGCGAGCATGAAGATCACTGCAAAGAGGATTGGATTCCCAGTGGTGCCTGACTGCGTATAAAGCCTGTTTAGACCTATAGCTCCAAAAAGGTAGTCGCCGGTGGAGCTCAGGCCTCGCTCGCGCAAAAGACCTTGCAGGGTCTGTTCCGCCGGCCCCTCCTCTCCGAGCCGCTTGAGCCGGCGATTGATAACACCGAGCCTTACACGCCGCGCCGAGTAAGACACGTAGAGAGACTCGACTGCGAGGATCACCGAAGCGGCAGCCAGCACATAGATGAAATAAAGCAAGGTCTGACCGGTCAGCATTACAGCGCAACCTGCGGATTGAAGGCATCTTTGGCGAAATGATGCCCCAGTGTCGCCGCCTCCTGGGCAAAGCGCGGGCGAACACCGGTTGCCCGAAAATCGCCGATGATCGTGCCGTCGGCGGCGACATCGCGCCGGACGAAATGATAGATTTCCTGGAGTTGGATGACATTGCCCTCCATGCCGGTCAGCTCCGATATGGAGATGACCCGCCTGCCGCCATCGGAAAGGCGCTGCGTCTGCACGATGATATCGATGGCCGATGCGATCTGCGCCCGGATGGAGTCATGGCTCATCGGCATGCCGGCCATGCCGACCATCTGCTCGAGCCGAGATATGGCGTCACGCGGCGTGTTGGCATGGATGGTGGTCATCGAGCCTTCATGGCCGGTGTTCATCGCCTGCAGCATGTCGAAGGCTTCCTCGCCGCGAACCTCACCGACGATGATGCGGTCCGGCCGCATGCGAAGCGCATTCTTGAGCAATTCGCGCTGGCGAACCTCACCTTTGCCTTCGATGTTGGGCGGGCGCGTCTCCAGCCGGCCGACATGCGGCTGCTGCAATTGCAGCTCCGCCGCATCCTCGATGGTGATCAGGCGCTCCTTGGCTGGGATGTAGCTCGACAGCGCGTTGAGCAAAGTCGTCTTGCCGCTGCCGGTGCCGCCCGAAACCAGGATGGATTTGCGAGCCTGCACGGCGATCCGCAGCAATTCCACCATCGGCGGGCGGATCGAATTGAATGCGATCAGGCGCTCGAGCGAATAGGGATTCTTCGAGAACTTGCGGATCGACACCAGCGGGCCATCCACCGAAATCGGCCGCACCGCGACGTTGACGCGTGATCCGTCCGCGAGGCGCGCATCGACCATCGGCGCGGATTCATCGACGCGGCGCCCGATGGCCGACACGATCTTGTTGATGATACGCAGCAGGTGCGCCTCGTCGCGGAAACGGATCGAGGTTTCCTCGATCACGCCACGGCGCTCGATGAACACCCGGTTATGGGTGTTGATCAGAATGTCGGCGATCGAGTCGTCCTTGAGCAGCGGCTCGATCGGCCCCAGCCCCAGCATCTCGTCCGCGGTGTCGCTGGTCAATTGATCGAGTTCACGGGCGTTCAGCGGCACGTTCCGTTGGCGAACGAACTCGCGCACAATTGGCCTGATCTCGTTCAGAATTTCGTCCTTGGAGGCGCTTTCAAGGGCGGTCAGGTTGAACCGGTCGATGAGATGCCGGTGAAGCTCGACCTTCAGCGTCAGAAAATCATCGCCATACGGTTCAGTCTCTGCCACCGGAACGATTGCCGCTCCATTCGACGCCGCCACGACGGGTGTCGGCAGCACCGCCCGCGGCTCATTCGGTCCCTTGATGAAGCGGCCTAACATGTCGTTCGAGCCCCCGAGATTCCCCAAGGCTGGAAACTAAGCGTTAACCACGCAGGGCACAAGCGCCGAGCGCGGCGGCGAAGACCTAATACTTACAACATAGTTAAGACGAGACCCCAAAAAAATCGTTTTATTTTGAGACTGTGTATCCAGGGGCACACCCCAACTCTGACCTCACGAAACGTTTCGCCCTGCAATGTGGGAATGTGCCTCTGCAGGGCTCCCGTAAACCCTTACATATAAAGGACTATGCACATACCCTAATATGATGAGCCTTCCGCCTTGTGTGAGATGCAATTGTGAACGAATGGTTAAGAACACTTGAAAAGTTAAGCGAATCAAGCCTTTGTCGAAATTGAACTGGCTTCACATCAGGTATTCGAAGGTTAAGGAACTGTTAATCCCGTTTGACTTCGCTTTTTGTCGGGACTTAGATCAAGTCGACGGGGGATGCTGGGTATGGGGTTCATCCTTGGCTCTGTCTCGTCGGGTTCAACCTCCAAGGGGAGACATTGACATGAAGAAGCTCATGACGGTGGCCCGGCAGTTCCGCGACGACGAAAACGGCGCTGCTATGGTCGAATATTCCATCCTGATCGGCATCATCGCCGCTGCATCTATTCTGATCATCGTCGGCATCGGTCTGTGGGTGACGGGACGGTTTACCGGCCTTTGCACTGCCATGAACGCCAATGGCGTTCCCGGCAGCTGCGCCAGCGGCTCCGGTAGCTGATCACAGAAATATCCAGGGTCCGGGCAGCAATGCCCGGACCCTACTTCGCCCAGGGCGGGCGATTCACTGGAATTGGGGCTTGGGGTCTATGCGCGCCAATACAATCATTATGATCGTCCTCGCCGGCGTGTTCGGTGTATTGGCGGTGGTACTTGCCAATATCTGGCTGGCCAACCAGCGCAGTGCGCTGGCGAAGTCGGATGACGTTCAACACGACTCCGTAGTAGTCGCGGCTGTGGCGCTGAAATTCGGCGACACACTGACCGCGGACAAGCTGCGGGAGGTCGCGTGGCCGGCAGGCGCGGTTCCGGCCGGTGCCTTCAAGACGACCACGGAGTTGCTGAAAGGCGAAGGCAGCAAACAGGCCCTTCAGGCGATCGGCGTCAACGAGCCTATACTTGCAACAAAGATCACCGGCCCCGGCCAGCGCGCCACGCTATCGGCAGTGCTGAGCGAAGGCATGAAAGCCGTTTCGATCAGGGTCAACGACGTGCTTGGCGTTGCCGGCTTCGTCTTCCCTGGTGATCGTGTCGATGTGCTGTTGACGCGTACCATGCGCAGCGACGGAGGCGCGGACAAGAGTTTTGTCGACGTGCTGCTGCAGAGCGTCAAGGTGCTTGCCGTCGATCAGGTGGCCGACGAGAGCAAGGACAGCCCGACTGTGGTCAAGGCCGTGACAGTCGAAGTCAACACCAAGGATGCGCAGAAGCTGACATTGGCAGCCGGCGCTGGCCAGTTGTCGCTGGCGCTTCGCCAGGCCGCGGCCAGCCAGGGCGAGACCACCGAGCGCGTCACACTTTCCGATCTTACAGGCGATACGCCCGAGGATGTCGCCGCCAGGCAAGCTGAACTCAGCAAGCAGGCTGCAGCCGAAGCCGAGGCGGCAGCCGAGCGCAAGCGCGCCGACGACAAATTGGCCGGGTTGGCCCAGGCCGTGGACCGGGTAGGAAGCAGGCTCGACGATCTGAGCAAGATCAAGCCGGCTCCGGTAGTGGCATCTGCGCCGCAGGTGAAGGAAATTGTCAAGGAAGTAGTCAAATATGTGCAGCCGGAACAACCGGTGCGGGCGACAGTCGGTGTCTTTCGAGGTATAAAACTCGAAACATACGATGTGCCGCGACAAAAGTAATACCGGCATATTAGGATAAGCGGAGTCCGAATCAGCCGGCAAGGGGGTAGCGTAGATGCGTGCGTTCTGGGGACCACTGGCGACCGCTGTGACTTGTTCTGTAGCGCTGCTCAGCTTTGCGGCTCACGCTGCCGACCGCTTCATTGATGTGTCCAACCCCAGCGTCCATCGGATTTTCCTGCCGATGTCGCAATCGGTGACCCTCCAGGTGAGCGCCAATCTCGGCGATATCGTTGTCGGCGACGAGAAGATCGCCGATGCCCAGCCGATGACTGACCGGACGCTTTACGTCATCGGCAAGAGCGCCGGCACTACGACGGTCAATCTCTTCTCCCCGGAAAAGCGCTCGCTCGGCGTCATCCAGATCGAGGTCGGCGTCGACGTCAGCGACATGGCGCAAGCGATCCGCCAGGTAGCGCCCAGGGCGCGCATCGAAATCGGTTCGATCAACGGCAAGGTCAGGCTCGGCGGCCATGTCAAGGACGGCGCCACGCTGGCGTCGATCCTTGAGGTGGCACAGCAGTATGGCCCTGACGCCATCATCAATTCCGTCATCGTCGACGACAGCCAGCAGGTGAATCTCGAGGTCCGCGTGCTTGAGGCCAAGCGCAACGCCGGCCGCGATCTCGGCGTGTCGATCAGGAGCACGAATAGCAGCGGCACAACCCGTACAGGGACGGGTGTCGCGGCGGCCGACAAAGATGGTGTAGTGCTCGGCCCGGGCGATCTGCTCAGCGGCCTGCTGTCGACCAGCAATCCTTTCGCCGCGCTGATTACGCGCGTCATTGACAGCAACATCAAGGTCGACCTGATCATCGAGGCGCTTGAGGCCAAGGGCGTCGTGCGCACGCTGGCTGAACCCAATCTCACCACTCTGTCCGGTGAGCCAGCCAGCTTCAACGCCGGCGGCGAAGTGCCTATCCGTGTCGTCGGTACCGATGGCCAGATAAGCATCGTGTACAAGCAATTCGGCGTCAATCTGCTGTTCACGCCAGTCGTACTCGACGACGGCAAGATCCATATGAAGCTGGCGCCGGAAGTGAGTGACCTCACCGGCTTTACCACCGCTGGCGATCCGATCTTCACCAACCGCAAGTTGGAGACTGTCGTCGAACTGCGCGACGGCCAGAGTTTCGCGGTCGGCGGCTTGTTGTCCAGCAAGACCACCAAGCTGCAGAACCAGGTGCCGTGGCTGGGCCAGGTACCGGTCATCGGCGCGCTGTTCCGCAATTCGAGCAACCAGAAGGAAGAAACCGAACTGGTGGTGATCGTCACGCCGCATATCGTGCGGCCGGTGAAACCCGGCGAGCAGTTGGCGACCCCGTTCGACAAGACACGACCGGCCAACGATCCGGAGTTCTTCATCCTCGGTCAGCTTGAAGTGAACAAGGACATGATCAGAAAATATGAAACCGGCGACGGCGTCACCGGCCCATATGGCCACATGCTGGACTTCAAATCGAAGGACAAGATGCTCTATGTCAAGAAATAGTGTCCTGATCCTCATTCTGTGCGCCGGTGCATTATCGGGCTGCGCCGCGGACTATCTGAACCACTACGACACGGTGACGCTCGCCGCCGGCGACACCCAGAAATACAATTCGCTGCTGCAGACGGTCGATCCGTTCAATCCGAACTCGAAGAACACCAGAATAGAAGGCGACGGCACGCGGGCTGCGCTTGTTGCCCACAACTACAAATTCCCACCGCCACCACCGCCGCCGCCGGCGATCACGGTTAATGTCGGCACGCCGACCGCGAACTGAACAGAAGGATGCGGTTTTATACGCGCCAGGCTGACGAGGGGTTCTGGCGCCAGGGGAGCTAAGAGTAACGCCATGTTGCGAACCATTCGCGCGTTCTGGCACGATCAGAGGGGAATAGCGCTGATCCTCATCAGCGTCATGCTGCCGGCAATCATCGGCTTCTCGCTGCTGGCGATCGACGCGAGCCGGATGAACAATCTGCACAACGACTTGCAGAAGGGCACCGACGCATTGGCGCTTGCCGCTGCTGCCGAGTTGAATGGCCGATCCGACGCTTGGACACGCGCCGAGAACGCTCTGACCAATCTCGTCTCCAACAGCACCAGGTTCTCGGATGGAGGCACTGTGCCGCTATTAACCGGCACCGGGGCCACTACCGTTGACTCAACCTATTCGGCGTGCCGGTCGAAAGGGCAGGTTTCATGGTGTTTCCTCGCCTCCATTCCAACAAACGACTCCTCCCCGATTACGCCAGCCAACTATGCCGCATCGGCAATCGTGACCCGATTTATTCAGGTAAAAGCACAACCGGAGACCTTGACGCCGTTTTTCCCCGTTTCCATTGTGTCCTCGGGAGGTACGGCCAACAGCAGCTACAATCTCAGCACCGTCTCGGTTGCCGGGTTCACCTCCGGCGTCTGCAACTACACACCCGTCTTCATGTGCAATCCGTATGAGATGGTGAATGGCACCAATTCGGCGGGTGGGGCGACGCTCGAGCAGGCTGTGACCGACCCGGCAGTTCATCGCCGGGAGATCGAACTGCGATTGGTGGGGAACAACGCGGCCTATGGGCCGGGCAATTTCGGCTTCCTGGCACCGCCGGACGATGTCGGCAACGGCGCCCAGGCACTCGCACAGACAATCGCCACCTCGACACCCCTTGGCTGCTATTCGGCGCAGGGCGTAAGCACCAAGACCGGCCAGAACAATGGCCCGGTCCAGGACGCGTTCAACGTTCGCTTCGGTATCAACGCCAGCGGCAATGCCTTCAACAGCCCGGAATATGGTCCGGCTGCGAATGTCCGCAAGGGTGCGTCGACGGGCGGCAATGGAAACGGCAATGGCAATGGCAACCAATGCCCTTCCTACAATCAGTTGACGTTCAATGGGACCGGCAACATGGGCCTGCCCAGGGATGCCACCACGCCCTATATGGGCGGACGGATGGGCGACGGAAATTGGAACCTCTCCGGCTATTGGAGCACCAACTTCGCTTCCGCCAGCTATCCCTCTTCGTGGAATACGACCAAGCCGACCCGGTACCAGGTCTACAAATACGAGCTTGCGAATAGCCTGGTCGGAACAGCCTCGGCAGGGGGCGAGGTGGGAACGCCACCGAGTTCGTGCCAGCCGCCGGTCACCTCCGTCGACCGAAGACTGCTTTACGGCGCGATCCTGAACTGCAACGCGCTTCAGGCCGCCGGAAACAATCTGAGCGGCAACAGCACCAACCTTCCCGTTGAAGCCTTCGCCAGTTTCTTCATGACGGAACCCGTTCCGGGTGCGTCGCAGGGAGGGTCGGTCTTTGTCGAGCTCGTCGACATTACTGGCCGCGGCGGGCAAGGCACGCTCGACAACTTCCTGCGCGACGAAGCGCAGCTTTACCGGTGATGACGACAATGGTTCGGCTGATAGCTCGCCATCTCCGGAGATTTAGGCGCGACCAGCGCGGCACGGTGCTTATTGAAATGGCGATAGTGGCGCCGCTGATGCTGCTCTTGTCGGCTGGCGTGTTCGAGTTCGGCAATCTGATCCATGACAAGCTGTTGATGGAAGCCGGCCTTGACGATGCAGCGCGTTTCGCCGCGCGTTGCAACAGCCAAATCTACACTCAAGCCAATCTGACAATTAACTGTGCCGCCGTTGCAAAAAACATTGCCGAGCGCGGCTATGTAGCTGGCGGCACTGAGCGCGTCCCTGGTTTCAACGTGACCGTCAACACTTCCACTTGCTACAACACGGTCGACGTCAACGGGGTCGTTCTCTACCTCTCGACGACATCCCAAGTCTGCGTTGTGACGGCATCCGGCACCCTTGCCTACAGCGGCATCGGCATGCTTTCGCTGCTCAACATCGGCCCGATCACGCTCAACGCCAGCCATCAGGAGCGGTTCATCCGATTTTGATGATGATGAAGCGGTTCGTGACATCGGAAGACGGAGCGACGATGGTCGAAATGGCCATCGCGATGACGCTGCTCCTCACCTTGACCCTCGGCTTTGTCGATTTCGGCTATGCCTTGTATCAATGGAATGCCGCGACCAAGGCCGTGCAGATCGGCGCTCGGCTTGCATCCATTTCCAATCCCGTTGCAACCGCCCTTGCGACAGCCGCACCGACCACGACCCCGGGCGCTCCGGTGGTTGCAGGCGCCTATGGGCCGTTCGCCTGCAGCTATGCCGGTTCCACTGGCTCCTGCACCAACAGCGGCGCATTCGACGCCACTAATTTCAGTCGCATCTTTCGCGGGGACACAGCCGTCACCAACGACGATGCCTGCCCCACGCCGACAGCAAACCAGCGATCCGGCATGTGTCACTTTTTCCCTGGCTTGCTGCGCAGCAACGTCGTCGTGACCTATTCTGCTACCGGCCTCGGCTACCAGACCCGGCTGGGCGGCCCGGTGCCGACCATCACTGTCAATCTTCGGAACATTACATTCCAGTTCTTCTTCCTGGGCGGACTGGTGCCTGGGCTCCGCAATATGACCATGCCCTCCATGCTAAGCACGGTAACGGGCGAAGATTTGAAGAGTACCGCGCCATGAATGCCATCAACACAAAAGTGCTGCCGACCAAGCGAAAGCAGGTGGCGCTGTTCTCGTCGGATGCGAATTTCAAGCGCGATGTGGCGACGCGGCTCGACGCGCTGGCGATCTACGATGTCCGGATTTCCGAGATAGGCGACTTCCTCAAGGGCCCGCCTGCCGACACGCGTCCGGGCATCGTCATCCTCGACCTTGGCCATGGCGAGATGCTCGGCCAGCCCGGCATCGTCGAGGCGCGCTCCAAATGGGCAACCGTGCCGCTAATCGCGGTCTCCGACGAACTGACGTCGGAGCAGACGCGGGTGCTGGTGCGGATGAACGCCTCGGACTGGCTGCACAAGCCACTCGACGGCAAGGAACTGCTCAACGCAGTGACCTTCCACGACACCGGCAACCAGGGAACCAAGAGCCGCATCATCACCTTCATCGGCGCAAGCGGCGGCGCCGGCGCCACGACACTGGCCTTGTCGGCGGCGGAACACCTGGCGTCGAAATCGGCAGAGCGCGCGGCTTCCACCTGCCTGGTCGATCTCGATTTCCAGAGCGCCAATTGCGGCGCCTATCTCAACCAGTTCAACCAGTTCGACCTTGGCGGGATCATCGGCATGCCGGAGAGACTCGATGTCGAGCTGATGGATGTCATCAAGCTTTCGCGTCCGTCCGGGCTGACGCTCTATTCCTTCGAAAGGCCGCAACTGCCGTTCGAGCCGCAAGGCGCCGATTTCGTGTTTCGGCTGCTGGACCTCGTCGCCTATCGGTTCGACGACATCGTCATCGATCTGCCGAACATCGAGACCCCCTGGCACAATTCCGTGCTGTCGACGAGCGATGAGATCTTCATCGTCTTCGAACTCAACGTCGCCTCGCTGCGGCAAGGCAAGCGGCTCTACAAGAAGATTCGTGAGTTGCGCGGCAATGCGGTCAGCATCACGCTGGTCGCCAACAAGCACAAGCGCAAATGGTTCGGGAACCACTTTTCGCGCAGCGAGCTCGAAAAGATTTTCAAGGCGCCGCACATCAAGTCGGTCGCGCTGGACAATGCGCTTCTGACCGATGCCTTGAACCGTGCTATCCTGCCTGCCGAGGTGGATGGGCGTGCGCGCTTCAACAAGGATCTGAAGCGGATGTTCAAAGAGCGGCTCGATGACGCTGCCAAGTAGGTATCGGATCGTCCAAGGACTGGCCGGCGCCTGCGTCATGGGCGTCGTGCTGGCGATGTCCGTCCAGGACGCCTACGCGCGATCGGCACTTTCGGAACGGCCGCCGCTGCCGGCAATGGGTCCCAGCCTGCGCAAAACTGTCGCCTTTGAAACCACGGAACAACCCGGAACGATCGTTATCCGCAAGGGCGAGAAAGCGCTTTATCTGGTGACCCGGCAAGGCCAGGCGCTTCGCTATCAGATCAGCGTCGGACGGGACGGATTTGGCTGGACCGGGGTCGTCAAGGTGGGGGCGAAGACCGAATGGCCGGAATGGCGCCCGCCCAGGGAAATGCGCGCCCGCCAGCCGGAGCTGCCGGAAATGGTGCCTGCCGGTCCCTACAATCCACTTGGCGCCAGAGCGCTCTATCTGCTTCGGGACGGGCGTGACACGCTCTATCGCATACACGGCACCAACGATCCCAAAGGGGTCGGCTTCGACGGAACATCGGGGTGTTTTCGCCTTACCAACACCGATGTGATCGATCTCTTCAAGCGCGTCGCGGTCGGCGCAAAGGTGGTGGTCCAATGACGATGATCAGCGAACCGGACATGCCGGCAATCGAGATTGGGGCGGCAACCCACATTGAAGAGCAGGCTGCTGTAGGGAAACCGAGTGACAAAAGCCTGATCGGCGCTGTCGTCATCGGCACGTCCCTGATCACCTTGGTGAACATAATAGCCGCGGTCTATCTCTACCGCGGCATCAGCGATATGCGCTTTTTGGAAGGACGCCTGGAACAACTCGGGACGTTCGAGCAACGAATCGGGGGCCGGCTGGATACGGTCAACAACGGTTTTCAGAGCCGATTTGAAAAACTGGACAGTCAACTGCAGAGCAGCTTCGGTGAAATCAACCGGAGCATAGCTAAGCTGGAACAGAACCAGCCAGTTGCCGGCGACGAAGTCATGTCGAGCGCAGCGGAACCTTCGATGGTCGCGACCAGCGCCGTGGCGGAGGCACCCACCGTTATCGACGGTGAAGACGCAACCGACCCCAGCGTTGTCGATGCGCCGCGTCCGCCCAAAAGGCGGATTGCAGCTGCGGCGCCTGCCCCAAGCCCCGACTACCAGCGCATACAGCAGGCGGACGGCAAGGTTTACTACCGAAAGATCAACTAGCGCTGGAAAACGTCGGGCTGCCCCTGAGCAGGGAGCCGGTTTTCGCAAAAGATCATGCTTAAACAAAGAGATAGCGCCTCATCCCGATTCCATCGGGATGGAAAAGTCTCTAGACATCTCGCTGCAGAGCAACAAGCCTCGCGGCCAGCGCTTCGGACCGCTGTCGAGCTTCGCTGAGGAAGGCGACATGACAGTAGGCGCATGCTGTCACGCCCAAAAACAGTACAAGGCTGTTTTTCAAGGTGAAATCGACCATTAGTTGGAACGGAAGACCGCCGGGTACGGTGAATGAGGCGATCGTGCTTGCTGTTTCGGAATGGCTGGTGACCGCGATCATCACCCCGGCGAAAAGCAGGGCGACGTGATTGGCAAGGAAGAAGGCGGCCGACTTTCTTGTCCGACACGCCATCCAGCAAACGGTCGAAGCGGCGGCGAGGATGGAGGCATCAAGGACCATCGACCCCCCGAGATAAAGATCAACCTGCTGCCAGAACATCGTCGACAGGGGCCTTAGTTCAAGCCAAATTCGCCACATTGTCGGACTGGCGGGATAGGCTCCTAGCAAGAAAGCTGCCATACGCTCCCCTGCCAGAATCAGCAGGATCAGAGCTGGGAAGGCAAAGAGCATTATCGACTTGCGCTTCATGTCACCCTCGGCAATCTGGCATTCAAGATAGATTGCAGAGGTTGCGCGAGGATTAACGGAGCGTTGGTGGTCCTGCGGCAGTGCAGCCAGCTGCGCATGGCAGCCTGCAAATCAGCAAGAGCCATCCGTGGATAGCGCACCCATCAGTTGTTTTGGCTGAGCACGAGCGTCACCACCTTCGGCTCGGCTCGTTGCAGACATCGTTCCGGAATATTGGGCCACGTCGCCTTGGCGCATCCGTCGTTTGCGACCGGCGCCGGCTTAACCGAGAGTTCTGCTTTGCGGGCTTCTTCGGCGGTCGACAAGAATACCTGCGTAGCGAGCGCAGTCGCCATGGATACCTGGACGAAGATAAGGGCGTAGGCAAACCGTCTGATCATCCGATCGAAACGCTCAATACGCGAACTGGTTCCAACCTCGCTCCGCGCCGGTGTAAACTCGATCACGATTCTTGCGCTTCTGCGCCTGTTGGTCATCGGCCGCCCTGAAAGTGCAGACCTTCGTCAATCCCCTGGCAACGGACATCTCGGAAGAGCTGAATTCCGCCCTGTTGAGTGTAGGAAAAAGACTTATATACGCGTCGATACCACTGCAATCGGATCGGCCGCGGTCCGAAAGCTGGTTTGACAATCTGGGAATAAAGCCTTTGATATCAATGACGGCAATCGAGCGTTTGACAGCCTAAGCACTGGAACGGCCACAGCTGTTCCAGAACGGCTCAGCGTGGAATAGAATGCCGACCCGGCCCTTTGCTGGAAGGCCGCAGACGAGCGAAAAGGGCGAATGGCGACCACGGAACTGCGACAGCCGGGAAATGGCGGCGTGAGCGATCGCTTGACGCGCACGCTGAAGGCAATGCCGCGTGCCTGGAACCGGTTCTGGCGCCTGGTAGCGCTCTATATGCCCAAGCGGCTCTATGCCCGCTCCCTGATCATCGTCATCGCGCCGATGATCCTGCTACAATCGGTCGTCGCCTTTGTCTTCATGGAACGCCACTGGCAGACCGTGACGCAGCGCCTGTCGCAGGCCACCGTGCGCGACATCGCCGCGATCATCGACCTGATCGAGACCTATCCGCACGACGCCGACTACGCCAATGTCATCCGCATTGCCCAGGATCGTATGCAGCTGAAGGTCGACCTGCTGCCGCCCGATCCGCTGCCGGCGCCCGGTCCAAAGCCGTTTTTCTCGATTCTGGACGATGTTCTCTCAACCGAGATCACCCGCCAGATCAACCGTCCGTTCTGGATCGACACGGTCGGCAATTCCAACATCGTCGAGGTCCGCGTCCAGCTCGAGGGCAAGGTGCTGCGCGTCTTCGTGCGCCGCAGCCAGGCCTATGCCTCGAACACTCATATCTTCCTGATCTGGATGGTCGGCACCTCGCTGGTGCTGCTGATGATCGCCATCCCCTTCCTGCGCAACCAGATCCGGCCGATCCTTACCCTGGCCGAGGCCGCCGAGAGTTTTGGCAAGGGCCGACCGATGCCGCGCGATTTCCGCCCGCGCGGGGCCGAGGAGGTTCGCCGCGCCGGCTTTGCCTTCATCCAGATGCGCGAGCGCATCGAACGCCAGCTCGAGCAGCGCACCGCCATGCTGACCGGTGTCAGCCATGATCTGCGAACCATCCTGACCCGCTTCAAATTGCAGCTGGCGCTGACCGGCGGCAAAGCCGAGACCAAGGCAGCGCTCGATCAGGACATCGACGACATGCAGTCGATGCTGGAGGGCTATCTCGCCTTCGCGCGCGGCGAGGCATCGGAAGACGCCGGCCGTTTCGATCTCGAGGCCTATTTCCAGAAGCTCGGCGAGGAGGCGACGCTGCACAGGCGCAAGCTGTCGACCGTGCTTGCCGGCGATCCGGATGTGCATGTGCGGCCCCACGCTTTCGCCCGGCTGCTGTCAAACGTCGTCGGCAATGCCTTCCGCTATGCCAAGACCGTCGAGATCACCGCCAACCACGGCCGCGGCTCACTTCTCGTCACCATCGATGATGACGGTCCGGGCATTCCAGCCGAAAAACGCGAACACGTGTTCAAGCCTTTCGTGCGCCTTGACGAAGCCCGCAACCTCGACGCCAGCGGCACCGGGCTTGGCCTGTCCATCGCCCGCGACATTGCCCGCAGCCATGGCGGCGACATCACGCTTGACGACAGCCCGCTCGGCGGTTTGCGGGCGGTGATCAAGGTCCCCGCCTAGCTGCACCAGGTACGAGGCTTCATCCGCCCGTCATGAAACCATGGTGAAGAGCGCGCATGAAGCGCGCGACCACTCTTGATTCGGCCTTGCCGCCTCACTTTGATCCCGTGCCCGCCCGGGTGCGCTGGAGCGAAGCGAGGGCAGCAAGCTGGTCGCCGTTCCGGCATCGTTTCAAGGCAACCATCGACCTTTCAAGCAAAGGGCCGCCATGCGCATATTGATGGTCACCGACGCCTGGCGCCCGCAAGTCAACGGCGTCGTCCACACGCTGGAACGGCTCACCGAAACGCTGAAATCCTTCGACGTCTCGGTTGATTTCCTGACGCCGAACATCTTTCGCACGCTGCCTTTGCCGACCTATCCGGATATAAGGCTGGCACTGACCACGCCGGGCAATGTTTCGCGCCTGATCGAGGCGCGCAAGGCAGACCATATCCACATCGTCACCGAGGGACCGCTCGGCATCATGGCGCGGCGCTACTGCCGCCACGCCGGCCGGCCGTTCACGACCAGCTATCACACGCGCTTTCCCGAATATCTCAGCGCACGACTGCCGGTCCCCGAAAGCTGGGCCTATCGCTGGCTGCGCGACTTCCACAATTCCGGACAGGGCACGCTGGTCGCCACCCAGTCGCTGGCCGACGATCTTGCGGCGCGCGGTTTCACCAAGCTCAGGCCATGGACGCGTGGCGTCGACACAGATCACTTTCGGCCGGAGAAGAGGAAAGACCTTGGATTTCCCGGCCCGATCTTCCTCTGCGTCGGCCGCGTCGCCATCGAGAAGAACCTGACCGCATTCCTCGACCTCGACCTGCCGGGCAGCAAGGTGATCGTCGGCGAAGGGCCGGAACTGGCAAAACTCAAGGCCAGATATCCGCAAGCGCATTTCCTCGGCCACCGTCCCAATGACGAATTGGCGGAAATCTATGCCTCGGCCGATGTCTTCGTCTTTCCAAGCCGCACCGACACGTTCGGCAACGTCATCATCGAGGCGCTGGCCAGCGGCACGCCGGTCGCCGCCTATCCGGTGACAGGGCCGATCGACATCGTCGGCGACGGCATTGGCGGGGCGGTGTCGAACGACCTGCGCGAAGCGTCACTCACCGCGCTCAACGTCGACCGCGCCGAAGCGCGCCAGCGTGCCTTGCGCTACAGCTGGAATGCTTGCGCGGAAATGTTTCTCGACACGGTCGAGGAAGCGCTGGGGATGCCGCGGAAACTTGCAGCCTGATAGATTTCGCGGTGGGATGTATTGGGATTCAGGTTAACCGAGCCGAGAATGGTGACACCAGTAACCGGAGCGGAGCATACTTTTGGTATGTGAGCAGTGCAAGCACAGTTCCTTTCGTGAGCTTGTGCGACAGTTCCTTGCAGTGCATTATTCCGCATCTGTAGTTCCCTGCGGGATTGACGCCGATATCAACGCCGGACGAATTGCCTGCCGTATCGCCGAAGCGTCGCGTCTTGCGCATCAGCAAGACCGTTGCGAGGGTGTTCGACTATTGCCGTGCGAATGCCTGGCCACTCTTCGTGGCCGCCTGGTTTCCCTGCTTTCTGACGACGCTCTGTCTGACGGTGCTTGCTCTCATCCTTTTTGCCGACCCGGGGCAGGCGCCCACCTGGCTTCTATCGCGAGGCTTTGACCCCAGGACTTGGCTTTCTCCGATTGTTGCCGCGCCGTTCTCGGCGATGGTCCTTGCGTTCGTTCTGGACCGTATGGCAAACGCGCCCGAGCACGGCCGTGTCGTTGTTTCGCGCGGCGTTGAAAGTGTCAAACGCTTCGCTATCCCGGGCCTGCGCTTCGAGCTCGGCCGGCGGATCCTCCTGGCTGCGTTGCTTCTCGCGGCCATCCAGCTTCTATGCGGCTTTGCGGTCGACGGCGAGCACCGACTGCTTATTGCCGGCCTGCTGGCCACACGTGACCTGCCGCTCAACCCCGAGGACGTCGCGCCTTGGGCGTCGGCGATGGGAGTCTTCAACGTGTTCGCGGGTGGTTTCGTACTTGCCTGCACATATCTCTTTGTCGGCGACTTTCTCTGGACGGGATCTTTTGATCCAATCGGGTGCTGGCGTGCGCTCGACGGCAATCATCTGCGCTTCGTCGCCATAATGTTCATCGTTTTCGCATTAGTTGCCATACTCAAATACGGGCTGGTCCTGGCCGCAGCCTTGATCCTGATTCCCGGGGATGGCGCGTCGCCCTTGAACCTTATGCTGATGCATTTCGGTCTAGCCTGGCCGTTCGACGTCCTGCATCTCGTGCTCTCAGCCGCAACGGTCGGAACCATTCTCGGCGCGTTTCGGCCCCCAGCCATCGCTTCAATCCGGCCGGCTGCGGCGTGATGGCGCCTGCCGCGACTTCTGAGCAGCGGCAGGCTGCTCGCTAGAACAGGCGACCGCCGTCGGGCACTTTGCGCTCGATCGCGCCAAGCACGACGGCGCCCTCCTCGTCGGGAAAGCCGAGCGTCAGCACTTCCGACATGAACGGCCCGATCTGGCGCGGCGGAAAATTGACCACGGCGAACACCTGCCGGCCGATCAGCGTTTCCGGCGCATAGTATTTGGTGATCTGCGCCGACGACTTCTTGATGCCGATGTCAGCGCCGAAATCGATCTTCAGCTTGAATGCCGGCTTGCGCGCCTCGGGGAACGGCTCGGCTTCAACGATCGTGCCGGCACGAATGTCGACACGGTCGAAATCGGCAAAGCTGATCTCGGGCTTGCGCGCGCTGCTCGAACTCATCGCAGGTTCTGGCTCAGGCGTTTCCGTAGGTCTCGAACAGCACGCCGGCCAGCGCGTCCTTGGCCGATGTTCCCGACCAGACGACGAACTGGAATGCCTGGAAATAGCATTCGCAGGCTTCCAACGCCGACGACAAAAGCACCTCGACCTGCTGGCTCGACGGCTCGACTCCGCCGGCCAGCAGCAGCGACTGGCGGAACATGATCGCGCCTTCCTGCTCCCAGAGGTCGAAATGGCCGAACAGCATCTGCTCGTTGATCAGCGACAACAGCCGCATCACCTCAAGAGCGCGTGCCTCCGGCACCTTGATGTCAAAAGCGCAGGCCAGATGCAGCGCTTCGAAATCCTCCATCCAGGAGAATGAGACATGGTAGTCGGTCCAGCTTCCGGCAACCGAAATCGAAATCTCGTCATCACCGGCCCGCTCGAAGGACCAGTCGTTGTTGTGCGCCACCTGCTCGATGACATCCACCGGATGGATTTCGCGGGAGAATTCGAGTTCGAGAAGTTCCATGGAATGCTTCCTGTCGTTCTGGGAGCGCCACCACACGCTCCGCGGGAGAGGCACACACAACGAACAATCGTGTCTAGAACTCGGACGGCCGGGACTTCATCAACGCAAAGACCCCAGACCGGACCCCACCGCCCGGCGCATGACCCTGCTCCGAATCATGCAACAAATTCAGTCTATTGATCGGGAGTCGCGTGAACAGCCCAATTTTTCGCACTGCGTCATTCGCATGTGGAAAGGCGCTGTCACAAAGATTCATGCAATGCCGGTAAGCGATTCACGGCAAAGCGCTTTTTCGGATTGTGCTTTGTGGAAAAGTTAACGATTATTTTTTTGGTTTCGGCTTGGCCGCCGCCGCCGGTGCGGCCTGTCCGGTCAATTCGGCAAGCTTGGCCTCTAGCGCTTCGATGCGGGCAGCCAGGCGGGTGTTTTCCTCGCGCGCCTTGGCAGCCATGTCGCGGGCGGCCTCGAACTCCTCGCGCTGCACCACATCCATTGTGTTGAGGATGCGCTCGGCCTGCCCCTTGAAGGCTGTCTCCACCTCGCGCCGTACCCCTTGCGCGGCACCGGCGGCGTCGGTCATCAACTTGGCGAATTCATCGAGAATGCGGTTCGGTCCGGTCGACATGGCAAATCCTCGCTTGCTCGAATTCACGTAGTGGCGCGCAGCGCGGAATGCAAGAACGTTGCGGTGGCTGCGGCATCAAGTCAGATGCGATTTGATCTGCCGAGCCAATAGCTGGTATCAGCACAAGAAGAGTTTTTGGGAGTGTGCGATGGCCATCCGTGCGGATTTGGACGAGCGTCTTGCCGCGCTCGACGCAGCGCTTGCCAGAGGCATCAGCGATGCCAACGCCGGGCGAGCAAAGCCAGCCGAAAACGTGCTTGATCGCCTGGGGGCCAAATACAAGGCATTGGCCGCAGCTAAGCGCTGAGGCGGCAGTACAGGCAGGATAGCCTGCTTCCTAGAGCCGTTTTTGCCGCGTCGACCTTGCCTTGACCCTGCCAAAACCCTGCCGCATGGTCCGCGCCCAAACGCGATCGCAATCGAGAGTTCCCCGTTGAACGAATATTTCCTGCTGCCACTGGCCTCCCTGCCCTTCCCCAACATCAACCCGATCCTCATCCAGATCGGGCCACTGGCGGTGCACTGGTATGGCATCGGCTACATTGTCGGCATCCTGTTTGCCTGGTGGTATGCCAAGCGGCTCGTCACCAACTCAAAGCTGTGGCCCGATGGCGTCCTGCCGATGAAGCCCGTGGATCTCGACGACTTCATCGTCTGGGCGGCCATTGGCGTGGTGCTGGGCGGCCGCGTCGGCTACGTGCTGTTTTACGATCTGTCGCGCTACATCGCCCACCCGCTCGACATCGTTGCCGTCTGGCAAGGCGGCATGTCGTTCCACGGCGGTCTGCTCGGCGTCATTATCGCCATGACGCTGTTTTCCCGGATGCGCGGCATCCGCACCTGGTCACTGTTCGACGTGGTGGCGGCCGGCGTGCCGGTTGGGCTGGGCCTTGTGCGCGTCGCGAATTTCATCAACTCCGAACTCTGGGGCCGGGTGACAGACGTGCCGTGGGCCGTCGAATTCCCAAATGGCGGACCGTTTTCGCGCCATCCGAGCCAGATCTATGAGGCGCTGCTCGAGGGGTTGGTGCTGTTTCTCGTCTTGCGCATCCTCACCCATTCGCGCCTCAAGCTGAAGACACCGCGCTTCGTCGGCGGTGCCTTCATCTGCGGCTATGGCCTGTCGCGTATCTTCGTCGAATTCTTCCGTGAGCCCGACCAGCAGCTCGGCTATCTCCTCGGCACCGACTGGCTGACCATGGGCATGATCCTCTCGCTGCCGATGGTGCTTGTCGGCATCTGGGCGATGGCGACGGCCAGGCAGGTGCCACAGCCGCAGCCGGCATGACACGGCTGAAAGCCCGCATCGTCGACCTGATCGGCGCGGTAGGGCCTATCCCCGTCAACGAGTACATGGCGCTCTGCCTGTTCGATCCTGACGATGGCTACTATACGACGCGCGAGCCTTTCGGTGCTGCCGGCGATTTTGTCACCGCGCCCGAGATCAGCCAGATGTTTGGCGAGCTTGTTGCCGTCTGGTTCTACCAGGCCTGGCAGGCGATCGGCCGGCCGGCGCCGGTCACCGTCGCAGAGATCGGCCCCGGTCGCGGCACGCTGATGAAGGACATGCTGCGCACTTTCTCGCGGCTCGATCCGGCGCTCACCGCCGGCGCATCCTTCGCCATGATCGAGACCAGCCCGAGATTGTCCGAAATCCAGAAGCAGACGCTTGCCGGGACTGCCGCCAGGATCGACTGGCACGAAACCATCGACACGCTGCCAAAGGCGCCGCTGCTCATCGTCGGCAATGAATTGTTCGACGCGGTCCCCATCCGCCAGTTCATCCGTGCCGGCACCGGCTGGCGCGAACGGGTGATCGGCCTCGACGACGCCGATGAATTGCGTTTCTTCGCCGGCGTCGGTTCGGTCGATGCCACATTGTTGCCGAACGACGCCGGGAATGCGCCGCAAGGCGCGATTGTCGAGATCGCGCCCGCCCGCGCTGCCTTGATGGCAGCCATCGCCGAGCGATTGGCCGAGCACGGCGGGGCTGGCCTGTTCATCGACTACGGCCATCTCAAGCCTGGCGTCGGCGACACATTGCAGGCCTTGCGCAAACACGATTACGAAGATGTGCTGGCCAATCCGGGCGAAGCCGATCTCACCGCCCACGTCGATTTCGCCGCCTTAGCCAGGATTGTTCGGACGCACGGCCTCGATGCACAGCTCACCACACAGGGCGAATTCCTGCTTGGCATGGGCCTGATCGAGCGAGCCGGGCTGCTCGGCGCGCAGGCGAATGAACAGTCGCGACACGCCATTGCCGACGCCGTCGAGCGACTGGCCGGCCCCGACGCCATGGGGGAGCTTTTCAAGGTGCTGAAAATCCAGCCGAAGGCAGTCGGCTAGAGCATGATCCCGAAAAATGGAATCCAGTTTTCGGAAAAGATCATGCTCAAACAAAGGGATACAGCCATCAATCGGCTGACCATCCTTAGAGGTCGTTTACAAGCCGTCCCGCCACGCCGCCGAGATAGGTGTCCCAGAGATAATCCGACATCAGCCGGCGGTGGCGCTGCGTACTGATCAGGTCCCCGTATGAGGCGCCGCCAATATGGAAGAAGCTGTCGCCGAGCATGCGGTGGTCGACGTCTACGCCACCTAGCCCCAGCCTGACCATCGTCTTTCCAACGTCGGCGATGTTGCCTTCGTCCAACCTGTCACGAAGCATTGGCCAATTGCCGCCGCCAGTGTCCAGCCCGGTCTCGAAGCGAGGCGTGAAATCGAGATCGAGATCTTCCACCACCGCATAGCGAAAGAAGCAAAGTCCCGCCCAGAAATACCACCCTTCATGGCCTCTCTTGGCAGGATATCTGGCGCCAAAGGCCGCTTTGCCCTGCATTCGCCAGGGTATGTCGATCGCAACGATCGGCAGGCAATCATGATCCAGATAGCCAAACAGCTCTGGCCTCAGATGACGAACGATGTTGTGGAACACCCAGTTCATCGAGGTGCCATGCGACCGGTTGGGGTTCCATTCCGGGTTTCGCGGCAAGCCGAAATAGGCAATGCCTCGCGCCCGGCAAACGGTCTCGATCGCCTGTCGTGCCGCGCGGTTTGACGAATTGTCGACAACGACAAGCGTCATGTCGGTCGAATAGGTCAGCCAGGCCTTGGCTAGCGCATCGATGACCCAGGGCGTGTTGAAGGCAATGGCAAAGCAATAGTGCCGCGAGCCGGTCTGCCGCAATGTTTCAGCGAATTTGAGCCCCGAAGCCACATCCCGCGAGCGAAAATAGCCTTCCACCAGCGCGTTGCGGAAATCCTTCGCTTTGCGCACGCGGCGGTTCTGATGAATCCGGCGGATCAGGCTCTTGAGTGGTTTCCAGGCCATTGACACTTTCGCCGGAACCCAAACCGTCTGGTCCGTCGATCACTGCCTATAGTCGAAGGCCGGCTTTTCGCCAAGCCGGCGAGGCCGCCGGACATGGCGTCTGGCTGCCTTTGTCCAGGGTCTGGTCCGGCACTCGCCTTGAACTTCGCCTTGACGAAATCGCTGGCGCGGACAACAACGCGTCCATGCTGAATCAGACCAAGCCGGATCCCGTTCGGTCGCCCTTGCTGGAGAATGCGCGCGCGCAAGGCATCCGTCACGGCTATTTCACACGCGTTGGCGGCGTCTCCAGCGGCATCTATCAGGGTCTCAACATCGGCACGGGCTCGAACGACGACCAGACGCTGGTTGCCGAGAACCGCCGCCGTGTCGCCGACTGGATGGGCGTTCCGGCAAACCATTTGCTGACCGCTCACCAGATCCATTCACCGGATGTCGTCATTGCCCGCGAGCCCTTTGCCGGCGAGCGGCCCAGGGCCGACGCCGTCGTCACCGACCGGCCAGGTATCGCCGTCGGCGCCTCGACAGCCGATTGCGGACCAATCCTGTTCGCGGATGCCGAGGCGCGCATCATCGGCGCCGCACACGCCGGCTGGAAGGGCGCTTTCACTGGGGTGCTCGAAAACACGGTTCGCGCGATGGAAGGCCTCGGCGCCCGCCGCGAGCGGATTGTCGCCGTGCTCGGCCCTTCCATCGGCCCCGAGAACTACGAGGTCGGACCGGAATTCGTCGCCCGCTTTGTCGACGCGGATGCCGAAAACATCAACTATTTCACACCCTCGGCAAATCCAGGGCATGCGATGTTCGACCTCAACCTCTATACGGTCGACAGGCTCAACAAGGCCGGCGTGACCGCAGAAGGCCTCGGCCGCTGTACCTATGCTGAGGAAGAGCTTTTTTACTCCTACCGGCGCACCACGCACCGGAAGGAACCGGACTATGGGCGACAGGTTTCGGCAATCGTTTTGGAGAAAGAGTGATGGCGCTGCATTTCGAACGGCCGGAATTTGACGCGCGGCGCGATCGTCTGATGATCGAACTCGCCGAGAAGAAGCTCGACGCSRTGCTGCTSTTYGCYCAGGARAGCATGTACTGGCTSACCGGCTACGACACGTTCGGCTTCTGCTTCTTCCAGTGCCTGGTGGTGAAAGCCGATGGGTCGATGGTCCTGCTCACCCGCTCGGCCGATCTGCGCCAGGCGCGCCACACCTCGATCATCGACAACATCGTGCTGTGGACCGACCGGGACGGTGCCAATCCGGCGGTCGACCTGCGCAATTTGCTCAATGAACTCGGCCTGCTCGGCGCCCGCATCGGCGTCGAATACGACACGCACGGCCTGACTGCCTACAATGGCCGTCGCCTCGATGAACAGTTGCAGACCTTTGGCCAGATCGCCGACGCCTCCGGCATCGTCGGCCGGCTGCGGCTGTTCAAGAGCCCGGCCGAAATCACCAAGGCTGAAAAGGCTGCAAATCTTTCGGACGATGCGCTCGATGCGGCCCTGCCGCTGATCAAGCAGGGTGGCGACGAAGCCTTGATCCTGGCCGCCATGCAGGGCGCGATCTTTGCCGGTGGCGGCGACTATCCGGCCAACGAGTTCATCATCGGCTCCGGTGTCGACGCGCTGCTGTGCCGCTACAAGGCCGGCCGCCGCAAACTCACCAAGAACGACCAGCTGACGCTCGAATGGGCCGGCGTCTTCCACCACTATCATGCGCCGATGATGCGCACCGTGCTGACCGGCAAGGTGTCGAAGCGTCACCAGGAGCTTTTCGATGCCGCCCGCGCTGCAATTCTTGCCGTCGAAAAGGCGATGACGCCGGGCAACACCTTTGGCGACGTCTTCGATGCCCATGCCCGCACGCTCGAGGCCCACAATCTGACCAAGCACCGGCTGAACGCTTGCGGCTATTCGGTTGGCGCTCGCTTCACCCCGTCCTGGATGGACATGCCGATGTTCTACCAGGGCAATCCCGAGCCGATCGCGCCCAACATGACGCTGTTTGCCCACATGATCATCATGGACTCCGAAACCGAGACGGCGATGACGCTTGGCCGCACCTATCTGACCACCGAATCGCAGCCGAAGCCGCTTTCGCGCCATGATCTCGACTTGATCGTACAGTGAATCCATAATGGCAGGAATGCGGAGGGCGTTCAGCGCCAAGGAGTTTTCAGGCAAATGAGACGATCGCATGTGACGACCGTGTCATTGCTCGCCGCACTGGCGCTGGCTGCCTGCACCAATGCCAAGGACGTCCTCGAGCCTTCGGCCATCGCCCCGCCAACGACCTTGACACAGACGGTGCCGGCAGCACCGGGCAGTGCTGCAGCCGCCACTCCGGCGCCTTCGTCGCCCGCCACTGCTGCTCAGACCCCAACCACACCGGCCCAGAGTGCGGCCATCCTGTCGAAGACGCGGCTGCAGGTGGCGCCGATCGTCGGCGCCTCGGTGGAAGCCGCAACGCCGTTGACGGCGGAACTTCAGACGCGCGCCAGGCAGCGCGGCATCACGCTTGCCGGCAGCGCCGACCAGACCGCCACGCATGTGCTGAAGGGCTATTTCTCGACGATGACGGAAGGCAAGGACACCACCGTCATCTATGTCTGGGATGTCTATGACCCCGCGGGCAACCGGCTGCACCGCATCAACGGCCAGCAGAAATCCCCCTCGGTCAGTGGCGGCGAAGGCTGGGCGGCGGTCGCGCCGGCAACCATGCAGGCGATCGCCGACCAGACGATCGACCAGTTCGCCGCATGGCTTGGCGGCGCCGCCGGCTGATCGGCGTGTTGCCGGCTTTCGTCAGTGTTGACGTTTTTGAGATTAGCCGGCGGATTCCCGATCACGAGGCTTGCAATACCGGCGCGGCCCGCTAAAAGCCCGGTTAAGAGGCTCTTGAGAGTCTGCTAGGTCTCTCCATCCTTCACCAGGAACGGTGCATGAAGCTCTTCGCGGGCAATTCCAACAGGGTGCTGGCCGAAGCGGTCGCCCGCTACCTCAATGTCCCGCTGGGCAAAGCCAGCGTCAGGCGCTTCGCCGATCAGGAAATCTTCGTCGAAATCCAGGAAAACGTGCGCGGCGAGGATGTCTTCATCCTGCAGTCCACCTCTTTCCCGACCAACGATCACCTGATGGAACTGCTCATCATGATCGATGCCTTCATGCGCTCGTCTGCAAAGCGCATCACCGCGGTCATCCCCTATTTCGGCTATGCTAGGCAGGACCGCCGCGCCTCCGGCCGCACACCGATCTCGGCCAAGCTGGTCGCCAACATGATCACCCGCGCCGGCGTCGATCGCGTGCTGACGCTCGATCTCCATGCCGGCCAGATCCAGGGCTTTTTCGACATCCCGACCGACAATCTGTTCTCGGTGCCGGTCATGGCCCGCGACGTGAAGGCAAAATACAAACAGCTTGCCAATGTCGTCGTCGTCTCGCCCGATATTGGCGGCGTGGTGCGGGCCCGCGCGCTGGCCAAGCGCTTCGACGCACAACTCGCCATCGTCGACAAGCGCCGCGAGCGGCCGGGCGAATCCGAAGTCATGAACATCATCGGCGCGGTCGCCGGCAAGGATTGCCTGCTCATCGACGACATCGTCGATTCCGGCGGCACGCTTTGCAACGCCGCGGACGCGCTGCTTGCCAATGGCGCCACCAGCGTCACCGCCTACATCACCCACGGCGTTTTGTCGGGCGGCGCCTGTGCCCGTATCGCCGGCTCGAAGCTGCAGGAACTGGTGATCACCGATTCCATCCAGCCGACGCAAGCCGTTCTTGACGCCCACAACATCCGCGTTATTTCGATCGCCGACCTGATGGGCGAAGCGATCTCGCGCACCGCGACCGAGGAATCGGTGTCGAGCCTGTTCGACTAGAGCGTCGGACCCTCAAGCAGAGCCGGCCCGCTTTTCCGCCGCATGCCTTCGCCGGCATCGCGCGCGCCGCGCATGTAGCCGCGCGGTGACGCCCCCAGCATGCGCTTGAACATGGTGATGAAGGCCGGCACGCTGTCATAGCCGAGATCGAGCGCCACCCTGGTGATCGGTTCGCCGTCGGCCAGCCGCGGCAGGGCCGCGAACAGACAGGCCTGCTGGCGCCATGTCGACAGCGACAAGCCGGTCTGGCGATGGAAGGCGCGGGTGAAGGAGCGGCGGCTCATGCCGACGATGTCGGCCCATTCGTCGATCGTCGCATGCGGCGAAGGTGCCGCGACAAAACGCCGGCATAGCGCTGCCAGCTTTGGATCGGACGGAAATGGCAGACCGAGCGGCCGTTCCGGCAGGTTCGGGATCTCATGCAGCAGGAGGTTCATGATCAGCCCGCCGCGCCCCTCCAGCTCGGCGCCTTGCGGCAGCTTCTCCGATTCCACGATCAGGCTGTGCATCAAATCGGTGATGCCGACGACGCGCAAACTATCCGGCAGCCCGGCGATCGCTTCCGGCATCACATAGACCGAGCGCATCGAGACATCGCCCAGCATCTCGACGGAATGCTCGATCCCCGCCGGGATCCACATGGCGTGATCGGGGGGCACCATCCAGCGCCCATGCCGCGTCGTCACCAGCACGACGCCGACCAGCGCATGCAGCAGCTGGCTGCGGCTGTGATGGTGTTGCGGCACATGGTAGCCGTCCGGATATTCGGTCGGCAACGCCACTGCCGGCCCGACAGCCTGCTCCAGCCACTGCCAGCGACTCTGATGCAGTCGGCCGAGCTCGGCGGCGTCGCCTCTGAAGATTTCCCTGCCATGCGGCATTGGCTATGGCCCACTTGCGAAACTATTGGACCAAACCACGAAAGAAGTCGCCTCGCAAGCAGCTTATAAGGCAACCGTCCCCCAAGGCGCTTCAGACGAGCGTCCTTAAGGCGGTCCGCAGGAGCGGCCGCCAAGCCTGCCCGCGGGTTAACACCCGCCAAAAAGACCTCGGAGCTTGCCTTGACCGATACGACAGCCACCAGCATTGCGCCGCCAGCCGGCGCCAGCCTCTCTTCAGCCCAGGCGACCGCCTTCACCGTCATCCTGGCGGTGAGCTTTTGCCATGGCATCAATGACATCATGCAGTCGCTGCTGCCGGCGATCTATCCGCTGCTGAAAGAGAATTACGGTCTCGATTTCTGGCAGATCGGTCTTTTGACCTTCACCTTTCAGGTAACGGCGTCGCTGCTGCAGCCGGTCATCGGCATGATCACCGACAAGCGACCGATGCCCTATTCCCTGCCCTACGGCATGGCTTCCTCGCTGATCGGCCTGATCGTGCTGGCCTATGCCGGCCACTATGCCCTGCTTCTGGTCGGTGCGTCGCTGATTGGCATCGGCTCGGCTATCTTCCACCCGGAATCCTCCCGCATTGCCCGGTTTGCCTCGGGCGGTCGCTTTGGCCTGGCGCAATCGCTGTTCCAGGTCGGCGGCAATTTCGGCCAGTCCATGGGACCGCTGCTCGCCGCCTTTATCGTCGTGCCGTTCGGCCAGACCAGCATTTCCTGGTTCGCCGTCGGCTCTCTGATCGGCATCATCGTCTTGTGGCGGGTCGGCGGCTGGTACAGCCGGATGCGCGCCGCGCAGGGTAACCGCAAAGCGGCAAGCTTCGTCTCGCCCTTCCCGCGCCGCAAGGTGATGGGAGCGCTGGCGGTGCTGACCTTGCTGGTGCTGACCAAGAACGCCTACATCGCCAGCCTGTCCAGCTACTACACCTTCTATTCCATTCATAAATTCGGCGTTTCGGTGCAGATGAGCCAGGTCATGCTGTTCCTGTTCCTCGGCGCCTCGGCGCTCGGCATCCTGCTCGGCGGCCCGTTCGGCGACCGCTATGGCCAGAAGGCGATGATCTGGTTCTCCATCGTCGGCGTGCTGCCGTTCACACTTGCCCTGCCCTACGCCAATTTCGAATGGACGATGGTGCTGACCGTGCTGATCGGCCTGATCCTGTCCTCGGCCTTCTCCAACATCGTCGTCTTTGCGCAGGAACTGGTGCCTGGGCGTGTCGGTACGATCGCCGGCATCTTCTTCGGCTTCGCCTTCGGCATGGGTGGCATCGCAGCTGCCGTGCTCGGCGTCATCGCCGACATGAAAGGCATCGATTTCGTCTTCCAGATCTGTTCGTATCTGCCGCTGCTCGGCCTGCTGACGGTGTTCCTGCCGAACATGAAGCAAGCCAGAAAGCTGGAGGCCGGCGCTGCCTGAATGCCTGAGCGGGCGGTTTACCACCCGCTCCTGAACGCGGTATCAAATCTCCGGGCGGAAACCCAAGGAGGTTGATCATGAGCAGTACTCAGACAGGCGTCGACATGAAGCTCGAGGCCGTCGTCATCCCTGTTTCGGACGTCGACCGCGCCAAGCGCTTCTACGGCGGCCTGGGGTGGCGGCTGGACGCCGACTTCCCCGTCGGCGACACGTTTCGGGTCGTGCAGTTCACGCCTCCGGGCTCACCGGCCTCGATCCACTTCGGCACCGGCCTCACGCCATCCGCGCCCGGCGCGGCACAAGGGCTTTATCTCATTGTGTCCGATATCGAAGCGGCGCGCGCCGAGCTTCTGGTGCGCGGCGCCAATCCCAGCGAAGTGTTCCACCGCGCGGGACCCGGACAGCCGCCGCTCAGTGGCAGGGATCCCGAGGGGCGCAGCTACTCCTCGTTCGCCACCTTCAAGGATCCGGACGGCAATGGCTGGCTGTTGCAGGAAATCACCGCGCGACTGCCCGGACGGGTGGACGCCGGCGACACCACATTCACCTCGTCGACCGAGCTTGCAGCCGCACTCCGGCGAGCCGCGGCCGCGCATGGCGAGCACGAGAATCGTACAGGCGGACAACGCGATGAGAACTGGCCCGACTGGTACGCCGAATACATGGTAGCCGAGCAGGCCGGTAAGCCGCTGCCGACCTGAACAGCGGCGGCGACGCCTTTGGCTTGCACCTCCGGCCGCCTTCCGCTATAGAGCCGCCACCCGCGTAGACACCCTTGGAGGCAACGCGGCGGAAGGCCGCCTCACCCGGCGGCTTTCGACGTTTACGGCCAGGCACATTGCTTGCCGCGAACGCTCCAGAACAAACCGAAAGGAAATGCCATGAGCCACGACACTTACGAGCTCAAGGCCGAAGCACGCGAACAGGTCGGTAAGGGGTCCGCCCGTGCAGTTCGCCGCAACGGTAAAGTGCCTGCAGTAATCTATGGTGACAAGCAGCCTCCCCTGGCTATCGCGCTCACCTACAAGGACATCTACTACAAGATCCACGGCGGCGGGTTTCTGACCACGATCGCCACGATCGATGTCGACGGCAAGAAGATCCAGGTCCTGCCGAAGGACTTCCAGCTCGACCCGGTCAAGGATTTCCCTGTTCATGTCGACTTCCTGCGCATCGGCAAGGACACCGAAGTCAATGTCGACGTGCCTGTCCACTTCATCAACGAAGACAAGTCGCCCGGCATCAAGCGCGGCGGCGTGCTCAACATCGTGCGTCACGAAGTCGAGTTCCACTGCCCGGCCAATGCGATCCCGGAATTCATCACCGTCGATCTCACCGGCGCCGACATCGGCGATTCGATCCACATCTCGGCAGTCACCCTGCCGGCCGGCGTCAAGCCGGTGATCTCCGACCGCGACTTCACCATCGCGACCATTGCCGGCTCGTCGGCGATGAAGCCGGAGGTCGAAGAGACGGCTGAAGTGGCAGCACCTGAAGCGGCAGCACCTGCCGCCGAAGAGAAGTAATATTCCGGCCCGGAGCTGACGATGCTTGTATTTGCAGGCCTCGGCAATCCGGGCGCGAAATATGCTGATAACCGGCACAATGTCGGCTTCATGGCGGCGGACGCAATTGCCCGCCGCCATTCCTTTTCGCCCTGGTCGAAGAAATTCCAGGGCCTGATCGCCGAAGGCACGCTTGCCGGCGAAAAAATCATCCTGATCAAGCCGCAGACCTTCATGAACCTGTCGGGACAAGCGGTTGGCGAAGCGCTGCGCTTCTACAAGCTTGGCCCTTCGGCGCTTACAGTCTTCTATGACGAGATCGACCTTGCCGCCGGCAAATTGCGGGTCAAGGTCGGCGGCGGATCCGGCGGCCATAACGGCATTCGCTCGCTCGACCAGCATGTCGGCAAGGACTATCGCCGCGTGCGCATCGGCGTCGGCCATCCCGGCGTCAAGGAAATGGTGCACGGCCATGTGCTTGGCGATTTCGCCAAGGCCGACCGCGACTGGCTGGACGTGCTGCTCGACGCCATCGCCGGCGACGCCGGACTGCTTGCCAAGGGCGACGACAATTCCTTCATGAACCGGGTGACGCTGGCGTTACGCGACAGGTTGACGCCGACCGGCGACGACGACAGCCCGCAGCCCAAGGCGCCGAAAGCCCCGGGCCCAAAGGCCCAAAGTCATGTCCGCCAAGCGCGGCCGCAGCAGCCGGCGGTCAAGCTGCCCGAGACTGGTCCGATGGCCGCGATGCTGAAGAAGCTGTTCGGCAAGGAGTGAACCATGAACATGGATGATGTTCAGGAACTGGTCCGTGGCATCCGGCAGAAATATATCGATCACTTCGTCTCGACTGTCGGCGAACTGGCGGCCAACAGCCAAGGATCGCACGCGACCGAGGTCAAGTTCTCGAACGTCGATTCCTTCTACCGAAATTTCATCGCGGTCGACTTCGTCGCCAGTGACGGACAGCCAGATCCGCAATTCATCAACAGCGATACCTATCTGAAATTCTCTCCCGATATCCACGCCGGGATCGGCGGAGTGGATGTCACCATCTCGCCGTTCAGGTGGGACGAAGTCCATTTCAAGTTCGATACCAAGAAACTTGACGGCGATCTCTTCGACGAATGGTTTCGCAGTTGGTTCGACATCGATGGCGACCGTGAAACGAAGGAAATCGTCGGAAACATCATTCACAGCACACTGCTGCTCGATGGGCAGCTGACGATCGATTTCGGAACCGCCGAAGTCGACGCGTTCTGGCATCTCCTGCACATATTGAGCAGGTCCGGCGTTCGCTCGTTGACCATAGGCACTGACGATATTGCGCAGCGCCTGAATTGAATTGCGCCTTGACGATCATCGGCCCTTTCCCCATAGCCCTGATCAAATTTCTATTTTCCCGATAGGACCGGACAAAATGGGTTTCAAATGCGGTATCGTTGGCTTGCCCAACGTCGGCAAGTCGACGCTATTCAACGCGTTGACCAGGACGGCGGCGGCGCAGGCCGCCAACTATCCGTTCTGCACCATCGAACCGAACACCGGCGAGGTGGCGGTGCCCGACCCGCGCCTGCAGAAGATCGCCTCGGTCGCTAAGTCGAAGGAGATCATCCCGACCCGCATCTCCTTCGTCGACATTGCCGGCCTGGTGCGCGGCGCCTCCAAGGGCGAAGGGCTGGGCAACCAGTTCCTTGCCAACATCCGCGAAGTCGACGCCATCGTCCATGTGCTGCGCTGTTTCGAAGATGACGACATCACTCATGTCGAGGGCCGCATCGACCCCGTCGCCGACGCCGAGACCGTCGAGACCGAACTGATGCTTGCCGATCTCGACAGCCTCGAGCGCCGCATCGTGCAGATCCGCAAGCGCGCCGGCAGCAAGGACAAGGAAGCCACCACCGTGTTGCCGATGATGGAGGCAGCACTCGAATTGCTGCAGGCCGGCAAGCCGACGCGCATTCTGCTCAAGGGCATTTCCGCCGAAGATTTGCGCATCCTGCAAGGGCTGAACCTCTTGACCTCGCATCCCGTGCTCTATGTCTGCAACGTCGCCGAGGCCGACGCCGCCACCGGCAATGAGCACACCAGGGCCGTGGAAAAGATGGCCACCGCGCAGGGCGCCGGCACCGTGGTGATCTCGGCCGCGATCGAGGCCGAAGTCGCCCAGCTCTCCGACGAGGAAGAGATGGAGTTCCTGTCCTCGCTCGGTCTCGACGAGCCCGGCCTCAACAAGGTCATCCGCGCCGGTTACGATCTGTTGCATCTGATCACCTATTTCACCGCCGGGCCGAAAGAGACGCGGGCCTGGACGATCCACAAGGGCGACAAGGCCCCGCAGGCCGCCGGCGTCATCCACACCGATTTCGAGCGCGGCTTCATCCGCGCCCAGACCATCGCCTACAACGACTACGTCACGCTAGGCGGCGAAGTGGCGGCCAAGGAAGCCGGCAAGGCGCGTGATGAAGGCAAGGAATATGTCGTCCAGGACGGCGACGTGCTGCTGTTCAAGTTCAACACCTGAGCTGGAAGCGGCTGTCTAACAGGCTCTGACGTTTGGCGCGATTGTAGCTTCGCGGGCGTCGGGCCGTGCGTTTTCACGCGCCTTGACCTTGCCACGTCGCAGGTCTAATCGGCTGCTGCACGTGGTCGGCGCTTGGCCGTCCCGTGCCATCCATTTTTTGGCCCCAGCAGGGAGACCCGGCGATGATCAAGGCCTTCGTCGTGGACAATGACCGGCTGCGCACCGTCGATGATCTCTTGCAAAACAGCGACAAAGTCGTCTGGGCCGATCTTCTCAATCCGACCAAGGATGAGGAAGCCGCCATCGAGAGCTGGCTCGGCGTCGCCATCCCGACCCGCGAGGAGATGGAGGAGATCGAGATTTCGAGCCGCCTCTATGTCGAGGACGGCGCCTATTTCATGACCGCCACGCTGCCCGCCCAGACCGAGGCCGACGATCCGCTGATGTCGCCGGTCACCTTCGCGCTCGCCGGGCAGCGGCTGGTCACCATACGCTATCACGAACCGAAGGCCTTCAAGACCTTCCCGCTGCGCGCCGAGAAGGTCGCAACCGGCTGCACCAGCGGCGACACCATCCTGATCGGCCTGCTGGAGGCGATCGTCGACCGTCTCGCCGACATTCTGGAGCGCGCCGGCCGCGACGTGGAAGCGATTTCGCGCGACATCTTCGAGGCGCGCTCGACCAAGGTGTCGAAGCGCAACCGCGACTTCCAGGAATTGCTGAAAGCCATAGGCCGCAAGGAGGACATCGCCTCCTCGGTCCGCGACAGCCTGATCTCGCTGCAGCGCCTTGCCGGCTTCCTCGCCCATGTCGCCACCCAGACGAAGATGAGCAAGGACATCCGCGCCCGCATCAAGACGCTGTCGCGCGACGTGCTGTCGCTCGCCGACCACGCCACCTTCCTGTCGCAGAAGATCTCGTTCCTGCTCGACGCGACGCTCGGCATGATCTCGATCGAACAGAACGCCATCATCAAAATCTTCTCGGTCGCCGCCGTCATCTTCCTGCCGCCGACGCTCGTCGCCTCGATCTACGGCATGAATTTCGACATCATCCCCGAGCTCAAATGGCAGCTCGGCTACCCCTTCGCCATCGGCTTGATGATCCTGTCGGCGATCCTGCCCTTCTGGTATTTCCGTCGCCGCGGCTGGCTCTGAGCAAGGCTTGGCTCACCAGAAATCGCTTGACCAAACGCCGTCCGGCCTGCATCCGGGAACGCCGATCCTTGGCGATCGTACAATCTTGAACCGGATTCGGATGATGACCGGAAAGACTTGGGCCTACGAGGATTTCACCGAGGGCGCGTCGCTCGACCTCGGCAAGAAGCAGGTAAGTGCGGCCGAGATCATCGAATTCGCGCAGGAATTCGATGCGCAGCCAATGCATCTCGACGAGGAAGCCGGCAAGGCCAGCATCCTTGGCGGGCTGGCGGCTTCCGGCTGGCACACCTGCGCCATGTTCATGCGCATGCTGTGTGATGCCTTCCTGCTCGACTCGACCTCGCAAGGGGCACCCGGCGTCGACCAGGTCAAATGGAAGAAGCCGGTGCTGGCCGGCGACACGCTCACCGGCAAAGCGACAGTGCTTGCCAAACGCGTTTCCAGGTCGAAGCCGCAGATCGGCCTGATCACCATGCGCAGCGAACTGTTCAACCAGCGCGGCGAAAGCGTCTTCGAATTCGAAAACACCTGCATGTTCCTGACCCGTGAGGCCAGCGCATGACGCTGGACGAGTACTTTTGCATCGGTGTCGCCGTCACGCTCGGTTCGCATAGATTCGAACCCGAGGCGATCAAGACATTCGCCCGCAAATACGATCCGCAGGTTTTTCATGTCGACGAAGAGGCGGCAAAGAACAGCGTCTTGGGCGGCCTCTGCGCGTCAGGCTGGCATACCGCCGCCACCTGGATGAAATACAATCTCGAAACCCGCATGGACGCCGAAGGCATCAACTGGACCGGCCCCGGCCCGTTGCCCGAATTCGGCCCCTCGCCCGGCTTCAAGAACCTGAAATGGCTGAAGCCTGTCTATGCCGGTGAAACCGTCACCTTCAGCCGCACCGCACTTTCCCATCGCCCCATTGCCTCGCGCCCCGGCTGGCGAATGCTGGCGCTACGCGCGGAAGCCTTCGATTCGACCGGCGACAAGGTGCTGGAGTTTGAGAGCGCGGTGCTGGTGAAGGCGGGGTGAGTTTCTTCCTTCTCCCCGTTCACGGGGAGAAGGTGCCCGAAGGGCGGATGAGGGGCGGCACCAGCGTTGGTGTCCCGCGTTGCCCTACCCTGCCCTTCGCTATCGCTCCGGGCGTTCGAGCCCTTTGAAAGGTCCACTGGACCTTTCAATTTGCCTTCGGCAAACCGGTCTCAAACCCCCTCAAACCCGATCAGCGTCCTGACCGGCACGCCGAGCGCTTCCAGCTTGGCACGCCCGCCCAGGTCCGGCAGGTCGATGACGAAGCAGGCGGCGAGAATGTCGGCGCCGATCTGCCGCAGCAGCTTCACCGCCGCCTCCGCCGTGCCGCCGGTGGCGATCAGGTCGTCGACGAGGATCACCTTCTCGCCCGGAGCAACGCCGTCCTTGTGCATCTCCATCTCGTCCAGCCCATATTCCAGGCTGTAGGCGACGCGCACTGTCTCGTAGGGCAGCTTGCCCTTCTTGCGGATCGGCACGAAACCAGCCGAAAGCTGGTGGGCGACGGCGCCGCCAAGGATGAAGCCACGCGCCTCGATGCCGGCGATCTTGTCGATCTTCTGGCCGGCATAGGGATGCACCAGTTCGTCGATGGCGCGGCGGAAAGCGCGCGCATTGCCAAGCAGCGTGGTGATGTCGCGAAACAGGATACCGGGCTTCGGATAATCGGGAATGGTGCGGATCGCGGCAAGCAGCGTGTCTTCAAGCGACGGTTTCATCAGGCGGCTCTCCGGGGATCGGTCGTCCAGATTCGGCAGAAGGGACGTCAAAGGGATTTGGCCGATCGTAACCCGGCGAGGCCAGGGACGGCTACCGCCATGTGCCGCCTGGCAAAAAATTGTCTGGCAAAGGATCGGTTCGCCTCGTGGGCCGTGACCGCACTAAAAAGGGCGCCTGGGGCGCCCTTTTCGTCTGCCGGCTGCCTTTTGAGCAGGATGGTTGTCACATGCCAAGGTCGGAGCGGAGCTCGGACCGCGCCACTTCGTATTCGGCCTTGAAATCGGGGCGGCTGAGCAGGATCGCGGCAATGACGCTGCCGGAAATCTTGCCCATCTCGATATCGGAGGGATAGTGGATGCCGCCGACCTCACGGTTGTGGGCGTATTCGGCCGCGCGCGCCATGATCTCGGCGCGCTTTTCCGGAACCATGTCGGAAAGGATGATGCCCATCATGGTGCCGACCGTCGCATGGCCGGACGGCCAGGAACCGGAACTCGACAGCTTGACCACGGGCTTGACGAGATCGCTCAGCTGATGCGGTCGCGGACGCTTCCAGACATCCTTGGCCGGGTCGACGACCGCGCCCTCGGTGGCAACGACGCGATCGAAGAAGGCGCTGAACTTCGGCAGCGTTTCCTTGTTGAACTTCGGTCCCATGACATCGGCGAAGCGCCAGACGTCCTCCTGGGCATCGGCGATGGCCCTGGCTTCCATTTCAGGGGTACGCGTCACCTGCAGCGTCAGCACCTCGCCCAACTCGGCTTTCGTCTGGGCGGAATCGTTTGCCGGCGGCGGTGGCAGGATCATCGTCAGGTCGATGTCCTTGTTGGTGACGAAGGGTGCCGCGTCGTCGGCATAGGCCGTGGAGCCGACGACAAGCAGCAGAAAGCCTGCGGCAAGCGATGCATATTTCTTCATGGGTGCGATCCTTTGATGAGGGCAACACAGCATCGCCGAATGCGGTGACGGCCATGTGACACGGCCGGTGTTCTCACCTGCTCCAGAATGCAAAAAGGGCGCCTTTCGGCGCCCTCGCATTTTCGAAGCTTGCAGCGCTCAGTGCGCCACGCCTTCCCATACCTTGCGCTTGGTCAGGTAGACCAGCGCGCCGAACAGCAGCAGGAACACCAGGACACGGAAACCGGTCTTCTTGCGGTCTTCCATGTGTGGCTCGGCCGCCCACATCAGGAAAGCCGACACGTCGCGGGAATACTGGTCAACGGTCTGCGGCGAACCGTCGTCATAGGTCACCTGGCCGTCTGAGAGCGGCTTCGGCATCTTCAGCGACACGCCGGACAGGAAGTAGGGATTGTAGTGCGTACCTTCCGGGATCACCATGCCGGCCGGCGGCTGCTCGTCATAGCCGGTCAGCAGCGAGTGGATGTAGTCGGGACCGCCCTGGGCATATTGCGTGAAGATGTCGAAGACGAAGCGCGGAAAGCCGCGCTCGACGCCGCGCGCCTTGGCCAGCAGCGACATGTCGGGCGGGGCAGCGCCGCCATTGGCGGCAGCGGCGGCCTCGACGTTGGCGAACGGCGCTGGGAAATGGTCGGACGGCTTGCCGGGACGATCGAACATGTCGCCGGCGTCGTTGGGACCGTCATGGATCGTGTATTCGGCCGACAGCGACTTGATCTGGGCTTCCGAGTAACCGAGGCCTTCGAGCGTGCGGAACGCCACCAGGTTCATCGAATGGCAGGCCGAGCAGACTTCCTTGTAGACCTTCAGGCCGCGCTGCAGCTGCGCCTTGTCGTAGGTGCCGAACGGACCGGCGAAGCTCCAGTCCATCTCCTTCGGCTCGTCGATCGGGAAATGCGTCGGCGCGGCAGCGTTGTGTGCCTCTTCGGCGGCGATTGCCCCGGTGTTTGCTGCTCCAACGCCGGCGGCGACAAGGCCAATCAGCGCCAGCGAGGTGAGAATCTTCTTCATGCCAAATCCCCTTAGATTCTCTACCGCTCAGCCCTTGGTTTCCGGCGCGGCCGTAGCCCCCGCAGGATGATGACCGCCGCCCTTGTTCTTCTCAAGCACCGCCTCGGTGATCGAATTGGGCAGCCTTCGCGGCGTCTCGATCAGGCCCAGCACCGGCAGCGCGACCAGGAAGAAGGCGAAGTAGAACAGCGTCGCCATCTGCGCCATGAAGACATAGCTGCCCTCGGCAGGTTGCGAGCCCAACCATCCGAGCAGGATGGCGTCGGCCGCGAACAGCCAGAAGAACAATTTGTACCACGGGCGGTAGACCGCCGAGCGCACCTTGGAGGTGTCGAGCCAAGGCACCAGGAACAGCATGACGATAGYGCCGAACATGCACAGCACGCCGCCGAGCTTGGAATTGATCGGCCCGATGTTGAAGGTGATGGCACGCAGGATCGCGTAGAACGGCAGGAAGTACCATTCCGGCACGATATGGGCCGGCGTCTTCAGCGGGTTGGCGATCGTGTAATTGTCGGGATGGCCGAGAAAGTTCGGCAGATAGAACACGAAATAGGCAAAGACGAACAGAAACACGATCATGCCGAACGCGTCCTTGATGGTCGCATAAGGGGTGAAGGCGACGGTGTCGGTCTTCGACTTGACCTCGATGCCGGTCGGATTCGACTGCCCGACCACATGCAGCGCCCAGACGTGCAGCACGACGACACCGGCAATCATGAACGGCAACAGATAGTGCAGCGCAAAGAAGCGGTTGAGCGTCGGATTGTCGACGGCAAAGCCGCCGAGCAACAGCTCCTGGACCCAGGTGCCGACCAGCGGAATGGCGGTGAAGAAGCCGGTGATGACGGTGGCGCCCCAGAAGCTCATCTGGCCCCAGGGCAGCACATAGCCCATGAAGCCCGTCGCCATCATCAACAGGTAGATGATGCAGCCGAGGATCCACAGCAGCTCGCGCGGCGCCTTGTAGGAGCCGTAGTAGAGGCCGCGGAAGATGTGGATGTAGACGGCGACGAAGAAGAACGAGGCGCCGTTGGAATGGAGATAGCGCAGCAGCCATCCCGAATTCACGTCGCGCATGATCTTCTCGACCGAATCGAAGGCGAGATTGGTGTCGGCCGTGTAGTGCATGGCCAGCACGATGCCGGTCAGTATCTGTGCCACCAGCATGATCGAGAGGATGCCGCCGAAGGTCCACGCGTAGTTGAGATTGCGCGGCACCGGATAGGAGACAAAGGAATCATGGACCAGCCGCGGCAGCGGCATGCGGGCGTCGAACCAGCGTTCGATACCGGTCTTGGGCGTATAGGTCGAGTGTCCCTCGCTCATCGAAATATCCCCTGCCTCAACCGATAAGGATCTTGGTATCGGAAATGAACTTGAATACCGGCACCGCCATGTTCTCGGGCGCCGGGCCTTTGCGGATGCGGCCGGCGGTGTCGTACACCGAGCCATGGCACGGGCAGAACCAGCCGCCGAAATCGCCTTCCTGGCCGAGCGGGATGCAGCCCAGATGGGTGCAGACCTGAACCATCACCATCCAGGCTTCCTTGCCCGGCGTGGTGCGGTTGGCGTCGGTCGCCGGCGCATCGGCAGGCAGGTTGGCGTTGCGGGCGATCGGATCCTTGAGGTCGGCCAGATTGACGGTCTCGCCGTCCTTCATCTCTTGTTCGGTGCGGTTGCGCACGACCACCGGCTTGCCGCGCCATTTGACGATCAGCGACATGCCCGGGGTCAGCGAGGAGACGTCGACTTCGACCGAGGCCAGCGCCAGCGTCGAAGCGTCCGGGCGCATCTGGTCGATGAACGGCCAGGCGACGGCACCCGCGCCGACCACTGCGGCCATGCCGGTGGCGACGTAGAGAAAATCACGACGGTTGGGATCCTGGATGTCGGTTGCGCTCACGGGTGCCTGATCCTTTCGCCTCTTCCGTGCCGGTGGTCGAGCCTTGTTCCCCGCTCATTCACGCCAACCCGACAGCGCATGGCGAACAGGCTTGCGAATTCCTCCGGCATTTGGACTTCGGTTTATGCGTGAAGCCCGTTTTTGTCCAGCGGGGTGGAGGCACAAGGGCAGATTGTCGCGGGGGCGCAATCCGGCGCCGGACGGGGTGGCACAAGATACTGTTCGGCCCCGGCCAAACCGCCTTATATCAACGGCGGATCCGCGGCCGGCGTTTGCCTCGACAACAGACGCGGGCGCGTTCTATCCTCTGTCCATGGCACACGTCATAGACCGCGACACATGGGCTGTTCGCTCCGACCGCTGGAAGGGCGAGTTGCAATGCGGCGCCTACGGCTCCAACTCCTGCCTGATCTTCAACTATCTGCCTGATGTCGGCGGCGGCCCGCGGCTGCACACCCATCCCTACGCCGAGATCTTCATCATCCGCCAGGGCACCGGCCTGTTCACCGTCGGCGATCAGGAGATCGAGGCCTCCGCCGGCCAGATCCTGATCGTGCCGCCCAACACGCCGCACAAATTCACCAATCTCGGCCCAGGCCCGCTGGAAACCACCGACATCCACGAGAACGGCAGTTTCATCACCGAGTGGCTGGAATGATGTCTGCCCCGGGGACAGCCTGAGGCGGGCCGCATCACATCTCGTCCGCCTAGCTGGCGCCGAGCCTGACCAGCACCGCCCGTGGGATGTCGTATTCGCGGATCACGGACTCATGCCTGCGCAAGCCGCAGAGCTCGCGCTGGATGAAATAGGCATGGACGGCTGCTGCAGCTTCCTTCAGCAGCCGGGCGCGATGGTCGTCCTCGCTGTTCTCGCGCAGCTTCTTCAGGGTTTCCTCGACGCGCTGGCCGGTGCGGCCAAGTGCGGCTGCCTTTTCGGCCAGGATCTCGTGGCCGAGCAGGTCGAGCGCGCTCTCCTGCGCGCTGCTTTGTCCAAAATTCGAGGGCATTCTGACCGACATGATCGCGTTCTACTCCGCCGGTCTCGTCTCTTCCAGCACGCTGTCCTCATGATAGAGGAACCCGCCGGACTGCCGCTTCCACAGCCGGGCATAGAGCCCGTCGAGCGCCACCAGTTCGTCATGCGTGCCTTGCTCGACGATGCGGCCTCCGTCGAGCACCACCAGGCGATCGAGCGCCGCGATCGTCGACAGCCGGTGCGCGATGGCGATGACCGTCTTGTTCTCCATCAGCCTGGTCAGGTTTTCCTGGATCGCCGCCTCGATGTCGGAATCGAGCGCCGAGGTCGCCTCGTCCAGCACCAGGATCGGCGCATCCTTGAGGAAGACGCGCGCAATCGCCACGCGCTGGCGCTGGCCGCCTGACAGTTTTACGCCGCGCTCGCCGACAAAGGCCTCGTAGCCGGCACGGTCGCGATTGTCGCGCAAACCGAGGATGAAGTCGTGCGCCTCGGCCTTTTTCGCCGCCGCGATCACTTGCGCGTCGGTCGCCTCCGGCATGCCGAGCTTGATGTTGTCGCGCAAGGAACGGTGGAACAGCGCGGTATCCTGGCTGACCACGCCGATATTGGCGCGCAACGAGTTCTGCGTCACCGCGGAAACATCCTGCCCGTCAATGGTGATCTTGCCACTCTCGAGGTCGTAGAGGCGCAGGATAAGATTGACCAACGTCGTCTTGCCGGCGCCGGACGGCCCGACCAGCCCGACCTTCTCGCCCGGCCGCACGACGAGGTCGATCCCGTTGAGCACGCCGAATCCCTTGCCGTAGTGGAACTCGACGTTCTTGACATCGATGCGCCCGCCCGCCACCACGAGCTCCTTGGCATCCGGCGCATCGATCAGGCCGAGCGGCTGCGAGATCAGCGCCTTGGAGTTCTCTAGCACGCCGAGGTTCCGCAATATGCCGTTGAGCTGCATCATCAGCCGTCCCAGCAGCATGTTGAGCCGCAACACCAGCGACAGCGTGAAGGCGACGGCGCCGACGGTGATCGAACCTTCGACCCAGAGATAGACGGCAAAGCAGGCGATCGCCGTGATCATGATGCCCGACAGCGTGGTCAGCGCCATTCGCACGCCAGTCAGCCGGCGGGTGAACGGCCGCAGCGCATCGAGATAGATATCAAAACCGTTCCTGATGTAGCGGTCGTCGCCGTCAGCGGAGAACAGTTTCAACGTCTGCACGTTCGAATAGGAATCGACGATGCGGCCGGTGATCATCGAGCCGGCTTCGGCGGTTGCCTCGGCATGCTTGCGGATAGCCGGCAGATAGAGCTTGGCCAGCAAGCCGAAGGCCGTGATCCAGATCACCACCAGCACCGCCAGCCTGAGGTCAAGGCCGGCGACCAGCGCCAGCGTCGTCACCGTATAGACGACCATGAACCAGACGACCTCGATGAAGCTTTCCATCAGGTCGCCGGTCGCCTGCCCCGCCTGCCAGACCTTGGTCGAGATGCGGCCGGCGAAATCGTTCTGGAAAAAGGCATAGGACTGGCGCGAGACATGCCGATGCGCCTGCCAGCGCACCAGATTGTAGAAGCCGGGCGTGATCGTCTGCTCGTCGACCAGTGCCGACAGACCGACGACGATGGTGCGGACGACCAGCACCACGACGATCATGAAAACGAGTTCGGGGCCGGCGGCGGTCCACAAGGCATGCCAGCTACGCTGGCCGGGAAGTTGGTCGAGAATATCGACCAGCCGCCCGACGAAGTAGAACAGTCCGGCTTCGACCAGCGGCGCGATGCCGCCAATGACCAGCATGGCGAAGAAGGCGAACTTCGCCTGGCCGACATAGTGCCAGAGGAAACCGCCGACGCCGGCAGGTGGCCGAAGATTCGCGGGCTCCCGGAACGGATAGACCCAGTTCTCGAACCAGCGATAGACGGCTGTCATCATGCGGCGGCCATCATTCTGCGGCTTGCCCCTTGGCAACCGCATCGTTGGCGGCTTCGGACGGCCCGTCGTCGAGCAGGAAACCGCCCGACTGGCGCTGCCAGAGCTGCGCATAGAGCCCGCCGCTGGCGACCAGTTCCTCGTGCGACCCTTCCTCGATGACCCGACCCTTGTCCATGACGACGAGCCTGTCCATCGCGGCGATGGTCGACAGCCGGTGGGCAATGGCGATGACAGTCTTGCCTTGCATGAGCTTGTAGAGGTTCTCCTGGATGGCCGCCTCGGCCTCGGAATCGAGCGCGGACGTCGCCTCGTCGAGAATGAGGATCGGCGCGTCCTTCAGCATGACGCGGGCAATGGCGATGCGTTGCCGCTGGCCGCCGGACAATTTGACGCCGCGGTCGCCGACATGCGCCTCGAACTCCTTGCGGCCGCTGGCGTCCGAAAGCCCGGAGATGAAGTCCAGCGCCTCGGCGCGCCGCGCCGCCTCGACCAGCATCTCTTCGGAAGCGTCCGGCCGCCCATAGAGGATGTTCTCGCGCACCGAACGATGCAGCAGCGAGGTATCCTGCGTGACCATGCCGATCTGGGCGCGCAGCGAATCCTGCGTCACCGACGCGATCTCCTGGCCGTCGATCAGGATCTTTCCGCTTTCCAGGTCGTAGAAGCGCAACAAAAGATTGACCAGCGTCGACTTTCCGGCGCCGGAACGGCCAACGATGCCGACCTTTTCGCCCGGCTTCACCGTCAGCGACAGCCGCTCGATGACCCCCTTCTGCTTGCCGTAATGGAAGCGGATGTCGTCGAAGCGGATCTCGCCCCTGGTGACGGCAATATCCTTGGCGCCCGGCCTGTCGTCGACAAGGCGCGGCAAAGAGATCGAGCCGATGCCGTCCTGCACCGTGCCGATGTTTTCGAACAGGCCCGACATTTCCCACATGATCCATTGCGACATGCCCCAGAGCCTGAGCACAAGGCCGATGACCACGGCGACGGCGCCGATCGTCACCGCCTGGCCGAGCCATAGCCACAGCGAAATAGCGGTGACCGAAAACAGCAGCAGCGAATTCAGGATGTAGAGCAGGCCGTAGAGCACCGTCACCAGCCGCATCGAGCGGTAGACCGTCTGCAGGAAGCCGGCCATGCCCTCTTTGGCAAAGGATGCCTCGCGGCGCGCGTGGGAAAACAGCTTGACCGTCTGGATGTTGGTGTAGCTGTCGACGACGCGTCCGGTCATGGTCGAGCGCGCATTGGCCTGTTCTTCGCCGACCTTGCCCAGCCGCGGAATGAAGTAGCGCAACAGCCCGATATAGCCGAGCAGCCAGACGGCAAGCGGTGCCGCCAGCCGCCAGTCGGCCGAGCCGACAATGAACAGCATACCGAGGAAATAGACGACGACATAGTTGAGCACGTCGATGAGCTTGATGACGCATTCGCGCACGGCGAGCGCCGTCTGCATCAGCTTGGTGGCGATGCGGCCGGCGAATTCGTCCTGGTAGAAGGCCATCGACTGCTTGAGCAGGTAGCGATGCACCTGCCAGCGGATGCGCATGGGGTAGTTGCCCATCAGCGTTTGCTGGTTGAGCAGCGAGTGGAACCAGACCGTTCCCGGCAGCGCGAACAGCACGACGAAGGCCATGCCGGCGAGCTTCAGGCCCTCGGTCTGCAGGAAGGTCTCGCGGTTCTGCCCCGACAGCCAGTCGACGATCCGGCCGAGGAAGCCGAACATCCACACTTCCGCCAGCGCGATGGCCGTCACCAGCACCGCATCGAGCAGGATATAGGGCCAGGCGCCGCGCGTATAATGTACGCAGAACGCAATCAGCGTCTTGGGCGGCTCGACCGGTTCCTCGGCTGGGAACGGGTCGAGCCTTTTTTCAAACCAGGCAAACATCGTCTTGGTACTCGCTTGGTACTCGCTTGTGTGCGCTCACGCGGCGCGGGATCGCACGACTTCGACGCCAAACGGCTCGGAATCACCCGAGTCGCTGGCTTCGTTTCGCGCAATATAGGGTGTCGAACGCATTTCGCCGACAGGCTCGTTTGACGATCCTGACGCCGCTGTGTGAACGACGCGGATTTTCGCACCCGGCCGGATCAGCCGGATGATCCGACGCACCAGTGACGGCCGGCTGTAGTCGGGAACGGCGTGCGAGAAATCGACATCCGGCAGCATGCCGCGATGCGGACGCCGGCGGATCTCGGCGTGGACCACCGACGAATAGGTTTCGCCGATCAGCAGCGCCCAGGTCGCCATCTTGCGCTCGTGCAGGCTTCTTGAACCCGGTATCTTGTAGGGATCGAACATCGGTCCGTCCTCCGTATAAAAATGCAGATGAAAGGGTGAATCAAACCCGGCCGCGGGCATGGCGCCGGCGGCAGAGGGAACATCGGTCGAGGCGTGTTCAGGTGGGGCGTTCAGCCCCTTCGACAGTTTGAAAAACATCGCAGGATTCCTTCGAAGACCGAAAAAGGTTTCGGCTGGGAATCGGTGCGACTAAGCCTAAAAGTTCAGGAGAATTGTCGTACCGAAACCGCCGGCAGGCAGGTAAGCCCACGAGAGGGGCGCTGGACGTGCATGGTCATCATGAGTTTCCCCTCCATCGGTTCGGGTTGACAATGCTGGGCGTATATTCGATTTCGCAGAAAATGACCATCCGCAGGTCCAGGAATTTCCAAAACCTGGCGATGCCTGTGGCCGATCTGCCACTTATTAGAAGGACGCGGAAATGAACGATCGTCTCCGCATCGCGCTCTACCAGCCGGATATCGCCGGCAACACCGGAACAATCCTGCGCTTCGCTGCTTGCCTTGGTCTCGGTGTCGACATCATCGAACCGGCCGGCTTCCCGCTCTCCGACCGGACGCTGAAACGGGCCGGCATGGACTACCTCGAAATGGCTGACCTGACCCGGCATGTCGACTGGCACGCCTTCGAGGATTGTCGCAGAGGAAGCGCGCGGCGGCTGGTGCTGTTGTCGACCAAAGCCGCGACCGCCTACACCGACTTCGCGTTCAGCAACGGTGATATTCTTCTGTTCGGCCGTGAGTCGGCAGGCGTGCCGGATCCAGTCCACGAAGCCGCCGACGCGCGACTGACCATCCCGATGCAGCCGGGCACGCGCAGCATCAATGTCGCGCTTTCCGTCGCCATGGTAGCGGGCGAGGCGATCCGGCAGTTGCGGTAGCATTTGCAGCCGATCGGCAGCCGCCGGCGCTTCGTTCCCGCCGACGATGGCGCCCTCACCCGTCATTCTCACCCAGGCGCACATTGCCTTCTCCTGCGGTTTGCATGTCCAGGGTTTCATCGCTACAAGCTCAAGTTAAGTTGAGGTCAAGCGGAAAATCTGAAATGGCTCCGGTAACGGAATTGACGGTTGGCCAGGTGGCCATGCGCAGCGGTGTGGCGGTGTCGGCACTGCATTTTTACGAGGCACGCGGACTGATCCGCAGCCACCGCACCTCAGGCAACCAGCGCCGCTACGGCCGCGATGTGCTGCGGCGGGTGGCGATCATCCGGGTCGCGCAAGAGGTCGGCATCTCGCTGGCCGAGATTGCTGCGGCCCTTGAATCACTGCCTGAAGGCCGCACGCCGACGCGCGAGGACTGGAACCTGCTGTCGACCGCCTGGCGCGACAGTCTCGACCAGAAGATCGACCAGTTGAAGAAGCTGCGCGACGGGCTGACCGACTGCATCGGCTGCGGCTGCATGTCCATCGACAAATGCCCGCTGAGGAACAAGGGCGACAGGCTGGCGAAGCGAGGGACTGGGGCGAGAAGGTTGGTGACGCTTCCTTCTCCACGTTTACGGGGAGAAGGTGCCTGAACGAAGTGAAGGCGGATGAGTGGCAGCGCCAGCATCCGAAGGTTTGCGCCGCCCCTCACCTGCCTGCCGGCATCCTCTCCCCGTAAACGGGGCGAGGAAATCCTAATCCGCCGCCGGCAACCGTCGTATCGTAAACTCGATGACATCGCCCGGACGCTCGAACCAGCTTTCGATCTCGGTCCAGTAGGCCTGCTTGGGAAAGCGCTCGAACCACTCCTTGGCCTTCAGCCGCGCATCGGAGCGTGGCAGCACGAAGGTCTCGCGCAGGAAACCGTCGCGCGGCATGCGCTCGCGCTCGGCGCGCGAGCGGTCGAGCCTTTTCTTCAGCCCATCCAGCGATGGTCTTGCCGGGGTGCGCACGAAAGAACCCTTATTCACTTGACCCTTGCACGCAAGAGATTAGGGATCGCGCCCGGAAAAGACGAGTCATTTGTCGGGTCAGCCCGAAACCGGAGACAGATTTGGAAAGACCCGAAATACCGGCGGGGCTGCCGGCCGACATCGAACAGAAGAAGATGAAGGCCAGGCTTTGGTTCGAGACGTTGCGCGAGCGCATCTGCGCCAGCTTCGAGCAGATCGAGCAGGACCTGCAGGGGCCGCTGGCCTCGTGGTCGCCTGGCCGCTTCGAAAAGACGCCGTGGGAACGCGACGAGGGCCGCGGCGGCGGCGGCACCATGTCGATGATGCATGGCCGTGTCTTCGAGAAGGTTGGCGTCCACACCTCGACCGTCTTTGGCGAGTTCTCGCCGGAATTCAGGAAGCAGATGCCTGGTGCCGAGGAGGACCCGAGCTTCTGGGCGAGCGGCATTTCGCTGATCGCCCACCCCTGGAACCCCAACGTGCCGGCCGTGCACATGAACACGCGCATGGTCGTCACCTCGCGCCAGTGGTTCGGCGGTGGCGCCGACCTGACACCGGTGCTCGACCGCCGCCGCGTCCAGGACGACCCCGACACAATTGCCTTTCACCGCGCCATGCAGTTCGCCTGCGAGAAGAATGTGGCGGTTGCCGATTACCCGAAATTCAAGGCCTGGTGCGACGAGTATTTCTATCTGCCGCACCGCAACGAACCGCGCGGCACCGGCGGCATCTTTTTCGACTGGCTGCATTCGGGTGAGGAGAGCGGTGGCTGGAATGCCGATTTCAACTTCGTCCAGGACGTCGGCCGCGCTTTTCTCGTCGTCTACGCCCATCTGGTGCGGACCAACTTCAACGAAAACTGGACCGACGGCGACCGTGACGAACAGCTCATTCGCCGCGGCCGCTACGTCGAATTCAATCTTCTTCACGATCGCGGCACCATCTTCGGACTGAAGACTGGCGGCAATGTCGCCTCGATCCTATCCAGCCTGCCGCCCGAGGTAAGATGGCCGTAAAAAAACGGTGAGCGGGATGTGAGCCGCAATGATGTCCCATTCGCCGAATTCTGGCAGGGAATGTGGCGCCAGAGATTTCTTTTTCGTCTAATATCCATTTGAAAAAACTGGGTTATTTGTCGTTCCGGGTCGGGAAGCGCCGGCGGTTCGTCCGCGAAACCGCGACTCGACGCAACCGGACGGCCCAGACAATGCGGATCATTCTCCCAACAAGGATGCCCGCTTTTCCCAGGAGTACTTTGCAATGCGCAAAATCATTGTGTCGGCCGCAGCCGCCGCCCTTCTCGCCTCTGGCTCGGTTGCCTTCGCCGCCGTCAAGCACACCACCGGGACGATCAAGGCCTTTGACGCAACGGCCATGAGCCTGGTTCTCGATGATGGATCATCTTTTACGCTGCCTAAGACCTTCAAGGATCCTGGCCTGAAGGCCGGCGAAAAGGTCCGCGTTTCCTGGGACATGAGCGGCAAGAACAAAGTTGCCGAGGCAGTCAAGATCGTGAAGTGATGGACCAGCCGGGACGAGACCTATTGGTCTTGCCCCAAGGTAGCGTAAGAGGGCGGAGCAGCGATGCTCCGCCTTTTTGGTCCTGACCGGCATTCTGCGGCAACCAAAATCTTGCATCCGTGTTATGCTTGTCACCCCGCATATGACCCGAAAACCCGGATACGGTTTTCGAAAAACGATCATGCGCGGAACAAACATGCCGGAGTATCCGTTGCCTGCCCGACGGGCGCGGCGCTCCAAGGAGGAAAGGAGAAACTCCAATGAAGCAATTTCACTGCGGCTCGCTGGTTCCCGGCTGTGACTGGCATACGCGCGCCGAGGAAGAAGCCGAAGTCATGCGCCGCGCCGCCGAACACATGCGCGAGACGCATGGCGAGACGGTCATCCGCGAGACAATGATCGAGGCGATCCGCTCGCGCATCGAGAAAGTCCGTGACGCAGCGTAGGTGCGTAGCAGAAAAGCCCTCGACCGATAGCGCCCGCCATTGGCATTCCTGACGCCTTGGCGGGCGATTTTGACAAATGCGGCCACACCGGCGTCGAATGGCCTTGGAACATTGCGGCCCGTGAATTTCATCCCGGCGTTCCCGGTCGAAAAAAATCATATTCGCTGCAGCTGAAATAAACCCTGCGGTAACCGAGCCCGTGCGACTGTCGCGCGGATAATCCGGCTACAGGGGGCTGATCGAGAAGCCCGTCGCTACCAGGCACTGGTCCGGAATCGGTGGGGCGAGGTGTTTCGCGCATGCGCGAAAAATCCGGCAATAGAGCCAAATTCCGCACGACGGCGCTCCTGGTGTCCGCGCTCCTTGGGGCGTCTCCGGCGATTGCCCAGGAAATCCCGACCCAGGAATTTACGACATCGCTGGTCGACATCCATCAGGGCTCGCCGCTCAGCGACCGCGCCAGAAACCTGGGCGACGGCGGCTATGAGCTGCAGAATGGAAACTGGGTATCGTTCACCCGTTGGTACCACCCGAACTGGGTTGACATGCACGTCGACCTGCTCACGCAAATCACGGACGATACCGGAATCCTTTGGGGGTTTGGGACCGGGGAACAGGGCGAGAAGTATCGGATCGAGCCCAGCTTCAAGCTTGGCTTCCTCACTCAGGTTCATCCGAGCGCGAACAGCATCCTTTCCTTGTCCTTCACAACGACCTTCGGCGGGAGCCTCTCAGAAAAGTCCTGCGAAGCCGATTATGGCGACTTGGGCACCTACAGCGTCAATTGTCGGCTCGCGGCCGGCGAGATGGCGCCTGAGGAAACCTTGAAATATCTGGTTAACGCTAAACCGGAGAGCCAGCATATCTGGCTGAATTACCGTGTTACTTTCTGATCGCGAGGGGGCGTACGAGACATGTCACGTAGCCGCCAGAACTTCGCGATCGGCCGTCGTAGCTCTTGTTTGATCCGGGGTAAGAACATGTCACGCAATCGTTGGAAGTTCGCTCTCGCCACAGCGCTCGCCCTCCTGCCGGCATCGATGGCGGCGGCGCAGGATAGTCTTGGTCCGGATCCGCTGGGGGCGCTTTGCGTCAGCGATCAATCAAACGCTTCCATATGCCTGAGCGCAACGCTGCCGACCGCCACGACGCAGGCCGTGCAAAGCTGGATGAGCCCCGATGTCGGTGCAGCATGGGCTGCAGGCTACAAGGGAAAGGGCGTCACGATTACCATCGTCGACGACTTCTCCAGCACATCGCGGTTCAGTGGCAATTTTGGCACCGGAGTGCAGAACCAGCGGCATGGCGAATGGACGCGCTTGGAAGCCAGCATGATTGCACCCCTGGCGACCATCAGATCGAAGGACTTCTCCACGAGTTCGGCGGTCACGCTGGCGCCGGGCCTGAACGTGCTCAATCTGAGCTATGGCATGTACGCCAAGGCGGGCTATAGCCCGAACCAGATCGGATGGAGCGCCGAGGAAGCCTCCATCATCTCCTACGCCACCAAGGGAACAGCCGTCGTTTCGAAGGCAGCGGGCAACGACGCGGTTGCGGTCGGCGGTGTCGTCGGCGGCCAGCAGGACTATCTCGACCTCGCTCTGGTTGGAAAGGCGTCAGCGATCTTCGTCGGCGCGCTCGACGGGAATGGCACGACGTCAGCCAAGACCAAAATGGCCTGGTATTCCAACACTGCCGGTTCCAACCCGGTTGTGCAGAGCCATTTCCTCGTCGTGGGTGTCGCCGGGAACAAGACGGGCCTTTACGGCACCTCTTTCGCCGCGCCGATCATTTCCGGCTACGCCGCGATCGTGGGCAGCAAGTTCACCAACGCAACGCCGACCCAGATCACCAACCAGTTGCTCAACACGGCCCGTACCGACACGCTGGTCAACTATAGCGCCTCCGTCTATGGCAAGGGCGAGGCAAGCCTTTCACGCGCGCTGGCTCCCTTGGCGATCAAGTGAGCGGCATCAGACTGGACAATGCGGCCACGAGGCCAGGGTTCTAGGCTTCAAGTGCCTTCGCGGCGCGCTCAAGCAGCATGCCGCGATCGGGCGCAAAACCGGCCTCGATCCACTCTCGTTCTAGGTTTTTCAGGATAGCGCCGAGTTTCGGTCCCGGCGACGCGCCAAGCCTGGTCAAATCGGCGCCCTTGAGCGGAAAGAGCGGCTTTTCCCATTTTGCGGCAAAGGCAAGCAGGCGCGAAAAACCGCCGGCTTCGAGCAGTGCATCATTGTCCTCGACGGCCCGTGCCCGCGCTGAAGCCAGCGAAAGCCGCAGCCGGTCGACAAAGCCTTCCTGATCGCCAAGATAAAGCTTTTTCGCCAGTTCGCCTTCGGACGTCTTCGGCTCGACGGCAGCGGTCAGCGCCCAGTGACGCAGCCGATCGGCTTCACTGGTGGAAAACTTCAGCCGCTCGGCCAGCACCTTCACGCGCGCCACATCAGGCGGCACGATGGCTTCCAGCCGGAGCAGCGGATCCGGCGTCCAGCCCAGATCCTTTCCGGTTTTGACCAAGCCGTGAATGGCATCGATGCCCCATTTCTCACTTTCCGGCAAAACGCTGGTCAGCACGCCGGCCTGGCGCATCCACAACAGGGCGCGCGACGGATCGGGCGCCGACAAAAGCTTCTTCAGTTCGGACCAGACGCGCTCGGCCGAGAGTTGGCCAAGCCCCTCCTTCAGCCGGGCGCAGGCCTTCAGCCCTTCGGCGTCGGGTCGGCCGTCGCCATACCAGGCGAAGAAACGGAAGAAGCGCAGGATGCGCAGAAAGTCCTCGCGGATTCGCGCTTCCGGGTCGCCGATGAAACGCAGCCGGCGCGCTTCGATGTCGGCGACACCGCCGACCAGGTCGATGACCGTTCCGTCGGCTTCGGCATAAAGCGCGTTGATGGTGAAGTCGCGCCGTTCCGCGTCGGCCTTCCAGTCGCGGCCGAACGAAACCTTGGCGCGACGCCCGTCGGTCTCGATGTCGGCGCGCAAAGTGGTGATTTCATAAGGTTTGCCGCCGGCGACGACGGTGATTGTGCCGTGCTCGATGCCGGTCGGCACCGCCTTGAAGCCCGCCGCCTCGGCACGGCGGATCGTTTCCTCAGGCAAACAAGTGGTGGCGATGTCGATGTCGGCAACCGGCTGGCCGATCAGCGCATTGCGCACCGCGCCGCCGGCGACACACGCCGCCTCGCCGCCATCCGTCAGCACGGCGAGCAGGCGCTGCAGGTGCTTTTCGCCGAGCCAGTCGGCTTTGCCCGCGATCGATACGCTCACGTATAGAGCCTTTCATAGAGCGTGCGGATGATGCCGGCGGTAACACCCCAGATGCGCCGATCGCCATAGGGCATATCGTAGAAGAACCATTCGAGGTCGTTCCACATCCGGCTGTCCCTGGTGTGGTTGGCCGGGTCCATCAGGAAACGCAAAGGCACTTCGAAGGCGGCATCGACCTCCTCGGAGTTCAACGTCAAGGAAAAACCCGGCTGAACGATTGCGAGCACCGGCGCAATGCGATAGCCGCTGCCGGCGACATAATCGGGCATGCGGCCGATGATCTCGATGTGATCCTGCCCGAGCCCGATCTCCTCGAAGGTTTCGCGCAGCGCCGCGGCCTCCGGGCTCGGATCGGTCGGGTCGATCGTGCCACCCGGGAAGGCCACCTGCCCCGAATGGCTGCGCAGCTTTTCCGCCCGCTTGGTCAAGAGAACCGTCGCTTCGCGCCCGTGATCGACGACCGGAATCAGCACCGCAGCGTCGCGCAGCGGCTTGGCTTGCGTCAGGCGCGGATGGCCGGGGTTGAAGCGATGGTCGCCAAAATCGTCGCCCTCATGCGCATCCGGCTGGGCCGCGACACGTGTGCGAAAATCCTCGGCGGAAAACGGCGGCGTCACTTGATCCATCACGCGCTCAGCCGCTGCAGTTTTTCGGCCGGCATGATCGGATAGACCTCGCCCTTCGAGCGCACGGCAAACATCTTTCTGCCGCCGACGTCGATCTCCTCGCCATGCGCGACCAGTTCATACATCACCGGCCGCGCCACCAGCGCTTCCAGCCGCCCGCGCACCAGCACATAGGGTTTCAAGCCGCCGGTCTCGTCCTCGTCGACGAAGCGCAGCGGATTGCCCGGCCCGGCCTCGACCACATCGCCGACATTGGTGCGGAAAGTGATGACCTGATCATCGCCGCTGCCGGAAACATCCATCTCGACGGCGATGAACGGCGCATCGACGATTCGGATGCCTACCTTTTCCACCGGCGTCACCAGATAGGTCTTGCCATCGGCGTCCTTGCGCAGCACGGTCGAAAACAGCTGCACCAGCGGCATGCGGCCGATCGGCGTGCCCAGATAAAACCAGGTACCGTCCTGTTTGATCTCCATGTCGAGATCGCCGCAAAAGTCGGGATTCCAGCGCTCTACCGGCGCCGCGCCCTTGCCGGCGCGCGTCGCCCGCGAGATCAGCGCCTCGAGACCCCGCGCTTCGGTGGCGCTCGTAAGGCTTTGTTCGCGATGTTCGGAGCGTTCCGTCATGGTCACGAAATAGTCACTGTTGTTCCGCTTGTCAGCCTAAGTCTGTGATTTAAGTTCAAATGCAGGCGCCAGGCGAGGCCGAATCGCGGCATTCTGCGGCACTGAGGGTGCAAGCCGGTATTTCCAACCACAAGGATCGATACGACATGAGCGTGATGATCAAGGAAAGCCCGATCAGCGAAAAGGACATGATCGCCCAGGCCGAGAAGGCGCTGGCCGATATTTCCAGGGTCCGCGACGGCGTCGGCCGTGTCATTTTCGGTCAGGAAAGCGTCGTCGAGCGCACGCTGGTGGCGCTGCTGGCCGGCGGCCATGCGCTGCTGGTCGGTGTGCCGGGCTTGGCCAAGACCAAGCTGGTCGAGACGCTGGGCATCGTTCTCGGCCTCGATTCCCGCCGCATCCAGTTCACCCCCGACCTGATGCCATCCGACATTCTCGGTTCCGAGGTGATGGAACAGGACGAATTCGGCAAGCGCTCCTTCCGCTTCATCTCGGGGCCTATCTTTGCGCAATTGCTGATGGCCGACGAGATCAACCGCGCCTCGCCGCGTACCCAGTCGGCACTGCTGCAGGCGATGCAGGAGTATCACGTCACAATTGCCGGCGCCCGCCACGACCTGCCGGCGCCCTTCCATGTGCTGGCCACGCAGAACCCGCTGGAGCAGGAAGGCACCTATCCGCTGCCCGAGGCGCAGCTCGACCGCTTCCTGATGCAGGTCGACATCCTCTACCCGGAAATCGAGGCGGAGCGCCGCATCCTTTTGGAAACCACCGGCATCGAGGACGCCAAGGCCGAAAACATACTGCAGCCGGCGCGGCTGAAGGAGATCCAGACCCTGATCCGCCGCATGCCGGTGCCGGAAAGCGTCGTCGAGGCGATCCTCAAGCTGGTGCGCTCGGCGCGCCCCGGCCAGGGCAATGCCGAAACCGACAAGCACGTCGCTTGGGGACCGGGCCCGCGCGCCAGCCAGGCGCTGACGCTCTGCGCCCGCGCCCGTGCGCTTTATGACGGACGGCTGGCGCCGTCTGTCGACGACATCCGTGCGCTGGCCGAGCCGGTGCTGCAGCATCGCATGGCGCTGACCTTCGCCGCCCGCGCCGAGGGCACGAGCGTGCGTGACGTGGTGGCGAAACTGGCAAAAGGCATCTGATGGCTCGTATCGGCGAAGTCCAGACACCGGCAGCGACGCGCGATGCGCTCGCCCGTGGCCGGTTGCGGGCCTCGCTGGTGCCGGACCTGCTGGTCGAGGCACGCCGCCTCGTCAACACTGTGATCGCCGGCTGGCATGGCCGCCGCAAGCGCGGCATCGGCGAGAATTTCTGGCAGTTCCGGCCCTATGTCGAAGGCGATTCCTCGCGCATCGACTGGCGCCGCTCGGCCCGCGACGACCACACCTATGTCCGTGACCGCGAGTGGGAGGCCGCCCATACGGTGTGGCTGTGGGCCGACCCCTCGCCTTCCATGCTCTACAAATCGACCGGCGCCACGGTTTCGAAGGAATCGCGTGCCCTGGTACTGGCGCTGGCCATGGCCGAGCTTCTGTCACGCAGCGGCGAGCGCATCGCCTGGCCAGGCCTGACCGATCCGTTCACCGCCCGCAACGGCGCCGAGCGCATCGCGGCCCAACTCACCCACGCCGGCGATCTGCCGGCCAAGCCCGACCTGACCGCCATCCGCCGCTTCTGTGACATCGTCATCGTCAGCGATTTTCTCGACCCGGTCGAAGACACCATGGCCTGGCTCGATGTGCTCGCCCGCCACGGCGTGCGCGCGCATCTGATCGAGGTCGCCGATCCGGCCGAGGAAAGCTTCCCCTATGCCGGCCGCACCGAATTCACCGATCCCGAGACCGGCGACAAGCTGACCGCCGGCCGCGCCGAAATGCTGGGCGACGACTATCGCCTGCTCTATACTGCCCGCCGCGAGGAATTGGCCGGCTGGTGCAAGCGGCTCGGCTGGAGCTTTACCGTCAATCACACCGACCGCCTCGCCTCCGAGGCGCTGGTGCGCCTGCACATGGCGATGACCGCCGATGGCGGATATGCCGGGCTGACCGCGGGTAGCGGTCGTGCCGACATGGCCGCCGGTAGCGGTCAGCCCGGGCCGACCGCTAGCGATCGTGCCGGAAAGGTCAGCGCATGAGCTGGCTGCCGCTTTCCTTCGGTGCGCCCATGGTGCTTTGGGGCCTGCTGGCGCTTCCGGTGATCTGGTGGCTCTTGCGGTTGACCCCGCCCAAGCCGCAGAGCGAGGTGTTTCCGCCGCTGAAGATCCTCGCCCGCGTTCTGAAGCGCGAGGAGACGCCGCAGCAGAGCCCATGGTGGCTGACCCTGCTCAGGCTGTTGATGGCAGCCCTCATCGTCGCCGCTTTGGCCGAACCTGTCTTCAACCCGCGCGAAAAGCTGCCGGCCGAAGGCGCAGCGCTGGCGCTGGTCGTCGACAATGACTGGGCAAGTGCCGCCGACTGGGGCAAGCGCGTCGCCACCGCCCAGCGGCTGATCGCCGATGCCGGCTCGAACGGCGTGCCCGTCATCATCGCCTTCACCGCTGAAAAACCCAATGCCGAGATCGGTCCTTTCGATGCGGCGGCAGCCCTGGACCGGCTGCGCGCCGCCAAGCCGCGGCCGATCCCGACCGACCGCCCCGCCGTTTACGCCCGCGTCGCGGCAGCCTTGGACGCCCTGCCCGGCGCCAGCGTCGCCGTGCTTGCCGACGGGCTGGCCGCACAGGGCGACGAAGCTGCCTTCAACACGTTGCTGTCGAAGAACGCCGCTCGCGTCGTCTGGGCCGTCTCCGACCAGCTTTCGCTGACCGGCCTGACCAGCGCCGACAACCAGGTCGACGGCTTCGCGCTGACCGCCATCCGCGCGCCGGGCGATCCGGCCCCGGCGCAAGTCACCGCCGGCGCCTTCGATGACAAGGGCCGCCGCATCGCCGACGCGACGCTGACCTTCGCCCCAGGCGAAGCCACCGCCACAGGCACGATGGCGGTGCCGTTCGAACTGCGCAACGACTTCGCCTCTATCGCCCTCGATGGCGAGCGGCAGGCAGGTGCCGTGCGTGTCCTCGACGAGAGCTCCAAGCGCCGCCGGGTCGGGCTGTTGTCGCAGTCCGAGGCCGACCAGGCGCAGCCGCTGCTGTCGCCGCTCTACTACATCAGACGCGCGCTGCAGCCCTTCGCCGATCTGGTTGAACCGTCGAGCGCTGACCTCGCCGACGCCATTCCGCAACTGCTCGACCAGAAGCCGGCAATGATCGTCATGGCCGATGTCGGCACCATTCCCGAACAGGTCCGGCAAAGGCTGGTCGACTGGGTCGACAAGGGCGGCACTCTTGTGCGTTTCGCCGGGTCGCGGCTGGCTGCCGCCGGCAATGACGACGATCTGCTGCCGGTCCGCCTGCGCACCGGCGAGCGCTCGCTCGGCGGCGCGCTGTCATGGACGACGCCGCAGCCGGTCACCGAATTTCCCAAGAACGGCCCCTTTGCCGACCTCGCTCCGCCCGCCGAAGTCACCGTCACAAGGCAGGTACTGGCCGAGCCGACGCCCGATATCGTCGAGCGCACCTGGGCCACGCTTGCCGATGGCACGCCGTTGGTGACCGGGCTGAAGAAGGGCAAGGGCACGCTGGTGCTGTTCCATGTCACGCCCGAAGCGACGTGGTCGAACCTGCCGATCTCAGGCAGTTTCGTCGAGATGCTGCGCCGCATCGTGCAGCTGTCACGCAACCAGGGTGCTGCAGTCGCCAACGCCGAAGCCGCCGCCACCTCGCTGGCGCCCTACCGCATGATATCGGCCGACGGCACTTTGGTGCCGCCGACGCCTGATGCGAGGCCGCTGGTGCCCGGTGCCAGCCCGCTGCCGGTAACCTTCGAGAACCCGCCCGGCCTCTACGGCTCCGAGGCCGGCGTCTTCGCCCACAATCTGCTCGATGCCGGCAGCACTTTTGCGCCGCTGGTGCGCCCGCAATTCACGGTGCCGGTCACCACCATCCCGTACGCCTTCGACGAGTCGCGCAATCTGAAGGGCCCGCTGGTCACCGCGGCCCTGGTGCTGATGGTGCTCGACACTCTGGCAGTGTTCTGGATGGGCGGCCTGTTGTGGCGCCGGCCCCGCCGCGCCCGCGCGGCTGCGACCGCGGCCGCCCTTCTGATTGCGCTCGGCGCACTGTTCGGCCATGCCGACATCGCCCGCGCCGACGATGCCAAGCCCGGCGACGCCGCAGCGATCGAGGACATTTCCAAGACCCGTATCGCCTATGTGCTGACCGGTGAGCCCGGTGTCGATTCGATCAGCCGCGCCGGCCTCGAAGGCCTGACCCGCTTCCTCATCGAGAAGACCGCGCTCGAACCGGGAGCGCCCGCCGGGGTCGATATCGCCAAGGACGAACTGTCCTTCTACCCGCTGATCTACTGGCCGATAGACCCCACCGCCCCGATGCCTACCGAAGCGGCCATCGCCCGCATCGACGCCTATATGCAGCAAGGCGGCACGGTTCTGTTCGATACACGCGACCAGTTCGCCAATGGCATCGGCGCCGATTCGACCAGCCCGGCGACGGAGCGGCTGCGCGACATCCTTGGCAATCTCAACGTGCCACCACTGGAGCCGGTGCCGTCCGACCACGTGCTGACCAAATCCTTCTTCATCCTGCCGGAATTTCCCGGGCGCTTCAGCGGCAGCCCGCTCTGGGTCGAGGCGTCGCTCGAAGCCAGCAACACCGAAAACCGGCCGGTGCGCGTCGGCGACGGCGTCTCGCCGATCATGATCACCGCCAATGATTTCGCCGGCGCCTGGGCGGTCGACGAGAATGGCGACCCGCTGCTGCCGACCGTGCCGTCGGATCCGATGCAGCGCATCTACGCGCTGCGCGCCGGCGTCAACATCATGATGTACATGCTGACCGGCAACTACAAATCCGACCAGGTGCACGTCCCGGTTCTGCTCGAACGGCTGGGGCAGTAGGCCATGAACTGGTCCCTCTCCTTCGAACCGCTCATCTCCTGGCCGCTGCTCGCCATCGTGCTGGTGCCGTTGATATTGCTGGCGCTGGTCGGCCTGTGGTTTCGCCAGCGCGGTGCGATCTTCCGCTTCGCCGCCCTGCTGGCATTGGGCGCCGCTCTGCTCAACCCGGTGTTCCTCAGTGAGGAGCGCGAGGCGCTGAAGAGCGTTGTCGCAGTCATCGTCGACCGCAGCCAGAGCCAGGACATTGGCGAGCGCACCAAGCAGACCGACGATGCCCTTGCCGGACTTGTGCAGCGTCTTGGCCGCTTCAAGCAGTTCGACGTCCGCGTCGTCGAGGCCGGCAAGTCCGAAGCCGCCGAGGAGCGCACCGACACTCGGCTTTTCGGCGCCCTCGAAAATGCTTTCCGCGACGTGCCGCCATCGCGCATCGGCGGCGCCATCATGATCACCGATGGCGAGGTGCATGACGCTCCGGCCGGAGCCCCCGATTTCAATGCCCCGCTGCACGCGCTGATCACCGGCAACGACCACGAAAAGGATCGCCGCATACGTTTCGAGAACGCGCCGCGCTTCGGCCTGGTCGGCAAGCCGCTCGATATGACCTACCGCGTCATTGCCACCGACAACGAAACCGGCCCGGTCGATGTCCGCGTCTCGGTCAATGGCGAGCAGGTCGCGGTCGAAGAGGCGACCATCGGCCAGGCGATGCCGTTGCAGGTGACCATTCCGGGCGCCGGCCGCAACATCGTCGAGCTCTCCATCGACCGCGAGCCAGGTGAACTGACCGATGCCAACAACCGCGCCATCGCGCTGATCGACGGCATCCGCGAGAATTTGCGCGTGCTGCTGGTCTCCGGCGAACCGCATGCCGGCGAGCGCACCTGGCGCAACCTGCTGAAATCCGACGCCTCGGTCGATCTTGTCCATTTCACCATTTTGCGGCCGCCGGAAAAGCAGGACGGCACGCCGATCAACGAATTGTCGCTGATCGCCTTCCCGACGCGCGAACTGTTCGTCGAGAAGATCAAGGATTTCGACCTGATCATCTTCGACCGCTATCAGCACCGCGATGTGCTGCCGATCCTCTACTACGACTACATCTCCGAATATGTCGAAAAGGGCGGCGCACTGCTGATAGCGGCAGGCCCCGAATATGCCGGCGAAAGCTCGATCGCCCGCACGCCGCTGATGTCGGCGCTGCCGGCGATGCCGACCGGTGAAGTCATCGACAAGGCCTTCTACCCGCGCCTCACCGATCTCGGCCAGCGCCATCCGGTGACGCGCGGGCTCGACGGCTCGGCGACCGAACCGCCGCACTGGAGCCGTTGGTTCCGCACCATCGGCGTGCAGAATCCCGAGGGCGAGGTGGTGATGAAGGGCGCCGACAATCGGCCGCTGCTGCTGCTCGACCACAAGGGCGAAGGCCGTGTCGGCATGCTGTTGTCCGACCAGGGTTGGCTGTGGGCGCGCGGTTTCGAGGGTGGCGGCCCGCACGTCCAGCTCTACCGGCGCATCGCCCACTGGCTGATGAAGGAGCCCGAGCTCGAGGAAGAGCGGTTGACCGCCGAAGGCCGCGGCATGGTGTTGGAAGTCCGCCGCCAGACAATGAGCGACGACCCCGGCCCGGCGCAGGTCATCACGCCATCGGGCAAAGCGCTGATCGTCAGGCTCGAAAAATCCGAACCCGGCGTTTTCCTGGGCAGCATCCAGACCAGCGAGATCGGCCTCTACCAGATCGGCAATGGCGACCTGACCGCGCTTGCCCATGTCGGTCCGGTCAACGCGCCGGAATTCTCCGACGTCATCTCTACGGAAGGCCGGCTGAAAGCGCCGGCCGAGGCCACCGGTGGCAGTGTACGCCGGCTGGCTCAATCCTCCGCTCTTGGCGGCTTTGCCAACGATGTGGCGTTGCCCTCGATCGTGCCGGTTCGCTCCTCGGGTGCTGCCACCGGCAGCGACTGGATCGGGCTGCGCACCACCGACGACAGCGTGCTGAAGGCCGTCTCGCGCGTGCCGCTGTTCGGCGGCTTCCTCGGCCTCGGCCTGCTGCTTCTGGCGATGGGCTCGATGTGGTACCGCGAGGGAAGGTAGCTCCCTTCTCCCCGTCACTATACGGAGAGAAGGTGCCGGCAGGCGGATGAGGGGCAGCGCTGAATTGACGTGATTAGCAATGCTCTACGCATACCCATCCGAACTATTGTCACCCTCCGGCGGCGCCCTCATTGTCCTGCCGGACATTTCTCCCCGTATAGTGACGGGGAGAAGACGCAGCCCCTGCTCTACTCCTCCGGCTCCGTCGTGAACATCAAGGGATAGCCCTTGGCCTTGCCGGCGTCGGTCGCGCGCGTCGCCTTGGTTTCAGCGACGTCCCTGGTGAAGACCGCGACGACACAGACGCCGCGCCGGTGCGCGGTGATCATCACCCGATGCGCCTGGTCTTCGCTGAGCTTGAATTCGCCCTTCAGCACCGTCACCACGAATTCGCGCGGCGTGAAATCGTCATTGACGAGGATGACCTTGTAGAGCTTCGGCCGCTCAGTTTGCGGCTTGACCTGGACACTGGGTTTTGTGGTGATTTCAGGCATGGGAACCGGCAATTTCAGCGAGTTGTGGCTCTCATTTTGACATGAGCCAAAGCGATCGTCCATTTTGATCCGGTCGCCTACCGGTCTCCGGGCGGCTATTCGCAATCCATAGGTCTATGTGGGAATTGTCGCCAGCCGTTCAACGGCCATGGCGGCCGAACATGCGGCGCGGCGGGATTTGTCGCGGTGGCGTTGCGGACGCATCCATCCGGCGCTCCATCCATGCGACGAATGGCCAGGCGACAAAGCAGATCAACACCGCGCCCGTCAGGACGATGAGCACCCAGGTCTGCCACGGTGTGATGTAGTCCCAGTCGCTGGATATTGCCGGCGCAAACAGCGATGGCTCGGTTCGCCCGCTTGCCGGATCCGGCACAGGGCTCGCGGTGAGCAGGATCAAAACCTTGGCCACCCCGCAGACCACAAGGCCGCCGATGACCATTGAACGCAGAATGGACGAAAGCCGCGTCTTCATGCGGATTGTCTTTACCGGGCCGGCATTGCGATCGGGTTAAAGTTACGGGCAACCAACAGATCGAAAAAACGTGAAAATCGCTTGTCCGATACGGCAAGGCCGCTCCAGCCGAATCTCGACTGAAGCGACCTTGTTACATCTCGAGTTTGCTACGCAGACCTGGATCAGATCTTCTTCGGAGCAACCTTCTTGGGGGCCTTCTTGACCGGGCACTTGTGCTTCTCGGTCACCTTGCAGACCTTGACGGGCTTCTTGGCAGTGACCTTCTTCGGAGCAACCTTGGCAGGCGCAGCGGTGGCCGGAGCAGTCGTCGTGGCAGCAGCCGGAGCAGCGGTCGTGGTGGCGGCGGCGTTGCCGAGAGCCGGCATTGAGAAGGCGAGAGCGACGGCGAGACCGAGAGCGGAGAGGAGGGACTTGTTCATGGCTTCGTTTCCTTTTTTGTGCGGGTCGGTTTTTGAGTGTCACTGAACCGGGTCGATCGGTGTCACTCCAAGCAGCTTCAAAGCGTTGGCGAGCATCCGGATACCCTGTGCCTGTTTCTTGTTGGCGCAGAACCGGTTGCCCTTTCTCTGAAGTGCCTTTGCCGCGGTGACCTGCGTTGCCGTGGCATGGGTTTCGAGGGCTTCATCAAATTGGTGGCTGAGACTGCTGCAACGCTCGCTTCGGGTGATTGCAACCTTTGCGTCCGATTGTTCGACCGCGGCCGTGACGAGCGAAATGCCGAGCAACGCACCCATCAAGCTGATCGAGAACCTTTGCATTGGATTATCCGTAAACCCCGGAGCTAGCGTCGCAGCCGATGACCTGACCGCCACGACACCACTTATGCCCTTGTTTTTTTTCGCGAGTTTTTCCAGACTGTAGAATTTTGTTTCTGGATTGTTTCTGCGAAATCGGCTCTGGAGCCCATGATGGCCGCTGGCCAACATGTGGCCAGAATTCTATCGTGAGGGTGAAGCCGCAACGCAGGCTTGGCCACCAACGATGACAGGATCCCCGTGAAATCCGACGCACACATACTGATCGTCGACGACGATAAGGGTATCCGCGACCTGCTGCAGGAATTCTTCCAGAAGCGGGGACTGCGTACGACGGTCGCCGCCGATGGCGTCGAGATGGAGGCCATCCTGCGGCGGACACAGGTCGACCTCATCGTCCTCGACGTCATGCTGCCCGGCAAGAGCGGTCTGGAATTGTGCCGCGACCTTCGCGCCCAGTATTCGACCCCAATCATCATGCTGACTGCGGTCACCGAGACGACCGACCGCGTGGTTGGCCTGGAGATGGGCGCCGACGACTACGTGCCGAAGCCCTTCGACCCGCGCGAGCTGCTGGCCCGCATCCGCGCCGTGCTGAGGCGCAACGGCGCCGCCGAGCCGCGGCGGTCCAGCACCAGGCAGATCTATCATTTCGCCGGCTGGACGATGGACTGCTCGCGCCGCCGGCTGATCGCGCCCGGCGATGTCCGGGTCGAACTGACGATGGCGGAGTTCAACCTGCTGCAGACCTTCGTCAAGAGCGCGCAGCGCGTGCTGACCCGCGACCAGCTGATCGAGCTCTCCGGCGGCGACAGCGACTATTCCTTCGACCGCAGCATCGACATTCTGGTCAGCCGTCTCAGGCGCAAGATGGAAGACGATCCAAAGACGCCGAAACTGATCCTCACCGTGCGCAGCGGCGGCTATCAGTTCCTGCCCGAGACGACGTCCGAATGAGACGCTTCCTGCCGCAAACCCTGCCCGTCTGGGTGCTGCTCATCGTCATCGCCGGCCTGCTGATCAGCCAGGTCGCGACCCTCTACATCGTCTCGCGCGACCGTGCCGCCGCCAATGACGAGGTCGATCTCTACCGGCTCAACGATCGCGCCTTCTCGCTGGTGCAATTGATGCATACCGCGACGCCCGAGCAGCGCAAGATCACGGCGTCCGGTCTGTTCAACGCCACCTACGCGCTCACCGTTTCGGACACGCCCGCGGTCACCTCGTCGATAGCCGGCGATGACGAACTGGCCGAACTGGAAGACATACTGGTTGGACGGCTGTCGAAATTCGGCATCACCGATGCACGGGTCCGGCGCGATCCGGCTACCCACGAAGCCGACGTCCCAGGACGGACGGTTGCGGGTCCCGACATCGGCCAGGTCGAGCGCGATCTGCTGGTGCTGGCGGCCGATTTCGCCCAGAGCGACAAGCTGACGGCATCGGTCCGTTTCGCCGACGGCCAATGGTTGAACTTCACCGAGCCGAACACCCCGGTCGGGCCGATACTGAGCTTCGACAGCCTGCCGCTCTACTCCCTGATCGCCGGGCTGGTGGTGATCATGTCGATCTGGTCGCTGCGCCGGCTGACCGCGCCCTACCGGATGATGGAAACCGCGGTGAAGCGGATCGGCAACGATCTGAAGAGCCCGCCGATCGCCGAAACCGGCAGCCGCGAAATCCGTGCCGCGGCCAAGGCCATCAATGGCATGCAGGTCCGGCTGCGCGACTATGTCGAGGATCGAGAACACCTCGCGGCGGCGCTCGCGCACGATTTGCGCACGCCGCTGACCCGGATGCGGCTGCGCCTCGAACTGCTCAGGAAATCGACGGCGCGCGAGGCGCTGGCGCACGACCTCGCTGACATCGAGAGCATTGCCAGCTCCGTCATCGATTTCGCCAAATTCGAGGTGACCGAGGAGAAGACCGAACGCATCGACTTCTGGTCGCTGGTGGAGTCGGTCGCCGACGGTTTCGACGACGCCTCGTTCGACAATGACGAGACGAGGTCGCGGGACCTGATCTGCATCGCGCGGCCGGTCGCGCTCAGGCGCTGCGTCACCAATCTTGTCCAGAATGCCGTGACCTACGGCAAGAAGGCGCATCTCAGCCTGCGGCAGTCGGAGAAGATCATCACGCTGACCATTCGCGACGAGGGGCCGGGCATACCGCAAGCCCAGCTCGACGCGGTATTCGGCTCCTTCGTGCGGATCGAACAGTCGCGCAACCGCCAGACCGGCGGCCTTGGCCTTGGCTTGACCATCGCCCGCAACATTGCCCGCGGCGCCGGCGGCGAGGTCAACCTGTCCAACCATCCCGGCGGTGGCCTGCAGACGGAATTGCGCTTGCCATTGGCAGCTTGAGTCAGCAGACCTCGGCCCAAAAGGGCCTCGGGGCTGGATCGGCCGATCCTTCCTTACGATAGTGCCGTCGGCAATGCAGGAGGAGACCGCCGCATGTTCTATGCAATCCTGGCCTATCACGTCGAACAGACCGTCCAGTCCTGGACGCCGCAGGAGGATGCGGCGCTGATGACCGACCTGCTCAAGGTCAATGACCGGTTGACCCGCGACGGTATCCTCGGGCCGGCCGCCAGGCTCGGCGCCACGGCCGACGCCTTCACGCTGCGCGGCCCGGGAGAGGGCATCGTCATCGACGGCCCGTTTGCCGAGACCAAGGAGCAATTGCTGGGCCTCTACGTCATCGACTGCGCCACGCGCGAGGCGGCGCTAGAAGTCGCGCGTGATCTCAGGCGCGCCAATCCCACCGCCGTCTACGAAATCCGCCCTATCCTGCTTTACCTTCCGGGTGCGTCGCTTCTCGCAGCAGAGGCGCCGGACGACAACGAAGCGCCCGTCAAAGCATCGGCGGCCGGCGGCTGAGGAGCCGCCCGCTGCGGCAAAGGGTCAGTCCACCCCCGCCATGAGCTCCTTGCCAAGGCGGACCGTTTCGCGCACCAAAAGCTCCAGATCCTCAAGCCGGGTGCGGTGGTTGTTGATCGCCACCCTGAGACAATGCTGGCCTTGCACCGTCGTGTCGGAAATCGCGGCGGTCCCCTCTTCCTGCAGCCGCAGCATGATCTCGGTGTTCAGCGCCTTCAATGCCTCTTCGGTCATGCCATCGGGTCGGTAGCGAAAACAGACGATGTTGATGCTGGTCGGCGCCGTCAGTTCCAGCAGCGGTTCGGCCTCGATCAACCCGGCGAGATAGTGCCCCTGCGCAATATTCTGGTCGATCAGCCGGCCGAATTTTTCGACGCCATGCTCCCGCAGCGCCATCCACACTTTGAGCGCACGGAACCCGCGCGTGGTCTGCAGACCGTAATCATGCAGCCATTGCCCCGATGCGAGGCCGCGCGGCGTCGATTCCAGATATTCCGGCGTCACCGCAAAGGTCTTGCGATGCGCCGAGGCGTCCCTGACCAGGGCGCAGCCGGCCTCGAACGGCGCGTGCAGCCATTTGTGCGGATCGAGCGCGACCGAATCGGCCCATTCGATACCCGCGACGCGGTGAGCATTTTCCGGCGCGATGGCGATCAACGCACCGATGCAGCCGTCGACATGAAACCAGGCGTCTTCCTCATGTGCCAGCTTGGCAAGCGCCTGCAGATCGTCAATCGCGCCGGTGTTCACCGTGCCGGCATTGCCGATGATGCAGGCCGGCTTGAACCCGGCCGCACGATCTTCCGATATCGCCGCCCGCAAGGCGGCGATATCGATCCGCAGCCCGGCATCCGTCGGGATACGGCGCAGCGCCCGATTGCCGAGGCCAAGCGCCTCCATCGCCTTGCGGTGGCAGGAATGCAGCTGGTCGGAGCCATAGTAGCGCAGCGGCTTCTCGATGGCGGCAACGCCGTGCTCGCGCACGTCGATGCCGGCCTTGGTGTTGCGCGCCACGGTCAGCCCGATAATGTTGGCCATCGAGCCGCCGCTGACCAGCGTACCGCTGGCCGAAGCCGGCAAGCCCAGCATCTGCTTGCACCAGTCGACCACCTGGCTGTCCATTAGCGCGGCGGCATGGTTGCCGCCGCCGAGATTGGAGCCCTGGATCGCCGCCAGGAAATCGCCAAGCGCCCCGGTGAAATTGCTCGACCCCATATACCAGGACCAGAACCTCGGATGGATGTTGCCCATCGGATAGGGCATCACCTTGTCCACCACATCGCCATAGACGTCCGCGAGCGGCGTTGGCGATTGCGGCAAGGGTGCTGTGAAGAAGTCCGTCACATCTCCAGGCATCTCCCGCCACACCGGCCGCTCTCTGACGTCGCGCAGGTAAGCGACAGCATCGTCAACGATCCGATGCGACAGGACCTGCACATCGGCCCAGTCGCGGGGGTCAAGCGTTTCCTCGCCGGTCGTGGCGGAGAATCCAGACGTCGTATCCATGCCGGTCGCTCCCGATATGCCGCCGTCACGCCGGGAACTGGCAGCCGGGCGTCGACTGCGAAAGCGCAATCTCGTCGGCGTCCATCTCAGCCTCAATGCCATCGAACAGCGGCGTCGTCATGTAGCGCTCGCCGGTGTCGGGGAGCATGCACAGGATGACCGAACCGTCCGGCGATTTTTCGGCGATCTGGCGCGCCACGGCAAAGGTGGAGCCGCCGGAAATGCCGGTGAAAATGCCCTCTTTCTGCGCCAGCGCCTTCGCCCATTTCATGCCCTCGGGCCCGGCGATCGGCATCACCTCATCATAGAGGCTGGCGTCGATCGCCTCCTGCAGCACGTTGGGGATGAAATCCGGTGTCCAGCCCTGGATCGGGTGCGGCTCGAAGGCCGGGTGGCTGGCGCTCGGCGCGCCACCAACGCCGCGCTCCTGCGCCTTGCCGCTGCCGACAAGCTGGGCGTTGGCCGGTTCGGTCAGCACGATGCGGGTCTCCGGCCGCTCGCGGCGCAGCACGCGCGCCACGCCGACGACGGTGCCGCCGGTTCCATAGCCGGTGACGAAGCAGTCGAGCCGCGATCCGGCGAAATCGTTCATGATCTCGCGCGCCGTCGTCGCTTCATGGATGGCGGCATTGGCCTTGGTTTCGAACTGGCGGGCCAGGAACCAGCCATTGGCCTCGGCCAGCTCGACCGCCTTCTTGTACATGCCAAAACCCTTCTGCGCCCGCGGCGTCAGCACCACCTTGGCGCCCAGCATGCGCATCAGCTTGCGGCGTTCGATGGAAAAGCTGTCAGCCATCGTCACCACCAACGGATAGCCCTTTTGCGCGCAGACCATGGCAAGGCCGATGCCGGTGTTGCCGCTGGTCGCCTCGACGATGGTCTGGCCCGGCTTCAGCGTGCCGCTGCGCTCGCCCTCCTCGATGATGTTGAGCGCCAGCCGGTCCTTGACCGATGCTGCCGGATTGAAGAACTCGGCCTTCACATAGATCGTCGCATGGTCGGGGCCGAGATTGTTGACCCGGATCACCGGCGTATCGCCGACCGTGTCGAGAATGCTGTCGAACAGGCGGCCGCGGCCGGCCGTGGTTCTGATTTTCTGCTGGTGCAACATGGAAGAACTCCTCGTCTGTTATCGTTGTGATCACGAGCCGGTTACAAACCGGCGGGTTGGGCGGCGAGGTTTCGACACCTTGCCGCAGTACAGGTTCTCGCCGTGCCATAATGTGGTAAACTCCACATCCGGCGCGCAAGATTGCAGGCCGAGTGCACTTCGTCGTTCGGTGATAAAGCAAGGGCCGGCGGGTCAACGTGGGAGCAGGCGTGGAAACGGGCGTGGAATCGAACCTGGCCAGCAGTCGTCGAGGCCTTGGCGTGCGCCTGTTTGGGCCGCTGGCGATTGCGCGCGACGGCATCCCGGTGGCTTTGCCGGCATCGCGCAAGCTGCGCGCGCTGCTAGCCTATCTGGCGCTGGCGCCCCACCCGGTCGGACGTGGCAAGCTATGCGAATTGCTGTGGGACGTTCCAAATGACCCCAGAGGCGAGCTTCGCTGGTGCCTCAGCAAGCTGCGGGCCGCTCTCGACCAACCGGACCGCCGAAGGATCGAAACCGCGGGCGACACGATCGCGCTTGATCTGAGCGACGTTTTCGTCGATGCCGCCGAGATCGCCTCGGCAACCGCCGAAGGCATTGAAAAGCTCGATCTGGAGCGGCTGCAAGCCCTGTCCGGATTGTTCGCAGGCGATTTTCTCGACGGGCTGGAGATTGACCGCAGCCCGCTTTTCAACAACTGGCTGACCGCGCAGCGTCGCCGCTTCAGCTCCTGCCACGCCGCCATTCTGGAACACCTCGTCAACAATCTCCCGGGGGACGGCGACGACGTCTCTGCCCATATCGAAAAATGGCTGGAACTCGCGCCGTTCGACGGCCGCGCCCATATCGCACTTCTGACCAGGCTTGCGCGGCACGGCCAGTTTGGCGCTTGCGAAGACCATCTTGTATCAGCGGCCCAGCTGTTCCGTTCAGAAGAGCTGGATTTCGCGCCTGTGCGCGAGGCATGGCGAACCATCCGCGACAGGCAGCCGGGCACCGCGCTGGCAGCGCATCCGGCCGATCCGGCGTCCGCCCATCAGCCACCGATCCTGCTTGCGGATCCGGACGCCGCCGCATCGCGAAAGGCTTCGCTCGCCGTGATGCCGTTTGTCGAAGATGCCGGCATTGCTGACGTTCGCGGCGGACTGGCCGACGGCCTGACCCATGACATCATCACCCGCCTGGCAAAGCTCAGGGATTTCTTCGTTATCGCCCGCGGATCGGTCTTTGCGTTGGCCGAGGACAACATCGCGCCGGAAGAGGCCGGGCGCAGGCTAAACGTCGACTATGTTGCCACTGGCACCGTGCGCAGCCAGGCAGACCGCATTGTCGTTACGGTCGAACTCGTCGAGGTGCGTACGGCCAGGATCGTCTGGGCCGAGACGTTCGAGCGCAAGCCGGACGATATTTTTGCCGTCCTCGACGATATCGGCAACAGCATCGTCTCGTCGATCTCGGCCGAGGTCGAGACGGTCGAGCGCAACCGCGCCATGCTGAAAGCGCCCAACTCGCTGAATGCCTGGGAAGCCTATCATCGCGGTCTCTGGCATATGTACCGTTTCACCCGCACGGAAAACGAACAGGCCCGGCATTTCTTCGATATCGCCTTGAAGCTGGACCCGACCTTCGCCCGCGCCTATGCTGGCCTGTCCTTCACCCATTGGCAAAATGCCTTTCAGCGCTGGGGCGACCGCGATCAGGAAAGCGCCATGGCTTTCGAGAGCGCCGGGCAAAGTCTTCTGGTCGACGATCACAATCCGGCCGCCCACTGGGCCATGGGCCGCGCCCTGTGGCTGCGCGGCGAGCATGACGGCTCTTTGATCGAGCTGGAAAGAGCCGTGGATTTGAGCCCCAACTTCGCGCTCGGCCACTACGCGCTATCCTTCGTGCATTCCCAGTCGGGCGACCCGAAGGCCGCGATCGGCTCATCCGACCATTCGCGGCATCTCAGCCCCTTCGACCCGCTGCTGTTCGGCATGCTGGGCGCGCGCGCCATGGCCCATGTCCGCCTCGGCCAGTTCGAGGAGGCGGCTGACTGGGCGTTGAAAGCGGCGGCCCGGCCCAATGCCCATGCCATCATCCTGGCGATCGCCGCCCATTGCCTGGCGCTGGCGGGACGGCTCGACGAGGCGCGCACCTTCGCCGCCACCATCCGCAAGACGCTTCCGGACTATCGTGCCGACGACTTCATCGGCACTTTCCGCTTCGAGCCCGATGCCACAGCCCTGTTCAAGCTGGCCGCCAAACGTATCGGATTGAACTGATCAGCCAAAGAGGCGGTGTCGCTAATGCACCAGCGGGCCGCTTGCTTTTGTCCAGGCGGCAATGCCGCCATGGATGTGGCGGGCGCCGGCAATCCCGGCGTCCTGCGCGGCCTGAACCGCCATGGCCGAGCGTTCGCCGAAGGCGCAATAAAACAGCAGCTGCTTGCTGGTTGATCTCGCGAGTTCATGCAGCATACCGCCCGCCGCAATGTTCTCCTGCAACCTGGTATAGGGCAGATGTATCGCCCCCGGGATGACGCCGTGCCGCTCGCGTTCGGAATGCTCGCGCAGATCGATCAGCGCGATATCAGGCTTTCCCACCAGCGCGAATGCCTGCTCGGCGCTGACCGCCCAGCCGCGCCGCGCAATCTCTTCCTGATGCAGCCCGACCTTCATGTTGGCCGGCACCGCGACATCCATCATCTTCGGATTCGCCAGCTTCAGGTTGTTCATGATCTCGACGTACTCGTCCATCGACTTCACCTGCAGGCGCGGGTTGAAGGCCTTTTCCTCGCCGATGGTCGAGACGGTCTCGCCCTTGTAGTCATGTGCCGGATAGATCAGCGTCTCGTTGGGAAGCTTGAGCAGGCGGCCGAAGATCGATTCATATTGCTGGCGCGGATCGCCATTCTGGAAATCGGTGCGGCCGGTGCCACGGATCAGCAGCGTGTCGCCGGTGAACACCCGATCCGGCAAGATGAAACTGTAGGAATCATCGGTGTGGCCAGGCGTATAGATGACGTCGAGCGACAGCCCCTCAATGCCGAGTTTGTCGCCGTCGGACAACCGCATCGAGACCACGTCCGCCTTGGTCTGCTCGCCCATCACTGTCACGCACTGGGTCTTGTCGCGCAACGCGCCGAGGCCGGTAATGTGATCGGCGTGCAGATGCGTATCCACCGCCTTGACCAGCTTGAGGTCGAGTTCGCGCACCAGCTGGAGGTAGCGGTCGACCTTCTCCAGCACCGGATCGATGATCAGCGCTTCGCCACCCAGGCGGCTGGCGAGCAGGTAGGAATAGGTGCCCGAAACGGAATCGAAGAGCTGACGGAAGATCATTCTTGCCACACGCCCCGCTGCATTCTCATGCCCATGGCAGGCGCAACCGCCCACGCGGCTGCGACGCTATCCTAGCGCATCGGCCCGAAAAATCGGAATCGATTTTTGGCAAGCGTTGGCGGCAAGCTACCGCCGCAACACCGCGCTCAGCACGTCCCTGATCCCGATTGCGCCGACGAAACGCGACTGGTCGTCGAACAGCGCCACCGGTGCTGTCTGCGAACGGTGCATGGCCAGCATCACGGTCTTAAGCGACGTCCCCGGATTGGCCCAGAACACCTGCGCCGTCTCCTCCGGCTGCGCCTCGACATCGGCGCAGGACACCCACACCGCTGGCTTGCCGTCGCGCTCGGCCGCCGCCACCAGCCCGTGCTCGTCGATCTTGAAGCGCGTCGTCTTGCGCCGGTCGAGCCACACCCAGCCATCCTTGCCCTCTTCGAGGTCGCGGCGGTCGCGCATCACGTTCCAGGCCGTCAGCACCGACAATGGGTTAACATTGGCGATGAAGTCGCGGACGTAATCGTTGGCCGGGCGCAGCACGATGTCTTCCGGCGCGCCGGTCTGCACGATGCGTCCACCCTCCATGATGGTGATGTGGGTGCCGATCTTCAGCGCTTCCTCAAGATCGTGGCTGACGAAGATGATGGTCTTCTTCAGCTCCGCCTGCAGCTGCAAGAGCTCGTCCTGCAGTTTGGTCCGGATCAGCGGATCGAGCGCCGAGAACGGCTCGTCCATCAACAGGATCGGCGCCTCGGTAGCAAAGGCGCGCGCCAGACCGACGCGCTGCTGCATGCCGCCGGAAAGCTCGTGGGCATATTTCTTCGCCCACTGGTCGAGGTGGACCAGCTCCAGCTGCTTTTTGACGCGCTGCTTGCGCTCGGCTTCCGGCATGCCGGCGAGCTCGAGGCCGAGGCCGACGTTTTCCTCGACCGTGCGCCACGGCAACAGACCGAACTGCTGGAACACCATGGCGACCTGCTTCTGCCGCAGCCGTCTCAGCGTCACCTCATCGCAGGTGACGACGTCGACCGTGCCGTCGCCGTCCTTGACCAGAACCTGGCCGCGCGAAACGACGTTGAGCCGGTTGACGGCCCTGAGCAGCGTCGACTTGCCCGAACCGGACAGGCCCATCAGGACGGAAATCTCGCCCTCATGCACGGTCAGGCTGGCGCCGGCGCAGCCCAGCACATTGCCGGTCTTTTCGAGGATTTCGGCGCGGGTGGCACCACCGTCGATCAGCGCCAGCGAACCGGCTTGATCCGAGCCGAAGACGATATCGACATTTCTGAAGTCAACGGCGACGGTCATTTCTTGCCTCCAACGCCAATACGCGTCATTCGGTCGAGTACGATGGCGAGTACGACGATGGCGAGGCCGGCCTCAAGCCCGAGGTCGATCCTGCGCGAACCGAGCGCCCGGTTGATCTCGGTGCCAAGGCCGCCGGCGCCGATCAGCGCCGCGAACACCACCATCGACAGCGATAGCATGATCGACTGGGTGAGGCCTGCCATGATGGTCGGCAATGCTGACGGCAACTCGACCTTCCACAGCAATTGCTGCTTGGTGGCGCCGAACGCCTGGCCGGCCTCGACGATCGATTTCGGCACCGAGGTGACGCCAAGATGGGTGAGGCGAACCGAGGTCGGGATGACGAAGATGATGGTGACGATGAGGCCGGGCGCGTTGCCGAGCCCGAACAAGGTCAGCACCGGGATCAGGTAGACGAAGGTCGGCAGCGTCTGCATCAGGTCGAGCACCGGCAGCATGATGCGGTAGACCTTCGGCTTGTGCGCGGCCCAGATGCCGAGCGGCACGCCGATCGCCATCGAGGCGGCGGCGGCGGCAACCACCAGAACCAGCGTCTCCACCGTCTGCTTCCACAGGTTCTGGTTGAGGATGAACAGCAGTCCGATGAAGACGGCAACGGCCAGGCCCCTGGAGCGCTGCAGGAAATAGGCGAGCACCGCAATCAGCGCGATGAGGATGACGGGCGGCACCAGCAGAAGTCCGTCGACAATGCCGTCGAGCAGGAAATTGAGGCCGTTGGAGAAGGCCCTGAAGATGGTGTCGAAATTGTCGGTGAGGAAGCCAAAGAAGGCCTTGCCCCAGGCGCCTATGGGGATCTTGTAGCTGACCAGGAATTTCGAAATCGGATCCATCTTACCCCTCTTTGGCAGTCGCCGTCCTTGCCGGACGGTCATCTTGTCACAGGATATGAAAAAGGGCAGCCCTTTCTACAGTGACTGCCCTTCCTGGTTCGGCCTTGCCGAATTCAGTCGGCTCAGCTCCCGAGCGCCGTCTTGACCGCCGCTGCCGCGTCGCCACCGTCGAAGGTGGTCACGCCGGCGATCCACGGAGCGACCGCGTCCGCGTGCTTCTTCAGCCAGTCGGCTGCGACCGTGTTGGCGTCGCCGCCTTTCAGGATCGCGTCCATCATCTCGCCTTCCATGTCGAGATTGAACTTCAGGTTGGCGATGAACTTGCCGGCATTCGGGCACTCGGTGGTGTAGCCCTTGCGCACATTGGTATAGACGGTGGCCGCGCCGAAGCCACTGTCGCCCATGCCGTCGAGATAGGTGATCTTCATGGCGCCCATCACCGGATGCGGCGTCCAGCCGAGGAAGGCGATCCACTCATTGTTCTTCATCGACTGCTCGGCCTGCGTCAGCATGCCGGCTTCCGAGGACTCGACCAGTTCGAAGCCTTCGAGATTGTCCTTCGGGTTCTTGATCATGTCGAGGATAATGCGGTTGCCGTCATTGCCGGCCTCGATGCCGTAGATCTTGCCGTTGAACTTGTCCTTGAACTTGCCGATATCGGTCAGCGTCTTGACGCCGGCGTCAGCGACATAGGTCGGCACGACGATGCCGTAACCGGCGCCCGTCAGGTTTGTGCTGATCGTCTCGACCGAACCGTCGGCGGTGTAGTCCTTGATGTCGTTGGTCATCGACGGCATCCAGTTGCCGAGGAAGACGTCGAGATCCTTGTTCTTCAGCGACGCCATGGTCACCGGCACCGAAAGCTGGATCGTCTGCGGCTCGTAGCCGAGCGCGGTGAGCAGCACCGAAGCGATGCCGGTCGTCGCCTGGATATCGGTCCAGCCGACATCGGAAAGGCGCACCGCCTTGCAGCTCTCCGGATCGCCGGCAAGGGCAGCGCTTGTGGACAGGAAAGTCGCCAGACCGAGGCCGGCGACGAAGGTGTTCATACGCGACATTGGTAGTCTCCCATTGTGATTCTTTGGCGAAGCGTAGTTACGGTTTCTCTGCCCGCCTTGTTTCGTCAGCCAAACACCATTCTGGTGTGGTTTCAAGCGCCATGGCAATCACGATCAACGGCGCAGACTGGCCAATCAGCGACACGGCTGACGCTTTTGTCGCGCAAGGGGGCTTTTTCGGGGGAATGGCACTGGCGTCCCCTCCCCACGCGGCGACAACTCGGCTTAAGGTCTGTTTAGATTCAGGTCAGGCCGAGCCGAAAATGGCTGATACCGAGAGCCGGAGCGGAGCGCACTTGAAGTACGTGCACCGGAAGCGCAGGTATCAGCCATTTGCAGGCCGGCATCACCTGAATCCAAACAGACCTTGAAGGATGGCATGGCCAAGCTTTACTTCCACTACGCGACGATGAACGCCGGCAAGACGACGATGCTGCTGCAGGCGTCCTACAATTACCGCGAGCGCGGCATGACGACGATGCTGTTCGTCGCCGGCCATTACAGAAAGGGCGATAACGGGCTGATCTCGTCGCGCATCGGCCTCGAGACCGAAGCCGAGATGTTTCGCGATGGCGACGACCTGTTCGCCCGCGTCGCCGAGCATCACGATCACACGACAGTTCATTGCGTCTTCGTCGACGAGGCGCAGTTCCTCGAAGAGGAGCAGGTGTGGCAGCTCGCCCGCATTGCCGACCGGCTGAACATCCCGGTCATGTGCTACGGCCTGCGCACCGATTTCCAGGGCAAGCTGTTTTCCGGTTCGCGCGCGCTGCTGGCCATCGCCGACGACCTGCGCGAAGTGCGCACCATCTGCCGCTGCGGCCGCAAGGCGACGATGGTCGTGCGTCTCGGCCCTGACGGCAAGGTGGCCAGACAAGGCGAGCAGGTGGCGATCGGCAAGGACGTCTATATCTCGCTCTGCCGCCGCCATTGGGAAGAAGAAATGGGCCGCGCCGCGCCCGACGATTTCATCGGCTTCATCAAGGCCTGATGGCGGCGATCGAAATGGCGATCCGGCAGCAGGCGGAAATGCTGGCGCACCGGCCAGATGCAGCGTTTGTTAAGGCCTCGGTCCTATTTTGCGCTCCAGCCAGAACTCGTCGGGGTCAGCCATGTTTCGAGCCGTTTCGTCTGCCGCAGCATTTCTTCTTGGCGGCGTCCTTGCCGCGCATGCGGATGGCGACGCCGCGCTCGGCAAGAAGGTCTTCGTCAGGTGCATGGCCTGCCACGAAGCGGCGACCGACCGCGACAAGGTCGGCCCGCATCTTCTGGGTGTTGTTGGCCGCACCGCAGGCACCGCCGAAAGCTTCCTCGGCCACTACTCGGAAGCGATGAAAAGCGCCGGTGCCGCCGGCCTTGTCTGGGACGAGGCCAATCTCATCGAATATCTAAGGGCTCCCAAGCTCAAGGTGCCCGGCAACAGGATGGCGTTTGGCGGCCTGAGCAACGATGACGACATCGCCAATGTCATCGCCTATCTAAAGGCCGACCCGAAGCCCTGAACCATAGCGGCGGCAGCGCCTCGCACGGGACATGCAAGGGGTTGCATGCGCCGCCGCCGACGCACAGAGTGCCCACGGTGTCGAACCGGAGGGCATCATTTCATGCACATTTTTGCCGAGCGGGCGGCGCTGATGCTCGGCCTGGACCGGGCAGGAAGGACGCGAACGGCCGTTCGCTCCATCAGGAAGTTCTCTCATGTCGAACTCGCTCGCTGGCGGCGACGGCGTAGCAAGGCCATGGTGATCGGCATTACAGGGAGTTCGGCCAAGACGACGACGGCGGAACTTCTTGCTTTTATCCTCGACTCGCAAGGACGCGTCCATAAGCAGACCCATGGCAACACGTTCAAACCCCTTGTCAAAGGGCTCCGACGTCTGCCACGTGACGCCGACTACGCAGTGGTGGAGGTGGCCGCTGGCGGCAAAAGCCGTGTGGGAGCGATGGCATCGCTGCTCAAGCCGCACGTCGCGGTCGTCACCTTGGTTGCCGACGAACACAGATCCATCTTTCGGGGCGCCGATGCCGTTGCTACCGAAAAGCAGGCGCTGGTCCAGTCGCTTCCGCCCGAGGGCCTGGCCATGCTCAATGCCGATGACGCGCGTGTCATGGCGATGGCAGCAGCAAGCGCGGCGCGCGTCGTAACCTTCGGGCGCGGGGACGAGGCCCATTACCGCGCCACCGACATCCACGCCGCCTTCCCGCAGCGGCTGACAATGCGTCTGATTTGGCCCGGCGGCTCCCTTTACCTGCATACGCGCTTCATCGCCGAGCACTTCTGGCTGCCGGTAGCGGCGGCCGTAGCGAGTGCCATCGAACTGGGCCTCGATCCAGAGCGCATCAGCGAAGGGGTTGCGCGTTTCGAGCCCCTGTTCAACCGCTGCGGCGTGCTCGAGGTCCCGCACGGGCCGACCTTCCTGATCGACACGGCAAAGGCGCCGCTCCATTCCCTCGGATTGGCCTTCGCCGCCCTGGATCGCGCCCAGATGCCCCACAAGCGCGTGGTGCTCGGTCATATCGCCGACTATGCCGGCAAGGCCAGCAAAGCCTACCGCAAGGCATACCGGGACGCACAAGCCGTCGCCCAGGAGACCATTTTTGTCGGTGAGCATGCACATCGCGCGGCGCCCTCCGATGAGGACCGCAACAGCGGCCGATTCCACGAAATGCACTCGGTGCGCAAAGCCGCCGATCATATCAAGGCCACGCAACGCCCCGATGAGCTGATCCTGATCAAGAGCTCGCGCAACCTTCATCTGGAGCGCATCGGCCTCGCGCTGACCAGGGACGTTCAATGCTGGGAAGACCTCTGCGGCCATGACTTCAGCTGTTTGCACTGCGGCAAATATGGCATTCCCTTTGAGAAACACGGCGAGGTCCGCGCGGCGCAAAAGCGTTCCCGCCGGTGGTGGCGGCGGCTTTTCTCGCGCCCGTCGGCCTGACGCCCGAAAACGCGGCCGGCTTGAAGTCGGCAATGCAGGCGCAGAGCACGAGCAAGAAATCCGTCGGGGCCGCCAGATCCACCCACAGGCCAATGGCAGCGCGTCGATCCGCCAGTCATGGCATGATCACGGTTCCATTGTGTTTCAAGAGTGGAGCGAATTCTTTTGTTTTCGTGCCCTCTCTTGTCTTGCGTCTTTCATTCCCCGGATGCCCCACATATATTCGCGCCGACACGAAACTGATGCCGAAGCGGGAGGCCCCAATGGCGACATTGCAGAATTTCGATGCCGAAATTGCCAAGACCAAGCAGGTCGTGCAGGACATGCGCACCAAGATCGAGCAGTCCGGCACCGTGCTTGATACGCTGGCGACCGCCGACAAGAAGATCGGCGACGCCAATTTCGACATCGAAAACGCCCGCATCGAGGATGTGCTGAAGCAGCAGAAGGTCATGGAAGGCAACATCGCCGACCTGATTATCGGGCTGGAGGACGCCACCAACGTCTTCGGCGCCGAATTCGAGAGCATGAAGAATTACACCGGCTGGGAAAATCTCGTCGGCATCTTCTCCGACCAGAGCAAGCAGCGCATGCGCACCGATCGCGTGCGCAACATGTCGCTGGCCGGCAATCTGCAGGAACTTCTGGTCAAGTCCGACACCATCGTCGGCATCCTCAAGGCGCAAAAGGAGATCCTCGACCAGCGCTACAAGACCTCCGAGGCCAGCTTGTCGCAGGTGATCGAGCGCCGCAAGGTGACCATGGCCAACCTCGAAGCCGTGCAGAAACGCATCGAAGAGGTCAATCCGCTGCTGCTCGACATCGAGAATAAGATCGCGGCGTCGACCAGCCAGAAGGAGCGCACGCAGCTTGAGGGCGAGCGCTCGAAACTGGCCACCGAATACAATGAAAAGCAGGCCAAGGAGCAGGAACTGCTGGCCGAGAGCCAGACGCTGGAACGCTACACCTCGATGTTCCAGACCTTCGTCGATTCGCTCAACAACCAGATCGCCGCGCAGTCGACGCTAATCAACAAGCTGACCATCGATACCGAGCAGCGCATCGTGCTCTACAAGGCGCTGGAAGATTCACTGAAGACCGCGGCCCAGCAGGATGTCGCCCACAAGATCAACACGCTGGGCAGCCAGGTCGACAACGCCGCCGAAGAGACCATGGCCGGCATTGGTGCCGCCTCGCAGAAGCACATCGGCGATCTCCTGGAAATGCACGAGAAGAACATGGTCGGCAGCGCCGACATCCAGCGCCGCAAGAAGCTCGCCGACGATGCCTTCGCCCGCCGCTTCGACGAGGTAATGAAGAAGCACAATTCGGCAAACTACGTGCAGTCGTAAGGGTGCAGCCACCGCTCGCGTCCATGGCCATCCCAAGAGCACAAGCATGACCCCCGAAAACGAAGCGGCGGCCCGCTATTTTTCGGCGATCACGGCTGCACTCAGCGGCCTTGAAGTGTTCATGCGCGACGACCGCTCGCCGCTCTACCGGCACGGCATCGTCGCCAAGATCGTCGCCGAATATATTGCCCGGCTGGACAAGTCCTTTACCTGCTGGCGCAACCGGCTGGGCTTCATGGACACGTTCCGCATTTCGCGCGCCGAAAGCGGTTTTCCGGTCTTTCAGAACCTGCTCGAACTGGAAAATGACCGCCGCCAGGCCGACAGCCGCCTCGCCAACATCCCGCTGGCCGGCGAGTTACGCGAGGAGATGGCCGACTTCATCCTGCGCCACAAGGAATTCCCCGAAGCGCTGCAGAAGTCGATGGCCGAGCGGCTCTATCTCGAGGACGTCAAGAGCGAGCAGACCTTCGGCCCGTTCTCGCTGGCGCAAACGGCAAAGGTTTCGGTCAATCCGAAGACGGGACGGCCCTATTATCTCGTCCACTGGGCCACTTTCGACGGCAGCGCCAACCTGCCGCTGGTTTACATGGTGACGGTGGAGGATTCTTCCGAAGACATGATCCGCCAGCTTGTCGACAGCAGCGGCAAGCTCAACGAGAAGGTCGACATTCCGCTGCCCGTCGACGGCTTGCTCAATCCCGAGCTTGCCCACCGTTTCGACGATTTCACCGAGAAGAACTCCGCCTACACGCTGTCGCCGGCGACCATCGCGGTCAATCTCGACAAGGATTTCGAGCCGCTGCACCCCAAGCAGTTGCGCCGCGTCGTGCTCGGTCCCTTCTATTCCTCGGGCATTACCGACAACAACTCGACGGTCACGGAAGTGCTGGCCAAGGTGCGCAAACCGGAAAACGCCTGGCTGCTGACCTGGACCATCCAGGAAGTCTATTCGAAAGGCGAAAAGCCTGGCCGCAAGGGCCTGTTCTCAAGCGAAAAGACGACGCAGGAATTCTTCATCAACACCGACGATCTGGAGGCCGCGCGCCAGGGCGTGTCGAGCTATGAGAACCATGCGCTGATCCCTCATGAAGCCTATCAGGCGCTCTACGCCGCCGGCGAGGCACAAAAGATCTTTTCTGGCTACAAGGTCCACATCCTGTCCAACGGACAGGTCATCAGCGACGTCTGACCGTCAAACCGCGGAGCATCCTTCATGGACACCGGCCTGACCACGATTTCGGAAGCCGCAATCGAAAAGCACCGCGCCACGGCGCAGAGCTTCATCACCCGTGTGGTCGTTCTCGAAGACCCGTCCCGCGAATCCGGCACCGCACTTGCCGGCACAAATCGCCGCTTCGTCTCGACTGTCTCGGTCGGTTCGGTACGGCGCACGCGCGAGGTCGAACTGTCGAAGACAGTCGCCGCCGTTCATCCCGACGATCAATTGATGACCATCCCGCAGCACACGCTGTTGTTTCGTGCTCGGCGTGGTCTGGCGATTGCGCTGGCCATTGCCGATGTCTTCGCCGAAGGCTCGGACCTCGAAAGCCTGCAGGCCAAGAACACCCGCGCCCCGCTCGAAGGCGACGAAGCCACCACCTTCAAGAAGCTTCTGTCAGCCTCGGCTTACATTTCCGCCTTCAGCCTGGCCTCCTATCTGTTCCAGCTGGTCGACAGCGACGGCGAGGCGCCGAACGACATCCCCGAGCCGGACTTCCTGTTCGACACGCCGCAGGACGCGGTGAAGTCGATCGTGGCTGGTCTCGACAAGGCGATTGCTGGCTCGAAGGACGATGCCGATCTGATGACCCGGGCGCGCGCCTTTGCCCGTGTCGCCATCGACGGGCTCTTGGCGCGCAAGGGTCGCTTCGACGGCATCGGTCCGTTCGAGAACGCGCATATCCGCATCGACGCCGACGATTTCACCCTCGACGGTTTTGACGTCGCGCCGGGCAAGCGCTCGAAACCGCTGGTGATGACCTTCAAGACCCCGGAAGAGGTCGTCGGCAACCACATCGCCAAATACCAGTCGGTGAAGCTCGCCAAGATGCTGATGGCCTATGATTTCGAGCGCGAGCTGAACCCGTTCGTCGAGCTCGGCGGCTTCCTGTTCACCTTCATCGGCGACGGCGCGCCCGGTACCGGCAAGACGACGCTGATCCAGATGATCGCCGGCCTCGTCAACAATTACTGCCAGGTTGCCGGCTATCCCTTCGCCTACGAAAATTTCGGCGTCGACCAGATCTCCTCCTATCAGGGCAAGTCCGGCCAGAACTGCCGCCAGTTCATCAACAATGTCTTGAACCCGCGCGTCATCGGCTTCGGCACCATCGACGACATCGACCAGGTGGCGGCCAGACGCTCCGACGACCGCGCCTCGGCCGGCCAGCAGGAAATCACCGGCGTCTTGATGGACGCCTTTGCCGGCGCCGGCACCGTGGTGCGCGGCAACTGCGCGTTCGGCATGTTTTCCAACTACCCCGAAAATGTCGACGATGCGCTGCGCCAGCGCGCTGGCGCCCGCTGGCTGGTCGACGGGCCGCAGAGTCGCGACGACTACATCGATATCTTTGTCCTGCTGGCGGGAAAGAACCACAGGATCCCGCTTGGCGACCACAAGCTCTATGCCGCGCAGGAAATCCAGCGCGCGGTGACGGAAGCCTATGAGGAGCATGAAAAGCCGCAGGAAGACGGGCTGATCAAGGTCTATGAGCGCTACATGAAGGAAAGTGGCGCGCCGAAATCGATGGCCGATATCGGCACCTATCTGCACATGATCAAGGATGCCGAGCCGCGCTTCACTGGCCGCGCCATCAAGAACGTCACCGACGCCATCAAGATGCGCGCCATGGACATCGAACTGCCGGATGAGTGGTTCGAGAAGCCGGAAGCCTTCATGCACAAGGGCTACGACGACAAGAAGGCGATGATCGAGGAACTGCGCGGGCCGTTCTCGATGGACATGGTCATGCAGGAGGTCAACCGCTACGCCGACTCGGAGTTCCGCTATTCCGACAAGTCCGACGATGCCGCGGTGACCAAGATGATCCGCGACACCCGCCTGCGCGACCGCGCGGTGCGCGAGATCGAGGAGATGAAGAAGAAGGGTTTGTGGAATGCGTGAAATGCGCCGCCGTCCCCTTCTCCCCTTGTGGGAGAAGGTGTCGCCGAAGGCGACGGATGAGGGGTGTTCCAGCTTGGCAAGGATGGCGATCCTTCCAACACCCCTCAACCGTCTCGGCGCTACGCGCCGATCCACCTTCTCCCACAAGGGGAGAAGGGAAGTCCGCGCCCCTCATCCGCCCTTCGGGCACCTTCTCCCCGTGAACGGGGAGAAGGGTAGATGACCCACCCTGCCAAGAAACCCGACCTGCTGCGCGACAATGAGCTGATCTACGGCCGGCTGCTGACGGTAGACGAACCGCATCTGATCCAGCGCTACAACAAGGCGATGGTGGCCTTCGGGCTCAAAGCCACCAGGCTGAAGAGCTTCCAGATCGATCGCACCGGCTTTTCGCCTGAGGTGGCCGAGGAATGCGGCGATTACGACTATCTCGATCCCGACGAGGTCAACCGCCGCTTCATCATCCTGACGCCGTCGCAGATCGACCTGCCGGTGGTCCACACCGCCTTTTCGAACACCTCGCAGCTGATGTTCGAGTTCATGTCGAAGAACCAGCGCGCCATCGATGCGCTGACCATCAAGGACGTCATATACGGCGAGATCGAGGATTCTGTCCCCAAGGTCAACGACATCGAGGACCTGTTGTCGATCAGCCAGGTCGAGTTCAAGGTGCTGTCGGCGGAGGACGTGCTGGGCAAGGCCGCCGAGCTCGGCAAGCTGGTCGACAGGCTGAAGCAGGAACCCGACGCCTGGCGCGACAGCACCATGCTCACCCGCATGGTGGAGTTGGCCAAGATCTGCGGCGACATCCGCGAGAACGCGCTGGTCCCCGATCAGGTGATCTTTCGCCACAACGCTTACTGGACCAGCCACTTCGGCGGCCTCTACGTCTTCGTCGACCCTGATATGACGACCGTGATCAGCGATCCGGCCGCACCCGGCTTCCGCCGCTCACGGCCATGGCAGGTGAGTTACATCTCGATCAGCGATGCCGACAAGGTGTTCAAGTTCCTCGCCTCGACCGGCCGCATCGAGCTGCCGCGCGCCTCGTGGATCGAAACCTCCGGCTATCTCGAGCACCGCGCCGAAATGGTGGTGCGCGCCCTGATCCGCGACTCCGAGCCCGACCGCAATCTGACCGACGTCGACAAGGTCTGGCTGCAGACCTGGATCCACGGCCATGCCGACTTGATCACCAGGGACGGCAATTTCCCCTTCCTCAACGCCGCCAAGCGCGAGATTTCCCAGCTTGGCCATCTCAAGATCGACGACGTGTTTCCGCAGCAGCGCTTCCTGGTGATCCGGGCCAAGCCCGACCATCCCGATGCCTGGCTGACCAACCAGCTGATCTCGGATTTCGTGCCGCAGGACTTCGTCTCGCGCTACGTGTTCAACAAGCCGGGCTTCTACAGGGACTATGACGGCTACAGCGACGCCTGGCGATCGCATGTTGTGGACGTTCTGAAAACCACATATTTGAAAGACAAGGTGGCGTTTCGCACGCGCCTTTATGGCCTGACTGACTGAGGGGTGAACGAGAGCCATGCTTGATCCGATCGTGAATTTCTTCACCCGCATTTTCCAGTGGATTGGTCGTGGCATCGGCCTGCTGATCGGTGCGATCCTGTGGCCGTTCCTATGGGCCGGGCAGTGGTACACGCAGCGCGGCTGGATTCTGAAGGCGGTGGTCGGCGTGGCGCTTCTGGTGCTGATCGGTCTCTATGCCAATTTCTTCTACGCCACCCAGTGGTGGAACAAGTTCGACCCCAACTACGTCGACAAATACACCTTCGAGAACCGTAATATTTCCGCTGGCGAGCAGGTTGCAGCAGGCGCCGGCACTGCCACCGCCAAGACCTGCGGAAACTCGGGCATCGCCCAGGTGGCGGCCGACCTCACCGACTTCAACGTGAACCAGAACGCCTGGATCTCGTCGATGATCCTCTACAAGCTCGGCCTGTTCGGCGTCGACTGGGATCACACGCCTTGGATGGACAACAAGGCTTCGTTCCAGCGCGGCGTCAACCAGGCGGTGCGGCGCACGGCAACCGAACTGGCCGACAATCTTGGCCGCGTCCGCACCACCTCGCAGATCGACGCCGATCTGCAGGACGCGCGCGGCAATCTGCAGTTCGACGAGGAAACCTGGTATTTCGGCCTGAACCCTTTCGGCCCGAAGACCCCGACGCCGAGCTACTACCGCGATGCGGTGAACAAGCTGCGCTCTTTCAACGCCCGGCTGGCCAGCTGCCAGGCGACATTCGACGCCCGCGCCGACAATCTGAAACAGTATATCGACCGCATCTCATCCGATATCGGCTCAACCTCGGCGATCCTCAAGGAACGCGCCGAAAATCACAACAATGGCTGGTTCGACTTCCGTGCCGACGACCGCTTCTGGTTCGCCTATGGCCAACTCTATGCCTATTACGGGCTGATGAAGGGCGCCCAGGCCGACTTCGAGGACGTGATCAAGGAAAAGCATCTCGGCAATCTGTGGGACACCATGGACTCGCAGTTCGTCTCGGCGCTGCGCATCCAGCCCTTTATCATCGCCAATGGCCGCGAGGACGGCTGGATCATGCCGACGCATCTGACGACGATGGGCTTCTACGTGCTTAGGGTCCGCTCCAATATGGTCGAGATCAGCAACGTACTGACCCAGTAGCGCTATCCGCTCGATGCATGTCGCCAAAAGTGGTCCCGGTTTTGGGATAACGACATGCATAAGAATAAATCCTAAAGCGCATTTCGCTTTAGGCACGGCGATGGCGAATTTGCGCCGCGCCTCTGTCGCAATCCGTGCATTGTGCGGCTGTTTTGAGACGGCGGAACAGCGCCCGCTCTGGCTTCTATACGGCGCGGCAACCGGCGCAAAAAGGATCCATGACAGGTCCTGCCGGCAGCTGGAGCATTTTTCTTCATAGGAAACATAGTTGCATGCAAGTTGACGCCACGGCAGCGACAGGGTTAGAACATGCCCGCGCGCCTAACGGCCGTTTCGAATTGCCTGCGACGACCATAGCCACCAAACCCGTCCCCTCCATCGTCCAATCCAGAGGAAAGCCGTCATGGCCGAAGTGAAGTCCGACATCGAGATCGCCCGCGGCGCCAAGAAAAAGCAGATTCAGGAGATCGGCGCCAAGATCGGCATCCCAACCGAGCACCTTCTGCCCTACGGCCACGACAAGGCGAAAATATCAGCCGAGTTCATCAAGTCTGTGAAGGGCAACAAGGACGGCAGGCTGATCCTGGTCACCGCCATCAACCCGACGCCGGCCGGCGAAGGCAAGACAACCACCACGGTCGGCCTCGGCGACGGTCTCAACCGCATCGGCAAGAAGGCGATCGTCTGCATCCGCGAGGCCTCGCTCGGTCCGAATTTCGGCGTCAAGGGCGGTGCCGCCGGCGGCGGCTACGCGCAGGTCGTTCCGATGGAGGACATGAACCTCCACTTCACCGGCGATTTCCACGCCATCACCACCGCGCATAATCTGCTTTCGGCGCTGATCGACAACCACATCTACTGGGGCAACGAGCTCGGCATCGACACCCGCCGCGTCGTCTGGCGCCGCGTCATGGACATGAACGACCGCGCGCTGCGCGAGATGATCTGCTCGCTCGGCGGCGTCGCCAACGGCTTTCCGCGCGAAGGCGGCTTCGACATCACCGTCGCCTCGGAAGTCATGGCCATCCTGTGCCTGGCCACCGACCTCAAGGACCTGGAAAAGCGCCTCGGCGACATCATCGTCGCCTATCGCCGCGACAAGTCGGCGGTCTATGCCCGCGACCTCAAGGCCGACGGCGCCATGGCCGTTTTGCTGAAGGACGCAATGCAGCCCAATTTGGTGCAGACGCTGGAAAACAACCCGGCCTTCGTGCATGGCGGCCCGTTCGCCAACATCGCGCATGGCTGCAACTCGGTCGTCGCCACCACGACGGCGCTGAAGCTCGCTGATTACGTCGTCACCGAAGCCGGCTTCGGCGCCGATCTCGGTGCCGAAAAATTCTTCGACATCAAGTGCCGCAAGGCTGGCCTCAAGCCGGCGGCGGCGGTCATCGTCGCCACCGTGCGCGCCATGAAGATGAATGGCGGCGTCAAGAAGGAAGACCTTGGCAAGGAAAACATCGAGGCGGTGAAGAAGGGCTGTGCCAACCTCGGCCGCCACATCGAGAACATCCGCCAGTTCGGCGTGCCGGCGGTGGTTGCCATCAACCACTTCTATTCCGACACCGACGCCGAGATCCAGACGATGAAGGACTACGTCGCCTCGATGGGTGAAGAGGCCATTCTGTGCAAGCACTGGGCCAAGGGCTCGGCCGGCATCGAGGAACTCGCCAACAAGGTGGTGGCACTGGCGGAATCCGGGGCGTCGCAGTTCGCGCCGCTCTATCCCGATGCCATGCCGCTGTTCGAGAAGATCAACACCATCGTCCAGCGCATCTATCGCGGCTCGGAAGCGATCGCCGACAAGTCGGTGCGTGACCAGTTGCACGCCTGGGAGCAGGCCGGCTACGGCCACCTGCCGGTGTGCATGGCCAAGACGCAATATTCCTTCTCGACCGATCCGAACCTGCGCGGCGCGCCGACCGGCCACACCGTACCGGTGCGCGAGGTCAGGCTTTCGGCAGGTGCCGGCTTCGTCGTCATCATCTGCGGYGAGRTCATGACCATGCCCGGCCTGCCCAAGGTGCCGTCCTCGGAAAAGATCTTCTTGAACGAGATCGGCCAGATCGAGGGGTTGTTCTAAGAGCGCATCCGGACTGCAATGAAAAAGGGCGCCGTACTGCCGCGGCGCCCTTTTTGCTTGCCGGGCTTCTCACGCCACTGTTGAGGACCCGACCTTCTTGATCCCGGCGACCGACATGCTGACGAACTGGTCGAGGATGGTGAAGAAGATGTCGAGGCTGAAACCGAACAGGAAGGCGAAGGTGAACAGGCTAAAGCCAATCCCCGAAACCTCGTCTCCAAGCTTGCTGCCCGGCGTCACGAACCAGGCAAGCACCATGCCGGCCAGCGCTCCCAGCGCGATCCTGTGGATCAACCGCGACAGCGGCGGATTGGGCAGCAGCGGATTGAGGATCATCCGCATGTGAAACATGATGGCTCCGAGCGCGCCGTAGAAGGCCGGGAGTATCCACAAGGCATATGGGCTGAGAACCTCGCCCAGCGTCTTTATCTGCGCGGTCAGCGTGTAGATCGAGTTCGGCGCGATCGTGATCACGCCGTCGCACTGCAGGCTGCGCGTTGCCTCGTCGAAATCGGCATTCACGTCCGTCACTTTTTCAGAAGACGCGCCTTCAGTATTGTTCGGGTTTTTCTTGTCGGTGTTTATCTGCGCGCAATAGGTATCCGGCTGGTTGGGGAGCTCCTTGATCTTGTCTGGACGCGTGGCTTTACTCACCCCCAGCGCCTGGTCACAGAACTGGTTAATCGCACCCTGCTGGGAGAATTGTGCCTGGCCCGCCGCTTCGCTATCGGCCGTGGATGTCGAATAGAGCTCGCAGTACATCCATTGCATTCCCCAGATCGGGAATTGCGCGTCCTCAGTCATGAACCCTTGCGCTCTTCTCACCAGGGAGGAAAAGCGCTGGTCGAGAGCGTGAAGGTTATCTTCCGAGTTGTAGTAGGCGTCCTTCAGGAGCGTCAGGTCCGTGATCGAAGCCTGCTCGGACGATGCCGAGCTCAGTTGTTTCTTCGTCGCCCAAACCTGGCGTATCGCCTGTCCGAACCGTGCGCTGAAATCATTGTTGTCGATTTCTATGAGTTCGGAGTTTATCGCGATTCCCTTGTTGTAAATGTACGTCAATCTTCCGGTTACAACCATGAAAAGCACAGAAAGAGCCACGAGAAAGTATGTCGCAAGCGCAGTCCTGCGCGACATGTCCCCGGGCGACCAGCCCGATCTCAGGGCCGCCAGGGTGGCAAATGGCACCGTGCCGGAACAATCGTTGAACACCGTCTGAAGATTGACGACCTCAGGCTGGCTGGCCGTCGCATCGTTGAGCTTTTCGGCATTGCCGATAGCCGCAAACAGGGAACTGTCCTTGAACACGCCGTAGCGGCCGTAGCTGGCGACCAGCTTGGCGTCCGCTATGAGTCCCGAAACGAGAGGGTCGGCCGGTGTCATCGTCATCGTGAAATCCCCCGCCTGACGACTACCCTAGATAGCCCGGCACATAGCCGTATTGCGACGGGCACCCGCACGGATATCCGGGCGGGCCAGGCGGCTGCGCCCAGCACCAGAACGATGGAGTGATGCAAATCGTCCCCGGCCGGTGCGGAGGGACCTGGGCGAAAGCGGGCCACGGCAGGAGTGCCGAAGCACCGGCCAAGGCGAGAACGACTGCAGTTCTTGCAACTCGCGCTTTCACTTGTTTCTCCCGGGAAAGTCCACCGACCACACTCCCTGATCAAGCATGACCGTTCCGCAGAGAGAGGCTCTCGTCTGTGAAAGACTTCACTCCGTTCTTCAGTTCTCGCCAGGTTCTGAAATAGAGCACGATCCGAATTCTTGCGTTTGGCCGTCCATCATCCCGAAAGCGAATGAGCCCAGCGAAAAAGACTTCCAAACGGGCCACGGCCCCGCCCAAGGTATTCGTGACCAGGAAACGCCAAGGGGCGCCGCAGCTTGCGGCGCCCCTCTCAATTCGAGGCTATTTGCCTACGCGGCGTTGCGCGCCAGCGCGCGCTGGTTGGAGGCATAGATCGTGTCACGTTCGGGCAGCGCGCCGGTCTTCAGGCATTCGATCCATTCGGCGGTCTTGAGCACTGCCGCGAAGCGCGACTGCAGGATGATGGTCACCACGCGGTGGATCTCTTCGGCCGAGGCATAGCCGGCGCTGTTGGCATAGGGCAGCGAGCCGGTGGCGTCGGACAGGAACTCGACGGCAAAGCCCATATGCACGGCGTGGATGATGGTCGACAGATCGCAGTTGTGCGTCATGTAGCCGACGACTGTGATCGTATCGATGGCGTTGGCGCGAAGCCAGTCTTCAAGGTCGGTGCCGGTGAAGGCGCTCGGCAAGGTCTTTTCGACATAGTGGTCTCGACTGCGTCTGGCGATTTCGGGATGCAGTTCGGCGCCATGGCTGCCCTTGGCGAAAACCAGCGATGTCTCGGGCGCCAGCTGCTTGATGACCACCACCTTCACGTCGGCCGCTGCCGCCGCGTCCATGGCACGTGCTACGTTGACGACGCTGTCGCGGAACGGCGGATGCTTGATGGCGAGATTGCCGCCATCATAGTCGTTCTGGACGTCGACGACGATGAGAGCGCGGCGCGGCGCGGTTTTGACTGGGTCAGACATGGTGTTTTCCTTCCGGCTTGAATGCGATGGGCCGAAAATAGATGCGTCACCAAACAGTCGAAAGTGTCCCAATTGACATTGTTCGAAAGAATTGGGACATTTCGGTTTGACCCTCAATGGTGTTCCCATGGCCGATCCGATTGTTGCCGCCATCGCCTTCGATGGCATCAGCCCGTTCCACCTCTCCGTGCCATGTCTGGTCTTCGGCGAGGACCGCACGGCGCTCGGTCTGCCGCGCTTCGACTTCCGCATCTGCGCGCTCGAAGCAGGGCCGGTGAGGACCGAAGCCGGGTTGACCGTGACCGCGCCGCATGGATTGGGCAGCCTCGACGGCGCGGACATTGTGATCGTGCCAAGCTGGCGGGATCTGGACGATCCGCCGCCCGCATTTCTGACCGAGGCGCTGCGTCGGGCGCACCAAAACGGCGCGTTGCTTGTCGGGCTGTGCCTCGGCACCTTCGCCATCGCCGCGACCGGCCTACTTTCAGGGCGGCGCGCCGCCACGCACTGGGCCTATACCGAACAATTGCAGGCGCTCTATCCCGACATCGTCGTCAACGCTGACGTGCTCTACATCGACGAGGGCGATGTCATGACCTCCGCCGGTGTCGCCGCCGGGCTCGACTGTTGCCTCCACCTCGTGCGCGCCCGCTACGGCGTGGAGGCGGCACTACGCCTCGCGCGGCAGATCGTCCTGTCTCCGCATCGGCAGGGCGGACAGGCGCAGTTCATCGAGCGTCCCATTGCCAAAGCCGAAAACGCAGACCGCTTCACACAGGCCCTCGACGCCGTGCGCGGAACGCTCGGTGATACGCACAGCCTGGACAAGGTGGCCGATGCCGCCGGCCTCACCCGCCGGACGTTCACGCGCCGCTTTCAGAAAACGATCGGCACCAGTTTCGGCGACTGGCTGACCGACCAGCGCGTCGCACTGGCGCAGCGCCTGCTGGAAGCCACGGAAAAATCGATGGACACCATCGCCTTCGAGGCCGGCTTCGGCAGTGCCACCTCGCTGCGCCAGCATTTTTCGGCGCGGCTGAGGACCTCGCCGGCGCAGTACCGGCGCGAATTCTCAAAGCGTGTCGATCAGGACGAGCACATCACTTCGCGCTGATCCCACTGGATGGTCAGCTCCGCTTGACCGGCCGCGCCGGATTGCCGACGACCGTGGTGTTTGCCGGCACGTCGCGCGTCACCACCGCGCCCGCTCCGACGATGGCGCCCTCGCCGATGCTGACGCCGCCGAGAATGATGGCGCTGCCGCCGATCCAGGCGTTGTCGCCGATCTCGACCGCTCTTGCGATCTCCAGGCCCGCCTGCCGCCCGGCGGCCTCCTTGTGATGCTCGGCACAATAGATCTGCACATTGGGGCCGAGCAGCGTTCCCTTGCCGATGCGGACCGTCGCCGTGTCGAGGATGGTGCAGCCGGCATTGAGAAAGGTGGCCTCGCCGAGAAAAATGTTGAAACCGTAGGCGCAGTGAAACGGCGCTTCGATCCGGGCGCCCTCACCCGCAGCGCCAAGCAGCGATTTCAGCGCCGGTCCGATGTTGCCACGTTGGCGAGGCGGCAGCGAATTGTGCTCGAACACCGCATCGCGCGCGCTGACGCGGAGCGCCTCCAGCTCGGCATCGAGGCATGTGTACCATCCGCCCGCCGCCATCTTTGTGCGTTCGCTTTCAGCCATGACAGCGCCTCCCGTCTCTTTCCTCGTGCTTGACTGTTTTACCAAAGTACAACGCGCCCTGGTGCAAGAAGCGCCAGCACCTGCTGTGGTCAAACGCCGGACCTATGCTAGCTTGCCTTCGCGGACCTGTCCCGCGCCTGCCATCGAAGGGATCGATATGCTGTACCTTCTTGCACTTCTGATCGGCGTCATCGCCGGCCTGCGCGCCATGACCGCACCCGCCGCTGTGGCCTGGGGCGCTTATCTCGGCTGGCTGCCGCTCGCCGGTACCTGGGCCAGCTTCATGGGCCACTGGGCCGCTGTCGGCATCTTCACCATCCTGGCCATCGTCGAGCTTATCACCGACCAGCTGCCGTCGACGCCGAGCAGAAAAGTGCCGCAGCAGTTTGGCACCCGCATCATCATGGGCGCCTTCACCGGTGCGGTGATCGGCGCGACCGGCGGCGCCACCATCGGCGGCCTGATCGCCGGTGTCATCGGCGCGGTGATCGGCACGTATGGCGGCGCCGAGGTGCGCGGCCGGCTGGCAGCAAGCTTCGGCAAGGACCTGCCTGCCGCGCTCATCGAAGACGCGGTGGCAATCGTCGGCGGTCTGCTGATCGTGGCGGCGGTGGTATGACGGCCCAAGCCTCAGACGCCAAGACATACGATGCCATCATCATCGGCGCCGGACAGGCCGGCCCATCGCTTGCCGCCCGGCTGAACGCGGCCGGCATGAGCGTGGCGCTGATCGAGCGCAAGCTGGTCGGCGGCACCTGCGTCAACACCGGCTGCATGCCGACCAAGACCATGGTGGCCAGCGCCTATGCCGCGCATCTGGCGCGGCGCGCCGCCGATTTTGGCGTGACGCTCGGCGGCCCGGTCGGCGTCAATTTCAAGGCGATCAAGGCGCGCAAGGACAAGGTGTCGAACGATGCACGCATCGGGCTGGAGACCTGGATCGCCGGCATGGACAAATGCACGCTCTATCGCGGCCATGCGCGTTTCGAATCCGCCAACACCGTGCGGGTCGGCGAGGATCTGCTGACCGCCGAGCGCATGTTCCTCAACACCGGAGGCCGCGCCTCGGTGCCCGACCTGCCCGGCATCAATGACATTTCCTATCTGACCAATTCGTCGATGATGGATCTCGATGTACTGCCACGCCATCTCGTCGTCGTCGGCGGCAGCTACATCGCGCTCGAATTCGCGCAGATGTTCCGCCGCTTCGGCTCCGATGTGACCGTCATCGAAAAGAGCCCGCGGCTCACCGGCCGCGAGGACGAGGATGTCTCCGCCGCCATCCTGTCGATCCTCGAAAACGAAGGCATTGCGGTCCATCTCGGCGCCGACGACATCGGCTTTGCCAAGCAGGGCGACGATATCGCCGTGACTTTCTCCGCCGGCAAGCCACCGGCGGTCGGCTCGCATGTGCTGCTGGCGCTGGGCCGCACGCCCAACACCGATGATCTCGGCCTGGACAAGGCTGGTGTCGAGGTCGACCGGCGCGGCTTCGTCACCGTCGACGACCAGTTGCGCACCACGGTGCCCGGCATCTGGGCGATGGGCGATTGCAACGGCAAAGGCGCCTTCACCCACACCTCCTACAATGACTACGAGATCGTCGCCGCCAACCTGCTCGACAACGACCCGCGCAAGGTAAGTGACCGCATCGAGGCCTATGCGCTCTACATCGACCCACCGCTCGGTCGCTGCGGCATGACCGAGGCAGGGGTGAAAAAATCCGGCCGCCGCGCCTTGGTCGGCCAGCGGCCGATGACCCGGGTCGGCCGTGCTGTCGAAAAGGGCGAGACGCAAGGCTTCATGAAGATCCTGGTCGATGCCGACACCAGGGAAATCCTCGGCTGCTCGGTGCTTGGCCCCGGCGGCGACGAGGCGGTGCACTGCGTGCTCGACCTGATGTACGCTAAGGCGCCGATCGACACGCTGGCGCGGGCAACCCACATCCACCCCAATGTTTCGGAGCTTCTGCCCACCATCGCCCAGGACTTGAAGCCGCTCGCATAGAACCGCCTTCGAAGCTCCCTGCCGTTGATGCGGCGCTTTCCGCGAGCCCTCCGCTTTCTGCAATGCTGCATTGCAACAATGGCGATTGCGCGCGGCACACATATCCAGACAGTCTCGGCTTTGAACCGATTCATTCCGGACGCTCCATGCCCTTGCCGATCCTAGCGCTTGCCATTGCGTCCTTCTGCATCGGCACCACCGAATTCGTCATCATGGGGCTTCTGCCCGAGGTCGCCGCCGATCTCGGCGTTTCGATCCCCTCGGCCGGCCTTTTGGTCACCGGTTATGCGCTCGGCGTCGTCTTCGGCGCCCCTATCGTCGCGGTGGCCACCGCGCGCCTGCGGCGCAAGCCGGTGCTGATCGGTCTGACGACGATGTTCATGATCGGCAATCTGTTCTGCGCCATCGCACCCGGCTACTGGACGCTGATGGCGGCGCGCGTCTTCACCGCCCTCGGCCATGGCGCCTTCTTCGGCATCGGTTCGGTTGTCGCCGCCAGCCTGGTGCCGCGCAACAAACGAGCCAGCGCCATGGCGCTGATGTTTGCCGGACTGACGCTTTCCAACATTCTGGGCGTGCCGGCCGGCACCGCGCTTGGCGAAGCCTTCGGCTGGCGTGCCACTTTCCTCGCCGTGGTCGGCATCGGCCTCATTTCGGTCGCGGCAATCGCCTGGCTGGTGCCATCCGATGTCACTGAACCAAGCAGTGGCGGCCTGCTCGGTGAAGTCAGGGTGCTGGGCAAGCTGCAGGTCTGGCTCGCCATGCTGATCTCGGCAACGGCATCGGCCAGCCTGTTCGCCGTCTTCACCTACATAAAGCCCTATCTCATCGACGTATCCGGCCTTTCGACATCTGCCGTAACCTGGGTGCTGCTGCTGTTCGGCGGCGGCATGACCATCGGCAACATCATCGGCGGGAGGCTGGCCGACTGGAAGCTGATGCCGACGGTGATCGGCACGCTCTTGATGCTGGCGCTGCTGTTGCTCGGCTTCGCCCAATTCGGCACAATTGCCGTGGTCGCCATCGCAATTGTCTTCCTGTGGGGCCTGCTCGTCTTCGTCGTCGTGCCGCCGCTGCAGATCCGCGTCGTCGAAGCCGCAGCCGAGGCGCCGAACCTTGCCGCCACGCTGAACCAGGGCGCCTTCAATGTCGGCAATGCCAGCGGCGCCTGGATCGGCGGCATCGCGCTGTCCTGGGGCGTGTCCTACGCCAATCTGCCCTTTGTCGGCTCGGCACTCGCTTTGTTGGCGGTCGCAATCGCCGTGCTGTCGCAGGCGCTCGACCGGTCAGCACCCGTTGCGGCCCTTCAGGCCCCGGCCGAGTAGCTTGCGCCCATCGCGCCGGTCGCTGGACCAATCGACAGCGTAACGACAAAGATGCATGTCTTCGGCTCATTTTCGGAGACATCCCATGCAGAAATCGATCGAGCGCATCACCGGGGACACTGAAGGCGTTTCCTACGAATTTCCGGTGTTCCGCTTCGCGGGCGCGGATAAGGCTGCCCCTTCAGCCTATCTGCAGGCAGCACTTCATGCCGGCGAACTGCCGGGCGTGGTTGCCATCGATGCGCTGATGCCGATGCTGGCCAAGGCCGAGGCTGAAGGCCGCATCAAGGGTTCGATCACCATCGTGCCGTGGGCCAACCCGATCGGCCGCGCGCAATACCATTTCGGCGAGCACCAGGGCCGTTTTCACCTCGGCACCCGAACCAACTTCAACCGCGGCTTTCCGCTGCTGGCCGCGCCCGACACCTCGCTCTTGCCGGACACCACACATGGCACGGCAGACCAGCAGCTGAAGACGCGGCTGCTGCAGCTTTCGCTCGGCCACGACATCGTGCTCGACCTGCATTGCGACGACGAGGGCCTGGCCTATCTCTACGTCCACACCAGCCTATGGCCGGCGATGGCCGATTGTGCCGCCGCCATGGGCGTCGATGCGGTCATGCTGTGGCACGAAGACACCGACGGCACTTTTGAGGGTGCCTCGATCATGCCCTATCAGAACGTCCCCGCCGATGTGGCGCGCTTCGACCGGCGCGTCACCACCACGGTCGAATATCGCGGCATGCTCGATGTCGATGGCGCCCTGGCCGGCGCCGATGCCGAAGGGCTCTATCGCCTGCTGGTGGCGCGCGGCGTGATCACCGACCCGGCCCTGCCCGCGCCCGATCCGTTCACCGGCGTCGCGGCACCGCTCGAAAACATCGACATGATGCCTGCGCCGCGCGGCGGCGCCATCCTCTACGACGTGAAGCCCGGCGATCGCGTCGCCAAGGGTGCGCGCCTCGCCACCATCGTCCATACGCCAGGCGAAGCCGGCGGCCGCACCGAGGTTTTCGCCCCGCAAGCCGGCATCATCCTGACCCGGCGCTCGCGACGCATCATCCGCGCCGGCGAAGACCTGCTGAAGCTGGTCGGGGACAAGAAGAGCGCCGACGCAAGGTCGGGCACGCTGGAGGATTAAGGAAGCATTTGCTTGGTAGTTGCCGAAGCGCCGATAGCTTCGTCATTCTAGGGCGGAGCAAGGAGCGAAGCGACGCAGCGCAGACCCTAGAATCCATGCCGTTACATCTGAGCGGCGCAGCGATCGAGAATTGTGCTCCGCTGCACTCCAAGGCGAAGGTCGCGGCATGGATCCCAGGGGCTCCGCGACGGAGCTTCGCTCCTGCTTCGCCCAGGGATGACGAAGTCGGGGGCTTATGCCCTTTCCCAACTGGCTGTCCAATGCAGTAGTACTAACCAGAAATAGCCTGTCGCGCCTTCGCCTCCAGCCATTCGGCCATCTGCCGGTAAGGCACAGGGCCGTGGCTGACGCGGGCAACGCCCAGTTCCGCCAGGCGCTGCCGTGGCGGTACATGCGCCAGCGCAATGATGTTGACCGGCAGACTGATCGACGCGCAGAGCGTCTCGATCAGACCCTCGTCACCAAGACCCGCTGCGAAGAAACCGTGCGCTCCAGCCTTCTCATAAGCCTGCGCCCGCTCGATGGCCTGGTCGACCAAAGCCTTGTCATGCGTGTCCGGCTTCGCTTTGAGGAAGAGGTCGGTTCGTGCGTTGATGAATGCCGGTATGCCGGAGGCTTTTACAGCCGCTGCTGCCGCCTCGATGCGTTTCACCTGCACCGCGATGTCGTGCAGGCCGCTGCCGCCGACGATCTGATCCTCGAAATTGAAACCGATGGCGCCGGCCTGCAAGGCGAGCGTCACGGTGCGAGCGACGGTTTCCGGAGCGACGCCATAGCCGCCCTCGAGATCCATAGTCACCGGCAGGTCGACGGCCGCAACGACGCGCTTGATGTTTTCGAGCGCCAGCTCCAGCGGGATTTTCTCGCCGTCGGCAAATCCGAAGGCGGCCGCGACCGGCCAACTTCCCGTAGCAATGGCCTTGGCCCCTGCTTTCTCGACGATCTTGGCACTGCCCGGATCCCATGCGTTGTAGAGAACGACTGGGTTTCCCTTGACGTGAAGGGCGTGGAACGCCCGCGCGCGGTCGATTTGCTCGGTCATTGGTGTCTCTCACATCTTCCTGCTGTTGGATCTCCAGAGTAGGTGGGACTGCCGGCCTTGGCGATGTGCCATGAGGCGTCGAAGCGGCAGCCACCAACAGACTTTTCAAACCTGTTGCGCATCGGGCCTTTCGCGGCTATGGATTTCGCCATGAACATGCGCTCGATCAAGACCATTTGGTGGTGGGCTCGCTGACAGCGGCCTGTTCGAACGCGTGTGCGTGAAAATAGAGGGTGGCCGCAACGGAATGTCCGGGCGGCCATTTGTTTTTTCAAGCCATTCCCGGGTCCGTTGCCCCAAAGACGCTGATGGAGACGGCAATGACGATGAAAGTTCTGGAAAACGGGGCGGAAAGCTTCGTCACCGCGGGTGGCGTCACCATCACCCGCGAGCGCCACGACCGGCCCTATGAGGGCGCAATCGACACCTATGTCGACGGGTTGAATTCGCGCCGGGGTGCGGTGTTTTCCTCGAATTACGAATATCCCGGCCGCTACACGCGCTGGGACACCGCCATCATCGATCCGCCGCTGGTGATCTCGGCGCGCGGCCGCGCCATGCGCATCGAGGCGCTGAACAGCCGCGGCGAGGTGCTGTTGCCGGTGATCGGCAAGGCGCTGGCCGGCTTGGCCGAGGTGACGATCGCCGAGACGTCGAAAAAACTGATCCGCCTCGACGTCGCCAAGCCCGGCCGTGTCTTCACCGAGGAAGAGCGCAGCCGCGTCCCTTCGGTGTTTACGGTCCTGCGCGCCATCACCGCTCTGTTCAAGACGGCGGAAGACGCCAATCTCGGCCTCTACGGCGCCTTCGGCTACGACCTCGCCTTCCAGTTCGATCCGGTCGACTACAAGCTCGAGCGCAAGCAGAGCCAGCGCGACCTCGTGCTGTTCCTGCCCGACGAGATCCTGGTCGTCGACCATTATTCGACCAAGGCCTGGACCGACCGCTACGACTATTCCGGCGACGGATTTTCGACCGAAAACCTGCCGCGCGACGAGATCGTCGAGCCGTTCAAAACCCCCGACCGCATCCCGCCGCGCGGCGACCACGAGCCCGGCGAATATGCCAATCTGGTGCGCAAGGCGATGGACAGTTTCAAGCGCGGCGACCTGTTCGAGGTGGTGCCCGGCCAGATGTTCTACGAGCGTTGCGAGACGCAGCCGTCGGAAATTTCGCGCAAGCTCAAGACCATCAACCCCTCGCCCTATTCCTTCTTCATCAATCTCGGCGAAGGCGAGTACCTGATCGGCGCCTCGCCGGAAATGTTCGTGCGCGTCAATGGGCGCCGTGTCGAGACCTGCCCCATTTCAGGCACCATCAAGCGCGGCGACGACGCCATTTCCGATAGCGAGCAGATCCTGAAACTGCTCAATTCGAAGAAGGACGAATCCGAACTTACCATGTGCTCGGACGTCGACCGCAACGACAAGTCGCGGGTCTGCGAGCCGGGCTCGGTGCGCGTCATCGGCCGCCGCCAGATCGAGATGTATTCGCGCCTGATCCACACAGTCGACCATATCGAGGGACGGCTGCGCGAAGGCATGGACGCTTTCGATGCCTTCCTGTCGCACGCCTGGGCGGTCACCGTCACGGGCGCGCCGAAATTATGGGCCATGCGTTTCATCGAACAGAACGAGAAGAGCCCGCGCGCCTGGTATGGCGGGGCAATCGGCATGGTCAACTTCAATGGTGACATGAACACCGGCCTGACCTTGCGCACCATCCGCATCAAAGACGGCATCGCCGAGGTGCGCGCCGGCGCCACGCTGCTCTTCGACAGCATTCCCGAGGAAGAAGAAGCCGAAACCGAATTGAAGGCATCCGCCATGCTCTCCGCCATCCGCGACGCCAAGTCGGGCAATGCAGCCGGTACCGAACGCACCACCGCGCGCGTTGGCGACGGCGTCAACATCCTGCTGGTCGACCACGAGGACTCCTTTGTCCACACGCTGGCCAACTATTTCCGCCAGACCGGCGCCAATGTCTCGACCGTGCGCACGCCAGTGCCGGAGGAGGTGTTCGACAGGCTGAAACCGGACCTTGTCGTGCTATCGCCCGGGCCTGGCACGCCGAAGGACTTCGACTGCGCCGCCACCATCAAGAAGGCGCGTGCCCGCGACCTGCCGATCTTCGGCGTCTGCCTCGGGCTGCAGGCGCTGGCCGAGGCCTATGGTGGCGAACTCAGGCAGCTGCACGTGCCGATGCACGGCAAGCCTTCGCGCATCCGCGTATCGAAGCCCGGCATCATCTTCTCCGGCCTGCCCAAGGAAGTAACCGTCGGCCGCTACCACTCGATCTTCGCCGATCCGGTGCGGCTGCCCGACGATTTCATCGTCACCGCCGAGACCGAGGACGGTGTCATCATGGCCTTCGAGCATCGCAAGGAGCCGATCGCCGCCGTGCAGTTCCACCCCGAGTCGATCATGACGCTCGGCCACAATGCCGGCATGCGCATCATCGAGAACATCGTTGCGCATCTGCCGCGCAAGGCTAAGGAAAAGGCAGCCTAGGGCGAGATGGCCGAAACGGAGAACATGACGGCGATCGCGGCCAAAGCCGCCGCCAAGCGCAAGGTCGCCAGCCTCGCCTTCTGGTCGATCGTCGTCGCCTTTGTCGTGCTCGGCCTCAAGCTCGCCGCCTGGTACGTCACGGGTTCCGTCGCGCTCTATTCCGACGCGCTGGAGTCGATCGTCAACGTCATCAGCGCTGCCGCCGCGCTATGGGCGATCCAGATCTCCCACAAGCCGGCCGACCAGGATCATCCCTTCGGTCATCACAAGGCCGAATATTTTTCGGCCGTGCTCGAGGGCGTGCTGATCGTGGTGGCAGCGCTGCTGATCATTGCCAAGGTGTGGCAATCATTGCCCCATCCGACAGCGCTTGAGCAGCCGTGGCAGGGCTTGGCGATCAACGGCGGTGCAGCCGCCATCAACGCGATATGGGCATGGATCCTGATCCGCAACGGCCGCGCCGAGAGATCGCCGGCACTGGAGGCCGACGGCCATCACATTATGACCGACGTCGTCACTTCGGTCGGTGTGATCGTCGGTCTTGTCGCCGCTGTCGTGACGGGCTGGCATGTGCTCGATCCGCTACTTGCAGGGTTGGTTGCACTCAACATCCTCTACCAGGGCTGGAAGCTTACCGGCGATTCGCTCAATGGCTTGATGGACCGTGCCGTCGATACCCAGGAGCACATGCACATCCGCGACATCATCTCGGCCAATTCGAAGGGTGCGCTGGAGGTCCATGACCTGAAGACCCGCATCGCCGGCCGCGCCACCTTCATCGAATTCCACATGGTCGTCGATGCCGATATGACGGTTGGCGAAAGTCACGTCATCTGCGACCGCATCGAGGACGCGCTCAAGGTCGAAATCCCGTCGGTGCGCGTTATCATCCATGTCGAGCCGGAGGAAGAGGCAAAGCTGCCCAAGGGCACGACGGCCGTGCCGTTCGCGTGAGGCGGTTGGCACGGCGTTGGAGATTGGCCGAGGCCTCTCAACTTCGTCATCCTATGGTCTGCGCCGCGTCGCTTCGCTCCTTGCTCCGCCATAGGATGACGAAGCGTCGGACCTCATGGAGAACAAGCCGACTGCGGCATCGGCTCCAGCCGATAGACCTTGTCGTCGGATACGGTCTTGCCCTCAGCCGCCTTCGAACACAGATCGACAATGGCCAGGCTGCTGTTGGGGTTGGCCAGCATCATCGTGCCGTTGGCGCCGCGCTTGAGGAAGATCTCCTTCTGCGTGATGTCGCAGGAAAAGTTGCTCATCTTAGCGCTCGCCGCGCAGCGCCACTGATCCGCCTCGCCCTGGCAGGAGTAGGTCTGCGTGACCTTGGCTCCGTTCTTCCTGGTGGTGACCGAAACGGCGATGTCGGCGCCATCAGGCCAATTGGCGGCATCGCCGCCGGCGGCGAAGGACGCCAGTTCGACCGGCCCGCGGAAAACCCGGATGGATTGCGTCACCTGGTCGGGATGCGAGCTCAGATGCGCGGCATCATAGTCACGCCCATAGCAAAAAGCCTGGTCCGGCTTCAGCCGCTCGCGCAAAGGCGGACCGAGCGCCGGGTCGATCGGATCGATGCGCGCGAACTCGGCCTGGCAGGTTGCCGCCGGCATCGGGTCGAGGCGGAAATTGTCGTCCTCCGAGCCAAGCGCCTGCCGGTCATATTCGGCCTCACCGAGTTCGTCTTCCGATCCCGCGTCGAGATAAAGATCCTGAGAAACATCCGTGACGATCAGACGGCCTTTGTCGTCGAGCTTCAGCGAGGCCATGGTGCGATCGCAGTCCATGCCGCAACGGATCGGACCGGTCTTGCCGTCCTCGGACTCGTGGTTGCACCAGCCGCTCGCCCATTCCGGCGCCTTGGCGCCGCGCGTGGTGGTGGCGATAAAACCATTGTAGGACGAGTCGGAATTTGTGGCCGGCTCCTCGTTCGGACGGCTCACCGGGTCATGGCCATAGAGGAAGAATATCCTGGCTACCTTCTGCTTCGGATGCGCCTTGAGGTGCCCGGCATCGTAGACCCGGCCGAAGCAGGCATCCTTGCCCTCCGGGCTCAGTTCGGTGAGCTTGAGGGCCTCGTCGGCAAGGGCCGAGCCCGCAAGCGCGCCGAGCAGCGCGGCGCCGAATCCGGCGCCGGCAATGATCTTCCATTTCCCGAACGCCATGTGACCCTCTCCCTCGCATCGACAGGACGTAACGTCGTTCTATGCTAGTATCGTGGCCGCAGCTACGCAATTTGCAGAGAGCATCAAGCAGAGGAGGATGCGATGCGCCGACGCGATATGTTCCGTGCTGTTCTTGCCGGGACTGGAACGTTTTTTGGCTTGCGGGTGGTGCAGGCAGCAAGCGCTGATACCACCGGGGAAAGGCAAAAGGTCGCCTATCATCTCAGCGATATCGACAAGGTCAATTTCGTGCTCGGCAACATCAAGAACCACTATGAAGGCACCGGCGGCAATGTCGACATCGCGCTGGTCGTGCATGGTCCGGCGCTTGCCACCTTCAAGTCGAAGGGCATATCGGCGGCGATTTCCGGGCGTTTCGCCGGCCTTGTACAGGACGGCCTCAGCCCGCACGCCTGCGGCAACACCATGAAGGGCATGGAGATCACCCTTGCCGACCTGCTCGACGGCTTCCACGCTGCCGACAAGGGCGGCGTCGTCAAGCTCGCCGAACTGCAGGGTCAAGGCTATGTCTATCTCAGGCCCTGAGGCTTGAACATAAGGGGGGCAAGGGCCTACGAAGGACGGGGGGAAATCCCGGAGGAACAGCAGTGCCAGCCACCCCGACCGCCCTCTCGATACCCGATCTCGCCGGCAAGGCAGTGCTCGTCACCGGTGCCTCGACCGGCATAGGGGCTGCTCTCGCGCTGGCCTACGCCGCGCAGAAAAGCCGCGTCGCCCTGCATTACAATTCAAGCCGCGACGCCGCCGAGAAACTGGCCGGAACCATTCGCGATGGCGGTGGCGAGGTGTTCCTCACCCAGGGTGATTTCTCGGTGCCTGCCGATGTCGAGCGCGTCGTCGAGGAGAGCGCTGAAAAATTTGGCCGGCTCGACGGGCTGGTCAACAATGCCGGCGGAATGCTCGGCCGCGTACCCTATGCCGAGCAGACCGAGGCGCATTACGATGCGGTGATGGATCTCAACGCCCGTTCGGTGCTGACCGCCTCGCGCAAGGCGATCCCATGGCTGAAGAAGCAGGGCGGCTTCATCGTCAACACCTCGTCGATCGCCGCGCGCAACGGCGCCGGCGGTGGCGCCGGCCTCTATGGCTCGGCCAAGGCCTTCGTCTCCAACGTCACGCGCGGCATGGCCAAGGAGCTGATCGGCTTCGGCATCCGCGTCAACGCGGTCGCGCCCGGCACCATCGCCACACCCTTCCACGAGCGCTATTCGACGGACGAGCAGATGAAGGGCATGATCGCCACCATCCCGCAAGGTCGCGCCGGCACGGCGCAAGACTGCGTCGGCGCCTATCTTTTCCTCTCGTCGGATTTGTTGAGCGGCTACATCACCGGCCAGGTGATCGAGGTGAATGGCGGCCAGTTGATGCCGTGACCGGCTAATTGCATACTCTTGTCGCGCGACCCCAGGGAGGCAAAAGGAATGTACGGACTGATCGGCAAGATGCGGGCGACGCGCGGCCAGCGCGACGCGATCATGGACGTCCTGCTCGCCTCGACCGGCGCCATGCCCGGCTGCCTGAGTTATGTCATTGCCCGGGATCCGGCCGATGCCGATGCGATCTGGGTGACCGAGGTGTGGACCGACCAGGCGAGTCACAAGGCGTCGCTGCAATTGCCCGAAGTGCAGGCGGCGATCGCCAAGGCACGGCCGATCATTGCCGGCTTTGAATTCCAGGTCGAGACCCATCCCGCCGGCGGCTTCGGCCTGCCCAGCGTCAAATCCGGCTGACGCCTGCCGGCTTCAAAAGACCACGCGCATTTTTCAGCGCCTCGGGGCTCGCATTTTTCGCCTGCGGGTCTAAGACCAAAAACATGGACTCCTCGCCTGGCCAACCGACCATAGAGCGCATGGCGCGCATGCGCCCGGTCTGGCAGTGGCTGGTGCTGCTGTTTTTCTCGATCCTGTTCGCCGGCGCGCTGGAATTCGCCGCCTTGCCCGCGGCACTGCTGATCGGCCCGATGCTGGCCGCCATCCTCGCAGGCACCAACGGCGCGACGGTGCGGGTGTCGCGCCCTCTGTTCGGCGTCGCCCAGGCCGTTGTCGGCTGCCTTGTCGCCAGTTCGATCTCGGCCGACATCTTTTCGGTCTTCTACAGGGAATGGCCGCTTTTCCTGGCCGTGGTGGTGGCAACCGTTGCCGCATCCAGCCTGCTCGGCTGGCTCATCAGCCGCTGGCGCATCCTGCCCGGCACCACCGCGGTCTGGGGCTCGTCGCCCGGTGCGGCGACCGCCATGGTGCTGATGGCCGGCGCTTTTGGCGCCGACCAGCGCCTCGTCGCCTTCATGCAATATCTGCGCGTCATCTTCGTTTCGATGACGGCAGCCCTTGTCGCAAAGATGTGGGTAGACACCTCAGGCATCGAGATCCCCTCAATCGTCTGGTTTCCGCCGATCGAACCGGCCGCCTTTGCAGCGACACTCGGCGTCGCGGTCATAGGCGGCCTGCTCGGCAAGCTGCTCAAACTGCCGTCGCCCTTCTTCCTCGGCACTTTCATTTTCGGCGCCATCGTCCATCTCGGTTTTGGCGTGACGATGCAATTGCCGCCATGGCTACTGGCGGTCAGCTACGCCATGGTCGGCTGGTCGATCGGGCTGAACTTCACCCGACCGATCCTGCGCCATGCGACGCGGGCGCTGCCGCAGATCGTCGGTTCGATCATCATCCTCATCGCCTTCTGCGGTGGCCTCGGCTTCATGATCAGCCACCTGCTCGGCATCGACCCGCTGACCGCCTATCTCGCGACCAGCCCGGGCGGCATGGACAGCGTCGCCATCATTGCCGCCGCCGCGCAACACGTCGACATCTCCTTCGTCATGGCGCTGCAGTCGGCCCGCTTCCTCGTCGTGCTGCTGGTCGGGCCGAGCGTGGCGCGGCTGGTGGCACGAGCGGTAAAGGAATAGGCGGCGACGGGCGGTCGTTCCGCCGCACTATGCCTCGACGGATCGTCAGCCATTTGCAGGCCGGCATCACCTGAATATCAATGCACCTTAGTCGAGCCGGTGCATCAGATCGTCATCCAGCCAGCGGGCGAAGAAATAGACCAGCTGCTTGTGCCACCACGGCCAGTCATGGGCGACGTCGCCGCCCCAATAGTCGACCCAGGCGGGGATCGACTTGTCGCGCAATATCTGTTCCAGCGCATGCGTCTCGACCAGCATCCGCTCTTCCCAGGCGCCCTGCCCGCAGCAGAAGATCAGGCGCAGCGCCTTCAGCCGGGCAAGCAGTTTCTGGTCGACGATGCCGGGCAGATAGTCGAGCGGCGAGTTGTAGAAAATGTCGCCGTCCAGCGCCTTGCCGAAAAAGTCGCGAGCCGAATAGACGCCCGACAGCGCGATGACGCCGCTGGCAAGTTCCGGAAAGCGGAAGACGAAGTTCGACGAGTGGTAGCCGCCCATCGAGCAGCCTGAGAACAGCGGCTTCAGCTCGCGCCCGCCATTGGCGCCAGCGGCCGTGGACAAAAGTTCCGGCAGCGCCTCTTCGCGCACATAACGGAAATAGGCCTCATGACGGGCGATGCGGTGGGCGGCGTCGACATGCTTGTTGAAGAAGGATTCCGAATCGATGCCGTCAAGCGTGAACAGCTGGATGCGGCCGGTGTCGATGAACTCGGCAAGCGCGCCGACCCCCCCGGAATCCTCGAACTGATAGAATCGCCCCTGCGAGGTCGGGAAAACCACCACCGGCCGGCCGGCATGGCCGTAGCGCTTGTATTCCATGTCGCGGCCGAGGTTGCGGCTAGGCCCCTTGTGATAGGAGATGTCCATCGCTCACGCCTCTTCCGCGTGGATGTAGTCGACCGCCTGGCGCAGCGCCTTCGGATCCTTCGAGCGCATCTGATAGGCGTAATTTCCCATGGCGCGGCTGAAAACCTCTTCGATTGGCTGATGGTGGACGATCTTGTCGCCGTGCGCGGCTAGCACGTCCGCATGGCTGTGCAAATAGTGGAGGTGACGCTTGCGGCTGGCATAGGCGGTGAAATATTTGCCTTTGTAGGGGCCGCCGGCGGCGTCCTTGACCACCATCTCGGCCCATGCCGCATAGACGTCGATGTCGAACGTGTAGTTGATGGCGTCGGTCATCCAGGCGCCGGGCGGGCGCATGTTGACCTCGAGCGCGATGATGCGATTGTCCTTGGTCTCGAACAGCTCGATATGGAAGAAGCGCTCGCGTACGTCGAACGCTTTCAGGATTTTGCGGCCCGCTTCCTCGACCCCCGGGCTGATCTCCGGAAAGCAGGTGTAGCTCATGTGCCGGTCGTTGTTGACCGCGTCCATTATGCTCTGATCATAGCGGTGGCTGGCCGCCAGCACCACCTCGCCGTCGCGATTGACCAGCCCGTCGAAGGTCACCACCAGCCCCTCGATGAACTGCTCCATGACGAAGGTTACGCCTTCGGGCTTGTCCCGGAAGAACTGGTCGAGCTCCTTGGCGTTGGAAATCTTGTAGGTGTTCGAGGCGCCGGAGCCGGAATCCGGCTTCACCACCACCGGATAGCCGACGCGGCGGACGAAGGTCATGGCCCCGGTGCGGTCAGAGCATTTGCGCTGCGGGATGGTTTCGACGCCGCTCTTGCGAAAAAAGGCGCGCATGCGGCTCTTGCGCTTCAAATTCTTCACGAAGTCGAGCTTGGTGCCATAGATGTTGAAGTCGGTGCGGATGTTGGCTTCCAGCTCCAGCCAGTGCTCGTTGAGCGATTCAAAACGGTCGATGCGGCCCCATTTGTGGATGAAATGGCCCATTGCCCGAAACACCGGGTCGTAGTCCTCCATGTCGGCGATGCGGTAATATTCCGAAAGCGCTGCCTTGAGCTTGCCGTCGAGCGCGTCAAAGGGCGCATCGCCGATGCCGAGCACGGTAGCGCCGGCTTTTTTCAGCCGGTCGCAGAAATCGGCGCCGTTGGCAGGAAAATGCGGCGAGAAGAACACGAAATTCATAGGCGACGACCCCTCCGGCAATGAGGCAATACGGCCCCGTCGACTGCCAAGTTTGGCGCATTTGCCGCTCATGGGGAAGAGCACTCCGGACAAGCGGCGGTGCAGCCCACTTGCCTCTGCATGGCCGCTCCTGTATGAGAACCGCCATGAACACGCGCCACACCTCCGTCGCTTCCCGTCAGACCGGCATTGCCGGCCAGACCGTGCGCGCGCTTGCTTCGACCCTGCTTCTTCTCGGCCTTATCGGCGATCGCCGGGTTCGCTGAAGGAGCGCCCGGCGGTCGAACCGCCGCTTACGCGCACGCTCCTTGGCAAGTCATAGTCAGCGAATGAAATCTGGTAAAAGGCGCCGCTCGCCAACAATCCGCCTGAAGGCGGACCCGCGAGCCGCCGGGAGAAATGACGATGAACGCACGAGAAGACATCCGTCCGAATGACGGTAATGCGGTAAAGGGCATGGCAGAGCCAGCCCGAGGCATGCCTGAGGCAGCCCGAGGCATGCCGGACGCCGCCCGCAAATATCAGCCCTATCCAACCGTCGGCCTCACCGATCGCACATGGCCCAACAAGATCATCGACAAAGCGCCGATCTGGTGCTCGGTCGACCTGCGCGACGGCAATCAGGCGCTGATCGACCCGATGGGCCATGAGCGCAAGGCGCGCATGTTCGCGCTGCTGCTCGACATGGGCTTCAAGGAGATCGAGATCGGTTTCCCCTCGGCCTCGCAGACCGATTTCGATTTCGCCCGCTGGTGCATCGAGGAAGGCAATGTGCCCGCCGACGTCTCGCTGCAGGTGCTGGTGCAGTGTCGGCCCGAGTTGATCACCCGCACCTTCGAGGCGCTCAAGGGGGCCACCAACCCGATCGTCCATTTCTACAATTCGACCAGCGAATTGCAGCGCCGCGTCGTCTTCGACAAGGACGTCGCCGGCATCAAGCGGATCGCCACCGACGCCGCCAAGATGATCACCGACATGGCGGCCCAGGCCGGCGGCGGCTTTCGCTTCGAATATTCGCCGGAGAGCTTCACAGGCACCGAACTCGAAGTCGCACTCGAAATCTGCAACGCCGTCACCGAGATCGTGAAGCCGACGGCGGACAACAAGCTGATCATCAATCTGCCGTCGACGGTCGAGATGTCGACGCCCAACATCTATGCCGACCGCATCGAATGGATGTGCCGCAACCTCGACAACCGCGACAAGCTGTTGATTTCATTGCATCCACACAATGATCGCGGCACCGGCATCGCCACCACCGAACTCGGCCTGATGGCGGGTGCCGACCGCGTCGAAGGCACGCTGTTCGGCAATGGCGAGCGCACCGGCAATGTCGACATCGTCACGCTGGCGCTCAACATGTACACGCAAGGCGTCGATCCGGAACTCGATTGCTCCGATATCAACCGGATGAAGGACGTCTACGAATATTCGAACCAGTTGAAGATCCCCGAGCGCCACCCCTATGTCGGCGAGCTCGTCTACACCGCCTTTTCCGGTTCGCACCAGGACGCCATCAACAAGGGCATGAAGGCGCTGCGCAAGGCCAACACGCCGCACTGGGAAGTGCCCTATCTGCCGATCGACCCGGCCGATGTCGGCCGCAATTACGAGGCGATCATCCGCATCAACTCGCAGTCCGGCAAGGGCGGCATCGCCTATGTGCTGCAGGCCGACTACGGCCTCAACCTGCCGCGCAACCTGCAGATCGAATTCAGCCAGCATATCCAGGCGATCACCGACGCCGAAGGCAAGGAAGTTCCGGCCAAGCGCATCTACGAGCACTTTCTCGAAACCTATGTCGACCAGCCCGGCGCGCGGCTGAAGTTCCTCGATCACCACACCTATCCAGACACCGCGGCCAAGGGCCGGCGTGTCGTCGAAGCGGTGATCCTCGACAAGGGCAAGGAGGTGACCATCACCGGCACCGGCACCGGCCCGATCGACGGCTTCGTCGATGCGCTATCGCGCCATGTCGGCGTGGATATGTCCGTACTCGACTATTCCGAGCACTCGATGCAGCGCGGCTCGAATGCGTCCGCCATCTCCTATGTCGAGATGGAATATCCCGGCGGCAAGCTGTTCGGCGCCGGCATCAACACCAACATCGTCGCCGCCTCGCTGGAAGCCGTGGTTTCGGCAGCCAACCGCATCGTCGGCCGCTAATGCATGTCGCGCAAAAGTGCGCAGCGGTTTTGCGATAACGACATGCATGAAGACAAGAACTTAAAGCGCGTCGCATGAATCCGTTCAAACGCGACGCGCTTTTAGGCCGGCTGATCTTTCGCGTCTGGCAACTCCAGTCTGCGCATGGCCCGGACACCTGATCCCGGTTCCGGGTCATGCGTTAACCCATCGGGAAATATCCGGTGGGGTACGCGATCGCATAATACGCGCACGCTTGTGCAGCGGCGCAGGCTCTATATGATCGCGCCCTAACCTGTGCCGACTTCGAGAGGATCGACACTTGCAGCATGCCACGCCTGCCGCCCCCGCAGTGCGCGAGACGTTGGAGCGATTGCTCGCCAGCGAAACGTTCGGGAGATCCGAACGCGCGCGGAAACTGTTGCGTTATCTGGTCGAGCGCGAGCAGGCCGGTGAAGCCGACAGGCTCAAGGGCTTTTCCATTGCCATGGACGTTTTCGGCAAGGACGGCGATTTCGATTCGTCGACCGATGCCGTGGTCAGGGTGCAGGCGGGCAGGCTGCGCGAGCTTCTGCAGCAGTACTTCGCCAATGAAGGCGTTGCCGAGCCGGTCCGTATCGCCATTCCCCGCGGCGGCTATGTTCCATCCTATGAGCTCAACGCCATTCGCTTGCCGGCCGGGCGAGAGCCGGTGGAACAGGCAGCGGTAGCAGCCGCTCTGTCCGGATTGCCTGAAGAGCCCGGTAGCAGCGCGCATCCTGCTTCATTGATGTCGTCGGCAGTTGCCGAGCCGGGACCCGCGTTGGCGCGCCATCTCCAGTTCTTCTGGGTGGCGATGGCTCTGGTCATCGCCATGCTGGGTGTGCTGATCCTTCGCCAGGGCAGCGGTGAGCTGCTCGCCAACGGTGACGCAGGCTCGGCGGTCGAGACCGCGGTGGCCACCGGCAGCATCGCATCGCCTCCGGTGGAGACCTTGCCCCTGGTCTATATCGCCGTGAAGGACAACGGCGCCGAAGCTGCCCGTGTGGCTGCGTCGCTGCGCGCCGGCCTTGCCGGTTTCGACACCATCGACTTCATCGGGCGCGACGCCGACGGCACGCCAGACCCTGTCACCGACGCCACCAGCTTCGTGTTCGAGATTTCGCCGGGGCCAGCGGCGGGCGATGTCACGCTCGAACTTCAGAGCGTTGCCACCGGTCGCGTATTGCTGTCCCGCAATTTGACAGCCGCCAACAGCGCCCCTGCCGCCGTCGAGGACAGCATCGCCAACATCTTGAGTTCGACCATTCCTGCCTCCGGTACGATCTACGCCTATATCGAGCAGAGCGGCATTGAGACCGGTCTCACCGAATGCCTGGTGCTCAACGACAAATACTATCTCGACCAGAGCGCCAAAACCCATGAGGCTGCCTATCGCTGCCTCGAAAACCTGGCCAACCGGGATGCGAAGTCGTCGCTGGTCTATTCAGAACTCGCATCCCTGCATCTTGAGGCAGTCACCGATCACTACGCCTATCCGTCCGGCGCGACAGTGGAACAGGCGATGTCTTTCGCCCACCGCGCCGTGCAGATGGGACCGATGAGCCCCTATGCGCACCGCGCCTATGGCTACCTCTATTCGCGCCTCGGCAATTCGGAGGAATCGATCCGCTGGATGCACAAGGCCTACGACCTCAACCCTTACGACCTCGGCATGGCCGCGGCTTACGGCTATGGACTGATTTTCGCCGGCAAATACGCCGAGGGAACACCGATCCTTGCCCACGCCGTCGACATCTCCAGCGGCCACCCGACTTGGTGGGATTTTGGGCTGTTTGTCGGCGAGTTCATGGTCGGCGATATGAACAAGGCCGCGCTGGCCAGCGAGGCATTGCGGACGACGGCGACGAAATCGCATTATCTGGCAGCGCGCCTGATCGGCGCCAAAGCCGCCGGCCGCGATCAGCTGGCGAGCAAACTGGTGGATGAACTGGTCGCCAAATTTCCGAAATTCGCTGCCAATCCACGCGCGACTTTCGTCGACAGAAAATATCCCGCCGACCTGACAGACCGGCTGGTCGAGGCGCTGCGCGCCGCCGGGCTCGGCAATGCCAGCTAAGCTTTTCTAACATCGCGAAAATTTTACTGGCCATCGATCTGGACTAAGAGCAATCCAGCCACAATCTGGAATTTCGTGCCTGCCTGGTCTCCGCGACAACCCGCAAATTTTCATGACCTCATCCCTTTACGCTGCCGAACGGGGCGCCGGCCAGAAGACGATCGTCTTCTTGCACGGCTTCGGCGGGTGCCATGATGTCTGGCGCGAGGTGACCTCTGCGCTGTCGCCCGGTATTCGGACGCTGGCCTATGATCTTCCCGGCCACGGACTGTCCCTCGATTTTCCCGGCAGCGGTCCTGCCAAAACGGCCGCCCGGGCGGTTCTGGCAGATCTTACCGCGCGCAAAACAGAAAGAGTGCATCTCGTCGGTCATTCGATGGGCGGGGCGGTGGCGACGCTGATGGCATTGATCGAGCCCGAAAGGATAGCCTCGCTGACGCTCCTTGCGCCCGGTGGATTTGGCACGGAGATCAATGGACCGCTGTTGCGCCGCTACGCCGCGGCTGCCGACAGGCGTGAAATTCGCGCTTGCCTTGCCGCCATGTCCGGGCCGCAAAGCCTGCCGCAGGAACGTCTGATTGATGTCTTCGGTGGGATGCGCCGGCGCCCTGGGCAGTTGCAGAAACTTGTCGAGATGGCAGCCGCCATGACCAGGGATGATCGACAGGGCGTCATCCCGCGCGAACAGCTCGACACGCTTGATATGCCGGTGATGCTGGTTTGGGGAACGGATGACCCGGTGCTGCCTTTCACCCAGGCCGATGACTTGCCGGTGCATTTTCACCTGCACCATGTGCTGGAAGCCGGCCATATGCTGGTCGAGGAAGCGCCAGGCCTGATCGCCGAGGCCGTGCGCCGCAACATAAACCGCCGCGGCAGGCGCCCTCGTCCAAGGCTCGATGCAGCTGCGAGTTGAGCCCCGCTGCCAACTCGCCAGTGCATTTTGCCGGCGGCTGTGTTAACTCGCTGTTAACCATACCCGCGAGGCCATGCCCATGAAGGACGCAGGCGAGAACGTGACACCCATCGACCAGTCGCGAAAGCTCTCCGACGCCATTCGCGACGTGAAGAACGCCTTCGCCGACCGCGACGATGTCGTGGTCGACATGCGCGAGGCGCATCGCATGCGCCTCGATTTGCTTGCCGCCGAACTCGCCCCTGTCTTCGCCGATGTGCCGGCCGATATGGACAATTTCGACTTCGCCGTCTCGTCCGGCCTGCAGCCGCGCCTTTGGATCGACGCCGTCAGCCATGTCGCCATGGGGCGCGATCGCCGCACCTATCGCTTCCTCAGGGATACGCGCATCGGCCGTGTCGTGCTTGCCGAATCCACCGATATGAAACCGGTTGCCGATCAGGTGACGCGCTATGTCGCCGAGCGCGTCGTCGAGCGCCAGCGAATGATGGAAGGCGGGGTCGAGCACGCCGGCGTGAGGCGCAATGCCGTGGCGGAAGCCGAGCCGCCGCTGCACTCCGCCAAGCGCGGCAACGGGTGGACGACCTTCCTGTCCGGCCTCGGCTTGATCACCGCCGGCGCGCTTGTCGGGTTGGCCGTCTCGGCCGCGCTGTTCTGGGATCGCCTCATGGCGATGAAAATCAGCTTTTAACCAACGATGCCTCGGCATCCGCGCCGAGTTCCAGCGTCTGCAAATCGGATGGCGGCATTGCCGGCCCGGTCAGGCCGCGTCGCGTCAGCTTGATCCGCCAGCTGCCTTTTTCACCATCGATATCAATCAGATTGTATTGTGCTGCCGGGTGCTTGCCGCCTGGCGCTTGTCCCGCGGCAGCGACGCCGACCGCCGGAATCTTGACGCCGCGACCGCCGATGAAGAACAGCGATGGCAGATGCGAATGGCCGTGCAGCACCAGTTCGGCCCCGTGCCGGTGAACGGTCTTGTTGAAGCGGGCGATGCCGAACAGCCGCTTGTGTTGCGAAACGGCGCCGCGCACAGGCGGATGGTGGATCATGATCACCCGGAAAAGACCTTGCCTGGCCGTTGCGTCGAGCAGCTTGCCGAGCCTCTCCGCCTGTCCCTCCATGAAGAAGCCGTTGGCCATGAACGGCGCCGTGGCGCGTGCTGTCGAGACGCCGATCAGCGCGACATTGCCGCGCACGCGCAGATAGGGAAAAGCGTTGCGGTCGACCGGCGCATTGACACCATCGCCGCTCATCCACGCCGCCCAGGAACGGCAGGTCTTGTCGAAGGCGCCCGGCACATAAGCGTCGTGGTTGCCCGGAACGACCGACACATCGTGCGGAGAGCCCAACGTCTCCAGCCAGTGCTTGGCCATCTCGATCTCGCCGTCGAGCGCCAGGTTGACCAGATCGCCGGTGATCGCGAGATGGTCGGGTGCGCTCGCCTTAAGGTCGGCGACGATCGTGTCGATGACGGCGTCGTGCATATGGCGGCGGCGGTTGCGCTGCCAGTTGACGTAGCCGACCACGCGCTTGGAGGCGAGATCGCGATAGGTTACATCGGGAAGCGGCCCCAGATGGACATCGGAAATATGCGCGAGCCTGAACATTCCTCCTTCATAAGCGACGCGCCCCCCGCTTTCCACTCCCGGTTTCCTTTCCAGCCACGGTTTGGCTGGTGATGGCGACCGACACGGAAGCCGCCTTCCGCCAGACCGGCTGGCCGGGCTTCAGGGCAAGGCTGTTCCACCTTTATTTCGTGCTGCGGCGACCGATGACGCTCGGCGTGCGCGGCCTGATCCACGACCGCACCTCCAACTCGGTCTTTCTCATTCACCACACCTATGTTCCGGGCTGGCAGCTTCCGGGAGGCGGCGTCGAGGTTGGCGAGACGCTGGTCGAGGCGCTGACACGCGAACTTGCCGAAGAGGGCAACATCGCCTTGACCGCTCCGCCGCTGCTGAAATCGATGCATTTCAACCGTCGCTCCAGCAACCGCGACCATGTCGGCTTCTACCTGATCGAAAACTTCACTCAGACAGCGCCGAAATTGCCGGACCACGAGATCGCCGAAGCTGGTTTCTTTCCCCTAGACCGATTGCCGCAAGACACGACGCCGGCAACGCTGCGGCGGATCGCCGAGATTTTTGAGAGCCAGCCTGTATCGGCATATTGGTAGGCTTGCTTTCACCTTTGCAGAAACTCTATGCTCTACTTCGGGCAATTTTGAGTTAGGGGGAGACAATGAGCAACCGCGATGAGCCTTCCGTAAGCGTCTGGCCTTATGTTGGCTATTATACTTTGACGACGGTGGCGCTGACGATTGCGCTTGGCATCCTGGTGGTCGTCATCCCGACACTTTCAAAGGAATTTGGTAAAGCCGCGGGATTCGCCATAAGCTTCGGATCGGCCAACGTTGCGCTATATAAGTTCATAAGAAGAAACGGCCGATTGTTTAGTCGCAGGGAATATTGGACGATAGTTCTGCTCTCGACCCTGGCAGCCTTTTTGATTTCGGCGCCGCTGGGTTGGTTGGCTATCGCGGGGGACGCGCATGACCTGAGCAGCGTTCCTCTGGCCGTGTGGATTGGAAGCGTTCTGTTCGCTTTCCTGCTGACGTTTGGTTTGAATGCCGCCTGGTATTCGAGCCGATTTGGAAAAACTCTGTTGAAAGCCGAACTCGCCAGGCGAACCCGCACCGACACAGAGGCCTTCCGCTAGAGCAATTCCAGGAAAGTGCGAGCGGTTTCCCGTCGCGTCAAAACAAGGAGTTAGAGCGGTTCCGCCGTTTCCGCGAATCGGTGAACCGCTCTGGATCGGATCACGCCGCCTTCTTGAACCGCGCCCGGTCATGCGGCGTGGCATAGTCCAGTTCCGGACCGACCGGCACGATGCGCGTCGGATTGATCGTTTCGTGGCTGCCGTAATAATGCGCCTTGATATGGTACAGGTTCACCGTGCCGGCGACGCCGGGCACCTGGTAGAGATCGCGCAGATAGTTCGACAGGTTCGGATAGTCGGCGACGCGGCGCAGATTGCATTTGAAATGACCGACATAGACCGGATCGAAACGCACCAGCGTGGTGAACAGCCGCCAGTCGGCTTCGGTGATGCGGTCGCCGGTGAGGTAGCGCTGTTCCGACAGCCTGTCCTCCAGCGTGTCGAGCGCCGCGAATAGCTCGCCAAAGGCTTCTTCATAGGCCGCTTGCGTGGTGGCGAAGCCGGCACGATAGACGCCGTTGTTGATGGCGGGATAGATCAGCGCATTGATCTTGTCGATCTCGCCGCGCAACGCCGGCGGGTAAAAGTCGACGTTGGCATCGCCCCAGGCGTCAAAGGCCGAATTCAGCATCCGGATGATCTCGGAGGATTCGTTGGAGACGATGGTCTGCAGCTTCTTGTCCCACAGCACCGGCACCGTCACCCGGCCGGAATAGGCGGGATCGGCCCTGGTGTAGATCTGATGCAGGAAGTCGAGGCCGTAGAGCGTGTCGCCGGTGGCGCCGTCCTCGGCCAGGAACGTCCAGCCATTCGCACCCATGAAGTGATGCACGACCGAGACGGAGATGATGCCCTCGAGCTTTTTCAGGGCGCGAAAGATCAGCGTCCGGTGCGCCCAGGGACAGGCGAGCGAGACATAGAGGTGATAGCGGCCGGGCTCGGCCTTGAAGCCACGGCTGCGTCCCTCGGCCGGCGCACCGTCGCGGGTGATCCAGTCACGCCACTGCGCCTGCGTCCGTACGAACTTGCCGCCGCTGTCCTTGGTGTCGTACCAGCGGTCCTGCCATCTGCCTTCGACCAGCAATCCCATGCAAATATCCTTTCGTCTTTGCGCTGATGTAGGCGCAAAGACGCCATGCCGAAGTGGCACGATGTTGAACAGACCGTCACTCTCCAGCGATGGCCGATGAAAAGCGTCGATTGCGAAGGTCGAAAATTGATGCTAGCGGAAAATCCGCATGTTCGACTTTGCCATGATCCGGTTTGACCGACGACGAAAGGGCGCCCGCGCTTAGAAAGCGCTGACTGGCGAACGCTGCCGCTTGCAGCAAACCTTTTCCTCGTAGACCGGAACGCAAAGACCATGAGCCTTGCCGACGTGAAATACCTGCCGGAAACTCCGGCGCACGACCCCGAAATCGAAGCCATCAACGAAGAAGCCTTCGGGCCGGGCCGTTTCGTGCTGGCCGCCTACAAGATCCGCGAGGCCGGCGGCCACGAGCGCTCGCTGTCCTTTGTCGCCGTCGATGGTGACATCGTCGTCGCTTCGGTCCGCATGACCCGTATTGCCGCCGGCGCCGGCCGCGCGCTGATGCTTGGGCCGCTTGCCGTGCGGCCCGCCTTCAAGAATCTCGGCATCGGCCGCCGGCTGGTGGCGATCGCGCTCGAGGCCGCGGCCAAGGCCGGTGTGCCGGCCGTGATGCTCGTCGGCGATGAGCCATACTATGGTCCGCTTGGCTTTAGGAGAATCCCGCGCGGACAGATCTCGATGCCGCGTCCGGTCGATCTCGACCGGCTGCTGGCGCATGAGATCGTGCCTGGCGCCGTGGCGCGGCTTTCGGGCGAGGTCTGCCATGCCGACCTTGCCAGGATTGCCGCGCAGGTCGCGGTCATCGCCTGACCCCCGCGTCAATCGAGTTTCTATTGACCCTGCTTCAATCGAAGATTGATGCTGCCGGTTGCGCCTGCGCACCGGGCTTCGTAGCATGATCCTCACACCTTGGAGGACGCCGGCATGAACCCGAATGGCCAGATTGCGATCGTCACCGGTGGCGGCTCCGGCCTCGGCGAGGCGACGGCCCGCGCACTCGCCGACAAAGGTGCCCGCGTCGCCATATTCGATATCGGCATCGAGCGGGCGCAGAAGGTGGCGGGCGACATTGGCGGCATCGCCGTCCAATGCGATGTGAGCAGCGCCGACAGCGGCGCTGCGGCAGTCGCGGAGGTCGAAAAACGGCTCGGCGCAGCGCGTATCCTGGTCAATTGTGCCGGCATCGCCATCGGCGTGAAAACCATCGGCAAGGATGGTCCTCACCCGCTCGACCAGTACCGCAAGGTCATCGAGATCAACCTCATCGGCACCTTCAACATGATCCGCCTTGTTGCCGATCGTGCCGCCAAGCTCGATCCCCTGCAGGGCGGTGAGCGCGGCGTCATCGTCAACACGGCGTCGGTTGCCGCCTATGACGGGCAGATCGGCCAGGCCGCTTACGCCGCCTCCAAGGGCGGCGTCGTCGGCATGACTCTGCCGGTGGCCCGCGACCTCGCCCGTTCGGGCATTCGCGTCTGCACCATCGCACCGGGCATCTTCAAGACGCCGATGATGGCCGGCATGCCGCAGGACGTGCAGGATTCGCTGGGCGCTGCGGTGCCCTTCCCGTCCCGCTTGGGCGAACCTTCCGAATATGCCGCGCTCGCGCTGCATATCGTCGAGAACCAGATGCTGAATGGCGAGACCATCCGGCTCGACGGCGCCATCCGCATGGCGCCGAAGTAGCCGGGCGCCCCGGCCGTGAGTGCCGCCCCCTCGGCGAAGACCGGCCCGCTCGCCGGTCTGACCGTGATCGAGATGGCCGGGCTCGGACCAGTGCCATTGGCCGGCCTGATGCTGTCGGAGATGGGAGCCGAAGTGCTGCGCATCGAGCGGACCGGTTCGGACCGGCCGATGCTGCCACTGTCCGATGACTACAACCTCGATTGTCACGGCCGATCCATCCTGCGCATCGACCTGAAGCGCGGGGAAGGCGCCGAACTGGTGCTGCGCCTTGCGCAAAAGACCGACATTCTGGTCGAAGGTTTTCGTCCTGGTGTCATGGAGCGGCTTGGTCTCGGGCCTGATATCGCGCTGGCGCGCAATCCGGCGCTGATCTACGGCCGCATGACCGGCTTCGGCCAGGACGGACCGCTCGCCGGCCGTGCCGGCCATGACATCACCTATCTCGCCTATTCCGGGGTGCTGCACGCCATCGGCCAGGAGGGCGGCCGGCCAGTCCCGCCGCTCAACCTCGTCGCCGACTATGGCGGCGGCGCCATGATGCTGATTGCCGGCGTTCTCGCTGCCCTATTCCAGCGCTCGCGCTCCGGCGAGGGCCAGGTGATCGATGCGGCGATGGTCGAGGGCGCTTCCATGCTGGCAACACCTGTGCACGCCTTGATGGCAGCTGGCCTGTGGAACGACACGCGCGGCGCCAACCTGCTCGATTCCGGGGCGCCGTTCTACGATACCTACACAACGGCGGATGGACGGCACATCGCTGTCGGCTGCCTCGAGCCCCGCTTCTTCGCCGAATTCGCAAGATTGCTGCCGCTCGACGCGGATTTTGTCCGCAACCAATACGACAAATCATCGTGGCCGGACATGCGCACTGCTATCGCCGATCGGGTCAGGCAGAAGGCGCGCGACGACTGGGCTGGCCTGTTTGCCGAGACCGACGCCTGCGTTGCCCCGGTGCTGTCGCTGCGCGAAGCGAGCGATCATCCGCACAATCGGGCGCGCAACGCCTTCGTGAGAACGGGGGCGCTTGAACGCCCTGCCCCGACGCCGCGCTTCTCCGGCTCGCAATCGACGTTGGCCGCTGCGCCGACCGAAGATGATCGTCAGCCGGCGTCCGTGCTGGCGCGCTTCGGCATTTCGAAAAGCGAGACCGAAGCCCTTGTCAAATCCGGCCTGGTGGACCGACAACTGGAGAAGAAGAACAGCTTAAGCGGTGAGCACTTTGGTTGACCGGAACAAGAATGTCATTCGCGAGACCGACGCTGAAGCGATCAGGCTGGCCAGGACGCTGACCCGCAGCGCGCGTTTCGGCGCGCTGGCGGTGATCGAGCCCGGCACCGGTTCGCCACTGGCCTCAAGGGTCGGCATCGCCAGCGATATCGACGGCGCGCCGCTGATCCTGGTGTCGATGCTGTCTGCCCACACTGGAGCGATTCTCGCTGACCCACGCTGCTCCCTGCTTGTCGGCGAGCCTGGCAAGGGCGATCCCTTGGCACACCCGCGCTTGACGCTGGTCTGCCGGGCGCTGCGGCTGGAGCGCGGATCGAGCGAGCATGCCCGCGCCGAACGGCGCTATCTCAACCGCAATCCCAAGGCCAAGCTCTATGCCGGGCTGGGCGACTTCTCGATCTTCCGCCTAGAACCGGAGCGCGCCAGCCTCAATGGCGGTTTCGGCAAGGCCTATCTGCTCGATCGCTCCGATCTGATCACCAGCGGATCGATCGCCGAAGAGCTTGCCGCGAGCGAACAATCCGCCCTCGATCACATGAATGCCGACCATCTCGAGGCAATCGCCGTCTACGCGCACCACTTTGCCAAGGCCAAGGGCAAGGGCTGGATCGTTACCGGTTTCGATGCCGAAGGCATGGATCTGGCGTTGGGAGACACGATTTGCCGGGTCTTTTTCCCTGAACCATTGAAGGCGGCGCGCGACTTGCGGCCGGTTCTGGTCGACATGGCCAAGACTGGACGGCAGCCGGCTATGCACAAAATAGGCAGTTTATCGCCATGAATCAAAAGCAAGTCTTGAGATTTGGAGGAAATGTTCTACGATTCAATATGGCGCTGATTCACCAGCGTGCATCCGCAGTTGAATTTGGCACCAGACGCTATTGCCCCCATAGCGTTCGGATGAGCTGGAAAACATGGGGCATCAATGGTCTCGACTAAGCTAATTGCCAACGCCGAAGCGGCGGCTACGTTTCTCACCCTGATGGGCAACGAGAAACGGCTGCTGATCATGAGCTATCTGTCCGACGGTGAAATGTCGGTCGGTGCCATCGCCGAGAAAGTCATGCTCAGCCAATCCGCCCTGTCGCAGCATCTGGCCAAGCTGCGGGCGCTCGACCTTGTCGAGACCCGCCGCGACCGGCAGATGATCTACTATTCCTGCAAGTCCGCAGCTGTGCGCGACCTCCTCGCCATGCTGGATGGCATTTTTGGCGAAGGTGATCTGTCCCAGATGGCTTATCGCCTGCGCCGCGCCGGGACTTGACCGGCAGGACCGTTCGTCCCTTACCTCGCTGACGAATTTTGCCGGCGAGGAATGCATGGTTCCCATCCCCATCGACGACCCGCAAGACCCGCGCGTTGCCGCCTATCTCGATATCCGCGAACGCGACCTTACCGGCCGGCACGGCCGCTTCGTTGCCGAAGGCAAGGTTGTGCTGGACGTGCTGCTCTCGGCCCGGCGCTTTGCCACTGAGTCGGTTCTGGTTCTCGAGAACCGCCTGGCCGGTCTCGACCAGGTCTTGCGCAAGGCACCAGTGGACCTTCCGGTTTACGTCGCCGCCGGCGAGGTCATGGACAGGATCGCCGGCTTTCACATGCACCGCGGCATCTTGGCGATTGGCAGCAAAGGCCCCCCGCAGCGTGCCGAGGCCTTGCTGGACACCTTGCCCGCCAGCGCGCTGGTCATCGTGCTGATAGGCATCGCCAATCATGACAATATGGGTTCGATCTTCCGCAACGCCGCTGCCTTTGGCGCCGAAGCCGTGCTTCTCGATGCAACCTGCTGCGATCCGTTGTACCGCAAGGCGATCCGCGTCTCGGTCGGCGCGGCGCTGAAAGTTCCCTTTGCATCCTTCGACGACACCGTCGGCTTCACCGCCAGGCTCGACCGGTTGGGCTTTAGCCAGTTTGCCCTGTCGCCACGCGGGCTGACCGACATTCGCGATGCGAGAAGAACGGAACGATTGGCGCTCTATCTCGGCACGGAGGGCGAAGGCCTGCCGGAAAGCCTGCTCGCCCGCCTGCAAACGGCGCGGATCGACATGGCGCAAGGTTTCGACAGCCTGAACGTCGCCGCTGCCTCAGCCATCGCGCTGCATCATTTTTCAGCCAGGAAGGCGTAGGTCAGCTGGTTTTCTGATCTCAATTCGCCGAAGCGGCTTTTTGCAGCGCTCGCACGCGGTCGGCGAGACTGGTGGTCCCGGACCGCACGTCCTGAGGTGCTGAAAGTGCCTTGGCTATCGGCGAATCCGGTCCCTCGAGTTTCGCCGTCAGATTGACGACCTCCGCCGCCAGATCGTTCATCTGTTCACGCAATGCAGCACTGGCGCCACGCACATCGCCGCCATCGCCGGATTTCGATGTTTCCAGTGCGCCGAGATCCGCCTTCAATCTCTTGTTCTCGCGCGCCAGCACCGTCAGCCTGGCCTCAAGCCGCTCCCGGTCGCTGTCGAGCTTGGCGATCGCCCTGTCGATATCGGCGCTTCTGGCGCCGACGTCCTCTCCTGCGACGAGGCGCGCAGCCGGAGCATTTCCCCCAGCATCGCCCTTCGATTTTTCGCGAAGCAGCGCGAGCTCCTTTTCGCGGCGGTCGAGCTTGTCCTCGCGATCGGCGAGCGTGGCCAGCAGGCGTTCGAGCTTCTTGTCCAGTTCGGCGGTTCTTTTCTTCTCGGCCTTCAAGGCATCGCGAGCAGCCTTGCCTTCAGCAGTGATCTCCTGATTGCGCCTGTCCGCCTCCTTTCGCTGCCCCCGCAGCACCGAGATATCATTGGCCAGCTTTTCCAGTTCGGATTCGCGCGCCACCAGTTCGATCTGGCGGTTGCTGGAGGAGAAGCTGGCGTCGTCATACATTTGCTCCAGCTTTTCGAGTTCGAGCGCGCGCTTTTCCAACATGCGCTCGGTTTGCACGAGGCGGTCCGACAGGCGCTGCGACTGCTCCTCGCGCTGCCGAAGCTCTTCGCCCTTGGCCTGCAGTTCGGAAAGCGCCTGCGTCTTGTCCTTCCGCTCGACCGCCAGACCCTTGAGCGCCTCGTGCCCGCGACTGATCTCGACCAGCTGTTCGGCCGCTTTCTCCCGCAACGTCTTGACGTTTATTTCGAGCCGGCGCGTCGACATCGCGTATTCGGCCCGGACGCGATCCTTATCGGCCTGGATCTCGGCCAGCGTCATCGGCACCGATGCCTCGACGCGTTTGCGCGTCAGCGCCACGGCACGCCGCCATATGGCCGGGGCAACCATCAGCGCCAGAAAGCCGGCGCAGAGAAAGCCGAGAGCGAAGAACAGGATCGACTGAACCAAGGTGACTATCCGTTATGGATGGCAGAGAACCGCCAAAGCTGGACTTTGCCATCTTCGCATGACGCAAATCCAGTGCTGCGGCAAGGGTATGCCGCAGCAACATTGGGGTGATGATCTATTGATCCGGTCGAAATGACGCAGTCACACCCCGGTCAGAAGGGATTCCAGGTCGGCTTCTGGGTAAGCTTGAGATAGCCGAGATTGACGCCGAGCCGCGCACCGACGCCTGTACGGATCGGCACCAGCAGAACCCGGTTGTTCTGCAGCACGTTGAAACCGACGCCCGCCACGACATAGGCGGAACCGGCAACGCCGCCGAAACGATTGTAGAGACTGTTCACATCGTCGAGATTATAGACCAGCATCATGACGCGCGATCCCTCGCCGCCGAAATCCCAGCCCAGCGACGGACCTTGCCAGAACACTTTGTGGTCGCCGGCATTCTTGGTGTAAAGCGTGCCTTCGCCGTAGGTCAGGCCGCCAATCAGCGCGCCGGAGCCCTCTTCGCCCAGCAGATAGCCATTGGGCAGACCGTAGGAGGCAAAAATCTTCTCGACGACGGTGGCGAGCCCGCCCGACGTCGCACCGAAGAACTTGTGACCGGAATCGACGATCTCCTGAGCGGTGTATTCCTGGGCCCGCAAAGCCGAGGTTGAAAAGACGAGGAGCCCCATCAAGGCAATCGTCATTGAGAGGACACGGACAAAGGTCCGGTCGTAGAATCGGGAAAACATGCTTCCAATCTCCGTCATGGAGCACTTTCGCCGACGCCTCTCATCCGTGCGGCTCTTTGGCGGCCGTTAAGGATGACTGTTACGGGCAAACTATGCCGTAATTCTTTTTCAACCATTAACCTCTCACATGAAGATGGCGGTTCGAAGGCTGGTTTCGAGCCGTCCGCGCAGGTTCCCAGCCTGCGTGAACACGTCATTTCGCTAACGACAATTTTGGGTTTGTTGCTGCACGCACAAGCGCTGTGTATTCAGAAAGCTTGGGAGCGAGCGTGATTCGTGTAGACAGGCGCGACGGTTGACCGCCCGACCGTAGGGACGCAGATTTTTAGCAGGGATTTTCGCCGATGGCCGAGCTTTTCACCCTTTCCGCCCCCGATCTCGCAGCCTTGTTGTGTAGCAGGGTCTGCCACGACATCATTTCGCCGGTCGGCGCCATAAACAATGGTCTTGAACTGCTCGACGAAGGCGGCGCTGACGAAGACGCCATGAAGCTGATCCGCCAGAGCGCCAGAAACGCTTCGGCCCGCCTGCAATTTGCCCGCATCGCTTTCGGCGCCGCAGGTTCGGCCGGGATGATGATCGACACCGGCGACGCCGAGGCTGTCGCCATTGCTTTCCTGAAGAACGAAAAGCCGGAACTGACCTGGAACGGGCCTCGCGCGCTGCTGCCCAAAAACAAGGTGAAGCTGCTGCTCAACCTCATTCTCGTTGCCAACGCCGCCATACCGCGCGGCGGCAAGCTTGTGGTCACGCTCGAAAATCTCGACACCGAGCCGCGCTTTGCGCTTGCGGCAAGTGGCCCGATGCTGCGCGTGCCGCCGAAATTCCTCGAACTGCATTCCGGCAACAAGCCCGAGGAGCCGATCGACGCCCATTCGGTCCAGCCCTACTACACGCTGCTTCTGGCGCGCGAGGCCAACATGACGATATCGATCCACGCGACCGCGGAAGAAATCGTGCTCTCGGCGGCCTGAAAATCTCGATCCGACCGGCAAGAACAGATCAAGTATTTGCGTCCGCCAATATTTGCGACGTAGTTTGCAATTCACGGCAAGGCAATTCAGGGCAAACAAGCGTCGCCAGCCTGGCCGCGTCGAATTCGCGGCGAAAACGGTGCGCAAAGGCCATGTTTGCAAAAACTTTACCTAACGGCTTTTCAGCTTCTTTACCAGATTGATCTATGGTGTCTCACAGATGCCCGGATGCCGCCGGTTCGCCACATGGCAAAGAGGACCCGGAAATGAAACGCTGCATGTTCGTCGACGATTCAAGCGTCATCAGGAAGGTTGCAAAACGCATCCTTGGTGGTTCCGACATGGTGGTGATCGAAGCAGCCACCGGGCTTGATGCCGTCGAGATGTGCGCTGCCGACATGCCGGATGTTATCGTCGTCGACGGTGCCCTGCCGGATATGCAGGCAGTGGATCTCATTCGCCGGGTGCGCGCCATGGAGAGCTCGATAAAGCCGCAGATCCTGATTTCACTGGTCGAGGTCGACGTCGCCTCGATCATGCGGGCAAAGCGTGCCGGCGCCCAGGGCTATCTGCTGAAGCCATTCAACCGGCCGCAGCTGCTCGAGCGTTTCCGCACCTTGAAAATCGCCGCCTGATTCGCTCGATAATCGCTGTCATCCAGTCATAAATGCAAAAAACCCGACCTAGGTCGGGTTTTTTTTCGAAAAACGATCGGACGGGCGTTTTCGCTCAGGCGCTGACGCGAATGTCTTCCGGTTCGCGCAGCACATAGCCGCGGCCCCAGACCGTCTCGATGTAGTTCTGGCCGCCGGAAGCGGCATCGAGCTTCTTGCGCAGTTTGCAGATGAAGACGTCGATGATCTTCAATTCCGGTTCGTCCATGCCGCCATAGAGGTGGTTGAGGAACATTTCCTTGGTCAGCGTGGTGCCCTTGCGCAGCGAGAGCAGCTCCAGCATCTGGTATTCCTTGCCGGTCAGATGCACGCGCTGGCCGCCGACTTCGACGGTCTTGGCGTCGAGATTGACCACCAGGTCGCCAGTGGTGATGACCGACTGGGCATGGCCCTTGGAACGCCGCACGATGGCGTGGATGCGCGCCACCAGTTCGTCCTTGTGGAATGGCTTGGTCATGTAATCGTCGGCGCCGAAGCCGAGACCGCGCACCTTGTCCTCGATACCGGCCATGCCGGAGAGGATGAGAATCGGTGTCTTCACCTTGGAAAGGCGAAGTGTTCTCAAAACTTCATAACCCGACATGTCGGGGAGATTGAGATCGAGAAGGATGATGTCGTAGTCGTAGAGTTTTCCGAGATCGACACCCTCTTCGCCGAGATCGGTCGTATAGACGTTGAAGCTTTCCGATTTCAGCATCAACTCGATGCTTTGTGCGGTTGCACTGTCATCTTCTATCAGCAGAACGCGCATTTCATTCCCCTTTTCTGCTGCCGGACCATTTCACGACCCGTCCGGGACCGGAGCAGTGATTGCCTGACCAGAAGGTGCCATCGAATGGTTAACAAAACCTAATTCCGCATCGAGGACGGTACCAGATTTTTTAACCCCTTTCTACACCCTGTTGAATCCAATAACGAATCACAAAACCAAACCGCTAATGCAACACATTAATAAGCCGGACTAAGTGACTCCAGGGACTCGCTGGCCAGCTTCCGTACAGAGAGCCGGAATTTTTACCCGGCCTTAAGTCCTGAGCCGTATGATTAACAATGCCCGTAAACGAATGGTTACCGCCGGCAAAAAACTTTAGGAGTTTGTTTCCCATAACTCCGGGAATGCCGGTGGAAACGGGTGGCACCAGGCCCTTGCCGGGTGGGTTGGACGATATGTGCAGGTGTGCGTTTCTGGGAGTACCGAATCATGAAGTCACGTGAAAACCTCGTTCGGCTGAAGCAGTTTCAGGTGAACGAGAAGCGGCGGCAGCTGCTGCAGCTCGACATGATGATCGCCGAGTTCGAGCGCATGGCTGTGGAACTGGAGCTCCAGATCACCGCCGAAGAAAAGAAGGCCGGCATCACCGACATCAATCATTTTGCCTATCCGACCTTCGCCAAGGCAGCGCGCTTGCGCCGCGACAACCTCAGAAATTCACAAAGCGACCTCGCCCAACAGCGAAGCGCTGCCGAATCATTACTCGGCGAAGCTGAAGCGGAGCTTTCCAAGGCTGAGATGCTGGAATCGCGCGACACCAAGATACGCGACGCCGAATTGGGCGGCCGCAGCGCCATGATCGGTTGAAAACAGAGCCCCGGACCCAATCCACCTGGGCAATCGGGGCGTGGCGCCGCCGCTCGTCCAGCGCAACGCGCAAGCCAGACGGCATGAATCCGGCACTTTGAGCACGATCCGATAGGCCGCCGGCCTCAGGCCCGGGTCAACAAATCCTCTTCGTGACCCACTGTCGCCCGCGCACGGGCCTCCTTGATGTCGGGCACATGCTGCTCCGACCAGGATCTTATCTGATTGAGCAGCCCCGCCAGGTTCTGGCCGAGTTCGGTCAATTCATATTCGACCCGCGGCGGGATCACCGGAAAGATTTCGCGCCGCACCAGACCGTCGCGTTCGAGGACGCGCAGTGTCTGCGTCAGCATCTTTGGCGTAATGCCTTCTAGCTTGCGCGCCAGTTCGCCATTGCGCATCCGGCCACGACGCAGCGCGCAAACCGTCAGATAGACCCACTTGCTGGCCAACATCTCGAGCACGGCGTGCGAAGGACAAGTCCGCTGGAAGGCGTCATAGCCGAAGCCGCAATCATCATCACTATCCATGAGGTGCCTATATATAGAAAAGGTACATACTAGACAAGGGAATATTACTATCCAAATGATAGTGGCATCAACCAAGCAGGAGAGACTCCCATGCGTGCCATTATCCAGAATTCCGTCGGCGGACCCGACGTCCTCGTCATTGCCGATCGACCCAACCCGACGCCAAGACACGGCGAAGTGCTTGTTCGCGTCAAGGGCGCCGGCATCAATCCGGTCGATGGCGCCGTACGCGGCGGCTATTATCCGCTGCTTGGCGAACCGCCCTTCATCCTCGGCTGGGATATTTCGGGAACCGTCGAGGCGCTCGGCGCGGAGGTGACGGGCCTCAAGGTCGGCGACGCCGTGTTCGGCATGCCGCATTTTCCCAGACAGGCAGCAGCCTATGCTGAGCTCGCCGTCACGCCCGCCGATGAAATCGCGCTGAAGCCCGCAGGCATCGATCACATTCATGCCGCCGCATTGCCGCTGGCCGGGCTGACAGCCTGGCAAGGCCTTGTCCGCCATGGTGGGTTGAAGCACGGCCAGCGCGTGCTGATCCATGCAGCCGCCGGTGGCGTCGGACACCTGGCGGTACAGATCGCCAAGGCGCACGGCGCTTACGTCATCGCCACCGCCAGCCCGGAAAAGCTCGATTTCGTCCGCGCGCTCGGCGCCGACGAGGTGATCGACTACACCGCGGGCGATTTCACCGATAGCGCCCGCGACATTGATTTGGTCCTGGAGCCAATCGGCGGCGACCATGCGCAGCGCTCACTGAAAGTGCTGAGGGACGGTGGCGTACTGGTATCGCTGCTCAATGTCAGCGACGCCACCAAGGCAGATGCCAGCGCACGCAATATCCGCGTCGAGCGGATGTCCGTCGTGCCCGATCGTGAGGGCCTTGTGGAGCTTACCAAACTGATCGATGCGAAAAAGCTTGCCATTCACGTGGCCAGGAGCTTTCCGCTTGAAGAGGCCGGCGACGCCCATGCTTTTCTTGCCACCAGACCGATCGGCAAGGTGGTGCTGGCGGTCTAAAATCGTTGTGGCAAAACAAAAAGGGCGCGGATTGCCGCGCCCTTTTTCGTGTTCAAGCCGGCCCTAATGCCGGTATTGCTGGATGCGCGTCGTGCGCAGCCCGGCAAGGCCGTACTCGTCGATCGACGCCTGCCAGGACAGGAATTCCTCGGTGGTAAGCTTGTAGCGCTGGCATGCCTCATCGAGGCTCAAAAGCCCGCCACGAACAGCCGCCACCACCTCCGCCTTGCGCCGGATAACCCAGCGCCGAGTGTTCGTCGGCGGCAGATCGGCAATCGTAAGGGGGCTGCCGTCAGGCCCGATAACATATTTGACTCGCGGTCTAACCAGATCGGTCATCGTACTCTCTACAAAAAACTCAAAGACCCAATCCCCACCACATTACCGCCACAGCTTTAAAAATTGCCTAAGCAGACCCTAATGACTAGGTAAGGATCATGAACGCCGCGTTAGTCTTTTCGTCGGCATTTGAAACACTCGCCGGCAAGTGCGGAATTTGATCGCAAAATCGGCTGGCGCTCAAAGCTGGCGCACCCGGGGAGCTTGACCTATATTCGCGCCATTGGCATGCAAGCGCCGTGCAGAACGAAAGAACCATGAACAGCCTCGATCTTCCCGCAAGCCCGCAAAACACCCGCATCGTCGTCGCCATGTCGGGCGGCGTCGATTCATCGGTCGTCGCCGGCCTGCTGAAGCGCGAAGGTTATGATGTCGTCGGCGTCACGCTGCAGCTCTATGACCATGGCGCGGCGACGCACCGGGCCGGTTCGTGCTGCGCCGGCCAGGACATCGACGACGCCCGCCGTGTCTCTGAGACGCTGGGCATCCCGCACTATGTGCTCGATTACGAGGAGCGCTTCCGCAAGGCGGTCATCGATCCCTTCGCCGAGAGCTATGTCGCCGGCGAAACGCCGATCCCTTGCGTTTCGTGCAACCAGACCGTCAAGTTCGCCGATCTTCTGGCGACCGCCAAGGAGCTTGGCGCCGATGCGCTGGCCACCGGCCACTACATCCGCTCCGGCGCCAACGGCGCGCATCGCGCGCTGTATCGGCCGGTCGATGCCGATCGCGACCAGAGCTATTTCCTGTTCGCCACCACCCAGGCGCAGATCGACTATCTGCGCTTTCCGCTCGGCGGCCTGTCGAAGCCACAGGTTCGCGCCATTGCCGAGGAGATGGGGTTGACCGTCGCCGCCAAGCAGGACAGCCAGGACATCTGTTTCGTGCCACAGGGCAAATATTCCGACATCATCGCCAAGCTGAGGCCGTCCGCCGCCAATCCGGGCGACATCGTCCACATTGACGGTCGCGTGCTGGGCCGCCATGAGGGCATCTTGCGCTATACGATCGGCCAGCGGCGCGGCATCGGCATCGCCTCCGGCGAGCCGCTCTATGTCGTCCATCTCGACGCCGACCGGGCTCGCGTCATCGTTGGTCCGCGCGAGGCGCTGGAGACGCACAAGATCTATCTGCGCAACATGAACTGGCTGGGCGACACTTCGCTGTCGGACATACCGGCAGCCGGGCTTGAGCTGTTCGCCAAGGTGCGTTCGACGCGCCCGCCGCGCCCGGCCGTGCTGCATCACCGTGCCGGCAGCACCTTTGTCGAGCTGGCCGATGGTGAATCCGGCATCGCACCCGGCCAGGCCTGCGTGCTCTATTCCGACGACGGCAACGAGGCCCGCGTGTTCGGTGGCGGCTTCATCGAGCGTTCGGAGCGCGGCGCCGAGGCCGAGGCCATGCTGACGCGGCTGGCCGCCCGCCCGGCGCAGATCCCCGCAGAGTAAACGGCAGCACTTTTCTTCAGGTACCGGATTTGGTGTGGGTGACTGTGCCCGCGGTCAGGATGCGCAGCACCCTGATGGCTTCTTCACCGCTGGTGCGCGGTTCGGCCCGCGTCTCGATGCACTGGATGAAATGCTCCAGCTCGCGCGTCAGCGGCATGCCTTGCGCAACCGCCACATAGGATGGTTCGTTGGCGGTAAACGCCCACTGGCCGCTGTCCTGCCACACGGCGTGACGGTAGACGGCGAGCTTGCGCTCCCATGGCTCGACATCGTCGAACACCGCCATCGCCTTGGTGCCGACCACCGTCAGCCGCCGCTCGCGATAGGGATTGAGCCGCGAGGTGAAGAGATGGCTGCGCAGGCCGTTGGGAAAGCGCATGTGCAGATGCGCGAAGTCGCTGAGATTGTCGAGCAGCGCTGCACCCTCGCCGCGCACCTCGATCGGCTCCGTGCCGGTGATCGCCAGGATCATCGACAGATCGTGCGGCGCCAGATCCCACAGCGCATCGTTCTCAGTGTGGAACTTGCCGAGCCCGAGCCGGTGCGAGTGGATGTATCGCACCTCGCCGAGCTCGCCATTGTCGATCAGCGCCTTCAGCGTCTCGAAGGCGGGATGAAAGCGCAGCACATGGCCGACCATGAAGACGCGGCCATTGTCCTTGGCCGCCTGCACCGCGCGCTCGGCATCGGCCACCGTCAGCGCGATCGGCTTTTCCACCAGCACGTCCTTGCCGCCTTCGACGGCGCGCACCGCCATGTCGGCATGGAACTGCGGCGGCAGCGCCATGATGATGGCGTCGACGTCGTCGCGGACAAACAGCTGCTCGGGCTCGATCGCCAGGCAATCCTGCTCGCTGGCAAAACCTTCCGCACGGGCGCTGTTGAGGTCGGAGACCGCATGCAGCGCGCCAAGCGCCTTGAGGGTGCGGATGTGGTTGCTGCCCCAGTATCCGCAACCGAGGACTGCGATGCGCGGTTTCATTTGTTTCAAACTCTAGAATTTCCAGGCCGAGACATAGCGACGTGCCCCGCCGAACTCAACCCCGGTAGCCCCGCTCAAATGTCTGCCCGGCAAAGCTTTTCGGCGACACGCGAATATGCCGCCATGCCGGTCGCCTGGAAGCTTGACAGGCTTGCCCTCCCAACCTTATATCCGCGCGACCTTGGCGAACGCCTCGACATGCCTTTCGATTTGAGGCGGATTTCGGGCCTTTCGCCGCCCTGGCGGGGTAGCTCAGTTGGTTAGAGCACGGGAATCATAATCCTGGGGTCGGGGGTTCAAGTCCCTCTCCCGCTACCAGCCCCTCCCCGAACGGAGACGTGTTGGGGAAGGCATTCTCGCGCAAGAGTGCTGTGAGACGCGATCAAGGGTGCAGCGCGAATGCCTTTTCCGGCGAAATTCCTAGCGCTTATGGGCGAGCCAAGGCTGCGGCTATCGAATGAAACATCAGACGCCCATCCCAGAAGAGACCGTTTGAGGTACAAAGCCCGTCGAGACCGCGTGTGCAGCGTCCGGTTCAAAGAAGCATTCCCGCAACGCGGCTTCCAAATGCGGCCGCAATGTGAAGGCCGCCACAGAGTATAAAATTGCCACCCCCTCAGGATACGCGCTTTGGGCGGGCGACGCATGACAGACGGAAGCGTTCTCGAAAACGATTTGCAGTGGAAGCTCGTGCAATCGTGGATTTGAGCGCAAACTGTTCATGAGTAACCGGTGAGGCTTTCGCCTGACCAATGGCGTGTTTTCAAGAAGGAAAATGCCATGCCCGCCAACACAATACTTGCCGAGGACCAACCGGCCAAGCTTGAAAAGGGCATCGCGCTCGCCTTGTCCGGTGGTGGATACCGAGCGATGATTTTCCATCTCGGAGCCCTGATCCGCCTCAATGAGGCGGGGCTGCTGAAACGAATCGCGCGTGTCTCCAGCGTATCGGGTGGTTCGATCACGGCAGCCGTATTGGGCATGAAATGGTCCGAGCTGGCATTCGGGCCTGACAATGTCGCCACCAACCTCGATATCGTCGTCAAAGCCGTACGCAAGATGGCGGATACCTCGGTCGACGCCGGCGCGATCATCGGCGGAATCCTGCTACCCGGCACGATTGGCGAAAAGGTCGCTGCCGCCTATGACAAGGTGTTGTTCGGGGGCAAGACGTTGCAGGATCTGCCTGACGATCTGGCTGGAGAGGGTCCACGCTTCGTTGTCAACGCGACCAACATCCAGAGCAGCGCTCTCTGGCGCTTTAGCCGCGACTACATGGGTGACTACAGAGTTGGCCTGGTCCGCAAACCGACAATTCCGTTGGCTTTGGCGGTAGCAGCGTCGTCGGCGTTCCCCCCTTTGCTATCCCCGTTGCCGCTCAAGATCTCGCAGCCGTTCGACGACGTGGACGGCGCCGATCTGACGGCTGCAAGCTTTCGTCGCTCGGTCTATCTGAGCGACGGCGGTGTCTATGATAATCTCGGGCTTGAAACCGTCGAGAAACGCTACACCACCCTCCTCGTCAGCGATGCTGGCCAAAAGATAGCGCCGGAGCCATCACCGTCGACAGATTGGACCCGCCATTCGATCCGCGTTCTCGACGTGATCGACAATCAGGTGCGCAGCCTGCGTCAGCGCCGCTTGATCGACGGTTTTAACCGCAAGGACCATTCCGGTTGCTATTGGAGCGTGCGGGCGCGTTTTGCCGACTACAAGGTGGCTGACGACACGCTCGGCTGTGCCAGGCGCAATCCGGCAGCGCTGGCGGCAATCCCAACTCGGCTGCAGGCAATGCCCAAGGCGCAGCAAGAAGGTTTGATCAATTGGGGCTATGCAATTTGCGATGGAGCGTTGAGAAGCTACTTCGCCGCAGACGCTCTGGCGCTTTACGGCGTGACGATCGCCAAGCCCAAGGGCTTTCCGTTCGGAGCCGGTTATTGACGCCCAGGTGCACCCAAAGCGCATTGTCCTTCAGAATCGAAAGCCTGGGCCAGTTTCAGCCACGCTGCGCGGGAGAGTTACCAGGAACTTAACACGCAGCCGGTGCAGCCGGCCTGCAGTCCCCCGCTACCCGCGTGTTCCAATATGTCGCGCTTGCGGACCGGGCAGGCCCTCGGCTGAAATCAATCGCTTGACATTAATTAAATCAAGATGATTGATTTATTTTTAGGATCATAATTCGCAAAGACTCGTCTAGCTGGTCATCATGATAGTCAAGAAAGCCATCGCCGGCACCAATCTCGAACAGGCCAAGTCACACAATCGCCGCGTGGTGATCGAAGCGATCAGGACCAACGGCGCCTTGTCGCGTGCGGCCATCGCGCGACTGACAGCACTGAGTTCACAGACCATTTCCAACATCGTCGAGGAGCTCGAAAAAGAGGAGCTGCTGCGCCCGGAAGCGTCGCAGAAGGGCGCTCGCGGTCAGCCGGCCGTTCCCTATTCGATCAATCCCGACGGCGGCTATTCGATCGGCCTGCAACTCGACCATCAACTGGCGGTGGGTGTCATCACCGATCTCTCCGGCACGGTTCGGGCCCGTTTCGAACGGCCGGTCGACCGGCCGACGCCTGCCGAGGCGATGCCACTGCTGGCTGCGATTGCCGATGATTTGATGCGGACGTTTCGTTTCGACCGCAGCCGCCTGCTTGGCATCGGCATGGCGATGCCAGGCCCGTTCGACGTCGAGGGCATGACTTCGGTCGGGCCAACGGCACTGCCTGGTTGGCAGGATTTCCCCGTTGCCGAAGAACTCGAGCGGCTGACCGGCATTCCGGTGACGGTGGAGAACGACGCCACCGCAGCGGCCATCGGCGAGCGGCTTTACGGCGTTGCCCGCAACCTCAGCAGCTTCGTCTATCTGTTCATCGGCACCGGCCTCGGCGCCGGCCTGTTTCTTGATGGCCATCTCTACAAGGGCACCCGCCACAACGCCGGCGAGATCGGACATATGATCGTCAGTCCTGGCGGCCTCGAATGCGGCTGCGGCAAGCGCGGCTGCCTTGAACGCTACGTCTCGTTGCGCGCCGCCTATGAATGTCTGGAGATCCCCGATCCCGATCATGCCTCGCCGGAACTGCTCGAGGCTTTGCTGGCAAGCGGCGACAGCCGCATGGAACCATGGATCGCACAAGCCACCGCGCCGCTGCGCCAGGCGATCAATGTGCTGGAACTGGCGCTCGATCCTGAAACCGTCGTCCTCGGCGGCTTCATGCCGCTGGCCGTCATCGAGCTTCTGGCGAGCCGACTCGACCCCTTGTATCTCTCGGTCAGCTCGACCAGCACCCGCACGGTACCAAGGGTGCTGGTTGGCGCCGCCGGCAAGGACACCTCGGTTCTGGGCGCGGCCGCGCTGCCGATTTTTTCGGAGACCAACCCGCAATTCGACGTGCTGCAGAAACCGTTCGGATAAGATCCTATGGCGGTTCGATCGATTGTAAGATTTCCCAATCCGCTTCTGCGTGCCATCGCCGATCCGGTGGAGCTGTTCGACAACGACTTGTCCAAGCTGGCGGGCGATCTCATCGACACCATGCACGCGGCACCTGGTATAGGTATCACCGGCCCGCATATCGGCATTTTGAAACGCCTGGTCGTGATCCAGCTGCCTTCTGCCGCAAAGCCGGGAATCTATGTCAATCCATCTGTCATCCAGGCCTCGCCTGAAATGATCCGCCACGCGGAAGGCAGCGTTTCGATGCCCGGTGTCACCGAAGACGTCGAGCGACACGCACGCATACGGGTTCGCTATCAGGATCTCGACGGCAACGAGCGGTTCGAGGATGCCGATGGTCTGCTGGCGGTCTGCCACCAACATGAGATCGATCAACTCGACGGTATCTTCTGGACGGGCAGGCTGTCGCGCCTGAAGCGCGACCGCCTGACCAAACGCTACGACAAACTGATGCGGGCGTCCTGAACGGACGTCCGACGCTAGACTAGGATAGTCCGTAGAGCACAGGCATCAGCCCGGCGAGTGCGCTGAACCGTTCCCACGACTTTCGCTCCGGCACCGTCCAGCCGGTCTCGGCAAGGGCCGACAGCCTGGGAAAGACCAGCCTGTCGAAGACGGCGCGGTCGGTCATCGGTTCCGACCAGATGCAGCATTGCACGCCGAGGAAATGCTTTTTCTGCGCCGCGCTCCAGCCTGCCACCGGATCGAAGCTATAAAGCTTCTCGGGCGATGACCAGCCGGCCCAGGCAGCGCCCGGTTCAGACCATTCCTGGCTGTTGGCCATGTCGAGGTAGTAGACCTGTCCCGGATTGACGACGATGTCATAGCCTTCGCCGGCCAGGGCCGCCGAAACCTCGACGTTGCGCCAACCGTTCAGGTAGCACTTCGTCTTGTCGATGACGTTGCCATGCGCGGCTTCTTCCCAGCCGCCGGTGATGCACCCGCGGGAAGCAAGGAATGTTTGTATCCTTTTGAGGAACTGGGCTTGCAGCAGGGCAGCGCCCGAGCCGTCGATCTCGTCGGCGCCATGCGTGTTGGTGACCACGCCGAGCCGCTTGGCATGCGACTGCGCCAACCCCTCGCCGCCGAGTTCGGCAAGCCGCCGCAAGGCCTGTGGCGAGCCCGACCATGCGCCGATCGGCACTTCGTCGGCGCCGACATGGATGGCCCTGAACGGGAACAGTTCGATCATCTCGTCGAAGATCGTTTCGAGAACCTGGTAGGTTTCTTCGCGCGCCGGGTTGAGGCAGTTGTTGGGAAATCCCTGCACGGAAAAATACTGGCCGTGCTCGCCGGGATCGCGCAGCTCGGGCAATGCCTCGAGCATGGCGTAGCAGTGGCCGGGCACGTCGACCTCCGGCACCACTTCGATGCCGAACCGGCCGGCCAGCGCGACGATCTCGCGGATCACAGCCTTGGTGTAATAGCCGCCGGTCCTGCCGGGACCCGATCCCAGCAGCGACGGGATCGGCAGGCCGTGGCCGCGCCAGGCGCCGATGCTGGTCAGCTGCGGATAGGCTGATATCTCGACCCGCCACGCTTCATCGTCGGACAGATGCCAATGGAAGCGGTTGAGCTTGTTCCAGGCAAAAATGGCGAGGAATTGCTCGATCTCGGCCGAGGCGTAGAACTGTCGCGCCGTATCGAGATGGCAGCCGCGCCAGCCGAGCGACGGGTCATCACGGATTTCTCCCTGCGCCGGGAAGACAAAGGTTGCGGGATGCTGGCTGGCGCCGCGCAGGATCTGGCCGAGCGTGATCAGCCCGTAGAGAAACCCCGTGCGCGTTGCCGCCGAAATCGTCGCGGCACCGTCCGCAAAATCGATCGCATAGGCTTCCGGCCCGAACCCGTCCTTGCGGGACAGATTGACCGGGAAGCCGCCTTCTGCCGCAGGGCGCACAAGGCCTTCGACAGGGAACAGCCTGGTGCTGAGTTCGGCAAAGGCGGCCACCGCGGCCTTGGCCTCTTCGCCTTCTGGCCTCGGGTCGATGCCGGCTGGCGCGGGCAAGGCGCCGGACACTTCGACTTGGCGTGGCCAGGGGATCACTGAGATGGGGACTGGCGCCACGGCGGGCACCGGATAGGGCTCGGCGCCGCGCTTCAGCGGCGCGTTGTCGCCTTTGGCCTTCGTCGGCTCGACGGCGATGCGCTGGACGCTGCCATCAGCCAGCACGAGATAGGCGCCGGTGGCGCCATCCGTCCAGTGACGCAGCGGGTAACTGAGGCCGCGCGCCGTCAATGTCCAGGCCGCACCGGGTTCAAGCACGAAGCCGGCAGGTGGCGCAAACTCGGCATGGTTCGACACACGATTGACCAGTGTGGCGCCTTCCACTGCGGCGGCGGGGTCGACCCGCGCCGGGCCGCTGATGCAGAGCCGGAAATCCTGCAGGGCCCTGCTCGAAGCGTTGGTGAGTTTCAGCGAATAGGCCAGCGCCTGGCTGTCCGATGCGGGCGTCCAGAAGCTCTCCAGCCGCAGGGCAAGTGTCTCGGTCATGGCAATCTCATATGTAAGCGTGAAAAGATCAGTCGGCCGACTTCAGCAGGCCGGCATAGATGCCGGGCTCCGAATTGGGGATTTGCGTCGCGCCGACGGTGCGTTCGTAGAATTCGGACGGACCGACATCGCCGATGATGGCGTAGGCGTAGCCCATGGTCTTGAGGTCGAGCAGCGAAGCCAGCAGCAGCGCATGCCCGATGCCCTGGCCGCGCACCGCCTCGTCGACGCCGGTCGGGCCGAAAAAACCGCGGGCGATCGATTCATGGCAGGCAAAGCCGACCAGTTTTTCCCCCTTGGTGGCCAAGAAACAAGTCGGCGGCTGGCGCATCATGGAAACCGCCGTCTCGCCCGCCCAGCCGGAGCTGAACTTGCGCCGGACCCAGTCGGTGACCAGTTCGAGTTCCGGGGCGAGCGCGCGACGGATGGTGACGCCGGCATTGCGGACGCGCGCGTCGAGTTCCGGATCGGGAGCGAGAAGCGAGAGATTGACAAGATAGTCCATGAAAACCTTCCGGCGTGAATTTCAGGAAACAGCGCCCAACGCGCGGACGAAATGGTTCGGCCCGACCTGATCGACCACTGTCGACGTTGGCCGGCTCAAGCGGCGCACCTCCTCGGCGTGGCCGAGAAAACGGGCGCTGTCGCCGGCAATGAACGGCCGGTCGGGGTCCGGCACGGCGGAAAGCAGCAGCCGCGTATAGGGATGGCGGGCATCGCCGATCACGGCCCGTGTGTCGCCCCACTCAACCATCTGTCCCGCAAACATCACGATCACCTCTTCGGCGACATGGGCCGCGGTGGCGATGTCGTGGGTGATGTAGAGCAGCGCCAGCTGCCGCTCACGCTTGATGCGCGCCAGGAGATCGAGGATGCCGAGGCGGATCGAGACATCGAGCATCGAGGTCGGCTCATCGGCAACCAGCACCTCCGGCTGAACGGCGAGCGCGCGTGCGATGTTGACGCGCTGGCGCTGACCGCCCGAAAGCTCGTGCGGAAACTTGTGCGCTGTCAGCGCCGGCTCCAGCCCGACCCAGTCAAGCAGATCGGCAACGCCTTTCACTTGCTCGGCCTTGCTTTTGGCGTGGCCATGCAGCGCCAGCGGCCGGGCTAGGTGATGCTGCACCGAAAACACCGGATTGAGCGAGGCGAATGGGTCCTGGAACACCATCTGCACGGCACGGCGATAGGCCTTTTCGCCGGCCGCCGTGCCGGTTCGCGTCATGCTGTGGCCGCGGAAGAACATGTCGCCACCGGTTGGGGCATCCATGCGCGCGATGATGCGGGCGCACGTCGTCTTGCCGCAGCCAGACTCGCCAACCAATGCCAGCGCATGGCCACCCCGCAGCGACAGCGAGACACCGCGCAGTGCCTGCACGAGACCGAAGCTGCGCTCGATGCCATCCAGCCTGATGATCGGCTCGGCCTCGATCGTGGCAATTGGGGTCGTCGGCACGGCGTTCATATGGCCGCTTCCTTTGCCAGGCCTGGCAGTTGCGGGATCGCGCCCCAGAGTTTTCGCGTGTAGTCATGCGCCGGGGCGCGGCTGACCTGTCTGACATCGCCGACCTCGACCAGTTCGCCCTTCAGCATCACCCCGATGCGGTGGCAGAGTTGCGCCATCAGGTGCAGATCGTGGGTGATGAACAGCACCGAGAACCCGTAACCACGCTGCAGGTCGATCACCTGCTCGAGGATTTCACGCTGCACGACGACGTCGAGCGCCGTCGTCGGCTCGTCCATGATGATCAGTTCCGGCTTCAGCGCCAGACAGATGGCGATGACGATGCGCTGGCGCATGCCGCCTGAGAACTGGTGCGGATAGTCGCTGAGCCGACTGGCCGGGATGCCGACCAGCTTGAACATCTCTTCTGCCCGCGCCCGCGATTTTTCGCGCGATGAACCGGTATGCCGGCGCAGCACATCGTGGAACTGCGCCTCGACCCGCATCAGCGGATTGAGCGAATTCATCGCGCTCTGGAACACCATGCCGATGCGCCGCCAGCGCACCTCCTGCAGCTTGCTTTCCGATAGTTTCAGCAGGTCCTGGCCGTCGAGCAGGATTTCGCCGCCCGCCACCCAGGCCGGCGCCTTGGCGAGGCGCGTGATGGCATAGGCGATCGTGCTTTTGCCGCAGCCGGATTCACCGGCCAGCCCGAACAGCTCGCCGCGGCCGATGTCGAAGGATACGTTCTTGACCGCGCGAAAAGCCCCCTTGTCGAGCAGATAGTCGACGCTGAGGTCGCGGATTTGCAGCAGCGCCTCGCTCACCGTGCCGCCTCCAGCTCACGCTTGCGCAGACGGTTGAGGCGCAGCCAGCGGCTGAGCGCCGGGCCGGAGCGCAGCTGCGGGTTGGCGATCTCGTCGAAGGTAAAGTTCAAGAGCGCCAGGCCCAGCCCGACCAGCGCGATGCCGGCGGCCGGCGCACTGATGTCCCACCACGCACCGACGATGATGGCGGACGAATTCTGCGCATTGTAGAGCATCGTCCCCCAGGTGACGTTGAGCGGATCGCCGAAGCCGAGATATTCGAGCGTCGTCTGCGCCACGATGGCGTAGATGATCGAGCCGACGATGTTGATACCGATCAGCGGCACCAGATTGGGCAGGATCTCGACGAAAATGATCCGCCAAGCCGGCTCGCCGACCATGCGCGCGGCGGTCACGAACTCGCGGTTCCTGAGTGCCAGCGTCTGCGAACGCGTCATGCGCGCGCCCCACGGCCATGAGGTCAGCGCGATGATCATCATGATGGCGACGGGTCCGACCGTGCCGGCGAAAGAGGCAAGCAGGATTAGCAGCGGAATGTTGGGGATCACCAGCACCGCATTGGTGATCAGATCGAGCGTCGCGTCGGTGCGGCCGCCGAAATAACCGGCGACAAGCCCGATGATGGTGCCGAGCGCAGTGATGAACAGGCCGGTGGCGAAACCGACTGCCAGCGACGGGCGCGCGCCCCAGACGAATTGCGCATAGACGTCGCGGCCCATCTTCGTGGTGCCGAAATAATGCTCGACCGTCGGCGGCTGATGTGAGCGGCCGACGCGCTCGCCAGGATCGGTCGGCGCAAGGATCGGCGCGAACAACGCCATCAGGCAGAGCGCGGCGACGATGACCAGGCCGGCAACGGCCTTCTTCTGCCGCCACAAAAGTCGCCAACCAAAATTCATGCCCGCTCCTCCCTAGTGCGTGGATCGACGACCCCATAGAGAAGATCGACCAGAAGGTTGGCGCCGAGCGTCGCCATCGTCATTAGCAGCAGCTGGCCCTGGATGACCGGATAGTCGCGCGCGACGCTGGCGGTAAACAGTGTCAGCCCGAGGCCGGGATAGTTGAAGACGATCTCGGTGACGATCGAGCCGCCGAACACGGCGCCAAGCATCAGCGCGAGATTGGTCAGCACCGGCAGCATGGCGTTGCGCAACGCGTAGGAAAACATCACCATCGTCTCGCCGAGCCCCTTCGCTCGGCCCATGGTGACGTAGTCCTCGCCAAGCACCGATATCATCGAGGAGCGCGTCGTCGTCTGGAACTCGCCGATCAGATAGGGCGACAGCGTCAGCACCGGCATGATCGCGTGCCAGAAGACGCTGCCGAAAAAGGTGAAGTTCAATCCCGGGTCGAGGTCGGGATTGTAGGCATAGCCCACCGGGAACCAGCGCAGCGTCACGCCAAAGGTGAACAAGGTCGCCAGTCCGATGATGACCGGAGGGATCGCGATCAGCACGACAGAAAACGGCGAGACGAACGCATCGAAGCGTCCGCCCCGCCGCCAGGCTGCCACTGCGCCGAGGGAGACTCCAACGCAGAGGGAAAAGATGATCGCCGTGGTAACCAGGAAGGCGGTCCAGCCGGCGGAGCGAGCCAGAACCTGGGTGACGGTCTGCGGGTAGTATTTCACCGACACGCCGAGATCGAACCTGGCGAGGCCGGTGATGTAATCGACGAACTGCCCCAGCATCGGCTGTTCGACGGCGCCGAAGCGGGCCTTGATCGCTTCGATCGCCGCCGGTGTCGCGCGCGGCCCGAGTTGCGCGATCATGCCGTCGACCGGACTTCCCGGCATCAGCCGGGGGACAGTGAAATTCATGACGATGGCGAACAGGAAAGCGACGAAATAGACCCCGAGTCGTCGAAGAGGAATCCGCATTCACCTGTCCTTATGCTCGGTTTGCCTTCTCTTCCTGTGGAAGAAGGCGACGGATGGAAGGGGGACGACGGCTGCTTCGTCCAGCACCGTCGTCCGACCTCGCGGCGTCTGTCCCTGCTGCTCGCCAAAAGGCGGGGCTGGGACGCCCCCTCCCCTCAGGGAAAAAGGGCGCTTGCCCCAGACTATTGCACGGGCTTCAGGCGCAGCAAATGCATCAGCCGCAGGCGGTTGTTGTCGTGGTTTTCAGGGTTCATCACCGGCTCGTCCTTGGTCACCCAGCCGGTGAAGCGCTTGGTCGAATACTGGTACCAGGTCGGTCCGTTGAACACCGGCACCACCGGAAAGTTGTCGGCGATGAGGACTTGCACCTGATCGAACAGTTTTTTGCGCTCGTCGTCGGTGGTCGCCTTGCGGTAGGCGTCGAAGACCTTGTCCAGTTCCGGATTGGAATAGCGCGACGGTGCGCTGGTGATACGGCCGGCAAAGGCCGTCGACAGCGACTGGTAGTAGCCGCGGAACGGTGTCGGCCCGTCGGCGCGCGAGTTCATGACCGCATCGAACGAACCGTCGAGAATCTGCTTTTGCCATTGCTCATATTCCGGCGTCGCCACCGAGGCATTGATGCCGGCCTTGCGCAGGCCTTCGGTGGCGATCTGAACGGCGTCGATCCAGTCGGTCCAGCCATTGGGAACGATGATCGAGAACGCGATCGGCTCGCCCTTCGGCGTGGTGCGCATGCCGTCGGCGCCCTTCTTGTAGCCGGCGTCGTCAAGCACCTTGTTGGCCTTGTCGACGTCGTAGGTCATCCAGACGTCCTTGTCGCCTTCGGCTGCCTTGTTGCGCCAGGCGTCGAAACGCGGCGGCAGACCGCTGGCGTGCAGATTGACCACCGGATAGCCGAAGCCGGCAATATCGACCATCGCCGTGCGATCCATGACCAGGCTGAAGGCATGACGGAAATTGATGTCGTTGAAGGCTTCGGCCAGCGCCGGCTTGGCGGTCTTGAAATTCATCTGGAAAGCGATGGTTTCCGCCGGCGGCTGCCAGTAGCCATTGTGCTCCTTGTCGAGCGCGACATAGGTCTTGTCGATCTCGGGCAGGAACGAGCCGATCCAGTCCATCGACCCCTCCGGCAACAGCGCCAGCATCTGGTCGTTGCCGGCGATCTGCGGCAGCTTCAGGCAGTCGACATGCAGCGAGGCGGCATCCCAGTAGTTGGGATTGCGGCACTGTTCATAGACCTGCGGGGTGAAGCGGCGGATCTCCGTCATCGGACCCGATCCCACAGGCTTCTCGTTCTTGAAGGCGAGCGGATCGGCGACATCCTTCCAGATGTGCTCCGGCACTACGGGGAAATCGGCCATCGATTCCGGAAAATGCGTGTCGATGTCCTTCAGCGTGATCTTGACTTCGGTCGGCGACGGCGCTTCGACCGAGGCGACGCTGCTGCCGACACCGACAGTGTCGACCGCCGGGTTCTTCAGCATCAGGTCGAGGGTGAATTTCATGTCGGCTGAGGTCAGCGGCTGGCCGTCGGACCATTTGACGCCGTCGCGCAGCGTGTAGGTGATCGATTTCAAATCGTCGGAGAATTTGTAACCCGTCGCCAGCCGGTAGATCGGCTTGCCGCTGTCATAGTCGTTGAAGATGACCAGCGGCTCGTAGACGAAATCCATGGTGCTCTGACGGCGGCCGCCGAGATCGAACGGGTTGAAATTCTGCACCCAGCTTGTCTGCTCCTCGATGTGCATGGCGAGCACCGATTCGGCGGATGCCGATCGCACGACGAAGGGAAAAATCGTGGCGATGGTCGCGGCGACGAGCGCCGTGCCGATCAACAGCCGCCGGCGTGAAATCGCCGTCGACAGGTCTTGCTGGTAACGCAGATTCGGGTCTGGCAGCTTGGCGGTCATGCTTCATTTCCCCTTGGTTGATTGCCGTTCCGCCTCTTCGGGCGAATAAGATAAATCAATTTGATTTAATCCTAAGTGGGAAACGGTGCCGACGTCAACGGCTCTGTTCAGGAATGCGCGTTGAGGTACCCAGAACCGCTGGTAGCCCAGGGCTGGCATACATGCCGGTGGTGCGAAATTGCGTTGGGTTGAGGCCCTGCGGATCGCCTCTTATCTCCTCTTGATAGATTGCGTTCGTCATCTATATAGGTATAGATTGCGAACGAACTCTAAATGGAGACTGACGATGCGTGTGAGTCGTAGTCAGGCCGCGGAAAACCGCGAAACCGTAATCAACGTCGCAAGCCGCCTTTTTCGGGACCGCGGCTTTGACGGCATCGGCCTCAAGGATCTGATGAAGGGTGCCGGGCTGACCCAAGGCGCCTTTTACAAGCAATTCGCGTCAAAGGAGGATCTGGCTGCGCAGGCGTCCAGGCGGGCGATGGAGAGCGCCACCCACCGATGGTCGGACGCAACTGCGGCGAACCCCGAGGATCCGCTGGGCGCGGTGATCGGATTCTACCTCAGTATGGGCCATCGCGGAGAAAAGATGGACGGCTGCCCGGTCGTTGCGCTCGGCTCGGATGCTGCCAGGCAGGGCGCCGAGGTGAAGGCGTCATTCGAAGCCGGGATCAAGGATTACCTTGAGATGCTCGGTAGCTGGGTTGGCGAGGCCAGCGGCGAGGAGACTGGCGGCAAGGCCATGGCCATTCTCTCGACAATGGTCGGCGCGGTGCTCCTCTCGCGGGTCGTCAACGATCCCGACCTTGCGCAAGCTTTTCTGGATGCTGGGACCAATCAGGTTCGCGAAGCAGTCGCCGCTTGAGCGGTGCCGGTAGCGCTGTCGGTGCACCCAAGTGATAGGAGAAGAGATGCGACGGATTGTTGTTACAGGCATGGGAGCGGTCACGCCGCTTGCTGCCAATGTCGAAGCGTCCTGGTCGCGCCTATTGGCCGGTCGGTCGGGCATCCGCAGGCTTCCGGACGATGTGGTGGGAGACCTGCCGGCGAAGATTGGCGGCGTGGTTCCCTCCGCAGATGAAGATCCGGACGCCGGTTTCGATCCCGATGTCATCCTGTCTGCGAAGGATCAGCGCAAGGTAGACCGGTTCATTGTCTTTGCGCTGGCTGCGGCGGAAGAGGCGCTTGCGCAGGCGAAATGGAAGCCTGTCTTGGAAACGGATCGCCTGCGCACAGCAACGATCATTGCCTCAGGGGTTGGCGGCTTCCCCGCCATCACCGAGGCGGTGCGCACGGTAGACCTGCGTGGCGTCCGCCGCCTGTCGCCCTTTACGGTGCCGTCCTTCCTCGTGAATCTTGCGGCGGGCCACATCTCGATCCGTCATGGCTTCAAAGGCCCATTGGGCGCACCGGTGACGGCGTGCGCGGCCGGCATCCAGGCGATCGGCGACGCGGCACGTCTTATCCGCGCCAATGAAGCTGATATTGCCGTATGCGGTGGCACGGAAGCATGCGTGAATATCGTCAGCCTCGGTGGGTTTGCCGCGGCACGCTCTCTTTCGACCTCCTTTAATCACCGTCCTGATGAGGCCTCCCGACCGTTCGACAAGTCGCGCGACGGCTTCGTCATGGGCGAAGGAGCGGGCGTGCTGGTCATCGAGGAGTTGAGCCACGCGCTGGCGCGCGGCGCAAAACCGCTTGCCGAGCTCGTCGGCTACGGGACGACCGCGGATGCTCATCACGTCACTTCCGGTCCCGAGGATGGCGGCGGTGCGCGCCGAGCCATGGAGATCGCCATTGCGCAAGCAGGGATTTCGCCGCGCGAGGTTCGTCATCTCAATGCGCATGCGACCTCCACGCCGGTCGGCGACCTGGGTGAGATCGAAGCGATCAAGAGCGTATTCGGGCGCGATTTAGCGATAGCCGTCAGCGCAACGAAGTCGGCGACCGGGCACCTGCTCGGAGCGGCCGGCGGGCTTGGTGCCATCTTCGCGATCCTGGCGCTCAGGGATCAGATCGCCCCGCCGACCCTTAACCTGAGCGCTCCCGATCAGGCCGGCGACGGCATCGACTTCGTCGCAAACGAGCCCCGGCCAATGGCGATGGAGTACGCGATCTCCAATGGCTTCGGCTTTGGCGGTGTGAATGCCAGCGCCTTGTTCGGGCGCTTGAACCACCCCGTGGCCTGACGCGAGCGCCAGAGGCAGTCAGGACTGACGCCTTATGCTCCGACCTTTCATGCTTCTCCCACTCCGATCCAACGCAAAGAAAGAAATGATTTCGATGAATAAGACCAATCCTGGCGTCGCCCTCGTCACGGGGGCATCCTCCGGCATCGGGCGCGCGACGGCCAACACCTTACTGAACGCAGGCTTTCGCGTGTTCGGAACCAGCCGTCGTACGGCCTCCAAACAATCCGACGGCGTTACCATGCTGACCTGCGACGTGACCGACGACGCGTCCGTTGCGAAAATGGTCGATGACGTTCTGGCCAAGGCCGGACGCATCGACCTGCTTGTCAACAATGCCGGCATGGGTCTGTTTGGCGCCGCGGAGGAGTCCTCGACCGCCCAGGCTCAGGCGCTGTTCGAAGTGAATGTCTTCGGCGTATTGCGCGTGACCAACGCGGTGTTGCCGGCAATGCGACGCCAAGGGACGGGCAGAATCGTCAATTTGAGTTCGGTACAGGGGTTCATTCCCGCTCCCTATTTCGCGCTTTACGCGTCGACCAAACATGCCATCGAGGGTTATTCCGAATCGCTCGATCACGAATTGCGCCCGTTCGGCATTCGCGTTTCGTTGGTGGAGCCCGCCTATACCCGCACCTCATTCGAGGACAATCTCGCCGCCCCCGACCAGTTGCTTGATATTTATGACTCCGCGCGCGCTGGCATGACTGTAGCCGTGCGGAAAGCGATGGAAACAGGCGATGCGCCCGAAGTGGTAGCTGAGACCATTTTGGCGGCTGCGACCGATCCCGCGCCCAAGAGGCGCTATGCGGCGGGCAAAATCGCGCGCCGGGTCAGTTTCTTGCGCCGTTTCGTCCCGGCGTCCGCATTCGACAAAAGCCTGCGAAAGCAGCTCGGGCTGCCGGTCTGACGATTTCGGCTGCGGCGCTCTCCCGCTGCCATTGCTTCCATCGAACGGAGAAGCGTGTCCCAGGCGCCCTGGTCGCCGGCTGACATTTTCGACGAGAATGCGCAGCCAACGCTCAACCGCCGCCGGCTACGCCATCTCGGGACGTTTTGACGCCTCGCGGATCGCCTTGTGCACACCGCGCTGAAGATCCATGAACGCCGGCGTTTCCATGACCTCTTCGCGGCGTGGGCGTTCAATGTCGACATTGAAGGTCTGGGTGATGCGTCCGGGACCAATGCCCATGACGACGATCCGGTCCGAGAGATAGACGGCCTCCTCGACGTCATGGGTGACGAACAGCACCGTCAGCCTGTGTTCTTCCCAGATCTGGGTSAGSAGTTCCTGCATCTGRTGCCGGGTCAATGCATCCAGCGCGCCAAAGGGCTCGTCCATCAGCAGCATYTTSGGKCGATAGGASAGSGCGCGGGCRATGGCRACRCGCTGCTTCATGCCGCCTGAAAGTTCGGAGGGATAGCGATCGGCGCTGTGCGGCAGCTTGACCAGTTCGAGATGCTCGAGCGCGATCCGCCGGCAGGTCGCACGGTCATGGCCGGCGGCCTTGAGGGCAAACTCGATGTTCTGCTGCGCCGTCAGCCAGGGAAGCAGCGTGTAGGACTGGAAGACGACGCCGCGATCGAGCCCGGGCTGGAGGATCGGCGCACCGTCGATGGCAAGCTCGCCGGCGTCAAAATCCTGCAGTCCGGCGACGATCGAAAGCAGCGTGCTCTTRCCGCAGCCCGAKGTGCCSACSAGCGAGACGAATTCGTTGTCGGCRAGRTCGAGAYTGATGTCGCGCAGCACTTCCGTACGCCGTTCCCCCGAGCCAAAACTCTTGTGGAGGCCTCCGATGTGCAATTTGGGAACACTCATCGGCTGCATCTCATTGCGATTGGCCATCCTGCCGGAACAGCACTTTCTCAAGCGCCTTCATGACTTGGTCTGTAACCAGCCCGAGCACGCCCAGCAGCAGGATGTAGCCGATGATGGTGTTGGTCTGGAAATAGCGCTGCGACACGGTGATGCGATAGCCGAGGCCGGAGGTCGCCGCGACGAGTTCCGCCAGCACAAGCCATGTCCAGGCCCAGCCGAGGCTGATGCGCAGCGTGTCCCAAATGCCCGGCAAGGCACTCGGCACCACGATGCGGGTCAGGATCTTGCGATCCGGCAGGCCGAGTGTCCGCCCAAGGCCGATGAAATCCTTCGGAACCCGCTTCACATTGTCCATGATCATCAAGACCTGCTGAAAGAAGGTGCCGATGAAGATGATCAGGAATTTCTGCGTGTCTCCCGTACCCGCCCAGAGGATGGACAAGGGCACGAAAGCGACCACCGGCATGTAGCGGATGAAATCCACCAGCGGCTCGACCGCTGCTTCCCACGACCTGAAACTGCCGATCAGCACGCCGATCGGGATTGCCAGGGCCGAGGCAATCAAGAATCCGATGGAGATACGGTACATCGACGCTTTGAGGTCGATCCACAGCGTGCCGTCGCCGGCGAGCTTGGCGAGCTGGCTTGCCACACTGCCGGGCGATGGCAGGAAGATCGCTTTCACCGCCCCAAGGCTCGTCGCTGCCCACCAGGCAAGACCGAGCCCAATGAACACCACAACGGCAATCATCACGAAGCGCGACCGGGCGATGGGCACGCCGATCCCCGAGGATCGGCGGCGCGCCGGCGCGCGTTTCGTGACTGGCTCCGAAGGCGGGCTCGTGGTCACAGCACGCTCCTCGGCCGTTTCGTTGCCACGTCAGGCCTTCGTCACTCAGCCGCCTTGACGAAAGCCGGATCGATCATCTGCTCGGGCGTCACATCGGCCTGAAGCAGCTTGGCGTTCTTGGCGGCGGCTTCGACATCGGCAAAGGTCTTGGTCGAGAAATCACCGGTCAATGCCGTCTTGTTTTCGGCGAGCGAATAGTAACGCACGCCGTCAAACGCCGTGTTGAGATCTTCGACGCTCGAACCGACAGCCTTGGAGATGATGGCGCGGCCACCAGGCGTATCGGCGGTGTAGTCCTTCAGGGCTGCATCCCAGGTCTTGATCATGGCCAGCACCTGCCCCGGGCGCGACTTGATCACCTCATCGCGCACCACCAGCACGTCGCTGATCAGGCCGGGATCCTCTCCGGCGGTGAAGATCAGTTTGAAGTCCTTGTTCTGAGCCATGGCCACGGTGAGATAGGGCTCATAGGTGACCGCGACCGGAACCTGACCGGCGATCAGCGCGCCGCCTGCATCGGACGCCGGCATCGGCACCGGCACGATATCGTCGATGGACATGCCGTTTTTGGCCAGCGCATATTTGAGCAGGATATCGCTCGTCGTGCCTTCCTCGAAGGCGACCTGCTTGCCCTTGAGATCCTTGACCGACGTGATGTCCTTGCCGGCGATCATCGCGTCGGCCGTCATCGAGACATCGAGCAGCAGCACGATTTTCACCGGCAGGCCGGCGGCAACCATACCCATCGCCGTGTGGGTCGCGATGTTGGCTGCATCAAGCTGGCCGCTCGCCAGGGCAGCGTTGATATCCTTGTCCTGGGCGAAGTTCACGATTTGGACGTCCGCCAGCCCGTTTGCCTTGAACAGGTCCTTGGCCTCGGCGATATGCCACTGGCCATATCCAAGCCACGGTTCGATGCCGATCTTGAATGAACCCGCCTCGGGCGTGGTGGGAATGGTCGCATCTGCCGCATTTGCGGCCTGGCTGGCGGCGATGCCGATGGCCGCAGCCATGAACAGCGCGCGAAATTGTCCTGTGAGGTTACGCATCGTCATTGTTCCCCTTGATGCCGGATCACTTCTTCAACAAAGCACCGGTCTGGTGAGAAGGCGGGTTCTGCTCTCGCGGCTCTTGCCCTGGCGTTTTTCCGCAGCCTTCATGGAAGTGCAGCGGCATTTCAACGTCGGCGAAAGCCGTTGTCAAGAAGTAAAACTACATACATGCATATACAAGCCATGGCTTCTCCTGGTCAGGCATTTTTGGAAGGAGAATAGCGGCTGCCGAGGGTGTAACGGCTGCCCGCATAGGTCAGTTTGCTGATCGTCGCCACCACGGCGCCGGTCCATGTGCGGCGATGCAGAAAGAGGCAGCAATCGCCGACCTCGATGCCCAGATGCAGCGCGGTCTCAGTATCCGCCGGGATGGCCGAGATGATGTGCTCGACCTCGGTCACCGGGGTTTTCTGCATGAGGTAGTCGTACGTCGYCGTCTTCGTGAAATCCTGCTTGTCATAGTCGGGGATGAGGCTCGGATTGACGAAGCGCTCTTCGACTTGCACGGGCAGGTCGTTCTCGAAATTGACAACGACGGAATGGTAGACGGCAACCCGTTTGGCCATCTCGAAGGAAAGCATCAGTTCCTTTGCCGGCATGATGGTTTCGAGGACGAGCACTTCGGAACGGTGCTTGTTGCCGCGCCCGACAATCTCCGCCGCTATGTTGTTGATCTCCAGCAGGGCCGACTGCGGCCGCGGCGGCGCAATGAACGTTCCAACGCCCTGAATGCGGACCAGAAATCCGGCCGACGTCAGCTCCCTCAAGGCCCGATGGATGGTCATCCTGGAAACGCCGAGCGATGCCACGAGTTCGTTTTCGGACGGCAGCTTGCGGTCCTTGCTCCATCGCCCGGTGCCGATGTTGGTCAGGATGTAGTCCTTCACCTTTTCGTAGAGCGGGCTCGCCGTATTGGGCAAGGTGTTCATCTTCAAAGTCCTTTCCGGCAATCTGTCGAAAGTCATGCGCCCTCTGCAGGTTGCTGCATCCGGATGATCGTTTTCAAGCCATTGGCTCGCCCCGCTAACAACCGCTCGTAGGCAGCGGGCACGTCATCGAGGCCGACCTCGCGGTCGATCAACTCGATCAGGGGCTGCGTCAGTTCGCCGAGCATCGCAATGGCGTCGGGAAGCTCGTCCGCAAACGCATGGCAGCCCAGCAATGTGATTTCCCGTTCAACCAGAGTGTTGGGATCGATATCGAGACGGCCATGGAATATGCCGACCATTGCCACCGCGCCGCCCGGATCGAGAACACCCAGCAGTTGCTCGAGTACGGCGATGCTGCCTGTCGCTTCGACAGCGGCGAGCAAGGGGGTATACGCCGTGGCCGCGGCGATGGCTTCGCGGTTCAGCGCGACAGGCACGGCGCCGGTGACTCGCGCCACCAGCGCGCAGCGGCTCGGGTTGCGGTCGGTGACCAGAATGGTCCCCTGAAATGTTCGGGAGAGCAGCAAGGCAACGAGACCGCCGATAGGGCCGCAACCGGTGACGAGGACGGAACCTCCGTTTTTAGGCAGGCGCCGCACGGCATGCAAAGCCACCGCAAGCGGCTCGGCCATTGCCGCAACCCGCTCGTCAAGGGCGGCATCGACGATGTGCAGGAGACGGGCGGGCAAGACGGCCTCTTCGGCGAAGCCGCCATCGCAGACTTCACCGACAAATCCAAGCGAGCTGCAGTGCTGCCTGCGCCCCGCTCTGCACTCAGCACAGTCTCCGCACCAGAAGCGCGAGTCGGCGACGACCCTGTCGCCGACGGCGAGCGTGTCCACGCCCTCCCCGACCGCTGTCACCTCGCCTGTCAGTTCATGCCCCGCCGTGGACGGAGATCGGCTTATCCACTGGCCCGTCCGGAAATTGTGCAGGTCCGAGCCGCAAATGCCCGCGGCCGTGACCTTCAGCTTCACCCAGCCCGCATCGGGATCGCTTGGTGCCGCGATGTCTTCGACGCGCAAGTCACCGGGTCCATGCAGGCGTACGGCTTTCATGGCGACCCCTTAGAGATAGCGGTTGCGGATCTCTGAAATCGCGTTTTCGTGGGAACTGAAACCCTCGTAGCGGGCCAGCTTGCGCGCATGCCCGGCGAGTTCCGGATAGGCTGCCGAGGTAACATAGCCGACGGACGAGCGCTTGACGAAATCCGTCACCGAAAGCGGCCCGTAGGTTCGCGCCCAGCGGCTGGTCGGCAGCACCGCATTGGGTCCGAGGACAAAGTTGGCGAGCGTCACCGGCGTGTGCGGCCCCATCAGGATTTCGGCCGCTTCGGTGATCTGCCCAAGGTGCGCAAACGGCTCCTTCGACAGGATCTCGAGGTGCTCGGGCGCATAGTCGTTGATGAAGCGGTAGCTGTCTTCCAATGACGCCGTCAGCACGATGCCGCCGCGCTTTCCGGTCAGCACTGCACGCGAAAATTCGACACGCTGCTCGGTCATCCGCGACCAGTGTTCCGGAATGGCGGCAAGGGCGGCTTCAGCAACCTTGCGGCTATGCGTGACGATATAGGCCGATGAATCGGGCCCATGCTCGGCCTCGATCAAAAGGTCGAGGGCAGCAAGGCCGCCGTCGATGCTGTCGTCGACAAAGATGATCGCTTCGGAGGGGCCGGCCGGAAGACCGGTGTTGATGACCGAGGACAACAAGCTCTTTGCCGCAACCACCCACGGGCTGCCAGGACCGACGATCTTGACAGCTGGCTTCACCGTCTCGGTGCCATAAGCGACTGCGGCGACAGCCTGGGCGCCGCCGCATTTGTAGACGGTCTCGACGCCGGCAAGGCGCGCGGCGACCAGTGTTGCGGCGTCCACGGAGCCATCCGATGTCGGCGGCGTCACGATCGCGATCTGCGGCACCCCGGCGATCACGGCGGGAACCGAGGTCATCATCGTCACCGATGGAAAGGCACCCTTGCCGCGTGGCACGTAAAGCGCAACCGAAGCGATCGGCGTGTATCGGTCGCCGGCATAGGCGCCTGGCCGAACCTCCTTCAGCCACATCGGTTCCGGCCGCTGCTCCAGGTGGAAACTCCGGATGTTGCCGATACCGTATTTGATGCTCTCGATGACGTCCTTTTCGACCGTGTCGAACGCAGCATCGAACTCGGCCTCCGAGACCTTCAGCTCACCTTCGGCCACACTGGCCTTGTCGAACTCCCTGGCGAAGCGGATCAGCGCCGCATCGCCTTCGTCCCTGACCGACTGGATGATCGGCCGGACCTTCTCGACGAAAGTCGACAGATCGCCTTCGGCTCGCTTCAGCAAATCGGCCCGCTGCGCAGCATCCATCGACGACAGATCGTGAAAGCTGATGTCAGACATGGGTGTTCCTTCTCCTGGAAAATATCAACATGCCGACAGCGGCTCTCGCAAAGTATGTACAACCACATACAAGATGCCAAGTTGATTCTCGCTGTCCGGCCCCGCGCCGCAGCGCGGCTGACGTCAGCCGGTCATATCGACGCCAGAAAACCGCCATCGACCGGAATCGACTGTCCGGTTATGTAGCCAGCAGCATCGGACGCCAGGAACACGGCGACCCCATGCAGGTCGGCGACATCGCCAAAGCGTCTCTGCGGTATCTTGGCAAGCATTGCCCGCTGCCAGGTCTCGTCGCTGTAAAAGACATCGGTCATTGCCGTCCGGAAATATCCGGGCGCGATGGCGTTGACGCGGATGCCGAGCTCCGCCCATTCCGCCGCCAGAGCACGCGTCATGCCGAGCAGGCCCGATTTCGACGAACCGTATGGCACCGCCGTCGGCACGCCGACTTCGGATGTCAGCGAGCAGAGATTGATGATGACGCCTGGTCGCCCCGCCTCTCTCATATGGCGGGCGGCAGCCTGGGCGCAGAAGAACGCGCCCTTGAGATTGGTGTCGACGATCCTGTCCCACAGGGCTTCCTCAACCTCGAGTGAAGGCCGGACCTCTTCCACGCCGGCATTGTTGACGAGGATGTCGAGCCCACCGAGCAAGTGGGCTGCCTCCGCCACGGCGCTCCTGCAGCTACCGACATCAACGACGTCAAGCGCCAGCGCATGCGCGATCCCACCGGCTTGATGTATGGCCGCAATCGTCTCGTCGAGGGATGGCAAGGCACGCGCGGTGACCGCGACGTCGGCGCCGGCAGCACTCAAAGCCTCGGCAATACTGCGCCCAATGCCGCGACTGGCGCCGGTAACCAGCGCCTTTTTACCGGAAAGGTCAAAAAGAGAAGCATTACGCATGTGAGTCCATCCCCTCGGTGCCGTCTTCCGATGCGCCGGCCCATTCGCCGTCTCGCGACCATCTAACGGTGGTTTCCCACGCTGGCATACATGCCGGTGGTGCGAAATTGCGTCGGGTTGATGCCGTACAGGCGGCGGAAGACTTTCGAAAAATAGTTGGCATCTTCGAAGCCGCACATGATGGCCACTTCCTTCACCGGCAGGAAGTCGGCCTTCGTCAGCAATTTCGCCGCACGCTGCAGCCGCTGCTGCAGCACGAATTCGGCCGGCGGCAGGCCCTCGCTCTCGGCGAAGCAGCGCGAGAAATGCGCGCGGCTGAGCCCGCTGATCCCCGCCAGATCGTCGACCGACAGCGGCCTGTCGAGATTGGCCTTGATGTGATCGATCACCGGCTGCATGGGGCTTTTCTCGTCGGTGAAGGCATGCGAGCCGAACACATCGTCATAGAGCGCCATCGCCGCCTCGTAGGCGACGGCGGACGCGGCTCCGGGCGAGGCCGCGCCCTTGACCAGGCGCACGCTGCAGTCTGCGAGATGATCGATCGTCGACGGCTGCAACCGCAGCACCGGGCCGACGGCGGCAAGGACCAGCTTGTGGATGCGCAGCGCCTCATCGCCGTTCATCGATATCCAGAAATATTCCCAGCGCTCGCCCTTGGCCAGCCAGTACCGGTGATTGTGCGGCACCAGCACCAGCAGCGTGTCGCCCTTTTGCAGGCGGTAGTTGCGGTTCTCGTAGCGCAGCCGGCCAGTGCCGCTGATTGTGTGCTGAAGCACGGTAAACGGCGTCTGGCCGCGCTTGCGTCCATCCCAGTCGTAGATCTCGTTCTCGCGCACTTCGTAGCCGGCGCTGGTCGGCATGGTGTGCAGGCGCTGACGGCCGCGCGGCAGCGAGACGGTTCTGGCCGATGGTCCGGTGTCGATCAGGTCGCGCAGCACAAAATTACCCCTGAAAGCACAATCCTTCTCTGGTCGCATTCCTCAATAGGCGCATAATCCCTCCCGAAAGCATAAGAAGCCGCGGTCGAGGAGCGGTCAGGAGGAGACGCCGGATTCCCGTTTGTCGTGGCTCTATGCCGCGGCATGTGGATCAAATTTCCTTTTGCCGCCCTTACCTAACATTTCGGCAGGATCGAGGTGAAGTGATGAGTTTCAAAATCGCCATCATCGGCGCGGGCAGCGTCGGCTTCACTAAGAAGCTGTTTACCGACATTCTGTGCGTTCCGGAATTCAGGGATGTCGAATTCGCGCTGACCGACCTTAGCCAGCACAATCTCGGAATGATCAAGGAGATCCTCGACAGGGTCGTCGAATTCAACAAATTGCCGACCAGGGTCACGGCGACAACCGATCGCCGCGCTGCCCTCGAGGGGGCTCGCTATATCATCAGCTGCGTGCGCGTCGGTGGCCTCGAAGCCTATGCCGACGACATCCGAATCCCGTTGAAATATGGCATCGACCAGTGCGTCGGCGATACGATCTGCGCCGGCGGCATTCTTTACGGCCAGCGCAACATCCCGGTCATTCTCGACTTCTGCAAGGACATCCGCGAACTCGCCGAGCGCGGGGCGAAATTCCTCAACTATGCCAACCCGATGGCGATGAACACCTGGGCGGCGATCGAGTATGGCAAGGTGGATACCGTTGGCCTCTGCCATGGCGTCCAGCACGGCGCCGAGCAGATCGCCGAAGTGCTGGGTGCCAAATCGCACAGCGAACTCGACTATGTCTGCTCCGGCATCAACCATCAGACCTGGTTCATCGACCTGCGGCTCAACGGCCGCAAGATCGGCAAGGACGAGTTGGTCGCGGCTTTCGAGGCGCATCCGGTTTTTTCGCAGCAGGAAAAGCTGCGTATCGATGTCCTGAAGCGCTTCGGCGTCTATTCGACCGAAAGCAACGGCCACCTTTCCGAATATCTGCCCTGGTACCGCAAGCGGCCAGACGAAATCACCCGCTGGATCGACATGTCGGATTGGATCCATGGCGAAACCGGTGGCTACCTTCGCCACTCCACGGAAACGCGCAACTGGTTCGAAACGGAATTTCCGCAATTTCTCGAATCCGCCGCCAGGCCGATCGATCCTTCCAAGCGCTCCAACGAGCATGCGAGCCACATTCTGGAAGCGCTGGAGACCAACCGCGTCTATCGCGGCCATTTCAACGTCAAGAACAATGGCGTCATCGCCAACCTGCCGCAGGACGCGATCATCGAGTCGCCGGGCTTTGTCGATCGCTTCGGCATCAACATGGCTTCGGGCATCACGCTGCCGGAAGCCTGCGCCGCCACCTGCATTTCCTCGATCAATGTCCAGCGCATGTCGGTTCATGCGGCGATATCAGGCGATATCGACCTTTTGAAACTGGCGGTCCTGCACGACCCGCTGGTCGGCGCCGTCTCGACGCCGGAAGAAGTCTGGCAAATGGTCGATGAGATGGTCGTCGCCCAGGCCAACTGGCTGCCGCAATACGCCCATGCCATTCCGGCCGCGAAGGAGCGGCTTTCGAGATCCAGAGTCAAGACCCGCGAATGGGCAGGTGCCGCACGCCGCGACGTCCGCTCGATCGAGGAGCTGCGCGTCGAAAAAGCCGCCCTCAAACAGGCCGTCTGAGCGACAGGCAGAACGGATCACGGCTGATTTTCGGAGGAGATCCTCGGCCGCATATCTCGAGGAGCAATGGAGTGGCGCAAGCGCTCCGAAACAACAACAGGGAGGAGAGACGATGACGAGTTTCCGAAACATTGGCATTCTTGCTGGGCTGGCGCTGAGCGTGTCCGCCGCGGCGTTGAATGCGCACGCATCCGAACCGACGGTGCCGCCGGCGCCCGCACAATTCCCCGCCGAAGGAAAAATCACCTATGTGGCGCGCGACTCCATCCTGGAGTTCAAGGCGCTGCCCGAATACCACGAGCCCGATTGGGTCACGCAGAAATACGTCAAATCAGGCGCGTTGCCGCCGGTCAAGGATCGGCTGCCGAAGGAGCCGCTGGTTTTCAAGACCGCCAACATGCAGGACGGCATCGGCGTCTACGGCGATACGATGCGCCATGTCATCGGCGGCCGGCCGGAAGGCTGGAACTACGGTGCCGGCCAGACGCAAGGCTGGGGCGGCATCGATATCGGCCTTTCCGAATGCCTGACGCGCACCGCGCCACTGTTCCAGGTCGAGGCCAAGGACACCGAGCCGCTGCCGAACCTGGCCAAAAGCTGGGACTGGTCGAAGGACGGCCACAAACTGACGATGCACCTGGTCGAGGGCGCCAAATGGTCTGACGGTGTCGCCTTCAATGCCGACGACGTCATGTTCTACTGGGATGACGAGGTCGTCGACCCGAATGTGTCGCCGCTCAACGGCGCCACCCCCGAAACCTTCGGCGTCGGCACGACGCTGAAGAAGATCGACGACTACACCGTCGAGTGGACCTTCAAGGAAGCCTTCCCGAAGCAATATCTCTATGCCATGGCCTACGGCACCTTCTGCCCCGGCCCCGCGCATATCTTGAAGCCGCACCACCCGAAATATTCGAAGAACACCTACGAGCAGTTCAAGAACGCCTTCCCGCCGGAATATATGAACATGCCGGTGATGGGCGCCTGGGTGCCGGTTGAATACCGGCCCGACGACATTATCGTGCTGCGGCGCAATCCCTACTATTGGAAGGTCGACGAGAAGGGCAACCAGCTGCCTTACCTCAATGAGCTTCACTACAAGCTCTCGACCTGGGCAGACCGCGACGTCCAGGCCGTGGCAGGCGCCGCCGATTTCTCGAATCTCGAGCAGCCTGAAAACTTCGTCGCCTCGCTGAAGCGTGCGGCGGAAAAGGACGCACCGGCCCGCCTCGCCTTCGGCCCGCGTCTGATCGGCTACAATTTGCGCATGAATTTCTCCGCCAATGGCTGGGGCAATCCGGATGAGCGGGGGCAAGCGGTCCGCGAGCTGAACCGCAACGAGGACTTCCGCAAGGCCGTCACCATGGCACTCGACCGCAAGGCGCTCGGCGACTCGCTGGTCAAGGGTCCGTTCACCGCGATCTATCCGGGCGGCCTGTCCTCGGGCACGAGCTTCTATGATCGGGACTCGACTGTCTACTATCCATTCGATCTCGAAGGCGCCAAGGCCGAGCTTGCCAAGGCCGGCCTGAAGGATACGGATGGCGACGGTTTCGTGAACTTCCCGGCCGGCACCGCCGGCGGCAAGAACGTCGAGATCGTGATGCTGGTCAACAACGACTACACCACCGACAAGAGCCTCGCAGAGGGCGTCGTCGGCCAGATGGAAAAGCTTGGCCTGCGCGTTGTCCTCAACGGGCTTGACGGTATCCAGCGCGACGCCTCCAACTATTCCGGCCGCTTCGACTGGCTGGTACGGCGTAACGACCAGGAGCTCACCTCCGTCGTGCAGAACACCGAGCAGCTGGCCCCTGTCGGCCCGAAGACCAGCTGGAACCATCGCGCTCCGGAAAGCGGCCAGGTCGATCTGATGCCGTTCGAGAAGGACCTCGTCGACATCGTCAACAAGTTCGTCTCGACGCAGGACAATGACGAGCGCGCCAGCCTGATGAAGCAGTTCCAGAAGATCTCGACGGAGCACGTCTACACTGTCGGCCTGACGGAATATCCGGGGGCGCTGATCATCAACAAGCGCTTCTCCAACATCCTGCAAGGCACGCCGATCTTCATGTTCAACTGGGCCGAAGACTCGATCATCCGGGAACGTGTCTGGGTCGCCGCGGACAAGCAGGGCAAGTATGAGCTGTTCCCCGAACAACTGCCCGGCAAGCCCGGAGACAAGGGTCCGATGAACTAACCAGAAACTTAAGGCGCGCCGCACTGCGACGCGCTTTAAGATCCTCCCAGACGAAAAGACCTTCCGGCCGCGCCGCGAGCGCGGCCGGACAAAAAAGAAACCGCCGGCTGCACCCACGAGGAGCAACTGCTGCAAAGCGAAGCGAACCGTCAAATGTTACGATTCCTGCTCGTGCGCATAGCCTCCGCCATACCGGTGCTGGTCATCCTGAGCGCGGTGACTTTTGCCATCATCCAGGCACCGCCGGGCGATTATGCGGATTACATTCGCTCCCAGCTCATCAATCAGGGTGGCGCCTCCTTCGCCGAGGCCGACGCGCAGGCGCAAGCCTACCGGGTCGAGCACGGGCTCGATAAGCCGATGCTGGTCCAGTATTTCAACTGGATCGGCGGCATCGTCACCCACGGCGATTTCGGCTACAGCCTCTACTACAACAAGCCGGTTGCCGATGTGGTCGGTGAGCGCTTGCCGCGCACCTTGCTGCTGGCTCTTGTGTGCCACATCCTGGCCTCCGTGCTCGGCATCGGTTTCGGCATCTGGGCGGCGACCAGACAGTATAGCTGGATCGACAGCGCGCTTTCGACCGTCGCCTTCCTCGGCATGACGGTGCCGCGCTTCCTGATGGCGCTGATCATCGTCTATCTCCTGGTTTTCAAGTTCAACGTGTCCGAGATCGGCAGCTTCTTCTCGCCGCAATATGGCGGGGCGCCATGGTCTTGGGCCAAATTCGCCGATCTCGTCAAACATGTCTGGCCGGTCGTTGCGATCGCAACTTTTGGCGGGCTCGCCTACAATATGCGCGTCATGCGCGGCAATCTGCTCGACACGCTGAATGCCCAGTATGTCGAAACGGCCCGCGCCAAGGGCCTGAGCGGCGCCGCAGTCGTCATGCGCCATGCGGTGCCGAATGCGCTGCATCCGCTTGTCATGTACCAGGGCGTGGTGCTGCCCTACATGCTGACAGGCGAGATCGAGACGGCGATCATCTTTGCGCTGCCGACCGTCGGGCCGGCGATCGTCGGCTCGATGGCGGTCGGCGACGTCTATGTCACCGCCACCTTCATGATGGTGCTGTCGGCGACACTGATCGTCGGCAACATCATCGCCGACATGCTGCTGGTCCTGCTCGACCCCCGCGTCCGCCAGTATGCGGGGGCTTGAGATGCTTGCGATCGATCCCTCCCTGCCGCCGCCCGTCGAAGAACCCGTCACGACGAGACCGTCGCATGGCAACGAAAGCTATATGGCGCTCGTCTGGCGTCGGCTGAAGCGATCCTGGACCGGCATGGCCGGGCTGATCCTGGTTGTATTTCTGGTGCTGATGGCGGTGTTCGCCGATTTCTTCGCCCCCATGGACCCCAAGGTGACCGATGTCGGTTTCGCGCCACCGCAAATGATGAGCTTCCACGACAAGGACGGCAATTTCGTCTTCCAGCCGCGTGTCTATGCGCTGGCCGATTCCGAAGAGCTTGACCCGGTCACCTTCCAGCCGGTCGTAGGACCGGACTATGACCACCCGCGCCTGCTCGGTTTCTTCGTCAAGGGCGCGGACTACAGGCTCCTTGGCCTGATCCCTGCCAACCGGCACTTCTTCGGCTCGACCGACGGCCTTCCGGTGCATTTCCTCGGCACCGACAAATTCGGCCGCGATGTGCTGGCCCGCGCCATCTATGGTTCGCGCATCTCCTTGATGATCGCGCTGACCGTGGTCTTCATCGTCACCGTGATCGGCACCACTGTCGGCATGGTTTCGGGCTATTTCGGTGGTGTGTTCGATGTCTGGGTGCAACGCTTCGTCGAACTGGTGCTCGCTTTTCCGCAATTGCCGCTCTACCTGGCGCTGACATCGCTGGTCCCGGTGACGGCGCCGACCAACGTCTTCCTGGCCTTTGTGATCATCGTCATGTCGGCACTCGGCTGGGCGCAGATGTCGCGCGAAGTCCGCGGCAAGACGCTGGCGCTGGCCCGGATCGACTATGTCCGTGCCGCGATCGCCGTCGGCGCCACCGACCGTCGCATCATCATGCAGCACATTTTCCCGAACGTAATGAGCCACGTCATCGTTGCCGTCACCTTGGCGATCCCGAGTGTCGTGCTGCTCGAATCGTTCCTGGGCTTCCTCGGTTTCGCGGTGAAGCCGCCGCTGATCTCCTGGGGGCTAATGCTGCAGGACACCGCGACCTATTCGGTCATCGGCACCTATCCCTGGATACTTGCGCCCGTCGGCTTCGTGCTCGTCACCGTCTTCGCGTTCAACGCGCTTGGCGATGGGCTGCGCGATGCAGTGGATCCTTATTGAGGTGATGTGATGGCTCTCGCACTCGTCAACACCTTCGCCCCGCCTGTCCGGCTCGATCATGACGGACGTTCGGAAAACCCGGTCATCGACGCCCGCAACATCGCGGTCGATTTCAAGGTCGAACACGGCACGGTCGAAGCCGTCAAGGACATCTCGTTCCAGCTCTATCGCGGCGAGACGATCGCCATCGTTGGCGAATCCGGATCGGGCAAGTCGGTGACGGCGCGCACCGTCATGGGGCTGCTGTCCAAGCGCGCCGTGGTGTCGGCGAAATCGACAGTCGAGTACGATGGCGCCAACATCCTGAAATTCTCCGAACGGGAGCGGCGCAAACTGCGCGGCGACCGCATTTCGATGATCTTCCAGGAGCCGATGAGTTCGCTCAATCCGATCTACACGATCGGCAGCCAGATCGTCGAGGCGATCCGGGTGCATCGCAAGGTGAGCCGCAAGCAGGCCGAGGCACGAGCCCTGGAATTGCTGCAACAGGTGCAGATACCAGACCCTTCCGCGCGGCTGCGGCAATATCCGCACCAGCTTTCCGGCGGCCAGCGCCAGCGTGTGATGATCGCCATGGCGCTCGCCAACGATCCGGACGTGCTGATCGCCGACGAGCCGACAACGGCGCTCGACGTCACGGTTCAGGCGCAGATCCTGAACCTCATTCGCAACCTGCAGAAACAATTGCGGATGGCGGTGATCCTGATCACCCACGACCTGACGGTGGTGCGGCAGTTCTCCGACTATGTCTATGTCATGCAGCACGGCGCCATGTGCGAGCACAATGTGACGGACAGGCTTTTCGCCGATCCGCAGCATCCCTATACAAAGCATTTGCTGGCCTCCGAACCGCGCGGCCAGGCCAATCCGCTGCCGGAAGGCGCCGGCATCATCCTCGATGCCAAGCGCGTGCGCGTCTCCTTCATGCTGCGGCATGGCACGTTCCTGAAACCGGACCTGCGCGAACTCGTCGCCGTCGACAGTCTCGACCTGACCCTTTGCCGCCACGAGACACTGGGCCTCGTCGGCGAATCCGGATCGGGCAAGACGACCTTCGGTGAAGCGCTGCTCAGGCTCAACACCAGCAGCGGCGGCGAGATCTACTTCGACGGCCAGCCGATCCATGGCCGGTCGCGGGCGGAGATGCGACCGTTGCGCTCGCGCATGCAGATCGTCTTCCAGGATCCGTTTTCGTCGCTCAACCCGCGTATGACGATCGGCCAGATCATCGAGGAAGGGCTGGTCGTTAACCGGATCGGGGCGACCAAGAACGACCGCATCGACCGGGTGCGCGACGCGCTGACCAGCGCCGGCATGCCGGGCAACATCCTCTCGCGCTTCCCGCACGAGTTCTCCGGCGGCCAGCGCCAGCGCATCGCCATCGCCCGCGCCATTGCGCTGGAACCCGAGTTCATCGTGCTCGACGAGCCGACATCGGCGTTGGATCTCTCGGTCCAGGCGCAGATCATCGAACTGCTGCGCAAGCTGCAGCGCGAACGCGGCCTCAGCTACCTCTTCATCTCGCACGATCTCAAGGTCGTCCGCGCGCTCTGCCACCGTGTGATCGTCATGCAGCACGGCAAGATCGTCGAAGCGGGGCCGGTCAACGAAGTTCTGTCCAATCCCAAAACCGCCTACACGCAACGGCTCGTCAAAGCCGCTTTCGAGGTAGCCTGATTGCATTTGCCGGAGACTGTAATGACAAGAAATCCCAAGATCACATTCATCGGAGCTGGCTCCACGGTGTTCATGAAGAACATCGTCGGCGACGTGCTGCAGCGTCCGGCATTATCGGGGGCAAGCATCGCCCTGATGGACCTCAACCCGCAGCGCCTCGAAGAGAGCGCCATTGTCGTCAACAAGCTGATCTCGACTCTCGGCGTCAAGGCCAAGGCCGAAACCTATTCCGATCAGCGCAAGGCGTTGAAGGGCGCGGATTTCGTCGTCGTCGCCTTCCAGATCGGTGGCTACGAACCCTGCACGGTCACCGATTTCGAAGTCCCGAAGAAATACGGCCTGCGCCAGACCATCGCCGATACGCTGGGCGTCGGCGGCATCATGCGGGGCCTCAGAACCGTGCCGCATCTCTGGAAGGTCTGCGAGGACATGCTCGCCGTCTGCCCGCAGGCGATCATGCTGCAGTACGTCAACCCGATGGCGATCAACACCTGGGCGATATCAGAGAAATACCCCGAGATCAGGCAGGTCGGCCTCTGCCATTCGGTGCAGGGAACGGCGATGGAACTGGCGCACGACCTCGACATTCCCTACGAGGAAATCCGCTACCGCTCGGCCGGCATCAACCACATGGCCTTCTACCTCAAATTCGAGCATCGCCAGCCGGACGGCTCCTATCGCAATCTCTATCCCGATCTCGTGCGCGCCTATCGCGAAGGCCGGGCACCGAAGCCGGGCTGGAACCCGCGCTGCCCAAACAAGGTGCGCTATGAGATGCTGACGCGGCTCGGCTACTTCGTTACCGAAAGCTCGGAACATTTCGCCGAATACACGCCCTACTTCATCAAGGAAGGCCGCGACGATCTGATCGAAAAATTCGGCATCCCGCTCGATGAATATCCCAAGCGCTGCATCGAGCAGATCGAACGCTGGAAGGGACAAGCGGAAGCCTATCGTTCAGCCGACAGGATCGAGGTCGAGCAGTCGAAGGAATATGCGTCTTCGATCATGAATTCGGTGTGGACGGGCGAGCCGTCTGTGATCTACGGCAACGTCCGCAACAATGGCTGTATCACCTCGCTGCCCACCAATTGCGCGGCCGAGGTGCCGTGCCTCGTCGATGCCTCCGGCATCCAGCCTACCTTCATCGGCGACCTGCCGCCGCAGCTGACCGCGCTGATCCGCACCAACATCAACGTGCAGGAACTGACGGTTCAAGCGTTGATGACGGAAAACCGCGAGCATATCTATCACGCGGCGATGATGGACCCGCACACGGCGGCCGAACTCGACCTCGACCAGATATGGTCGCTGGTGGATGAATTGCTCGCCACCCATGGCGACTGGCTGCCGGCCTGGGCGCGTAAAACGCCAGGAGCCCGGGCGGCCTGACCGTCGTTTCCGAAATCCGACTGGGAAGAACGAGGCGGCAATGACCGCCCGTGCCCGGGGCTCGGCTTCAGCCGAGCTCCAGGGTCGTTATCCCGAAAACTCCTGACGGGGCAGACACGCCTCCCCTGTACATCCGGGTCGTTGTGAAACCCGGTGACAGACCGGCCGCCTCGAGCGCGGCGATGAACCCGCCATTGGTTGCGGGAGCATCGATGTGCAGGGTGCCGCTTGCCTGCAAGCCTGCCAGTCCCGTCACCAGTTGCAGCGCAATGTCCATGTCGTCGGCGAACAAAGGCCCGATCTTGAAGCCGTCTTGGCACTGCCGCGCGACGCCATAGCCGGCAATCCTTCCTGCGTTCACGACCGCAAGCGCGTTGCGCGGTGGCCGCAACCATTCCTGCAGGAAGGCTTGCCGCGGCGCCGGAAAGCAGTGGCGGTCGTAAGCCAGGATATCGGCGAGAAGGTCTGGCGTGACAGGTCGGATGTCGCCCTCGCTGGCCACACCTGCAGCGCGGCCGCTGTGGCGAATGGTGTCATAGGCAGGCACGAAGCCCATGCTGCGGTAATTGGCCTGATGCTCGGCAACACCGTCGAGGCCGATCGTGCGGTTGCCAAGCCGCGCCATGCCTGCGTCCCACACCGCCTTGCCATGGCCGTGGCCACGCCGGTCCGGACGGCAGATGTAGAGGCCGATGAAGCCGAAATCGTCGCCATAGGCGACAGCCGAAATCCCGGCCACCATCTCGTCATCGACAAAGGCGCCGATGAAGCCTTCAGGATCCGCCGCGCGGAACGCCGCGGCATCGCCGAAGCCGGGGTTCCAGCCTTCCAAAGCCGCCCAGTCGACAAGCGTTTCCACTTCGCTCTCAGCGAGCGTCCGGATCGTTCGAGGCATTGCAATCACTCGGCGGCGACAGGTCCCGGTGCAAAGGATTCTAGTGCGCCACGATAGGGCTTTGCCAGCGGGTTTGCATAGGCGCCACGCTTGGATGTCGACAGGCCAAGCGCGATCAGCGCCTCGGCCTGTTTGACCGCGGCGCCGACGCCGTCGATGACCGGAACGCCGAACTCCCGGCTCAGCGCGGTGGCAAGGTCGGCCATGCCGGCGCAGCCGAGCACGATGGCTTCGGCGCGATCGTCGTCGATGGCGCGTGCAATCTCGCCACGCAGTTTTTCGACCGCACCGGATGCCGGGTCTTCAAGCGCGAGCACTGGAATATCGGCGGCCCGCACGCGCGCCCGGCCCGCCATGCCGTAACGCTGCACCAGCGCCTCGACGGGAACCCATGACCGTGTGGTCGTCGTCACCACGGTGAAGCGCTGGGCGATGAACGAGGCGGTGCTGAGCGCGGCCTCGCAGATGCCGATGACCGGAATGTTGGCCATGGCGCGCGCGGCGTCGAGGCCGGTGTCGTCGAAGCAGGCGATGATCGCAGCCTGCGCGCCCGAGCGCTCGCCGGCGGCGATTTCGACCAGCAGGCCCGGCACGGCCAGCGCTTCATCGTAATAGCCTTCGATCGAAACCGGCCCCATCGACGAGGTGACGGCGACGATCTCCGTCCAGGCGCCGGCCGCCGACCGCGCCGCCGCCGCGATGGTTTCGGTCATGCTGGCAGTGGTGTTCGGATTGACGACGAGGATCTGCACTGCGGTTCTCAAACCCTTGCCCGGCGGCGGCCGACATAGAGGATGGCGCCGAGCGTCGCCAGGATCACCAGGAAGGAAAACACCGTGGTCACGGTGCCCAGCGCATAGAGCACCGGCGTCGTGACGTTGGTGGTCATGCCGTAGATTTCCAGCGGCAGCGTGTTGAAGGTGCCAGACGTCATCAGCGTGCGGGCGAACTCGTCATAGGACAGCGTGAAGCCGAAAAGGCCGACGCCGATCAGGCTCGGCGCGATCATCGGCAGCACGACATGCGCGAAGGTCTGCCAGGACGTGGCGCCAAGATCCCGCGCGGCTTCCTCATAGGCCGGCGAAAACCGGTTGAAGACGGCGAACATGATCAGCACGCCGAACGGCAAGGTCCATGTCAGATGAGCACCGAAGGCAGACGTGTACCAGGCGGGACGAAAACCGATCTGCTGGAAGACGACGCCGATGCCGAGCGAGATGATGATCGACGGCACCACGAGGCTGGCAACGGCCAGGTAGAACAGCGCGGTGGCGCCGCGAAATTTCTGGCGGAAGGCGAGGCCGGCAAGCAGCGACACGACAACGGTGACGATCATCACCATGACACCCAGCATCAGCGAGCGCTTGAAGCTGCCGCCGAAATCACCGACCGCCTGGCGCTCGAACAGATTGGCGAACCAGTGCAGCGACACGCCATTGAGCGGAAACGTCAGGCCGCCATTCTCACCCTGGAAGGACAGGATCAGGATCGCCGACAGCGGACCGTAGAGAAACAGCACGAACAGCGCGAAGAACGCCGCCAGCACGTAGAATTCAAGAGTGCGCTTCTCGTGGCTCACGTCAAAGCTCCTTGCGGATGTCGACGATGCGCAGGATGCCGGCGACCATCAACAGCACCAGCACCAACAGCACGACCGCATTGGCGGCGGCCGCCGGATACTGCAGCAGCGACATCTGGTTCTTCATCATCAGCGCCACCGAGGCGCTCTGGCCGCCCGACATCACCTGCACGGTAGAGAAATCGGCCATCACCAGCGTGACGACGAAGATGGTGCCGATCGCCATGCCGGGCTTGGCCAGCGGAATGACGACATTCCACAACACCTGCCAGCCGGAAGCGCCGGCGTCGCGCGCGGCCTCCAACAGCGACCGGTCAATGCGCATCAGCGTGTTGAAGATCGGCGTCACCATGAACAGCGTGTAAAGATGCACCATGGCCAGCACCACGGCGAATTCGGAATAAAGCAGCCACTCGATCGGCTTCGGCACCAGGCCCAGTTGCACCAGCGTCGAGTTGATCAGCCCGTTGCGGCCGAGCACCGGAATCCAGGAAATCATGCGGATGATGTTTGAGGTCAGGAACGGCACCGTGCAGACCAGGAACAGCACCATCTGCATGGCCGTGGTGCGGATATGGAAGGCAAGGAAATAGGCCACCCAGAAACCGATGAACAAGGTCAGCGCCCAGACGATGGCTGCGAATTTGATAGTGTTGAGATAAGTCTTCCAGGTCACCCAGGAGCCGAGCACGTCGGAATAGTTGGTGGTCAGGAGATCCGGATACATCGCCGCGAAGTCGTAGTCCCAGAAGGAGACGACGACGATCATGATGATAGGCAGCAGCAGGAATGCGCCGAGGATGAGCGCCAGCGGCGCTGATTGCAGGTAGGGCGTGACGGCACTGAACGACCAGCGGCGGCGCCTGGCGGGCTTGGCGGCGGCGATTGCGGGGCGTTCGAGCGCGACTGTCATGCGGGATATCCGACGAGCTGTGGTGTTGCGGATGACGGCGGCGTCGCCGCCGTCATCCGCGATCAGTGCATCACGCCGCGATGAACTCGTTCCAGCGCTTCACCATGTAGCGGTCCTCGTCCATGACCGAGTTCCAGCAGGCGACCTTGCCCATGCGCTCTTCGAACGAGCCGCCGTCGCGCACGGCGCCGGCCTTTTCCATAACGGTGCCGTCTGGCGCCTTGATCTCGCCCTTGGCCGGCTTGCCCTCGATCCAGTAACCCCACTCGTCCTCGGACATGAACTTCTTGGCCGACACCATGTTGGCGGAATAGTAGCCCTGGCGGTTGAGATAGCCGCCTACCCAGCCGGACGTGTACCAGTTGATGTATTCATAGGCAGCGTCGAGTTCGGCGCCCTTGAGGTGGGCGGCGAGGCCAAGGCCACCGCCCCATGAGCGGTAGCCTTCCTTGAGCGGCTGGAAGCGGCAGGCGATGCCCTTGGAGCGCACGGCGGCGACGGCCGGCGACCACATCGACTGGATCACCACTTCGCCCGACGCCATCAGATTGACGCTCTCGTCGAAGGATTTCCAGAAAGCGCGGAACTGGCCAGCCTGCTTGGCTTTGATCAGGAAGTCGATCGTCTTGTCGATCTCTTCCTTGGTCATGTTGCCCTTGTCGGCATATTTGATGTTGCCGGTGGCTTCCATGATCATTGCCGCGTCCATGATGCCGATCGACGGGATGTTGAGGATCGCGGTCTTGCCCTTGAAGGCCGGGTCCATGATGTCGGCCCAGGTGGTGATGTCGCGGCCGACGAGGTCGGGACGGATGCCAAGCGTGTCGGCGTTGTAGATGGTCGGCACCATGGTGAACCAGTTGGTCGGCGCCTTGGCGAAGGTCTTCGAGTCCTGCGCCTCGACATAGCCGACCGTGTGCGGCGCGGTGCCCTGGGCAATCACGCTGTCGGGCGTCAGCTTGCCGGTTTTGAACAGCGGCACCAACTCGTCATAATATTTCAGCTTGCTGACATCCATCGGCTGCAACACGCCGCTCGGAAACACCTTCTTGCAGATCCAGTATTCGATGTCGGCAATGTCGTAGCTGTCCGGTTGCGTCACCGCGCGTTGGGCGGCGGCGTCGGAATCGGTCGCGGTCATTTCCAGCGTAATGCCGAGATCGGCCTTGCACTTGTCGGCGATGGCGTTGAGGTTCGACACGCCGGTGCCGAACTGGCGCAGCGTGATGTTCGACTGCGCCCAGATGGTCGGGAAGCCTGATATGGCGCCGGAGCCGGCGGCAAAACCGACGGCCGCAGCCCCTGTCTTGAGCAGCGAGCGGCGGGAAATTCCTGTCTTCTTGGTGTCGGTGGTGTTGGTCATTTTCTGTTCCCCTTTTCTGGTTGGTTATGCTGGTTCAGGAATCGAGACGGCCGAGGACGATGGCGTCCGCGGGGTCCCAGGCGATTGGCACCGCATCGCCGACGGCCACCGGCTTGGCGAAGAAGCTGGTGTCGTCGACGATGACGGTGAAATCCTCGATGCCGGCGCCGTTGACCGAGAGCTTCACGGTCGAGCCGCGGTACTCGATGTTGGAGATGATGCCGGTGAAGCCGAGCCCGCTGGCCGGCGGCTCACCGATCCGCACATGATCGGTGCGAATGGCGATGTCGATGGGCTCACCGGCCTGCCTGCTCTGCCCGCTGGCTGCCAACGAGATACCACCCGGCACATCGAAGACGACCATGCCGTCGCGCTCACCACTGACGCGGCCGGAGATGACGTTGTGGTCGCCCATGAAACGGGCGACGAAGGCGGTGGCCGGTCGCTCGAAGACGTCGCGCGGTGGTGCCGCCTGCTCGATGCGGCCGTCATTCATCACCACGATCAGATCGGCCAGCGCCATCGCCTCTTCCTGGCTGTGGGTGACATGGACGAAAGTGATGCCGAGCGACGCCTGCAGTTTCTTCAACTCGGCCCGCATGCGGATTTTCAGGAACGGATCGAGCGCCGACAGCGGTTCGTCGAGCAACAGCGCCTCGGGGTCGGTAATCAGCGCGCGGGCCAGCGCCACGCGTTGCTGCTGGCCGCCTGAAAGCTGCGCCGGGCGACGGCCGGCATAGGCCTCCATCTGCATCAGCTTCAGCATGTCGAGCGCCTTGGCGCGACGCTCCTCCTTGCCGACGCCTTTCATCTTGAGGCTGAACGCGACATTGTCGATCAGGTCGAGATGCGGAAACAGCGCGTAGGACTGGAACATCATGGCAGTGCCGCGCTTGGCCGGCGGCAGATCGGTGACCACCACATTGCCGAGCCGCACATCGCCGCTGGAAATGCTCTCATGCCCTGCGATCATGCGCAGCGTCGAGGTCTTGCCGCAGCCGGAGGGACCAAGCAGGCAGCAATAGGTGCCGGCCGGAATTTTCAGGCTGATGTCTTCGACGGCGGTGGTTGCGCCATAGACTTTCGAAACGGACACGATGTCGATTTCGGCGGCTTTGGACATCCGGCTTCCCCTTTGATCGGATTAACCAAAGCATCATGCGTGCCAGTCGCTCGCCGTGAGCCTCAAGCGTTTGAATCCTTGGAAAAATCAGCCCCGAAGCCGACTGCCCGCCGAAATGGCATACTTGTGCAATGCACAAATAATGAGCGATTGTTTTCGATCTGCGCAAAAATCGTATGCAATCTTTTCTGCGATCGTGTTCACTTTGGCTCTCGTCCGAACGCCCCGATTCAGGATAGAAAGGCGCGAGGGTGCGCAGCCATGAACATTGCCGACCAGACTTTCCCTGCTATCGACAACGCCAATGAGGATCGTGCCCAGGCGATCCGCGACCAGTTGCGCGATGCGATCGTCGACCGCCGGCTGGCACCCGGAACCAAGCTGTCGGAAGGCGAGGTCGGCACATTGTTCGATGTGTCGCGGACTGTCGCCCGCGCGGCCCTGCAGATGCTGTCCTTCGAAGGCCTCGTGCGCACCGAGCGCAACCGCGGCGCCTTCGTCGCCAATCCGTCGCCGGAAGAAGCCCGACAGGTCTTTGCCTCGCGCCGGCTCATCGAACCCGGCATCGCCATTGCAGCCGCCGGAAGCATCACGCCGGAGCATGTCCTTGCGTTCAAGGCTCAGCTCGAGGAAGAGGGTCGCTTCATTGCCGAACGCGGACCGACCGCGAGACGCTCCGAAATCAAGGCGTCAGGTGATTTTCACTTGCTGCTGGCCTCGGTGGCCGGAAACGTCATCCTGCAGCGCTTCATGGAAGAGCTGGTGGCGCGCTCCTCGCTGGTGATCGCGCTCTATGGCCGCTCCGGCATTTCGAGCTGCGGCCACAACGAGCACATGCAGATTCTCGACGCGCTCGAAAACGGCAATGCCGAACGCGCCAGCGCGCTGATGCTGCACCATATCGACCACATCGAAGCCGATCTCGACCTTCGCGTCAGGGGTGGTCCGGCACTGCGGGAAGCGCTCGAAATCTGACGCCGCTCCTTCAACCAGGGTAAGACGGGCACCTGCTCCACGAACAGTTGCCAACAGTTGGCCGCAAGTATTGGGTGCGATCGGCTCGGGCCTATTGTCCAGACTGGAACGTCTAGACACGAAGTGTGAAGGCTGAAAATGTAATCTGTGTCTTCGCAGGCCGGGGGGCTGGGTCGGAGCGAGGAGGATGGCGCTGAACTTGGAAGATATTGCCGGCCATCCGGCATTGCATCGCGGTGTCCGGGAGCAGTCACTGGCCCTGCTCCAGATTTATGAAGCGACGCCGCGCCTTGCTTCGGTGTTCGCCACGCAGCAGCGTTGGCTGATGGCCCATGTCGGCCTGGCCTTGCATTTCAGGCGAGACCCGCACGACCGTCACACCGAGGTGACTGTGACGCGTTTCATGGAGGCCATCCGCCGCAATTCGGTGGCCAGCCGCAACACCGCCGACGCTTTCATCAAGGAGATGTTGCACTACCACATCATTGAGTATCTACCGAAGACCGAGGACGGTCGTGCCCACCCCTTTCAGGTGACGGCGGCCACGCTCAAAGCATTTGCTGGCTGGGTCGTTGCCCATCTGCGCACGCTGGACAGTCTCGATGGCGGCAGCCGGTTGGCCATGTTCCTCGAACGACCCCAAATGATTGCCAAATTGCAGCCGCTGGTGGCGGACGGCCTGCTCTCCTCCAGCCCCGTGCGCGAGCCCAAACAGACCTTTTCGCTGTTCATCTGGCTCAACAATGGCGGCATCGTCATGGACAGGCTGATGTCCGGCATCGATCCCGACCATGCCGGCCTCGATCGTATCCCGACCAGTGTCGTTTCGATCGCTGAGTTTGCCGATTGGCTCAAGCTGTCGCGAACCCATCTGGCGCGCAAATTGCGCGATGCCGAGGCGCTCGGCAGTATTGGCTGGCTGGGCCAGCCCGGCCATTCGGTCATGTGGGTGTCGAACCAGTTTTACCAGGAGTACATGACGGTCCAGGCCGCAAAGCTCGCCATCGTCGAGGCAGCCTTCCAGGCGTGTTTTCCGACAGCTGAGGCGTAGCAACCACCTGCAGAACACAGCCATGATCGATCCTTTGTGTCGTCCTGATTTTGGGCGTCTGGACACAAGCGGCGAAGACTGAAAATGTGATTTTCTTCTTCGCAGCCGGGAGGCTGTAGCGGCGCACGGGGGAGGATATGCTGACCTTGGAAGATATTGCCGGGCATCCGGCATTGCACCGCTGTGTCCGGGCGCAGGCGCTGGCGATGGTCAAAGCCTTCAGAGCCGCCCCGCGCCGCTCTTCGGTGTTTGCCACGCAGCAGCGCTGGCTGATGGCGCATCTCGGCCTTGCAATGCATTTCAGGCGGGATCCGAACGACTATCGCAAGCAACTGACGATAGCCCGTTTCATCGACATGATCGGTCAGCACTCCGTCGCCAGCCGTAACACCGGTGACGCCTTCATCCGCGAGATGCTGCACTATGATTTCATCGAGTATCTGGAAAACAGCGAGGACGGGCGCATCCGCCCTCTGCAGCCCGCAGCAGCTACGCTGGAGGCGGTGACCGGCTGGCTTCTTGCCCATCTGCAGACGCTGGACAGTCTGGACGGCGCCAGCCGGCTTGCGAATTTCCTCCAACGACCCGACGCGCTCGCAAGGGTGCAGCCGCTGGTGGCCGACGGCCTGGTGTCGTCGAGTCCGGTGCGTGAGCCAAAACAGACCTTCTCGCTGTTCACCTGGCTCAACAATGGCGGCGTCGTCATGGACTGGCTGATCTCGGGCGTCGACCCCGACCATGCCGGGCTGGACCGGATCCCGACCGGCGTGGTGTCGATCGGCGACTTCGCCAACTGGCTCAAGCTCTCGCGCACCCATCTTGCCCGCAAACTGCGCGATGCCGAAGGGCTCGGCAGCCTCGGCTGGCTCGGCCAGCGCGGCAAATCCATCATGTGGATCTCGAACAGTTTCTATCAGGAGTACATGACCGCCCAGGCCGTCAAGCTGGCCATTATGGACGCGGCCTTCGCAGCGTGTTTTCCGCCATCGAATGGCGCTTGAACGTCGATTTCAGGACCCGCCGGAGCGTGTCTTCAGGATCGCTGAAAACCGCGGGTCGAAGGCGCGGCTGATCGGCTCGGCCGCGGCACCGAGCGCAATCGACCAGGGATCGGTGATGCCGAGTTGCAGGCGTGGCAACAGCCGTCCGGGCCGGTCGGCGATCGACGGCAGCAACGGGTGCATCGCCTCCAGCAGGCGGCGGGCCAACGCTTCCGGTGCGCCGCTGGTCAGGATGACGGTCTGCGGATCGAAGATCGTTTCGATGAGATGCACGCTCCAGCGCAGATCATGCGCAGCACCCTCGATCCAGCCCATGATCTTGGGATCCTCGGCCACGGCCAGTGCATTCATCCGCTCGTAGAGACCTTCGTCGGCGAGGTTCATGTCGAGGTGCTGGTAAAGTGAGGCGAGCGAGGCGCGGTGCTCGAGCGGCGTCGAGCCGGGACCAGCCGGCGACAGCAGCGCCATGCCGATCTCGCCGGCATTGCCGTTGCCGCCGCTGTACAGCTCGCCGTTCAGGATAAGCCCGGCGCCGATGCCGTAGCCGACATAGAGGCAAACCGCATGATCGACACCATGCGCGGCGCCGACGATCCGCTCTGCCGTTGCACAGGCGGCAGCGTCGTTCTGCAGCCCGACATTCAACCCGGTGCCTGCGGCAAGGGTTTCCAGCAGCGGAAATTTCTGCCAGGCCGGCATCATCCATTTGTCGTCGGAATTCTTCACCCCGAACGGGCCGGGCATGGCGACGCCAAGGCCGACGAGCCGGCTTTCGGACTGGCTGGAAATATCGGCCAGTTGGCGTCTGACGCCGGCGATCAGGCCGAGGATGATTTTGACGCCTTGTGAGGGCTCGTCGACGGGCAGGTTGGCTTCGGCGCGCGCCAGCACGCTGCCGACCAGATCGACGGCGACCGCCCGCGTCACATGCCGGTCGATCTGCAGCCCGATGGCGAAGGCGCCTTCCGGAACCAGCCTGTAGGGAGTCGAGGGTTGTCCCCTGCCCTTGCGCACCGTGTCGAGGGCAATGACCAGGCCATCGCGCTCAAGGTCGTCGATGATGTTGGAAACCGCCTGCTTGGTCAGTTGTGTCGCCCGTGCCAGGTCGGCGCGCGAAAGCGCACCGTTGAGCCGCAGCGCCTCGATCATGACACGGCGGTTGTGCGCGCTGGTGCCTTCCTGGTTGGTGCCGCTTTTGGCGCGGATCGGGCTGATATCGTTCACCGGCGTTTCCCTCTTGACTCCAGTAAACTATTGATCGACTAATTAAGTCAAGCGGATTGACTTAATGGTGAAACGGGCGCTCCAGAAAAAGATGGCCAAGGCTGAATGCCTATCGCCACCGATCGCTCCGGGGAACAAAAGGTCACGCGACATCAGTTCGAGAAGGCGGTGCAACGCCGGCGCCACCAACTCGCCAACGCTGGAAAATGGGAGATGAAAATGTTGAAATCGATTGGTATGGCACTTTTGGGCGCAGTCTTCGCAGGAGGATTGCTGGTTCCTCACGCTTTCGCAGAAACCTCGCTGAATGCGCTGTTCATGGCGCAGGCCGCCTACAGCGAAGCCGATGTCCGCGCCATGACGGACGCCTTCACCAAGGCCAATCCGGACATCAAGGTCAATCTCGAATTCGTCCCCTATGAGGGCCTGCACGACAAGACCGTGCTGGCGCAAGGATCGGGTGGCGGCTATGACGTCGTGCTGTTCGACGTCATCTGGCCGGCTGAATATGCCACCAACAAGGTGCTGGTCGACGAGTCGTCGAAGATCACCGACGACATGAAGAAAGGCGTGCTGCCCGGCGCCTGGACCACCGTCCAGTATGACGGCAAATATTACGGCATGCCCTGGATCCTCGACACCAAGTACCTGTTCTACAACAAGGAGATCCTGGAAAAGGCCGGCATCAAGGCGCCGCCCAAGACCTGGGAAGAACTGAACGAACAGGCCAAGATCATCCAGGACAAGGGCCTGCTCAAGACCCCCATCGCCTGGAGCTGGTCGCAGGCCGAAGCCGTGATCTGTGACTACGCCATGCTGGTCAGCGCCTATGGCGGCGACTTCCTCAAGGACGGCAAGCCGGACTTCCAAAACGGCGGCGGGCTCGACGCGCTGAAATACATGGTCGCCAGCTACAAGTCCGGCCTCACCAATCCCAATTCCAAGGAATTCCTCGAAGAGGACGTCCGCAAGGTGTTCGAGAACGGCGATGCCGCCTTCGCGCTCAACTGGACCTATATGTACAACATGGCCAACGACCCCAAGGACAGCAAGGTCGCTGGCAAGGTCGGCGTCGTGCCGGCGCCCGGCATTGCGGGCAAGAGCGAGGTTTCGGCCGTCAACGGTTCGATGGGCCTTGGCGTCACCGCGGTCTCCAAGCACCCGGACGAAGCCTGGAAGTACATCGAGTTCATGACTTCGCAGGCAACGCAGAACCAATACGCCAAGCTCTCGCTGCCGATCTGGGCCTCGTCCTATGACGATCCGGCGGTCACCAAGGGCCAGGAAGAACTGATCGCCACCGCCAAGGTCGGGCTTGCCGCCATGTATCCGCGCCCGACCACGCCGAAATACCAGGAGATGTCGACCGCTTTGCAGCAGGCGATCCAGGAATCGCTGCTCGGTTCGGCTTCGCCGGAAGACGCGCTGAAGACGGCTGCTGAAAACAGCGGTCTTTGAGCCCAGCTGTTCGTTGAGCACGGGCGGCGAAAGGCCGCCCGTGCTATCTCTCAAATCGCGATGAATGAAGAGAGGCTGCTCCGATGTCGAGCACCTGGATGACAACCCGTGCGTGGCTGCTGATGCTGCCGTTGCTCGTGGTCATGGTCGCCGTCATCGGCTGGCCGCTCGTCGACACTGTCGGCCTGTCCTTCACCGACGCTAAGCTGGTCGGCACGGAGGGCTCGTTCGTCGGCATCGACAACTACACCAAGATGCTGTCCAGCTCGAATTTCTCGCGCACGCTGGTCACCACGACCTGGTTTGCTGTCGCCTCCGTCGCCATCGAAATGGTGATCGGCGTCCTGGCCGCACTGCTGCTGAACCAGGAGTTTCGCGGTCGTGCCTTTTTGCGGGCGCTGATGATTCTGCCCTGGGCATTGCCGACCGTGGTCAACGCCACGCTGTGGCGGCTGATCTACAATCCGGAATATGGCGCGCTGAACGCGGCGCTGACGCAGCTGCATCTCATCGACGCCTACCGCTCCTGGCTCGGTGAGCCAGGGACGGCGTTGGCGGCATTGATCGTCGCCGACTGCTGGAAGAATTTTCCACTGGTGGCGCTGATTGCGCTGGCCGCCCTGCAAGCGGTGCCGCGCGACATCACCGCTGCCTCGCTCGTCGACGGCGCCGGACCTTTCGCCCGCTTCCGCTTCGTCATCCTGCCCTATCTCGCCGGACCGCTGATGGTGGCGCTGGTGCTGCGCACCATCGAGGCCTTCAAGGTCTTCGACATCATCTGGGTGATGACCCGCGGCGGCCCTGCCAACAGCACGCGCACGCTGTCGATCCTCGTCTACCAGGAGGCCTTTTCCTTCCAGCGCGCCGGCTCCGGCGCCTCGCTGGCGCTGATCGTCACCTTGCTCGTCACCGTGCTCGCCGTCGCCTATGCAGCACTTGTGAGGAAGACCGCCGGGAGTGCCAACTGATGGAACGCAAGAGCCCTGCCTTCACCGTCTTCATCTACGCATGCGCGCTGCTGCTTGCCGTGGTGATCCTCGCTCCTATCGCCTGGCTGTTCATCATGAGCATATCGCCGGCCGCCGACCTGGCCGCCAAGCCGCTGCGCTGGTGGCCGCAAAGCGCCGACTTCTCGCGCTACCGGCAATTGCTGTCGACGGGCGAGAACAGCGCCGGCGCCGCCTTCACCGCGTCGCTGCGCAACAGCCTTGAGATCGCCGGCATGGCGACCATTGCCGCCCTGCTGCTCGCCATTCCCGCCGGCTGGGCCGTCTCGCGCACGCCGTCGATCGGCTGGTCGCTGTCGATGGTCATCGCCACCTATATGCTGCCGCCGGTGGCACTCGCCGTGCCGCTCTATATGGGTCTTTCGCATCTTGGCCTGCTCAACAACGTCTTCGGCCTGGCGCTGGTCTATCTGACCATCCTGGCGCCGTTCACCACCTGGCTGATGAAGGCGGGATTCGACTCGATCCCGCGCGAAATCGAAGCGGCGGCGATGATCGATGGCGCCGGCCTGTTCCAGACGCTGCGCATCATCACGCTGCCGCTGGCAGCCCCTGTCATGGCGACCTCGGCACTGTTTGCCGTGCTGCTTGCCTGGGACGAGTTCTTCTACGCGCTGCTTTTCACCTCCGATCAGCGCGCCAAGACGCTGACCGTCGCCATCGCCGACCTCGCCGGCGGCCGTGTCTCCGACTACGGGTTGATTGCTACAGCCGGCGTGCTGGCCGCCTTGCCGCCAGTGCTGATCGGGCTCGTCATGCAACGTGCCCTGATTTCCGGCCTGACCAGCGGTGGTGTCAAAGGATGACGATGACTGTACAAAAACCGCGGCCTTCCGGGCTCGCTGCGATCGACCGCGAAATGGCGCGCCAGCATACGGATGCGATCGCGTCTTTCCAGGACAACGCGGTAATGGCGACCAAAATCGCCACCTCGATACGACGGACCGGCCGCCTGCTTCTGCTCGGCATGGGCGGCTCGCATGCCGTGGGACGCGCCGTCGAACCGCTCTATCGCGCCCATGGCGTCGAGGCCATCGCGTTGCCACTGTCCGAGCAGCTTGGCCAGCCGCTGCCGATCGCCGGCAGGACCGTGCTCGTCACCTCCCAGTCCGGCGAAAGCGCCGAGGTCGTGCGCTGGTTCGCGGAAGCCGGCGCTGCCTCCGACGCGTTCGGCCTGACGCTGGAGAGCGCCTCATTCCTCGCCAGAACGGTGCCCTGCCTGGTTGGCGCCGGCGGCACCGAGCTGGCCTTCGCCGCGACCCGCAGCCTGACTGTCAGCTTTGCTCTGCATCTCGCGATCCTGGCGGCGCTTGGCGACGACCCAAGCGCCGCGCTGGGCCTACTGGATCAGCCACAGGACAACGACATCACACAGGCGCTTGCAGCACTGGATACTGTCACGACCATCGTCACCTCGGGCCGCCGGCTGCAAGGTCTCGCCGAAGCCCTGGCGCTCGGCCTCACCGAACTGTCGCGATTGCCCTGCTTCTCCCTTGAAGGCGGCCAACTCCGTCATGGACCGATGGAGATGCTCGGCCCGCACTCCGGCGTCATCCTGTTTCGCGGCAGCGACCCGACATCGGAGCTGGTCACCGCCATGGCCGTTTCCGTCGTGGAATCCGGCGCGCGCCTCATCATCTTCGATTCCTCAGGGCAAGCGCCTGTCGCCGGCGCCGTCACGCTGTCGTTCAAGCCAGCCTCCGGCCTGGCGGCGATCTTTGCCATGCTGCCGGTGGCGCAGCGGCTGATGATCGCCTTTGCCGACGCTCGCGTCGACGATGCCGGCACGCCGGTTCGCTCCACCAAGATCACCCGGAGCGAGTGATGCGACCGCTTGCAGTGATCGGCAACGTCAATGTCGACCTGATTGTCGGCCCCGTCGCGCCATGGCCGGCGGCGGGCACGGAAACGGTCGTCGACCACGACGAATTGCGCGTCGGCGGCCAGGCCGGAAACAGCGGCCTCGCCTGGATGGCGCTCGGTGTCGATTTCGAGATTGCCGCCAATGTCGGTTACGACCAGTTCGGCCGTTGGTTGCGCGAGGCCTTCGGCAGCCGGGCGCAGAAATGGCCGGTGCGCCCCGAAGGCACGACGCTGTCGGTCGGCATGACCCACCCCGATGGCGAGCGCACCTTCTTCACCACGCGCGGCCACTTGCCGCGCTTCAGCCTTGCCGACGTCCTCGCCGTTCTCGACGGCAAGCAGCTCTCCGGCGGGTACGCGCTGTTGTGCGGCTCCTTCCTCACTGATGATCTGACCGGTGACTACAAGGCGTTTTTCGACTGGGCGGACGAGCACGGCATTGCCGTCGCGCTCGACACGGGTTGGCCGATGGCTGGCTGGACGGCGGCCAACTGCGCCGCCGCGCGCGCATGGCTATCTCGCTGCGATCTCGCACTTTTCAATGAGGTCGAGACGCTCACCCTGGCGGGGCTTGAAAGCCCCGTCGACGCCGCACGCGAGATGAGGTCCAGCATGAAGAAAGGCGCAACCGTCGTCGTCAAGCGCGGACCGGACGGCGCGCTCGCCATCGGCCCCGACGGTGCCCTGGTCGAGGCGCCGGCGCCAAACGTGAAAGTCGTCGACACGATCGGCGCCGGCGATGTCTTCAACGCTGCCTTCCTCGCCGCACTGGCGCAGGACCAGCCGCTGAGTTCCTGCCTGTCGGCCGCCACGCATGTGGCGTCCCGTGCGATATCCACTCTGCCCCGCAACTATGGCGGGCCCATGCAATTCGAGGACGCCGTCCATGAGCGCGCTTGAAATCCGCAATATCCGCAAAAGCTACGGCGCCGTCGAAACGCTGAAAGGCATCGACATCGCGCTGGAGAGCGGCGAATTCCTGGTGCTGCTCGGTTCGTCGGGCTGCGGAAAGTCGACGCTGCTCAACATCATCGCCGGGCTGGCCGAGGCGACCAGCGGCGATGTGCTGATTGGCGGCCGCTCGGTGCTTGGCGTCCATCCCAAGAACCGCGACATCGCCATGGTCTTCCAGTCCTACGCGCTCTATCCGAACCTGACCGTTCACCGCAACATCGGCTTCGGCCTGGAGATGCGCAAGGTCCCAGCCGCCGAGCGCGACAAGACGGTGCGCGAAGCGGCAAAACTGCTGCAGATCGAAGCCCTGCTCGACCGCAAGCCGAGCCAGCTGTCCGGTGGCCAGCGCCAGCGCGTCGCCATCGGCCGGGCACTGGTGCGCAAGCCGCAGGTCTTTCTGTTCGACGAGCCGCTCTCCAACCTCGATGCCAAGCTGCGCCTCGAAATGCGCACCGAGCTCAAGCGCCTGCACCAGCTCCTGCAGACCACCGTCGTCTATGTCACCCATGACCAGATCGAGGCGATGACGCTGGCGACGCGGATCGCCGTCATGCGCGACGGCAGGATCGAACAGCTCGGCACGCCCGAGGACATCTACAATTATCCGGCGACGCTCTATGTCGCCGGTTTCGTCGGCGCGCCGTCGATGAACATGCTGCAGGCCGTGGTCGAGAACGGAACGCTGGCCATTGCCGGCTCGGCTGTGCGATTGCCCTTGCCCGCCCGTTTCAGAAACGCGGTCAAGGATGGCGCACAGGTGGTTGTCGGCATCAGGCCCGAGGCGCTTCGCCTTGCCACCGGCGCGGCAGCGGAATTGTCATTGCCGGTCGAAATCGACGTCGTCGAGCTGACCGGCCCCGAGCTGGTCACCACCGCCCGGATCGGCACGCAAAGGCTGACGGCATGCCTGCCGCCACGCGCTCGCGTGGCCAAGGGCGAAACATGCACGTTCGCCTTCGACGAAGAGACCTTGCGCCTCTTCGATCCCACGACCGGCAAGGCCTTTGACGCCGTGCCATAGAAACGAAAACGGGCAACGCCTCACGGCGCTGCCCGAATGCTATTTCCAACGAATTCCTCAGTCGATGTCGAAGGACACGCCCTGCGCCAACGGCAGCGCCTTGGAATAGTTCACCGTGTTGGTGGCGCGGCGCATATAGGCCTTCCAGGCGTCGGAGCCGCTCTCGCGGCCGCCGCCGGTTTCCTTTTCGCCGCCAAACGCGCCACCGATCTCGGCGCCCGACGTGCCGATATTGACGTTGGCGATGCCGCAGTCCGAGCCGTCGACACCGAGGAAGCGTTCGGATTCCTGCAGGTCGCGGGTGAAGATCGAGGACGACAGGCCGGCGCCGACCGCATTGTGCTCGTCGAGCACGGCGTCGAAGTCGGAATACTTCATCACATAGAGGATCGGCGCAAACGTCTCTTCGGTGACAGGAGCCACCTGCTTCGGCATTTCGACCAACGCCGGATGCACGTAATAGGCATCGGGATGACCGTTCTCAACCCGCGAGCCGCCGGTCAGCTTACCGCCGTGAGCGGTGGCTTCCTTGAGCGCTTTCTGCATGGCGTCATAGGCTGCCTTGTCGATCAGCGGACCGACCAGCGACGACGTCTCCAGCGGATTGCCGACAGAAACGCTCTCATAGGCCTTCTTCAAGCGCGGCAGCAAAGCATCATAGACGCTGTCATGCACGAACAGGCGCCGCAGCGTCGTGCAGCGCTGTCCCGCCGTGCCCATGGCGCCGAAGGCGATGGCGCGCAACGCCATGTCGAGATCGGCCGAAGGGCAGACAATGCCGGCATTGTTGCCGCCGAGCTCCAGCACGGCCCGGGCAAAGCGCTTGGCCAAGCGCGGGCCGACGTCGCGGCCCATGCGGGTCGAGCCGGTGGCCGAAACCAGCGCCACCTTCGGATGGTCGACCAGGATCTCGCCGACGGCGCGGTCGCCGATCAGCACCGGTGCCAGCCCTTCCGGGGCATCGCCGAAACGCTCCGCCGCGCGCTTGAAGATCGCCTCGCAGGCAAGGGCCGTCAGCGGCGTCTTTTCCGACGGTTTCCACACCACGGCGTCGCCGCAAACCAGCGCCAGCGCCGTGTTCCACGACCACACCGCCACCGGGAAGTTGAAGGCCGAGATAACGCCGACGACGCCGAGCGGGTGCCAGGTTTCCATCATGCGATGGCCGGGACGCTCGGTGGCGATGGTCAGGCCGTACAGCTGCCGGGAAAGGCCTACCGCGAAATCGCAAATGTCGATCATCTCCTGCACTTCGCCGAGGCCCTCGGACGGGATTTTGCCGACCTCGATCGACACCAGCCGGCCGAGTTCGGCCTTGTGTGTGCGCAGTTCCTCGCCGAGCAGCCGCACCAGTTCGCCGCGTCTCGGGCCTGGCACCATCCGCCAGGTCTGGAAAGCCTTGTGGGCGGCTTCGATGGTCTTTGCCGCATCGGCCGGTGAGATCGTCTTCAGCGCCGCAATCTGCTCGCCCGTCACCGGGCTGCGCACGATGAGATCGCCACCCGCAAGCGCGCCCTTGGCGACACCCAGTTTCACCAGCAGCTCAGCCGTTTCCTTCGCTATCGTCATTTTTGTCCCTTTCAGAGTCCGCTGCTTACTGGCTGGCGGCTCAAGCCTTGCGTCATGCCTTCTCGGTGCCAACTGGCACAGGAGGCGCTGTCATGGCGTGCCATTACCTGTTTCAGGGAAAAATCGCCACCCCGGCATGGTCCAAGCCGGGCTCAGACCATTGAACCAGACGAATGAAAAGGATCAGAGAGCCGCTTTGGTGACACCTTTTGCGGCACCATCCTTCATCAAGCGGTCGATATGCATGCGGATATGGGCCGCTTCGGCAGCGGTGTTGGCCAGCGCGATGGCACGGTCGAAGGCGACGCGCGCCTCTTCGCCACGGCCAAGCTGCATCAGCAGGCCGCCCTTGAGGCCGAAGAAGTGGAAATAGCCGGAAAGCCTGGATTCCAGCGGCTCGATCATGGCAAGCGCCGCTTCCGGGCCGCGCACCTTGGCAACGGCGACCGCGCGATTGAGGGTGATGACCGGCGATGGCTGCATCTGTTCGAGCAGGCTGTAGAGCAGGTCGATTTCAACCCAGTCGGTATCCTCGGCCCGTTCCGCCCGCGCATGCAGCGCCGCAACCGCCGCCTGCACCTGGTAGGGACCGGGTTTCTGGTGGCGCAAGGCCTTGTCGACCAGCGCCAGGCCTTCGTCGATCATCTTGCGGCTCCACAGGCTGCGGTCCTGGTCCTCGAGCAGCACAATCTCGCCGTTCTCGTCGAAACGCGCCGGCGCCCGCGCATGCTGCAGCAGCAACAGCGCCGCCAGCCCCATGATCTCCGGTTCAGTCTGGAACAGACGGAGCAGCAGCCGTGCCAGCCGGATCGCCTCTTCGCAGAGCGGCGCGCGCGCCGGCGCCTCGCCGCTGTTGGTCGAATAGCCTTCGTTGAAGATCAGATAGACCATGGCCGCGACAGCTGCGAGCCGCTCCGATCGCTCGACCGCGCCCGGCGTCTCGAACGGCACGCCGGCGTCGGCAATACGCGCCTTGGCGCGGGTGATGCGCTGCTCCATGGCGCTTTCACCGACAAGGAAGGCGCGCGCGATCTGCTTGACGGCCAGGCCGGAAACGATGCGCAGCGCCACCGCAATCTGCTGCGTCGGCGGCAGGTCTGGATGACAGCAGATGAACAACAGCCGCAAGATGTCGTCGCGGTAGTGCGCGCCGTCCAGCCGCTCGGCGATATCGCTCTCGGCATCCTCGAGGTCGGAGATCTGGTCCTCTTCCGGCAGCGGCGCCTGTTTGGCGCGCTTGCGCACCGCGTCGATGCCGCTGTTGCGGCCGACGAAGATCAGCCAAGCCGCCGGATCGCGCGGCGGGCCGTTTTTCGGCCAGTTGTTCAGCGCTCTCAGGCACGCGTCCTGGAACGCTTCCTCCGCCGCATCGAGATCGCGGAAGTAGCGCAGCAGCGCGCCCATCGCCTGCGGGCGGGCGGTGCTGATCGCCGTGCTGATCCAGGCGAGCTCGGTCATACGGGAACTCTTGCGGGGTTGAAGAGGGAAACAGGCCGGATCTCGTAGGAGCCGCCGCTTGGGTTGACCTCGGAAAGCTCACGCGCGAACTCGACCGCCTCGTCGAGATCGGCGCATTCGAGCGTGTAGAAGCCGAGGAACTGTTCCTTGGTCTCGGCGAACGGGCCGTCGATGACCACCGACTCGCCCTTGACCCTTCGCAGCGTTGTCGCCGCCGTTGTCGGCAGCAGGCGCGCCACCGGGCCAAGACGGCCGGCTTTGGCGTATCTTTCCTGGACGTCGAGCAGATTGGCCATGACCTCGTCGTCCTGCGCCTTGCTCCAGGAGCAGACGACATCTTCGGAGGCGTAGCAGAGGATAGCGTAGAGCATGGGACGTCCTTTTCTCTATCAAAGGACGAAACAGTAGGACCGATCCCGACATGGCGTCGATAAAAAAATTGCGCCTGACTTGGCGTCAACCAGCCCCCGCTTTGAGCCATCTCAAAACGAGGGCTTCCTCGTCGTCGAGACCGTCTATCGATCGCTTGCGCCTGTTGGCCTCCGCCATTTCACCGAGCAGCCTTTTTCCAGACCAGGCATCGAAGACTTGCGGGTGGATATAGCATTTGCGGCAGACGGCGCGCGTGTTGCCCAGCCGTTCGGCAACCTTGTCGATGACGCCGTTGATCACCCTTTTCGATTGCGCCTGGCTCTCTGGGTACTCGGTCTGCGCAAACAGCGACGCGGCATGGATGGTGCCGCCCCAGGTGCGGAAATGCTTGGAGCTGAAATCGGCGCCGGCTGCGTCGCGGATGTAGCGGTTGACATCGTCGGAGTGGACCGGCCGCCTGTTGCCGTCCTCGTCGAGATACTGGAACAGTTTCTGGCCGGGCAGTTCCTGCGCCCCACGCACGATCTTGGCGATGCGGCGATCGGTGAGCTTCAGTCGCCACTCCTTGCCGGATTTGCCCTTGAAGGCGAAACGCAGGCTAGATCCCTGGATATCGACATGTCGGTCGCGCAGCGTGGTCAGTCCAAAGCTCTTGTTGTCGCGGGCATAGGCGGCATTGCCGACGCGGATCATGGCGTTGTCGAGCAGCCAGACGATCGCCGCCACCACGCGCTCCAGCGGCAGGCCGTGACGGCGCAGATCGGCATCGATCTGGTTGCGCAGGGCCGGCAGTGCCTCGGCAAAGGCAATCAGGTTAGAATATTTGGCGCCGTCGCGCTCTTCGGCCCATTGCGGGTGGTAGCGATACTGCTTGCGCCCGCGCTGATCCCTGCCTGTAGCCTGGATGTGACCGTCGGCATCGGGCGAAATCCAGACATCCGTCCAGGCCGGCGGAATGGCGAGCGCCTTGATGCGCGCACGCGTGCCATTGGAGACTGCCCGCCCGTTTGGCCCCTTGTAGGAGAATCCCTTGCCTGTCTTCAGCCGGCGAATGCCGGGCTCGGTATCGCTGACATAAGTAAGCGAGGCTCGCTCGGCAGAGGCCTGTGCGCCATTCGTCAGCGCACCATTCTTTGGGGCAAGCTCCTCGGCGGCCGATGAGCCGGATGGCGACGCGGATTTGTCCAGCATTTCCTCTCCACGGAATTTTGCCCGTAGATAAGCTGCGTGACCGGCAGCAGGTTCCACCGAGCTCCTATGGAATGTCGTCTGGTCCGCCGAATTTGGCGCCTGCCGAGACGTCGGCCATCCAGAGGCTGCCATCATCAACGTGCAGCGGGCGATAGTCGCGCCCGGGCGGAATCTGTTCGAACACGGCCCCTGCCTCGTCGGCAAGGTAGTCATAGCCCACCTCCTGCAGGAGGTGCTTCGGATCGAGTTGGTCATAGAGATTGCGGCGGGCGATCCGCCGCTTCGGCTCTATCATCTTCAGATGATAGAGGTTGAGCCCGCTTTTGCGGGCCTTGAAACCGAGATCGGGAGGATACCAGAGCCCATGCAGGTCCTCTGGTCGGTATTTCGCCGGATCGTAGGCCCTGAACAGACGATACTGGAATTTTTCGGCCCAGAGGCCGTCAACCCGGTACTCGGTCGGCGAATACAATTCGCGGAGGCGGAACCCCCAGGCCATGCGCCGGTAGTCGCCCGTTAATTGTCCAATCCGCTCCGCGGCACCGCGTTCCAGCCGCTCATCGGGATCAATAGCCAGTATCCAGTCGGCGGCGGCGTTCTTCGCTGCTTCGAGCAATATCTGCCGCCGCTGCGGCTCACAGCTGAACACGCCGGTCGCCCCACGATCATCATAGGCAATCCAGCCGTCGACGACCGGATCGATATTGGCGAGCAGATCGGCAACCAGATGCGCGTCATAGCGATAGCTGAAAACTGCGATCGTTCTCTGCCGCGTCCAGAACAGTCGGCTCCGTCGCCAGCGTCGAGGTTTGATCTGGCTCGTCATCATTTTCTTGTCGCCGCTTTCACGCGATTTCGCGCGCCGGCACAGACGCCCACGGACTTGACCAGCAGGGCAAGCCAAACAATTGGCAGCGACATCATCGCGAAGGTTAGATCCCGTCCGGAAAGCCCGATCTTCGCCAGCTTGCGGGCATTGCGCCGGTCGCGAAAAGTGTCGCGAAAACACCGAAACGAAGTGTTCGGGGTGGACGCAGCAAGGTAATCGCCGCGGCGATAGCCGCGCCTGTACTGATCGGCAAGCAATCTGGACAGCCGGGTTTCGTTGCGATGAACCGTTTTCACCTCCGGCTCCCAAACCGGCTGCAGTTGCTGCGGCAGCCGCCCCAGGAATTCGGTGTCTTCGGCAGCAGGCATGGTTTCATCGAACAAGCCATATTCATCGAACAGCCGGCGATCGAACGATACGCCGTAGCGCAGCGCACGATCCGCCGGCAGACCGGGAAGCCGTCGCATGAACATGATCAGGTGAGCTGCACAGGCAATCAGATTGCGCGGATGGCTGTTCACCATTGCGCTCGCCACAGCGCGATCGCCGGCCAGATGCCGCTGCATCCGTGCCTCGGCCCAGCCCGGACAGGCGAGGCAATCATCGGCAAGAAAGGCAACGAATGGCGCCCGCGTCGCGGTGATGCCGAGATTGCGGGCCGCACCAACAAACAGCCTTCCACTGACCTCGATCACTGGCACCTTGACCCCGGCGCCGGTCAGCAGCGCCAGCGCCTCCCCTCCACCCGAGTTGACCACAATGATCTCGAGGGGCGCATTCTGATCAAGCAAGGATATCACCGCCTCGACGATTTGAGCCGGCGCGCGGTAGCCAATGACAATGACCGCAAGCTTCGGCGGGTCCGTGTCAGGCACGTTGCAACTGGGCATGCGGAGGGAAAAAACGACGGCGCACCGCAAGCTTGAACTGGTAGCGCATGCAGCGCCAGGCATCCGAGGCACCTTTCGGCGCCGCTATGGCGACAGTCAGGAACCGCGCCGCTGTGTTCAGATCGCCGCGCGCATAGTGGACGCGGGCGATCTTGAGCGCGACCAGGCCTTCCCTGACCTTCAGCGTCGACTTCGGAATGCCGCAGTCCGTCAGTTTGCGCAGTTCAAGATGCCAGTCGAGGAAACGTTGCGCCGGCTTGATCGTGAAACGGTCGTCGGAGCGCTCCGCCGACACGACGTAAATCATCACGGGTCGTGAACTGACGGCAAGCGAGGCCCTGCTCATCAGCCGTGCCCAGAATAAAGTGTCCTCGTCATAGGCAAGTCCGGTCGGGAACCTGCTGTCTCCGATCACGCTGCGGGACACCAGCACGCTACCCACGGCAATGGAGCGTATGTAACCTTTCAGATAGGCCGAAGCATTGGCGGCGCCGTTGGGCGTATAACCACTCGGAACCTTGACATGCCTGTCCTCGCCATCGGTTCGTCGGCGATAGGCTCCGACCACCATATCGGCCGGCGGCTGGGAATTAGCGCGCAAAAGCAGGGACCGCAGCCCGCCTTCCAGATGCAGGTCGTCGGCGTCGATCATGTATATCCAGGGACATCGCGCCTGCGCCAGCGCCAGATTGCGGGCGCTGCCGGCATCACGGCAATTTGCAGGAAGCATTCGCAACGGCAATGTCATAGACGAAGCGGCGTCTTGCGCTATGCGCGCCGTGCCGTCCGACGACGAATCGTCGACCACCAGCACCTCGCCGATAAGGTCAGCCTCGGAGCGAAGTGAGGCCAGCGTAGCGGCGATGGTTGCCGCCGCATTGTGGGCCGGAATGACAACGCTGACTGCTTTCAAAGATAGCTCCACGGCGGCGCATTTCTCGTGTGCAGGAGGTTCCCCTCAAATACGCCCAGGATAGCCGCCGCATCGGCGTTTGAGAAGCAGTCTTTGCCTGCCTGGCCTGGCCTGGCCCCTCGCAGAAGTCAGGCCTTCTCGAGCACCACGGGGATGACATCCACTGCCTGGTCGCCGACCTGTCCGCCGGTGGTTTTCAGAACACCGACGATCGGCGCCACATCCGAGTAGTCGCGGCCATAGCCGACGGTGATGTGGTCGTTGCTTGCCCGCATGCCGTTGGTGGGGTCGAACTCCTGCCAGCCGGCATCACGTCCGCACCACACCTTGACCCAGGCATGCATGGCGTCGGCGCCTTCGAGCCGAGGCTTGCCCTTCGGCGGGATGGTGCGCAGGAAGCCACTGACATAGCCGGCCGGAATGCCGAGGCCGCGCAGGCCGGCGATCATGATGTGCGAAAAATCCTGGCAGACGCCGCGTTTGAGTTTGAAAGCGTCGCTGGCTTTGGTGCGGACGGTCGTCGCCTTGCCGTCATAGGTGAAATCGCGGCGAATGCGGTTGCACAGATCCACGGCCGTACTGATGATCGAGCCGCCGACGCTGCCTTGCGCATAGGCGGTGATCGCCGCGTCGATGCCGGCATGATCGCTGGCCGCCAGGAAATGGTGCGGTGTGTCAGGCGACAGCGACCGCACCGCGGCAAGTTCGGCCCGCAGCCGGGTAATGTCGGGCGACACGTCGAGCCCGGGCTCCGGCCGCGACACGGCCACGCGCGCGCTCATCCTTATGTCAAGCGCGTCATGGGCGTCGCGAAAGGCGATCGCGGTGACGTTGTTGCCAAAGAAATCGGAAAAGTCCGAACGTTCGCTCGGCGCCGGCGCAAACGACAGCGAAGCGGCGATCACCCGCTGCACGCCCGGTATCGTCGGCGGCAGCACGCGCACCTGATGGCGGCCGCCGCCGGCCGCAGCGTCATAGTCGTAGCGCAGATGGAGCCTGATGTCGTAGAGCATGCCCGCTTTTACCCAAAATAGGCTTTGGCGAGGCTGTTGTAGAGGCCGCCGATCTCACTGGCGAGATCGTCCAGGGCCTTCGCCGTCATGTCCGAAGGTTCTTTGATGGCGATCGCGGTGTTCAGCTGCAGTATCTCCTTGGCGGCGAGCGACATATGCCCCTCGCCGCCAATAGAAGGCAGCAGCCCGATTTCGGCCTTCAGCCTTTCGAGCTGGAACAGAATGGAGCGCGGATTGAGCGGATCGAGCACCAAAAGGTCGATCACCGTGCGTCGGCCCGCCTGCACCGGATACTGCCGCCGGTGGGTCATGACGCTGTCGCCGATCTCCAGCATCATGTCGAGCGCGCCGTCCGGCGCCTTGGGATTGGTCAGCCTCGCCAGCGTGCGGGCGATCTGGATGCCGCGTTCCAGCCGCCGGCCGATCTCCAGGAAACGCCAGCCGGTGAAACGGTACATGTTCTCGTGCAGCAGGCCGGAAAATCCGGCGAGCTTGCGCAGCAGGACCGTCATCGCCCGGGTCGCGTCATCGCCAGGCGCCACTGTCGTCGCGAACTGATGCACGGTCTTCGACAGATCCTTCAGCGCCAGCCAGCCATCGGGCGAAAACCGGTCGCGGATTTGCCCGGCGCTGTAGACGGCGCTGTCCAGCGTGCCGATCAATCCGGATGGGATTGCCGAGTCGACGTCGATGCCGAAGGGCTCGAGATAATCCCTGATATCGGCCAGCAGCGGCATGTCGGGATCAGACGTCTCGGCCAGCCGCACGTGATAGGCGCGCAGGATGCGCACCGTGTCTTCCGAGCGCTCGATATAGCGGCCAAGCCAGGTCAGGTTTTCCGCCGCGCGGCTGGGCAGGCTGCCCGGCATGCTGCGGGTAAAACTGTCATGCTCCTGCGGCAGCAGCGTCTCGCGCTCCACCGGTTTGTCGCTGACCACCCAGACATCCGCCGCCTGGCCGCCGCGCTGCATGGCGATGGCCGTCGGGTCGAGCGAAAAGCCGACACGGGCAAAACCGCCTGGCATCACCGTCCAGCCATCCGGGGTTCGCGCCAGATAGACGCGCAGGCTTGCCGGGCGCGGCTCCAGCCAGCCGCCGACATAGACCGGCGTCGTCGACAGCGTCACCGCTTCCTGGCCGACGAAGTCGCCGCCGGCCTGTTCAATACGCGCCACCAACTCCGCCCGCTCCCCTGCAGACAGGGCCGAACCGAGCTTCGTCGAATCGTCATCCTCGAAGGCCAGCCGCGTCGACAGCGCCGGGCCGATCACCATGCGATCGATATTGGCAAGCACATGGGCTCGTTCGGTTGCTTGCCCGCACCACCATGTGGCGACGCTTGGCAGCAGCAGTTCCTCGCCGCGCAACTCACGCGAAATCTTCGGCAGGAAGGCGAGCAGCGCCCGCGTTTCCATCAGACCTGAGCCCAGCGCATTGACCGTTGAAACAGCGCCTCGGCGGATCGCCTCGACCAGGCCCGGCGTGCCGATCTGCGAATCCGAGCGCAGTTCAAGTGGATCGGCGAAAGCGGCGTCGAGCCGCCGCCATAGCACGCTGACCGGCTTCAGGCCGGAAACGGTGCGCACCATCAGGCGGCCGCCGGAGACGGTCAGATCCTCACCTTCAAGCAGCATGATGCCGAGATAGCGGGCGATATAGGCATGCTCGTAATAGGTTTCGTTGAGCGGTCCCGGCGTCAGGATGGCGACGCGGCCGTCGGTTTCCTTGGCCATGCCGATGAGCGCGTCGCGGAAGCGACGGAAGAAGCCGGCAAGACGATGCACATGCATCTCGCCATAGATATCGGACAGCGCACGCGTGGTGGCGACGCGATTTTCCAGCGCAAAGCCGGCGCCGGACGGCGCCTGCGTGCGGTCGCCAAGCACCCACCACTGTCCGTCAGGCCCGCGGCCGAGTTCGAAGGCGCAGAAATGCAGGAAATGGCCGCCTGCCGGCCTGGTGCCAACCACCGGCCGCAAATATTCCGGGCTCGCCGCAATCAGTCCCGCCGGCAGGATGCCTTTCTCGATCAGCCGATTCGGCCCGTAAATGTCGGCAATGGTTTCCTCGAACAGCTCGGCCCGCTGGACGAGGCCGGCGCTGATGTCAGCCCATTCCTTATCCTCGATCAGCAGGGGAACATGCGCCAGCGGCCATTCACGCTCGTTGGCGCCGGCCTTGTCGTAGACGCGGTAGTAGACACCGGCATCGCGCAGATACTGGTCGGCGCGGGCAAAGCGCTGGGCGAGCTTTTCAGGGCCGAGTTCTTCCAGCGCCTCGATAAAATTCTTCCAGGCCGGGCGGGGATTGCCCGAGGCGTCGACCATCTCGTCGACGACGCCGTCAATTGGCTGGTAGTGCTCCAGCAGACTGTGGGTTTGCGGCTTGCCGCGGACCCTCTTGTGATTCCCCTTTGCCATCGCTGATCAGAGTCTGGCAGGGCGGCGCAGGTCAAGGGTCATCGGAAAGTCTTCAGCAGCTTCTTCGTTGCGCAGCACATAACCGGACGGCGTATGGCCGCGCGGCTCGAAGCGGGCGAGCCTTCTTGCTTCCGCTTCGTTGCCGTTGACCGGGAAAGTGTCGTAGCTGCGCCCGCCGGGATGCGCGACATGGTAGACGCAACCGCCGACCGCCCTGCCCGACCAGCGATCATAGATGTCGAAGACCAAAGGCGTGTTGACCGGCAGCGCCGGATGCAGGCCGGATGCCGGCTGCCAGGCCTTGAAGCGGACGCCCGCCACCGCGACTTCGCGGTTGTCGGTCACCTTCATCGGCACGATGCGGCCATTGCAGACGATGGCATGACGCTCCGGGTTGAGGCCTTCGGTCTTGACCTGCAGCCGCTCGACCGAGGAATCGACGAAACGAACGGTGCCGCCGATCGCGCCTTGCTCGCCCATGACATGCCACGGTTCCAGCGCCTGGCGCAGTTCCAGCTTGATGCCGGCATACTGGACCTCGCCGCAGAACGGGAAACGGAATTCAAGCTGCGCGTCGAACCATTCGGGTCGGAATTCAAAACCGTTCAGCTTGAGATCGTCGAGCACGTCGAGGAAATCGGCCCAGACATGATGCGGCAGCATGAAGCGGTCATGCAGCGACGTGCCCCAGCGCACGAAACGGCCGTCGAGCGGGTTTTTCCACGCGCGGGCGATAATGGCGCGCACCAGCAATTGCTGCGCCAACGACATGCGCGCATTGGGCGGCATTTCGAAGCCGCGGAACTCGACCAGTCCGAGACGGCCGGTCGGACCGTCGGGCGAGAACAGTTTGTCGATACAGATTTCCGAGCGATGCGTATTGCCGGTGACGTCGGTCAAGAGATTGCGGAACAGTCGGTCGACCAGCCACGGCAAGGGTGCCGCGCCCTTGTCCGGATGCGGCACCTGCGCCATGGCGATCTCGAGCTCGTAGAGCGAGTCATGACGCGCCTCGTCAAAGCGCGGCGCCTGGCTGGTCGGGCCGATGAACAGGCCGGAGAACAGATAGGATAACGACGGATGCCGCTGCCATTGCAGCACCAGGCTTTTCAGCAGGTCTGGCCTGCGTAGGAACGGGCTGTCATTGGGCGTGGCGCCGCCGACGACGACATGGTTGCCGCCGCCGGTGCCTGTGTGGCGGCCATCGATCATGAACTTGTCGGCGCCAAGCCGTGTCTGCCGCGCTTCCTCGTAGATGGCGGTGGTCGTCGCCACACAATCCTGCCAGTTGGAAGCCGGGTGGATGTTGACCTCGATGACGCCGGGGTCCGGCGCGACGCGGATGACGTTGAGGCGCGGATCGTGCGGCGGGCCGTAGCCTTCGATGTGCACGGGAAGGCCGATCGCCTTGGCCGCGTTTTCCGCCGCCGCGACCAGTTCGAGATAGTCCTCCAGCGCCTCGACCGGCGGCATGAACACACAGAGCCGCCCGTCGCGCGGTTCGACCGAGAGTGCCGTGCGCACCGCGCCGCCGATCTCGGTGATCTCCTGCTCGACACGGTCCTGCTGGCCGGTCGCAGCGGTGAAGGACACCGCCTGCTGGCGGCGCGCCATTTCGTCGGCGCCTTCCAGTTCGGTCGGGGCGGCGGTAGGCAAAATCGCTTCGCGCGCGGGCAGCGGTCCGCGCGGCAGCGACGGGTCCACGGGCACGATGTAGGGGAACTGCGCCGGCGGCACATAGGGCAGCGTGCCGAGTGGCAGGCGGTAGCCGACCGGCGAATCGCCCGGCACCAGGAACAATCGGCCGCGCCGCGTCTTCCACTTTTCCGAACGCCAGCGCGGGCCCGATGCCTGGCTGTTCCAGCGCTGCACCGGCAGCACATAGCCCGACGGTTTGGTCAGCCCGCGTTCGAACACCTTTGCCATACGGCTGCGTTCTTCGGGATCTTCCAGTTTGGAATTGGACGGATCGACATTGTCGGGCAACTTGCCTTCCTTGAGCAGCCACTCCGCCGGATCCTCATAGGCCTCGCTGACCATGGTCTTTTCGATGCCGAGCTCACCGGCGATCGCGGTTAGCAGGCTTTCGGCCTGCTTCGGCCCGATATCGGCCTCGCTCTTTTCGCGCGCGATCAGCGACGGATCGCTCCACACCGGCTGCCCGTCGGTGCGCCAGTAGAGCGAGAACGTCCAGCGCGGCAGGCTTTCGCCCGGATACCATTTGCCTTGCCCGTAGTGGAGAAAGCCGCCCGGCGCGAAACGCTCGCGCAGTTTTCTAATCAGCGCATCGGCCTTCTCGCGCTTGGTCGGACCGACGGCGGCGGTGTTCCACTCCGCCGACTCGAAATCGTCGATCGACACGAAGGTCGGTTCGCCGCCCATGGTCAGCCGCACGTCGCCGGCCGCCAACGCGGCGTCGACCTTGTTGCCGAGCGCATCGAGCGCCTGCCAGCTTTCGTCCGAAAACGGCTTGGTGATGCGTGGATGTTCGGAGATGCGGTCGACTCGCATCTCGAAGCCGAACTCGACATTGGCAAAACTCGCCATGCCGGAGATGGGCGCGGCATTGCGGAAATGCGGCGTCGCCGCCAGCGGCACATGGCTCTCGCCGGTGAGCAGGCCGGAGGTCGGGTCGAAGCCGATCCAGCCGGCGCCCGGCAGGTAGACCTCGCACCAGGCATGCAGATCGGTGAAATCCACAGCGGTTCCGGGCGGGCCATCGAGCGCCACCAGATCGGGCTTGAGTTGGATCAGATAGCCTGAGACGAAACGCGCGGCGATGCCGAGATTGCGCAGGATCTGCACCAGCAGCCAGCTCGAATCACGGCACGAGCCTTTTTTCGCAGCCAGCGTTTCCTCCGGCGAGAACACGCCGGTTTCCATGCGCACGATATAGGCGATCTCTCGCTGCAGCCGCGCATTGAGGTCGACGACGAAATTGACAGTGTTGGTCGCGCTGCGGTCGATGGTTTTGAGGAACGCCGACAGCAGCGGTCCCGCCGGCTCCGGCGTGCGGTAGATAGCGAGATCGTCCCTGATGTCTTCAGGGTATTCGAACGGAAATGTCTCCGCCGACGGCTCGACGAAGAAATCGAACGGATTGTAGACCGTCATGTCGGCGACGAGGTCAACTTCGATCTTCAGTTCCGTCACCGGCTCCGGAAAGACGAAACGGGCGAGGAAGTTGCCATAGGGGTCCTGCTGCAGATTGACGAAATGGTTTGCCGGCTCGACCTTCAGCGAATGGCTCAAGACCTTGGTGCGGGAATGCGGCGCCGGCTGCAGCCTGATGACCTGAGGGCCGAGGACTACCGGCCGGTCATATTTGTAGTGGGTCAGGTGGTAGATGGCTGCCAGAATTGCCATGGGGCCTCGAAAGTCGGCGTTTCAACGAATTCGCCGAACCCTGACACAAATGACGCCCATTCTCCAAGCAGAGATGTTGCGGTGCACCTAATTTAGGCTTGGGAACCGTTGATCCTGCAGCACGTCACGACCGCTCCGAGCCCGGGCGAACCCGCCAACATTGTCGGCGGGTTCGGATTGCTGCCAGCGGATTCATCCGGTCGGCATGCGCTCGAATGCCTGCAGGGCGGGATCGATCGTGTCCCAGGCGTGGCCGCGGATGCCGTAGGTGAGCACTAGCGGCTGGAACTGGCCCGGGTCGTCAAGGCTGGTTGCGTGGATCGCTATCAGCTCGGGCATGGCGACGAATGCCAGGTAGACCGGCGTTCCGCAGGTCGGGCAGAAGGCGTGTATTTTTTCGTAGCCGCTGTCACCTTTTATCCGCCAGGTTTTCGCCTCGCCTGTAATCGCCATATCGGCGCGCCGGCCGAAGGTCAGGTAGGAGCCATGCCCGGTGCCGCTGCGTTTCTGGCAATCGAGGCATTGGCAGTGGTTCTGGAAGATGGGTTCGCTGCTGGTTTCATAACGGATCGCGCCACACGCACATCCGCCGCTATATCGCTTGCTCATTGTCATTCTCCGCTGGCGGATTTGCTGATTGGCAAGGGATCAGGCCGATTTCGGCTTGGCGAAAACGTCGATGCCGCTGCCGGTTTCCAGCAGGGATTTCAGGCTGGACAGCACGACCGGCCAACCCTGGCTGATGCCTTTCGCCATGCCGCTGCCGGCTTCGAGTTCGTCATGGGTGACGGTCAGCCGGACCATATCGTCATATTCCTCGATCCCGAAGGTAACACGACTGTAGGCTGCCGGATCGGCGGCCTGTGACGGGCTCGCCCAGGTGATGACGAGACGGGTTGGCGGCGAGACCTCGACGACCTCACCGACAATCTGGACGGTGCGCTCATCATTGGCGCGGACATGTTCCCATTTCGATCCGGGCTTCCAGTCCGAGACGTTCTCATGGCCCCAATAACGCCTTGCAACGTCTGGTTTGGTGATGGCTTCGAACACCTTTTGCGGCGTTGAGCGAATATAGGTCACGTAGACAAAACTGGTCGTTTCCTTGGTCATTGGTCGTCTCCTTCGAGTTCTTTTTTCAAATCGTGCAGCAGGCTGAGCCGCTGCTGTTCGAATTTCCGCACCCAGCGCTCGTAGATGTCGTGCAGCGGCACCGGGTTGATGAAGTGCAGCTTTTCGCGGCCGCGCTTGACCGTGCTCACCAGATTGGCCGCTTCCAGCAGGTCGATGTGCTGGGTGGCCGATTGCCTGGCCATATCAAGGTTTTCGCAAAGCTGGCCGAGCGTCTGCCCATTCTTCTCATGGAGAAGGTCAAGCAACCTTCTGCGTGTCGGGTCGCCCAGCGCCTTGAAAACCTTGTCAGCGTCCATCGGTCTCGCTCGTTGTTGAGACTATAATATGCAGGTAAATACCTGCATGTCAAATGGCAAGTTTCGCCACCGTCGCCGCGATGAGCGAGGCAACTGGCGCGGCCGCGGTCTATGCCACGCATCTGAAAGCCATCGAAGAGTGGCCAGCTAAGGGGGTATCCGTTGTAACAGGAGGACGAGAAGCGGCCTGAACTCCGGGCCGCACGCGGTTTGCGACGCCGACGACTATCGTCGTGCCGCATCGAGCGCGTACTCGGCAGGCTTAGTGACACGACCGTTGCGACAGCGCTTCACGAGCGCCGTCGCCATTGCGGCAGCCAGCATCTTCTGACTAAAAGTCCTGAGTCCAGGCAGCTTTTGCAGGGCTTAGAAAAACGCCTGCAACCCGGTCTGCGCCCGCCCGAGGATCAGCGCATGCACGTCATGCGTGCCCTCATAGGTGTTGACCGTCTCCAAGTTCTGCGCGTGGCGCATGACGTGGTAGCCGATCTGGATGCCGTTGCCGCCATGCATGTCGCGGGCCTGGCGGGCGATGTCGAGCGCCTTGCCGCAATTGTTGCGCTTGACGATGGAGATCATCTCCGGCGCCATCTTGCCTTCGTCCATCAGCCGCCCGACCCGCAAGGACGCCTGCAGCGCCAGCGCGATCTCGGTCTGCATGTCGGCGAGCTTCTTCTGGTAAAGCTGCGTGCCGGCCAACGGCTTGCCGAACTGCTTGCGGTCGAGGCCATATTGGCGCGCCCGGTGCCAGCAATCTTCCGCCGCACCCATCGCCCCCCAGGAAATGCCGTAGCGGGCGCGGTTGAGACAGCCGAACGGACCGGCGAGACCCTTGGCGTTGGGCAGCAGCGCATCGTCGCCGACCTCGACGCCTTCCATCACCACTTCGCCGGTGATCGAAGCGCGCAGGCTGAGCTTGCCGCCTATCTTCGGCGCCGACAGGCCCTTCATGCCCTTCTCCAGCACGAAACCGCGGATCTCGTCCTTGCCGTTCTCGCCCTTCAACTTCGCCCAGACGACGAACACATCGGCGATCGGTGCGTTGGAAATCCACATCTTCGAGCCGGAAATCTTGTAGCCGTTGGCCGTCTTCTCGGCCCGCGTCTTCATGCCGCCGGGATCGGAGCCGGCATCCGGCTCGGTCAGGCCAAAACAGCCGATCCACTCGCCGCTGGCGAGTTTCGGCAGATATTTCTTGCGCTGCTCCTCCGAGCCATAGGCATGGATCGGATACATCACCAGCGACGACTGCACTGACATCATCGAGCGATAGCCGGAATCGACGCGCTCGACTTCCCGCGCCACCAGCCCGTAGGTGACATAGTTGGCGCCAAGCCCGCCATATTCCTCGGGGATGGTCAGGCCGAGCAGACCTGCCTCGCCCATTTCGCGAAAGATGCCGGCATCGGTCTTTTCCTCGAGATAGGCTTCCTCGATCTTCGGCGCCAACTTGTCGGCGGCAAAGGCAGCTGCGCCATCGCGCACCATGCGCTCGTCTTCCGAAAGCTGGTTCTCGATCAGGAAAGGATCTTCCCAGACGAACGCGTTCTTGTCGGCGGCCATGGCTCTCGGTCTCTCCCAGCGAAAAATCTGAAGTGCCCGGCTTATCGGCCTCCGCCTCGGAAAAATCAAACGAAATTGCTTCACCGATCAATGAGCGTTAGTAATGGATCATGAGTGTCCAACGCCGTCTTTTGCCAAGCACCAGCGCCCTTGCCGCCTTCGAGGCGGTGGCGCGTCTCGGCAGTTTTACCGCCGCCGCCCAGGAGCTCGATCTCACCCAGGGCGCCGTCAGCCGGCAGATCAGGCTTTTGGAGGACCAGTTCGGCCGCCGGCTGTTCGAACGCGACAGCCGCAATGTCCGGCTGTCGACGGCAGGCGAGATCTATGCCGACGCGGTGCGCGCAGCACTTGGCCAATTGCGCGACGCTGCACTTGGATTGATGAGCAATCGGCATAGCGGCATCCTGAACCTTGCCATCTTGCCGACCTTCGGCACGCGCTGGCTGATGCCGATGATCCCCGATTTCGTCGAAAACAATCCTGACATCACCATCAATTTCGTCACCCGCGTCGGCCGCTTCGACTTTGCCCGCGAGCGGCTGGATGCCGCCATCCACTATGGCTTGCCCGACTGGCCGGAGGCCGACTCGACGCTGCTGGTGCGCGAAACGGTGGCGCCGGTGGTCTCGCCCCAATTCCTGGCCGGGCGCGCCATCGCCACGCCGGCCGATCTTGGCCGCCTGCCGTTGCTGCACATGGCGACACGCCCCGGCGCCTGGACGGAGTGGTTCGAGCACCAGGGCCTGAGCGCGCCGACTGGACCCGGCATGCAGTTCGAACAATTCGGCACCGCCGCCCAGGCCTGCATGGCCGGGCTCGGCGTCGCGCTGCTGCCGCAAATCCTCATTGCCGGCGAGTTGCAGCGCGGCCAGCTGGTGCCGGCGCCCGGCCAGCCGATGCAAAGCCGCAGCGCCTATTACCTGGTCGTGCCGCACGACAAGCGCGGCCATCCGCCGGTCGCCAGTTTTCGCGACTGGCTGCTCACGCATGTCGGCAAGAAGGGCGAAGCCGTCCCCGCTCAGCCGCCGAAATAGCGGGGATGGTCGAGGTCGGCGATCAGCCCGGACTCTCGCGGCTGCCATCCCAGAACGTCGCGGGTCTGCTGGCTCAACGCCGGCCAGTCCAGGCCAAAGAAGTGCCCGACAAAGCCAAAATGTCCGGCCGCCTCCTCATGGGTCTTGGCGACCACCGGCAGCTTCAGCCGCCGGCCGATGATCTCGGCGATCTCCAGGGTCGGCACACCTTGCTCGGCAACGGCATGATAGCGGGCGCCCCCAACCCCCTTCTCGAGCGCCAGCCTGAAAAGAGCGGCGGCATCGAGCCGGTGCACCGCCGGCCATCGGTTGAGCCCGTCGCCAACATAGGCTGAAACGCCCTTGTCGCGCGCGATATCGATCAACATCGGAACGAAGCCATGATCGCCATCGCCGTGCACCGAGGGCGAAAGGCGCACCGTCGAGGCACGCACGCCACGCGCCGCGAGTGCTTCGGCCGTCACTTCCGAGGCGCGGGGATAGGAGGCGGAGGGCGGCACAGGCGCGTGATCCTCGGTCGCCGTGCTGCCTTGCGACAACACCGCAAGCCCGGAGGTGACCAGCAGCGGGCGCTCGGAGCCTTCCAGAGCCGCACCGAGCACCTCGATGGCACGCTGGTCCGCCGCGCAATTCTCGGCGAATTTCGAGAAGTCGTGGTTGAAGGCCGTATGGATCACGCCATCCGACTGGGCCGCGCCACTGCGCAGGCTCTCAAGGTCCGTGATATCGCCGCGATGCGCCTCGGCACCAGCGGCGACAACCGCCTTGACGCCAGCATCCGATCGGGCAAAGGCGAGCACCTGATGGCCCGCATTGATAAGTTCCTGCACAACGGCAGAACCGACAAAACCGGTGGCACCGGTAACGAAAACACGCATCGCGATCTCTCCTTTGTTTCGCTCGGAAGCCGCAAGGGCAGCCTGTTGCCGAAGGAGATACGGGATTGAGGAAATACGATCTATGCTGTAAAGTCCGTGATACCTTCGCAATCGTCCGGAACCAGCCATGGATCCCCTCTCCGACGTGCTGTCACTGCTCAAGCCGCGCAACTACCTCTCGGCCGGCCTGGAGGCGGGTGGGGACTGGTCGATCCAGTTCCCCGACCAGCAGGCAGCCATCAAATGCGGCGCCGTGGTTTCCGGCCAATGCTGGCTGTCGGTGGAGGGCGTCACGGATGCGGTTCGGCTGGAGACGGGCGACTGTTTCCTGCTGCCGCGCGGACGGCCTTTTCGCCTTGCCAGCGACATGGGCCTGACGCCGGTCGATGCCCGCACGGTGTTTTCGCCCGCCCGCACCGGCGGCATCACCTCGCACAATGGCGGCGGCGATTTTCTTCTTGTCAGCAGCCGCTTCGCCCTTTCCGGCGACCACGCCGGCATCCTGTTGCGGATGCTGCCGCCCATCGTCCACATCCGCAAGGAGACCGACCATCCGGTGCTGCGCTGGCCCGTCGAGCGGATGATGCAGGAACTGCGCGTGCCTCAGCCGGGCGGCTTCCTGGTCGTCGAGCACCTCGCCCACATGATCCTGATCGAGGCCCTGCGGCTGCATATGGCGGAAGGGCCGCGCGGTGGCGTCGGCTGGCTCTTCGCGCTGGCGGACAGGCAGATGGGCGCGGCGATCAACGCCATGCATGACGATCCGGCACATGGCTGGACCTTGCAGGAGCTCGGAGAGCGCGCCGGCATGTCGCGCTCGACCTTTGCGCTGAAATTCAAGCAAACGGTGGGCACGTCCGCCATGGACTATCTGACGCGCTGGCGCATGCTGCTGGCCGGCGACAGGCTGGCGAATTCCGGCGATCCCGTTTCGGTCATTGCGCTGTCGCTCGGCTATGAATCCGAAAGCGCCTTCAGCACCGCTTTCAAGCGGGTGATGGGCTGTTCGCCACGCCAATATGGCCGTGGCCGGGCGTCCGCAGGCGAGGCGGAAGCCGCCAACGCCAATCGGATCGCAGCCGTCGCAAGCTGACCTGCCCGGCTACTTCCGCTTCAGCGCATCCGCCAATGCAGCGCCGAACGCACCTTGCTGAGCTGGCCTTTCCGGCTGGCGCTGCGGCGCCGGCGAACGCGGCGCCGGCTTGTTGCCATTGTCGCGCGGTCCTCCGCGCGAGGCGCCACCGTCGCCGTCCTTGCGCATCGACAGCGCGATGCGCTTGCGCTTGATGTCGACCTCGACGACGCGCACCTTCACGACGTCGCCGGCTTTGACCACCTCATGCGCGTCCTTGACGAAGCGGTCGGCCAGTTGCGAGACATGCACCAGCCCGTCCTGATGCACGCCGATATCGACGAAGGCGCCGAAGGCGGCGACATTGGTGACCGTGCCTTCCAGGAGCATGCCGGGCTTCAGATCCTTGATGTCGTCGATGCCGTCGGCGAAGGTCGCCGTCTTGAAGCCGGGGCGTGGATCACGGCCGGGCTTTTCCAGCTCCGCCAGAATGTCGCGCACCGTCGGCAGGCCAAAACGCTCGTCGACGAAGACGCGCGGATCGAGCGCCTTCAGTGCCGCGCTGTCGCCCATCAGCGAGCGCACATCGCGGCCGCACGCCGCGACGATCTTCTTGGCCACGCCATAGGCTTCCGGATGCACCGACGAGGCATCGAGCGGCTCACTGCCATTGGCAATGCGCAGGAAGCCGGCGGATTGTTCGAACGCGCGCGGCCCAAGCCGCGCCACCTTGAGCAAATCCTTGCGGCTGGCGAACGGACCGGTGGCGTCGCGATGCGCAACGATGGCCTCGGCCAGCGACGCGCCAAGGCCTGAAACCCGCGCCAGCAACGGCGCCGATGCGGTGTTCAGATCGACACCGACGGCATTGACCGCGTCCTCGACCACCGCCTCCAGCGAGCGGCCGAGCCGGTACTGGTCGACATCGTGCTGGTACTGGCCGACGCCGATCGACTTGGGCTCGATCTTGACCAGTTCGGCCAGCGGATCCTGCAGCCGCCGCGCAATCGACACCGCGCCACGCAGCGACACATCGAGGTCGGGGAACTCCGCCGCTGCCGTCGCCGAAGCCGAATAGACCGAGGCGCCCGCCTCGCTGACGATCACCTTGAGCGGCTTCGGACCGACATCGGCAGCCATTTCGGACAGCATGTCGGCGACCAGCTTTTCCGTCTCGCGGCTGCCGGTGCCGTTGCCGATCGAAATCAGCTCGACCTTGTGCAGGCGGACGAGCTTCGCCAGTTCCGCCTGCGTGCCGCGCACATCGTTCCTGGGCGGAAACGGATAGACGGTCGTCGTCGTCAACACCTTGCCGGTGCCGTCCACCACCGCCACCTTGACGCCGGTACGGATGCCGGGGTCGAGCCCCATCGTGGCGCGCGAGCCGGCGGGGGCGGCGAGCAGCAAATCCTTGAGATTGCGGGCAAAGACGTGGATCGCCTCTTCCTCGGCGCGTTCGCGCAGGTCGCGCATCAAATCGAGTGTCAGATGCAGCGACAGTTTTATGCGCCAGGTCCAGCCGGCCACCTCCATCAGCCAGCGATCGCCCGGCAGGCTGCCACCGATGGCATAGGCATTGGCGATCATGCGCTCGACCGGCTTCACCGGCGACGCATCGTCGGCATCGACCTCGATGTCGAGCGACAGCACCTCTTCGTTGCGGCCGCGCAGCATCGCCAGTGCGCGATGGCTCGGCACAGTGGCCCAGCGCTCGACATGGTCGAAATAGTCGGAGAATTTCGCGCCGGCCTCCTGCTTGCCATCGACCACCCTGGCCCGCATGAAGGCGCGTTCCTTCATGTAGCTTCGCAATTTGCCGACCAGATCGGCATTCTCGGCGAATTGTTCCGACAGGATGTCGCGTGCGCCGTCCAGCGCCGCCTTGGCGTCGGCCACCTCTTCGGTGAGGTAGGCCAGCGCCAGTTCGGCCGGCACCAGCGAACGGTCGGCGAGAATGGCCTCGGCCAGCGGCCCCAGCCCGCGCTCGCGCGCGATCTCGGCCTTGGTGCGGCGCTTCGGCTTGTAGGGCAGATAGATGTCTTCGAGTTCGGCCTTGGTCGTCACCGCAGCGATCTTGCCTTCCAGTTCGGCCGTCAACTTGCCCTGTTCGCGGATCGAACCGAGAATGGTGTCGCGTCGCGCCTCGAGTTCGCGCAGATAGGCCAACCGCTCGGCCAGCAGGCGCAACTGCGTGTCATCCAGCCCGCCGGTGACCTCCTTGCGGTAGCGCGCCACGAACGGCACCGTCGCCCCTTCGTCCAGCAATTCGATCGCCGCCGCGGCCTGTTCAGGCCGTGAGGCAATCTCGGCGGCGATGAGGGCTGCGATGCGCTTGATGTCGGATGCCATGTCGTTCCTGTACTCACTCGAAAAGAGCGGCGACCATAGGCGCTGCGCATCGCCGCGCCAACCGCGGCGTTTTCAACCTCCAAAAAGGTCCACAGGAACGCGCCGTCGTCTGGACGCCCGGGCGCACCTAAACCAGCTGGCTCAGCACCTCCAAAAAGGCGACGACCTCGACATCGAGCGGGTCATCGACCGGCACCGGCTGCGACGACATCTTGGCAATCACCACTTCTGCTTGCGGATTGACGTAGAGCCATTGGCCATGGATGCCGATGCCGCAGAAGGCGCCACTTGCCGCCCCGGTCTGGTACCATTTGTTGCGGTAGCGTCCCTCAGGAAACAGGAACGCCATGGTGCCGCGCTGCCAGGCCTCGAGGCTGCCGCCGGTGGCGACCGTATCGCGCACCCATGCCTCCGGCACGATGCGGCGGCCATTGACTGTCCCCCCTTGCCGCATCATCTCGCCGACCCGCGCCAAGTCGCGCGGCGTCACCGAAATGCCGCCAGCCGTGCGCGCCGTGCCTTCCATGTCGACGCCGATCGAGGCTTCACTGACCGCACCGAGCGGCAGCCAGAGTTTCTCGCGCATCAGATCGGCAAAACGCTGGCCCGACGCGCGTTCGAGCAGGATGCCAAGCAGGTCCGAATTGGGCGAGCGGTAACGAAACGTCTGGCCATGCGGCTCTGGCAGACGCTGCAGCGTCAGGATGAACTCGCGCAAGCTTTCGGTGCCGCCGCCCGGGTTCCACAAAGTGGCGCGACGGTAACGGGCAAAGGCGCTTTCCGGGTCGAGATATGCCTCCTCGAAATCGAGGCTGACCGTCATGTCGAGCACATGCCGCACACTCGCGTCGCCATAGGCCGAACCGGCAGCTTCCGGAATGTAATGCGTGACAGGGGCTTGCGGATCGAAAAACCCCTCACCTTCCAATATGCCGGCGATCATGGCGGTGACCGACTTGCTGATCGAAAAGATGATGTGGCGCGCGCCGAAATCCATATGCGGTGCGAACCAGTCGCCAACGACCTTGCCACCCTTCATGATGGTCAGCGCGTCGGTGTCTGAACGCTTGAGAAAGGCCGCTACCGTCTCCGCGCCATTTGGCAAGGCGATCTTCTCGCCGAGCAACCCACCAAGATCCTGAACCGGCGCCTCGCTGCCACCCGCCGCCGCCACGCGGGCAGTCGGCACCAGTTCGCCGAGGTTCTGGAACGACCACCTGTTGTAGGGGTTTTCCCGCCAGTTGCCGAGCAGCACCTGATTGCGGGCAAAGCCATATCGGGTCTCGAACGCGGTCGTGCCGGTCATGGCGTCTCCTCACAGTTTCTTCTTGGGGCTCAGGCCAGCGCCGCGGCAATCACGTGCACGGCCTTCAGCGTCGCCACGGAATAGGCGATGTTGGTGAAATCCGGATAGGTCGAAAGCTTCACCACGACCATTCTCGTGTCCCAGTCGATATGGATCAATTGGCCGAACACGCCCCGGCACATCAGCGCGCGCGAGCGCGGGTCCTCGATCCAGAACTGGTTGCGGTAACTGCCTTCCGGCAGGCTGGGATTGAAATCCGGTCCATGCCGGCCGTCGCGCGTCGCCTCGATCCACCCGGCCGGCACCACGCCACCGCCATTGTCGAGGATCAGCTGGCCGAAGCGGCCATAGTCGCGCAGCGTCGCGTTGAAGCCGCCATCGGCCACCGCATAGCCGGTGCTGTCGACGGTGAAGCAGGCGCTTTCATCGGCGCCAAGCTTTTGCCAGATCTCTTCGGAAACCAGTTGCGGCAGCCGCTTGCCTGTCACCCGCTCCATGATGAAGGCGAGCACATCGGTCTCGATCGAGCGGTACTCGAATTCAGCGCCATGCGGCCGGCTTTGCTCCTTCAGGCCCAGGATCAGCTCGAACATATGCGAAGGCCAGCGGAAGTCCGGATCGCTGCCCGGCGGCACCGGCTTCCAGCCGGTGGCGACATCGACCTGGCCGATGTCGGAATAGGGGTCGGTGTATTCCTCGGAAAAGCGCACGCCGCTGGTCATATCAAGCACATGCTGCACGCTGGCGCCGGCCCAACCGGTGGCGGCCAGTTCCGGCAGATAGGTCGTCACCGGCAGCGCCGGATCGATCAGGCCGCGCCCAACCAATATGCCGAACACTGAAGCGGTGACCGATTTCGCCATCGACTGCGACAGATGCAGCGAGCGGTCGGTCATGCCGTTGAAATAGCGCTCATAGGCGACCTTGCCGTCCTTGAGCACGAGGAACCCGTCCGTATAGGTTTCGTCGAGCAACCCGGCCAGCGTCGTCGGTGCGCCCGTGCTGTCCACCACCGCCAGCGCATCGAGATCGACCTCGGCGCGTTCGAAGCGGTGGCGGTGGGCGTTGCCGCGCCACACCTCGGCGGTCGGCAGGAATTCGCGTATGTGCTGGAACGCCCAGCGATTCCACGGGCCCCTGTCCCAGTCGAGCTTCGGCAGCACCATCTGCGGCGGCGAGCCTTGCATGATCGGCGGCGCCGGATCGCTGTTGCGATAGGAGTCCATGATTTCATGTCCTGACGAGAAACGGACCCGGCGGCGGCTGCCGCCGGGTCCGTCTTGAGGCGGCTACTTCTGCAGTTCGGTCCAGATCTTGGTGTAGAGATCCTGGATTTCCGGCGCGCACATCTGTTGCAGCTCGGCATGCGGCTTGTCAGCTTCAGGAATGACCACTTCCGGCGCATCCTTCATGTCGGCCGGCATGTATTTGTCGGAGCCCGTGATGGCATTGGCATAGCGGTGGAAAGCCGACAGGCCGGCGGCGTTCTCAGGATCCATGATGAAGTTCTGGAACAGCTTGGCGTTCTCGACATTCTTGGCTTCCTTGAGAACGACCAGGTTGTCGCTCCACAGGCCATAGCCTTCCTTCGGATAGAAGTAGTGAATGGCCGGGTTGGCCAGCCGCTGGCGCAGCGCCGAGCCATTCCAGTCGCTGGTCGCCTTGAAGTCGCCGGCGCCCATCTTCTCGATGGTGTTGTATTCCATGGCGATCCAGTTCGGCTTGGCCGCGACAAGCGTGTCGCGCACCTTTTTCAGCACCTCCTTGTCGGTGGTGCATTGCTGGCCGCCGACATATTTGATCGCCGCAAAGATCACGTCGTTCATCTCGGGAACGACATTGACCTTGCCCTTGAGCTCATCAGGCGTGTTGAAGATGATGCCCCAGCTGTCGGCAGGACCCTTGTAGGCATCGGTGTTGACGACAACGCCGACCGTACCGAGCGCCCACGGCACCGAGTATTTGCGGCCTGGGTCGAAATCGGGATTGGCCCATTCGGGCGCCACGTTCTTGAAGTTCTCCATCTTGCCCGGATCGGTCTCGAGCACGAGGCCTTCCTTGATCCAGATCGGCACGTAGGTCTGTGACGGCACCGCGATGTCAAATCCGGTACCGCCCTGGCGCACCTTGGCCAGCGCCGTGTCGTTCGAATCGTAATCGGTGATGGTGACCTTGATGTTATACTTGGCCTCGAACTTCTTGATCACGTCGGGGCTGGTGTAGTTGCCCCAATTGTAGATGTTCAGTACGCCGTCGGCGCGAGCCAGGCTCGTCGTTGCGAGCAGCGCCAACCCGATGGCGGTCGCCGTTGTCTTCCAGTTCATGGTTTTAACTCCCATTTGTAGGTTCAGTCCCGTTTCCTGCTGATGAAGAAAAACAACGTCACGATGGCGACCGACAAGAGCAGGAACACGGTCGAAATCGCGTTTATCTCAGGGGTTATTCCCCGTCTTATCTGGCCGAGCATGTAGGTCGGTAGCGTGTCCTGGCCACCCGATTTGACGAACTCGGTGATGACAACGTCGTCGAGCGAAATCACAAAAGCCAGCATCAGCCCGGCCAATATGCCGGGCCACAGCAGCGGCAGCGTGATGCGCCGGAACGTCCGCCACGGCGTCGCATAGAGATCGGCTGCGGCGCGCTCCAGCGTCAGGTCCATATTCTCCAGCCGCGCGCGGATCGGCAAATAGGCGAACGGAATGCAGAACGCGGTATGCGCGGCGATCAGATAGCCGAGGCCGGAATAGCCGGTAAAAATCTTGACGCGCGAGAAGAAGATCAGCAGCGCCACGCCGGTGACGATCTCGGGCACCATCAGCGGCTGGTTTATCGCCGCATATTTGAAGGTCAGGCCCGGATAGGCCGCCGTGCGGGTTGTGGCCAGCGCCGCCATGGTGGCGGCGACGGTCGCAAGCGTCGCAGCAATGGCGGCGATCTGGAACGACCGCAGCGTCGCATCGATCACCTGTGTGTTCTGCCACGCAGACTGGAACCATTTGAGCGAGAAGCCGCCCCATTCGGACGTCGACGTCGCCGCATTGAACGCATAGGCGACCAGCACGACGATCGGCAGATAGAGCACGACAAAGCAGGTCGCGGCGATGGCGGTGAAACCTGGCTGGTGCTTGATGGAGAAGGTCCTAGCCATGCCGCACCTCGGATCTGCCGGCATTGCGCACATAGGCAAGCAGGGCAACCATGACGATGACCATGACGGCGATCGACAGCGCCGAGCCGAGCGGCCAGTTGCGGCCCTGGCCGAAYTGCARYTCGATCAGGTTSGACAGCATCATGTTCTTGCCGCCRCCGAGCASGYTCGGSGTSACATAGGCGCCRAGCGCCGGRATGAAGACCAGGATSGAGCCGGCGATGAYGCCGGGYTTGACCAGCGGGAAAATGATCTTCCGCAGCACCTTGAAGCGTGTCGCGTAGAGATCGTAGCCCGCCTCGACCAGGCGAAAATCGAGCTTTTCCATGCTGGCATAGATCGGCAGCACCATCAGCGGCAGATAGACATAGGCCATGCCTATAAGGATCGCGGTATCGGTGTAGAGCATCTGGATCGGCGCCGAGATGATGCCGAGCTTGAGCAATATCGTGTTGATGATGCCCTCGTTGCGGATGATCTGCAGCACCGCGAAGGTGCGGATGAGCAGGTTGGTCCAGAACGGAATGGTGATCAGGAACAGCCAGAGGTCGCGCGTCTTTTCGCTGCGCGTCGCCATGAAATAGGCGGTCGGGAAACCCAGCGCCAAAGTCGCGATCGTCGTCACGATCGCCAGTTTGATGGAGCGCCAGAAAATGGTGACGTGAGCGGCGGCGACCGAAAGCGTGTCGTCGAAGATGTCGCGTTCCATGAACACCGACACCCAGGCCTCCGGCGAGAACTGCCATTTGACGTCGCCATAGGAACCCGGCGTCAGGAACGAATAGACCAGCACGATCAGCAACGGACCGGTCGCCGCCAGAAGGATGATCAACAGTGCCGGCGCCGACAACAGCCAACGATCGCGAACGTCGCGCCGCTCGGCCGCCTTGGCGACTTCCTCCGCACTTGCCATCAGTCCCTCAGCACTTGCGCGGCATCATTGCCGATCGAAATGCCGACCTTGTCGCCACGCTCGAAGCCGCAGCCTGCGCTGCGCGTGTTCTGCTGGCGCACGGTGAAGGCTTCGCCGCTGTCCAGTTGGACATGGATGTGTGTGTCGGTGCCGAAATAGACGATGTTTTCGACCGTCCCCGACAGGTCGCCCTTGCCCGTGGTCAGCTTGGCATGCTCGGGCCGCACCACCAGGGTGGCGTTGTCCTTCGGCTGGAAGCCTTCGGCCACGGTCGCGTCGATCGTCGCGCCGGATTTGAGCGTCGCCCGTGCCTTGCCATTGCCGATGCCTGATATGGCCGCGGTCAGGAAATTGGTCTCGCCGATGAAGTCGGCGACGAACCGTTCCGCCGGCTTGTCGTAGATATCCCAGGGCGAGCCGACCTGCAGGATCTTGCCTGACGACATCACCGCAATGCGGTCCGACATGGTCAGCGCTTCTTCCTGGTCATGGGTGACGAAGATGAAAGTGATGCCGGTCTCATGCTGCAGCCGTTTCAGCTCGATCTGCATTTCCTTGCGCAATTTGTAGTCGAGCGCCGACAACGGCTCGTCGAGCAGCAGCACTTTCGGCTGCGGCGCCAGCGCCCGGGCCAGCGCCACGCGCTGCTGCTGGCCGCCGGAAATCTGGCTGGTGCGGCGCGACGCCAACGCCTCCATCTTCACCAGCTTCAGCATCTCGTCGATGCGGGCCTTGATCTCGGCCTTCGGCTTGCCCAACATTTCCAGGCCAAAGCCGATATTCTGCGCCACCGTCATGTGCGGGAACAGCGCATAGGACTGGAACACGGTGTTGACCGGCCGCTTGAACGGCGGCAGCAGCGCGATGTCATCGCCGTAGAGCAGGATTTCGCCGGCGCTTGGAAAGTCGAAGCCGGCGATCAGCCGGAGCAGCGTCGTCTTTCCGCAGCCCGAAGGCCCCAGCAGCGTGAAGAATTCGTTTTCGCGGATCGACACCGAGACCGTGTCGAGAGCAGCGACCTGGCTCTCGCCCGAGCCGAACACCTTGCGCACGCCACGGACTTCGATCGCATTTCTACCCGGTTGTTCCGGCACGCAGTACCCCACTGAAATAGCCTGCTCTTGGCGGCAGGTCTCGTTGCTGTTCGATTGTCACCACATGCCGATGGGCTTGGCAACCACACAGTTGAATGTCGATTCAGAAAGCAAGCTCCATGCCACCGTCATGCCTGATAGGTCACTTTGCCGCCGCAGATCGTCGTCACCGGTCGCACCTTATGCAGCGCCTCCGGCGCGATCGCCTCGATATCGTCTGACAGCACCACCAGATCAGCCAGATAGCCTGACTTCAACATGCCTTTGCGATGTTCGGCGAATTCGGCATAGGCGCCTTCCACCGTGTAGCCGGCCAGCGATTCCTGCAGCGAGAAGCTCTGGTCGGGATCGCTTGCAGCCCACGGTTTGCGCAGCACTGCCGCCTGAATGCCCAGAATCGGATCGACCGGCGACACCGGCCAGTCCGAGGCGAAAACGACACGCGCGCCGGCATCCTTCAACGTCCGCCAGGCGTAGCTCAGCGGCCAGCGGGCCGGCCCGATGCGCGACACGGTCGGCTCCAGCGGAAAATCCATGGCGCCTGGCGGGTGCGGCGGCTGCATTGAAGCGATGACGCCAAGTTCGGCAAAACGCGGCACATCGGCAGCCGTGACCACCTCGATATGTTCGACGCGGTGCCGGCTGTCGCGCTTGCCGTTGGCCTTCTGCGCCGCCTCGTAACCGTCGAGCACCGCGCGCACGGCGCCGTCACCGATCGAATGCACCGCCATCTGCAACCCGCGTTTGTCGACGGCCACCGCCAGATCGATGAACTGCTGCGGCGTGAAAAGCGGCTCGCCTACCCAGTCAGGACGGTCCGCATAGGGCTCGACCATGACCGCTGTCCAGGAATCGAGAACGCCGTCGTAGAACACCTTGACCATACCCGACGACAACCACTCGCTATGATAGCGCTCGGCCATGACAGACGCCTTGTCGAGCATGTCGAGGGTCATGAAATTCTTGTAGTGGAACGGTACCTGCACGCGGCAGGGCAAACCTTCCTCGGCCTCGATCTCGGCCAGCAGTTCGAGCTGGTAGAGATTGCCGTCCATGTTCTGGATCGAGGTGATGCCGTGGCGTGCACACCAGGCCAGACCGCGCCGCATGATGTCACGGTCGGCGGCGCGCTCGGCGGCGGTCGGCATCGGATCCGGCTCGCCACCGGTCGCCAGCCCCAGCCGCACCCGGCCTTCGCCGGCAAGGTCGAGCACCGGACCAAAGGCCTCGCCCTCGCGCAACTCGCCGGCGGCAAGGCCATCATCGCCCATGACGATCTCGTTGCCTGGACCAAGCGTGCGTCCGTGCAGGATGCCGGCCATTTCCAATGCTTTGGTGTTGGCCCACATAGTGTGATGATCGGGCGCGGCCATGCAGAACGGGCGATCGGGTAAAATGGCGTCGAGATGATGGCGCGTTACCCGCTCGTCGCCAAGCACGGTGTAGTCGACGCCCTGCCCGACCAGCATCTTTGCATCAGGCCGCGTCGACGCATAATCGCGGATCGCTCGTTGCAGCGCCTCGAAGCCATGGATACCGCCCAGCTGAAGATGGGCGAGCTCGGCCCCTCCCGAGAACAGATGCATATGAGCTTCGATGAAACCCGGCAGGATCGAACCGCCCTTGGCGTCGACGACCGTGGTGGCCGCTCCCTTGAGCTCTTCGATGGCGGCGCGGTTGCCGATGGCAATGATGGCGCCGTCCTTGACGGCAATGGCCTCGGCGGCGGGATTGTCATCGTCCATGGTCCGCACACGACCGTTGATGACGATCAGATCAGCACCCGCACCCGTGACAGACATCGCGACTCCGCGCTTTTGACGACTGACTGAGACCGGCGACCCTGTTGTCCAACAACCCGCCACTCCGCAGAGCGGCGCTGTCGGGCGAAAATGATGCCAGTGCGCTGTCTCTGGAGATTCCCCTTGTTATCCCCGAGGACAGCGTGGATAAAAGAATGCGACTAAATATTCGCGTTTGTCAACGTGCCGAATTTCGAATGTATTGTGGACAGCATCCGGCGCTTGGGACGGGGGAACGAGGGCATCGGTACGTGAAGCGCAATCTCAGCCGCGAAACCAGGATAGCGCTCGAACCGCGCAAGCAGCCGCGGCAGGAACGGTCGAGCAAGGTGGTCGACCGGATACTCGACGCGGCGCTGACGCTGACGCGCGAGCAAGGGACCAAGACCCCAACGACGCTCGCCATTGCACAGCGCGCCGGCCTGTCGGTCGGTTCGGTCTACCAATACTTTCCCAACAAGGAAGCCATTCTTCTCGACCTCGCCCGGCGCTGGCTGTCATCCTTTCCCGAGGTCATCGCCAAGCGCATCAAGGTCGCTGCGCCAACCAACCGCGACGAGTTTCGCCAGGAAGTGCGCAAGCTCTTCATCGATACCTCCAGGCTCTATCTCGACAACGCCAGCCTGATGCCGGTGATCGAGGCTATTTCGGGCAACGCCGACCTCAGGCCGATCCAGAACGAGTATGACGACCAGATCATCGCCCTCTACGCGGCATGGCTGCAGCATGTGAACCCGGCGCTTGAAGGCAAGATCGCCAGCCGGCTCGGCGTGGTTATGATGGAGGTCGGGCACGTCTGCCGGCTTGTGGGGTTGAAAAAAGACCGCAAGACGTTCGACCTCATTGAGGACGATGTGGAAACCATGTGGCTCGCTTTGGTGAGCCCCTATCTCAATCTTGACTAAGTTCGCATTTCGAGAGGAATTTTATGAAGACTGTCTATTCGCCGCTTCATGCCGGCCATGCCGGGCAGATGGAACTGGTTGCGTCGGCCATCGTGCCGGGTTTCGAAAAGCCGTCGCGGGCCGAGTTCATCAAGGCGCGGGTCGAAAGCGAAAAGCTCGGGCCGATCATCACGCCGGTCGAGCATGATCTCAGCGCAGCCAAGCGCATCCACAGGGCCGACTATATCGACTTCCTGCCGACCGTCTGGCCGCAATGGATGGCCGCCGGCTTCACGGGCTCGGCCATGCCCTTCACCTGGCCAACGCGCGGCCTGCGCGGCGACGTGCCGCCGCAGCGCATCGACGCCCTGCTCGGCTACTATTCCTTCGACGCCGGCGCCACCTTCGTCGAAGGCACCTGGGCTGCGATCAAGTCGTCCTATGACGTTGCGCTCACCGCGGCCGCGCTGGTCAAGGGTGGCGAGACATCGGCCTTCGCGCTTTGCCGTCCACCCGGCCATCACGCCGGTGCCGGCTTCATGGGCGGCTACTGCTTCATCAACAACGCCGCCGTCGCCGCGCAATGGTTTCGCGACCAGGGCGCCAAACGGGTCTCGATCCTCGATGTCGACTATCACCATGGCAACGGCACGCAGGAAATCTTCTACGGCCGCGCCGACGTCCAGGTCATCAACCTGCACGGCGATCCCCTGACCGAATACCCGTTCTTCCTCGGCCATGCCGACGAGCGTGGTGAGGGCGAAGGCGAAGGCTTCAACATCAATTATCCGATGCCGTTCGGCACCGGCTGGGACCGCTGGAACGCCTCGCTGGAGGACGCCTGCACGAAACTTGCGGCTTACGTGCCGGATGTCGTCATCGTCTCCCTCGGCGTCGACACTTTCGAGAAAGACCCGATCAGCCAGTTCAAGCTGACAAGCGCCGACTATCCGAAGATCGGACGCCGCATCGCCAAGCTCGGCCTGCCGACGCTGTTCGTCATGGAAGGCGGCTATGCCGTCGAAGAGATCGGCATCAACGCCGTCGGCGTGCTGACCGGCTTCGAGGACCGATAACAAAACAGGGCGAACGCCCTGTTTTGCCGATCAGGTGGCTGCGCCGACGCTCGGCGCCGCAGCCGGTGCGGCCGGCTTGCGCGACCGGCCGATATAATAGACCGCCGCCGCCGCGATGAGGCCTGCCGCCAGAATGCCTGCCGCCAGCACCGGCCGGTACCAGAACCAGGCAATCGCGATGGTCGTCGTCCCGACCAGGATCGCCAGGAAGAAGGCGATGATGCCGGTTCCCATCCGCGCGATGCTGCCGAGGAAGGGGATGACGTCGAGGATGACGCCGATCGGGCTCAGAAACAGCGCAAAGCCGATCGTTAGCAGCAGCAGACCGGCGGCGCGCAGCAACCAGGTGATGATAGTGTTCTCAGAGACGGCGTCGGCGAACATCTTTGCCGCCGGCACGTCACCCGTGTCGACCATCAGCAGTTCGTCGCCGGCGACCGTCTGGTAGGGCTGAAACCGGCTGCCGGCCTGGCGCGCAACAATGCTGACCACGCCAAGCGGCGCCAGCTCATAGCCGATGCGATAATCGCCCAGTGCCGGCGATGCCGTGTCGGCGCCGAGGTAGATCTTGCCGTCGACGACGTTGATGGGCTTTGTGCCGGTGTAGGCGGCCTTGATCGCGGCCGTCTGGCTGGACGCGAGCGAATAGTCCTTGTCACCCTCGATGCGGTCGAGCACCGGCGTATCGAGATCGAACGCGACGAGTTTGCCGTCCGGAATCTGGAACGTCTTGCTGTGGACTTCCATCGGCGGATTCTGGTGGCCGTCCGGCTTCTTGAAATCCGATGAATCGATCTGGCTGTCGTCCCACACCTTGGAATAGGAGTAGGTCGTCACCGTCTCCTCACCGCCGCCCAGCTTCTTCTCCGTCTCCGACTTGGATTCCTCCTTCCACTGGTACATCTCGGCGGTGCGCGACAGGCGCAGCCCTTGCGCCGCAATGCCGAAATCCGGATCGGAAAGGCCGTCGCTCGCCGTCACCGGGCCGCTGACGTGGACAAGCTTGCCGTCATTGGCGGCATCGACTCTATCGGCGCCAACCGAGACGACCGCACCCGATCCTTCGGCCAGCGAGCGCGCGGTCTGCACCGCGCGGCCCTCGTTCCAGAACAGCCCGATCACCATCAGCACGACCAGCAGCAGGCCGAAGACGACCCCGCCAACCGCGCGCTTGATCCGCCCGAACCACGAGACCGATGTTACTTCCCGAAATGAATCGCTCATTGTTTCCCCCGAAACCGCTATTGTCGAAACTTGCGCGCGAGCGGACTGCCGCGCGCTTCAAACCATTAATCAGCGTGAATGCGGGCGCCGCAATCCTTGCCGTTCTCGCAGGAATGCACCGCCCGTGTCGTCCCGCCATCGCCGATTCGCCATGGCGAGGCGGTCAGCGGTGCCTGTTGATTGCCGCTGAGCAGATCGAGGGCGCGCATGGCGGTTTGCTCGTCTCCCCGCTGCACGATCTCGACGTCCTTGAGGCCGATCGCTGCAAGCTGCGGCATCACCACATCCGGGTCGCCCGCCACGACGATCGGCGAAGGATCGAGCGATGACAATGCCAGCGCCTGTTTCTGCACGGCGTCGAGCGTAAGCTTGGTGCGCGCTGTCATGCGGCCCTGCTGGTCTTCCAGCGTCGAGCCGCTGCCGACGGCGCCGATCAGTGAACTGAACAGTCCGGCCGAAGTTTCCGCCGATCCGGCCAGTGCCCTGCGGTAGACAGTGACCATGCGGTCGACCTCATCCTGCGCCACCGGCAAGGTCTTCAGCCCGGCAAATCCTTTCAGGATTTCGGTGATCGCCGGACCGGTGTTGGCCCGCTCGACGGTGGTCGCCACCACCAGTCCGGATCCGGCCTTCATCGGGCTGAGCAGATAGCTGGATACGCCGTAGGAATAGCCCTTCTCCTCGCGGATCACAGAATTCAGCCGGCTCGAAAAATCGTCCCCGAGCAGATTGGCGACCGCGGTCGATTCGGCACGCTCGCTTTCGTCGCTGCCGGGTGCAGGCCGAGCCACGAACAGTGCCGACTGGCTGGCGCCGGGTTCCGGCACCAGCAGCACTTTTTGGCCGCCATTGAAATGCGCCGCCGGCGAGGCCTCGGGCGCATAGCCGGCAGCATCGCTTGACCATGCGCCGAACGCCTTTTCAAGGCTGACGGCAACGGTCTCCACCGGCACCGGGCCGACGCTGTAGAAGGTCACGGATTTGGGCGTGAACACGGCCTTGAAGGCAGCCTTGGCGTCGTCCAGCGAGATCGACGCCAGCGCCTTTGCCGACCAGTCGATCGCCGCCTTGCCTGGCACCTGCGGAATGAGTGCCGCCTTCGCCGCGCGGCCTGCCACACCCGGCAGGTCCGCCTCCCGGCCATTGAGCCAGTCGGCAGTCTGCGCCGTCAGGATGGTCCAGTCGGCCTTGTCGAAACGCGGCTTCAGCACCGCGTCGGCAAGCAGCCCGATGCCTTGATCCAACTTCTCGGGCTGCACCCCGAGCGTCATGGCGGTGGTCAGGGTGCCGGCCTGGGAACCGATGCTGGCACCGATATCGCTGGTGGCCTTGGCAAAGTCGGCGGAACCGCGCTCGCCGGCGCCGCGCATCGCCATGCTGGCGGCAAGTTCGAGCAGCCCTTCCTTGCCTTCCGGCACGCTGGTCCAGCCGCCTTCGGCGCTCGCAGCGAGATAGACCATCGGCGCTTCCGGCATGGTGTAGTGGACAAGCTTGATGCCGTTCGAGAGCGTCGCCGTCTCTTTTCCCGGCAGCACCGCCCAAGGTGCGTTGCCGGCCAGGTGCTTGGGAATGTCAATCGCCACGCGCTCCGGCGCGGTGAACGGCTGCGGCGTGCCGGACGATCCGATCAACGCGTCGGGGTAGCCGCCGCGCGGACCGGGCTTCAGCACCAGAACGCTTGCGTCTTCCGGCTTCAACAGCCGTTTGATCGTCGCTTCGATATCGGCGACACTGGCGTTCTTGATCCTTGGATCGTCCTCCAGCGCGCTCTGCGCATCGCCGAGGATATCGGCGTTGTAGGAGACCGCGCCGGCGCGATCCTTCAGCGACTCGGTGCCGAGCCGGGCACCGAGCAACAAATTGCTGCGGGCGCGTTCCACGTCCGCCGGATCGAGCGGCGTCTTCAGGAAATCGGCGAAGGCCGCCTTCATCTCGGCTTCGAGCGCCTCGGGGGCGACACCTTCCGCCGCGCCGGCCTCTAAGGTGAAGCGGCCGCCGAGCAGCCCGCCCGTCCAGCCCGCGCTGGCATAGGTGGCGATGCCCTTCTGCGCCACCAGCCGGTTGCGCAGGAAACCGTAATCGCCATTGCCGAGCAGTTCCGCGGCGATGCTCAGCGCGCCATTGTCTGGCGACTGCGCTGCCGGACCGCTGAAGCCGACCACCACGACCGGGCTCGGCACACGGTCCTCGAGCACCAATTTGAGTCTGGCTTGCGTCGGTTCGGGCACTGCCGGCCGCGCCACTTCGGCGCCGCGCGGTACCCGGCCGAACGTGTCTTCGATCAGCGCCTTGGTCTCATCGAGTTTGAGATCGCCAACCAGCACCAGCACGGCATTGTTGGGCAGATAATAGCTGTTGAAGAAGCCTCTGACATCGTCGAGCGTCGCGGCATCCAGGTCGGCCACCGAACCGATGACCATGCGGCTGTAGGGATGCGGCTTCGGAAACAGCCCCGACCAGAAGGCTTCCCAGCCGGAGGCGCCGGCCTTGTCGAGCACGTTCTGCCGCATCTCGTTCTTGACGACGGAGCGCTGCAGGTCGAGCTTGGCCTGCGTCACCGAACGGCCGAGATTGGCCATGCGGTCGGCTTCGAGCGACAGGATCATCGGCAGCGACGACGACAGCCCGTCGACATAGAAGACGGTGCCGTCCTCGGTGGTCCAGGCGTTGATCTCGTTGCCGAGTGCTGCATGGGCGCCAAACACGTTCGGCCATGCCGGCGTGCCGGAAAACATCAAATGCTCGAACAGATGCGCAAAGCCCGAGCGTCCCGCCGGTTCGTTCATCGAACCGACGCGGTAGCGCAGGTTCATCACCACTTTCGGCGCGCGATGATCCGGCACCAGCACCACCTGCAGCCCGTTGCCAAGCGCATAGGTGACGACAGGCTCGGCCTTCGCTGGCTCTGCCGCCCAGGCGCCGCTCCACAGCGCAAGCGCCACCGTGAATGCGAGAAAAATCCGCACCATGATCAAACCCCATCTCGACGGCCGCGAAACACGCGCCGCCAACATCGCCCAGAATCGATCGAAAAGGACGCCCATCCGTTCCGGTCGCCGCAACCTATCGGAATCGATCGGTCGCCGATACGGCACGCTTGCAACAAGGTCTGGCTTTTTCGTGTCGGGACCTGTGGTCGAAGCTCCCGAAAGCCGGCCTCTGAGTCGCGCCTGAGTCCATAGGATTCGATTTTGTCAAATCGCGTTTGATGTCGGATTCGAGTGCGGGTAGATTAGACCCGAATCAGCCGGTCCTGGGGGGCGCGGCGACCACCCAAAGTCTCACGTTCCGGAGTTTCTCCGGCGCCAGACGCGGACGGCTTCGCGTTCCCTGAAAGGATTCGGTTTGATCCGCGCGACCCCGCGCCATGCGTGTGCTTCGTAAACGTAATGCGTATCCAAGTTCGGCTGCTGGTCACTCCAGCCTCCGGGCTCAAGAATAGATTCCGGCCATGACATACAACCAAAGCAGCAAATGAGCAGTCCCGCCGCGCTTCTGCAATCCGACACAGTAGGCTCACGCCTCGCGTCTCGCGGCGATCTCACCTCCTTTTTCATGCAGCTTGCCGCCGAAATCGGCGCCGACAGCTACATGCTCGTCGCCATCGTCCACGACCAGGACCGTAACGACGCCCGCATCGTTTCTTCCAACTGGATCTTCGACGCCATCGAACTGATCGGCAAGCGGCTGATCGCCGGCCTTGCCCAAGGGGCATTGACGGCCGCGCCCGGCATCCGCCCGAAACCATTGGTGGCCGCCCAGGCGCCGGACGACGGCGGACTGCTTACCGGCGAGGAGGCCCGCCTTCTCGACGTGCTCGGCCATGCCGAAATCTATTCGCTGCGGCTGAATGTCGGTCGCCAGCGCCTGTTCGCGCTGTTTTCTGCGGCGGCCGCCGGCAAGATCGACCAGCCGGCGCTGATGAAGGCGCAGCTGAAGTGCTGCTATGCACTCTCCAGCATCCCGCAATTGATCGCCGCCGCCGCCATGCAGGATCCGCTGTCCGACCGCGAGCGCGAATGCCTGTTCTGGGTGTCCGAAGGCAAGACCACCGACGAGGTCGCGGTCATCCTTGGCGTCTCCTCGAACACCGTCAACAGCTACATCACCCACGCCATACAGAAATTCGCGGCCTCGAACCGCGCGATGGCCATCGCCACGGCGATCAGGAGCGGCATCATTTGAAACACGCGCACATCAAGGAGGCAGCGGAGGCCCTTTTCAGCGAGCAGCGCAATCCGTTCGGAGCCTTCTCGCTCGGTTCCGAAACGCATCACGCCGTCACCATTCCGGATGCCGTGCGCCGCTGCCGCTGGATCGCCGTCGACGTCAATGCCTCGGCCTTCGGCCTGTTCTTCGTCAGTCCGTCACCGGAACGCGCCCGTCTCGTGGCCAGCTTCGATTCCGACTATCCCGGCACCGCCGTTGCGACGAAATTCATCTCCGGCGCCAATGGCGAGGAGATCGTGCGCCACACCCGCACCTCGACGGCGCCGCGCTGGTGGGCGGATGACGGCATGGCCGGTTCGGAAGACACATTCCAGAACCTCGCCTGGTCGGAGCGCATGGCGCCGCTGGCGCCGGGCACCAACGGCATCGCCTTTCCCGTTCATGCCGATCGCGGCCATTGCGGGTTGGTGGTTTTCCTGGGCTCGCAAATGGCCTTGCCGGAAGACGCGCTTTACGAGATCCACGCCCGCTGTTTCTCGCTGTTTGCAGCGGTCGCCCGTATCCGTCCGAGCGATGCCGGCAGGATGCGCTCGATCTCCAAGCGCGAACTCGAATGCCTGAAGCTGACCGCCAACGGCAACACCAGCGAGGAGATCGCACGGCTGCTGAAACTGTCGGTCCACACCGCCAACCAGTATCTGACCCAGTCGACCCAGAAGCTCAACGCGGTCAACCGCAACCAGGCGGTCGCCAAGGCGCTGCGGCTCGGGTTGATAGAATAGGGCAATCAGCCAAAGGCGAGCGGTTCGGTCTTGCGGATCCGCGCCTGCTCGATCACCGCCTCAAGCAGGGCCGTGTTGTGCTCGGGGTCCTCGCCAGGCTTCTCGAACGACACGTAGTTGACCACCACCGATGCCTTGTGCTCGCTCAGGGTCAGCTGGAAATAGACGGTGACGCCGGGTGGCCTGAGTTCCAGATCGAGCACGATGCGCGGACTGCCGCTCCAGTCGACATGGGCCTCGCCGCCATGGCCGAGCCGCAACGTCCCCGGCAAGAAGAACAGCTCCACAGCCGAATCCACCAGATCCGACAGGCAGGCGAAATGCTCCAGCCGGATGAAGGCGATGTAGTCGGCGACATCGATCAGCCGCAACTCGTCCACCACCTGCTCGATGGCGTTGGCGACGATGATCTCGCGGGATTTTGCGTGCGGTTGGCGGTTCATGAAATCTGTCTGCGCTCAGCCTTTTTCGAGTAGACGATCCGCACCAGTTCGGCGACGGCCTGGTAGAATTGCGACGGGATCACGCTATCAACCGAAACTTGCTTGTACATGGAGCGGGCGAGCGCCACGTCCTCGAAGATCGGGATGTTGTGCTCCCTGGCGATCTCGCGGATCTTGAGCGCCACCAGATCCTGGCCCTTAGCCACCACCACGGGGGCCGCATCCTCGTCGCGGACATATTTCAGGGCGATCGAAAAGTGCGTCGGATTGGCGATGATCAGCGTCGCGCGCGGTACCGCCGTCATCATCCGCCGCCGTGCCCGATCGCGCGCCAGCGACCGCAGCCGCGACTTGATGATCGGATCGCCTTCGGCCTGCTTCATCTCGTCCTTGACCTCCTGCTTGCTCATGCGCAGATCCTGCCGCCAGTGGAAGCGGGACCAGACGAGGTCGACGGCAGCAATCAACGCCATGACGAAGACGATCGCCACCAGGATATCGACGGCGATCCCCCTGATGACGAGACTGAAAGCGACCGGGTTGGTGATCATGCCGGTCAACAGCTTGCGGTGGTCTTCCGACAGCGTGAAGACAAGCACGGCGATGGCAAAGCCAAGCTTGCCCAGCGATTTCAGGAACTCGACCCAGCCCTGAACGCCGAACATCCTGTTCCAGCCCTTGGCTATCGAAATGCGCGACAATTGCGGCCTGATCCGCTCGCCGACGAATTGCGGCATGTTCTGGAACACGGAGGCGCCGACACCGGCCACGACCAGCAGCACCAGCAGGCTGACCACGGCTCGACCGACCTCCATGATGACGGTCTTGTAGAGCGCAATGACGTCGGTCTCGGTCTCCATCGGCCACGCCTCCGGCTTCTCCAGGAACATCGACAGGAACGTGCCGAGATCGACGATGGCATCCTTGGCGTAGAAGACGGTGAACACCAGGATGGCGACGAAGGAGGCAAGGATCGCGGTTTCCCGGGAATGGGGCAGCTTGCCCTGTTCGACGGTGTCGCGGATCTTCTTTTCAGTCGCGTCTTCGGTTTTCGAGTCTTTGTCGACCGCGTCAGCCATTTGGTGTCAGCCGCTTTGAGCAATTCCAGGAAAAGTGTGAGCGGTTTTCCGCCCGGAATTGCGAAAAAAGAGATAGAATGTCAGGCTGCTTCGCTCTGCTGCGACGAGGGAAGTTCGAAGGCCCCCTCGCGCGAAAGCCGGATCGTCGTCACCGAGACTGTCTTGCGGGCCGCCATGATGTCGGCAAGCGCGATCCCCTCCGAGCCCTGTCCGAGCTCGGCTTCGATCATGCGCCGCGACCGTGCGCCGATGGCCGACAGCACCGCTTCGGTCAATCCGGGCGGCGCGCCGCGCAAGGCCAGCGTGACCAGTTCGGTCGACAGCCCGTCGAACAGCAGCACGCGCGCCTTCTGGGTGAGCAGCGGCAGGTCGTCGAAGGAAAACAGCCGCGACCTGACGCCACCAAGATCGGGCGTGCCGGCTTCTTCCAGATCCTGCATGACCTCCTCGAGCTGCGGCTTGTCCATCTCGTTGAGCAGGCTGGCGACGCGCGCCTGTCCGGCCGATGTGTCCTTGGTCGAGGTTTGCGCCAGTATGCTGTTGCGCAGCTGGTTCTCGACGATCTTGGTGGCCGCGTCTGGAACGCTGGCCAATGTCACCATGCGCTTGATGATCTCGCTGCGCATCGGCTTGGTCATGGTCAACAGCACATTCGCCGCCGCTTGCGGCGAAAGCTTCGCCAGCACCATGGCCGCGGTCTGTGCATGTTCGCCGGCAAGGAACGTGCCGAGGCGCTCCGGTTCGAGCTTTTCCAGCTCGGGCCAGATCGGCGGCGGACCTTCCGGCGCGACCTCGAACCGTTTGTCGCCCATGATGGCGCTCATTTCTTCCGGCGACAGCGATTCATTGAGGATGGTGTCCATCCTGTCGGCGGAATCGAGCAGCCCCGCCCCTTCGGTGAATTCGGCTTCGAATTCGGCGACGATGCGTTCGAGATCGCTTTGCGGAATCGTGCGCAGCAGACGCGCACCCTCGATCAGCGCCTTCAATTCCTCCTGCTTGAAGAATTTCAGCAGCCGACTGGCCGAGGGCTTGCCCATCGCCACCAGGATCGCGGCGGCCTTTTGCGGGCGCGTCAGCGTCATCAGCGTCGTCATGCCGTCCGCTCCCACCGCCGGTGACCCCACGCGTCGCTCATATCTAAGCGCCCTTTGCCGCTGCGATGATTTCGGTCAGCCTGATGCCGAAGCGCGATGGATCGCTTTCCAGCACGGTGATTTCGCCGCGCGCTATCTTGCGGCCATTGACCACCACGTCGACCGGTTCGCCAATGCGGCGGTTCAGCGCCACCGTCGAGCCCTTCTGCAGCGCCATCAATTCCGACACCGGCATCTCTGTGCTGCCAAGGATGATCTGCACATCGACAGGTATCGTCATGATGACATTCGAATTGGTGCCGGAAGCTGCCCGGAAGGCGGCGTCGGGCCGCTTTTCCTCTTCCTGGAGAACGCCGCGCAACTCTTCGATGGCCCGGTCGAGCTGTTCGTCCGGTTGATCGGGTTCGGCTTCCACCTTGGTCTTGGCCATGCGTCGTCTCCAAAAAGCTCAAGCTCGCCCGGCGTCAGCCTGGCATAAGCCCATCGATGAAGTCCTGTCCGGCGTCGTATGGGTGCCGGATGCGGACGGTGTAGTTTTGTCCCAGCTTGCCGAATTCGCACACGAACAACGTCTTGTCGCGCGCGCTCAGCCGCGCTTGCGACTGCGCGGTCTCCTCGAATTCGATGACCTGGCCGGCCTCGAAATCGGCGATGTCGCCAAGTGTCAGCCGGGCCAGCGGCATGGACGCTTCGAGCGTCACCGTCGAGCGCATGACCTCTTCCGAAAAGCGGGCGCGCCAGTCGGAATTCACGCTGTCGGCCTCATTGCCGTTGGCCGCAATGCCGCGGGTCGCCAGCAGAATGCGCTGCGGGATCATCACCGTGACCGTTCCGGTATCGGTCGGCGTCGAGATACCGAAGACGATGCGAACCGCGGCACCGTCGCGCAGCACGCGGCGCTTGGCCTCCATGCCGGACATCGCCCGCGGCACCGGCAGCCGCAATTCCAGCGACCGGCGGCCCGATCCGTTGAGCGCCTGCGCAACCTCCTGGAACACCATCGTCGCCACATCCGTCTCGATCTGCGACAGATCGCGCTCGATGGGTGATACGGCCAGATCCGGATCGCCTCCGAACAGCGCGCAGACCATGACCGCGATCGCCGGTGAATCGATGACCAGCGTCATCGCATCGGAGGATGTCGGCGAGGCAATGATGGTCAGGGCAAACGTCTCGCCGGCATGCGCGCGCGCATCGGGGACGCGGCTGACTTCGACCGCCCGCAGGTCGACGGTGACCGGAGCGCCAAGCTCGTTGGCCAGGCTTTTTTGCAGCAACGGCAGCGCGCGTTCGCCCATCGACCGGCCGGTTCCGATGACGTGGGCGGCCTCGCCGCTGTCGCCGACCAGACGCTCGATGATCAGGGAACGGGTTTGCGACGGGCTGCCCGGGCTGGTCATGACGGCGCGCGGCCCCGTCTTTTGTCACCCATGTGTCTGTTGTCGCGCATGGCTCAGGCCGCTTTCTTCTCGGCGGACGCGGTGTTCATCGTGCTCTGCTCAACGGCGTCGATCGTCGGCCGTTCATAGGAAGAGATGGTCTTGCGGCCGAACTCGATCGCCACCTGCGGCAGCGCGCCGTTCATGTAGGCCAGCAGCGTCTGCTTGACGATGATGTAGAGCCGGTTCTTCTTCTCGCGCACAGTCTTGATCTTGGTGGCGACCGGCCCGACCACCGCATAGGACAGGAAGATGCCGAGGAAGGTGCCGACAAGGGCGGCGCCAATCAGGCCGCCGAGGATTTCCGGCGACTGGTCGAGCGCGCCCATCGCCTTGACCACGCCGAGCACGGCGGCGACGATGCCAAGCGCCGGCAGGCCGTCGCCCACCGCCACCAGCGCATGATAGGCCTTCATCTTGTCGGATTTGATGGTCTGGATTTCCTCGTCCATCAGCGCCTCGATCTCATGCGAGCGCGCGTTGCCGATGATGATGATGCGGCAGTAGTCGCAGATGAAATGCGTCAGATCGTGGTTTTTGAGCACGGTCGGGAAAGCCTGGAAGATCGCTGATTCCTCCGGATTGTCGATATGCGCCTCGACCTCGCTGCGCGACTTGGAGCGCAATTCGCGCATCAGGCTGTGCAGCACGCCGAGCGTTTCGAGGTAGTCCCGCTCCTTCGGCACCGCCTGCTTGAAGGCTTCCAGAATGCCTTTGCCGGTATCCTTGACGGTCTTCATCGGATTGGCGACGAGGAAGGTGCCAAGTGCCGCACCGCAGATGACCACCGCTTCCCATGGCTGCATCAGCACGTGAAGATGGCCGCCCATGGCCATGAAGCCGCCGAGAACGCAACCGAGCGTCACCACAAGTCCGATCAGAATGCCCACGAACGGTCCTTCCGCATTTCAACGAGATCAACGGATAGTCCTCGTGCCTTGTGTGAGGCTTGAATCGCGCATGACGAACCGATTCAGCCTCGCGCAAGCAAGTCGGCATACTCTGCTTCTAAAGCTGCGACCGGAGGCACGTCGTGTTGAGCACTTTTACCAGCTACCAGCTCATCGCCAGGGACATCCCCAAGGCGATCGACGGCGTCGAAGCGCAGCCGATCACCAAGCGCGACACCGACTACTATCTGGCCAACATCGGCAGCGTGAAAACGATCGACGATTTCGTCAAGAACACCCGCCTGTTCACCTATGCCATGAAGGCCTTCGGCCTCGGCGACATGGCTTACGCCAAGGCCTTCATGGTCAAGGCCCTGAAGGAAGGCGTGTCCGACTCCGACAGCTTCGCCAACAAATTGTCCGACAAGCGCTACGCCGAGTTCGTGAAGGCGTTCAACTTCGCGGCCCTTGGGGAGAATGCCACGAACTACAATCCGGCGCAGCAAGGTGTGACCAACAATTATAGTGTTCAGGTCTCGGCCGGCGTCTCGCAGAGCGGCTTCAGCTACTACAAGGGCGAGACCTCCTACTATCTGAGCAATATCTCCAACGTAAAATCGATCGACGACCTGATGGGCAATGACCGCCTGCTCACCTATGCGATGGCCGCATTCGGGCTCGACGCCGACAGCGAACCGGCTGCGACCGTGCGTGCGATGCTGGAAGGTGGCGTCACCGATCCGAACAGCCCCGCAAACACGTCGACCAACAAGGGCTATGCTGCCTTCGTCGCTGCCTTCGACTTCGCCCAATATGGCGACCAGGCAACGGCGCGCGACGCCGTCCAGCTGGCGGTTCCAAAAGCTGTCATAGGCGGAACCGGATTGGTGCTGGTCAAGCCAACCGCGCAATACATCAAGGGCGAGGCTGACTATTACGCGGCAAACATCTCCAAGGTGAAGTCGATCGACGATCTCCTGAAGGACAAGCGCCTGCTTACCTTCGCCATGGCTTCATATGGTCTGGATGCGTCGACCGAAACGGCCAAGCAAATCCGCACCATGGTCAACGGCGGCGTCACCGATCCGTTCAGCCCTGCAAACCTGTTGTCCGACAAGAGCTACGCCAACTTCGTCGCCGCCTTCGATTTCGCCCAATATGGCGACCAGACGACCACGCGCGACGCAGTGCTGAAGATCACGCCGAAGCTTTATACGACCGAGTCCAGTCTAGGCCTCATCAAGCCGAATGCGGACGCTGTCCAGGCCGAGACCAGCTACTACCTCGCCAACATCACCAAGGTGAAGTCCATCGACGATCTGATGGCCGACAGCCGTCTGTACAATTATGCGCTGTCCGCCAGCGGGCTCGATCCGGCAACCACCAACACGGATCTCGTCCGCGACGTTCTGGAGGGCGGCGTTAGCGATCCTGACAGCGTCGCCAACAAGCTCAGCAACAAGGCTTACGCCAGGCTCGCCACCTCGCTGAATTTCGAGGCCTACGGCGAAGCGGCAACGACCCGCAGCCCGTCACAACAGCCGGTCGTCGACAAATACATGCGCCAGACGCTAGAAGAAGATGCCGGCAAGACCAATGAGGGCGTGCGGCTGGCGCTCTATTTCGAGCGCAAGGCGTCGACCATCACCAGCTGGTACGACGTTCTGGCCGACACGGCACTGTCCAGCGTGGTGCGCACCGCGCTCGGCCTGCCCGATTCCTTCGCCTCCGCCGACATCGACAAGCAGGCGCAGGCCTTCGAGCAGAAGCTCGACCTCACCGATTTCACCGACCCGGCCAAGCTCGAGAAATTCCTGACCCGCTTCACCAGCCTGTGGGAAATCAGTCATCCAACCTCGACGGCATCGACATCGGTCGGCGTGCTGTTTGCCCAACCGACCTCTGCCGGCATCTCGACCGATCTGATGATGGCCATGCAGAAAATGAAATTCTGAGAGCACCATGCAGGACAGCCTCTACGTCGCCCTTTCATCGCAGATCGCGCTCGAGCGCCGCCTCGACACCATCGCCGACAATGTCGCCAACGCCTCGACCATCGGCTTTCGCGCCACCGGCGTGAAGTTCGAGGATGTCGTCTCCGGCACCGGGCCGAAGTCGGTGTCCTTCGCATCGACAGGCAACACCTATCTTTCCAGCGCGCATGGCGCGATGACCGAGACCGGCAACCCGTTCGACTTCGCCATCCAGGGCGACGCATGGTTCGCCATCGACACGCCCGCCGGCACCGTGATGACCCGCGACGGGCGTTTTTCGATGAACGAGAACGGCGAACTGATGTCGATCGAGGGCCACCCGGTGCTTGATTCCGGCGGCGCGCCGATCCAGCTCGATCCGCGCGATGGTCCGCCAAAGGCGGGCGCCGACGGCTCGCTGCGGCAAGGCGACAAGCTTGTCGGCGCCATCGGCCTCTATGATTTCGACCCGGGGCAGAATTTCGTCCGCTACGGCAATTCGGGCATCGTTCCCGCCCACGCGCCCGAGCCGGTCACCGACCGCTCCGATATCGGCGTTGCGCAAGGCTTCCTCGAGGAATCCAACGTCAATCCGGTGCTGGAAATGACGCGCCTGATCATGGTTCAGCGCGCCTTCGAGAACACGGCGGCGCTGATGCGCCAGACCGATGCATCCACTGACGACGCCATCAAGACGCTCGGCTCCAAGTAGCGGCATGTCGACCGGCCCATCGATACGCGCGCTCGAAAAGCTTCCCGAAGCGGTGCCGGAAGACCGGCTTGCCGCGCTTGAGCGAATCTGGCGCCGTTTCGACGACACCGAGACATTGCTGCGGCGCGGCGGCCGCGTCGCCGAGGTTTCTTCCACGCACTACAAGGTACGTGGCCTTTCCGAAGTCGCCAGGCTGGGCGATCTCGTCGAGCAGCGCGGCCATGCCGGCACGCGCCGCGGCGAGATCGTCAAGATCGGCCGCGACGAGGTCGTCATCGCACCCTTCGAACGCAGTGCCGATGCCGGCATCGGCGACGCCGTGTTTCGCCGCGGTCCGCTGACAGTGACGCCGCATGCGTCATGGCGGGGGCGTGCCATCGACGCGCTCACCCGCGTCATCGACGGCGGTCCGGCCCTGATCCGGCATGACAGCGCTGCAAGCGGCGATGGCACGACACCAGGCGCCATGTCGCGGCAGCGGGTCGGCACCTCGTTCATGACCGGCGTCAGGGTCATCGACATCTTCACCCCGCTTTGCTTTGGCCAGCGCCTCGGCGTCTTTGCCGGCTCGGGCGTCGGCAAGTCGACGTTGCTCGCCATGCTGGCCGGCGCCGATGCCTTCGACACCGTTGTCGTGGCGCTGATCGGCGAGCGTGGCCGCGAGGTGCGCGAGTTCCTCGAGGATACGATCGGCGCCGAAAGCATGGCCAAGACCGTCGCTGTCGTTGCCACCAGCGACGAAAGCGCCATGATGCGGCGGCGCGCGCCTGACACCGCCATGCGCGTCGCCGAGCATTTTCGCGACCAGGGCCACCGCGTGCTTCTGGTGCTGGATTCGATCACCCGTTTTGCCCATGCGCTGCGCGAAGTGGCGACGGGAACCGGCGAGCCGCCGGTTGCGCGCGGCTATCCCGCCTCCGTCTTCACCGACCTGCCCAAACTGCTGGAACGCGCCGGACCGGGCGTCGAAGGCCCAGGGGTCAAGGGCCAGGGTTCGATCACAGCCATCATTTCGGTGCTGGTCGACGGCGACGACCACAACGACCCGGTTGCCGATTCGGTGCGCGGCATCCTCGATGGCCATGTCGTGCTCGACCGAGCCATCGCCGAGCAAGGCCGCTATCCGCCGGTCAATCCGCTATCGTCGATCTCCCGCCTTGCCGACAAGGCATGGAGTGCCGAGCAGCGTATGCTGGTGACCAGGCTGAAGTCGATGATCTCCCGCTTCGAGGACACGCGCGACATCCGCCTGCTTGGCGCCTATCAGGGCGGCGCCGACGCCGAACTCGACATCGCGGTGCGCCAGGTGCCGCTGATCTACGAAGCGTTGACGCAATCGCCCAGGGATCGCGCCTCGACCGATCCATTCTCCGACCTCGCCCGTCATCTGAAAGGCAAGCAAAGTGTCGATGCAGGAGACTGAGCTTCAGTACACCGAGCGCCTTTTGCGCGAGATGATTGCCGAGGCCGCGGCTGCGGAAGAAGCGCGGGCGAACGAAGCGAAATTTGCCAAGGCAAAGGCTGATCGCGCCAAGGCGGCCAAGACCGAGGCGGTTCTGGCCAGGGCAGCCAAGCCATTCTTACCGAGAGTGGTCAAGCCTGCATTGCCCGAGCCTGCTTTGCCCGGGTCCGCCTTGCCCAGCCTGCCCGAGCCTGCCCTGCCGGGCATAGCCAACCTTGCCTTGCCGGGCCGGGCCGGGCCATCCATGCCCGGCGTAGTCAAGCTTGCCTTGCTCAGCGCGCCCAAGGCTGCTTTGCGCAGTGTGACCAAACTCGCATCGCGCAGCGTAGCCAGGCTAGCCAAGCCCGCCTCGCGCAGCGTGGCCAAGCCTGCCTTGACAGGAGAGGCCAAGCTGGCCTCTCGCGGAATGGTCGAACCTGCCTTGCTCGACGTCGCCAAGCCTCCGTTGCCCAGTGCAGCCAGGCCCTCCCCTCCCAGCCCGCCCAGGCCTTCATCGCCGAGGGCTCCTCATGCCGAGCTTGTCGACGCGATCGCCGCCAGTCGTGACTCCCTTCTCGACGGGCTCTTTCCAGCCACCGAATGGCCGCAGCCGCCAAAGACGCAGTTTCCCAGGCTGAAAAAGAAGGATGATCGGCGCAGCGATTTCGTCTTCGCCGCGCTTGGCATCACGCTCGGCCTGATTTGCGCACTGTTCCCCTGGTATATCTTCTTCAATCAGGACCAGTTCGGCGTCCAGGCCATCAAGTTCGGCGGCAGCGGCACCAATGCCGGACGCACCGCCGGCGGCTCGCAAATGGAAAATGCCGGCGCGCCGCTGACGGCCAAGGATGTTCCTCCTGATGTCGATCTGTTGGCCACCGGCACGCTGCAGGACACCACTGTGAATCCTCCCGGTGTCGACGAACAACCCTTCCCGGCCGACGTCGGGAAATTCCGCATGGTCCATGTCGCCAACGGCCGCGCCATGATCGAGGACGACGCTGGCCTGTGGATCGTCCAGCGCGGCTCAAAACTGCCGGATTCCAGCATCGTTTCGTCGATCGAGCAACGCGGCGGCAAATGGGTTCTGGTCACCAGCACCGACCAGGTGATCGAACTCTCCAAGTAGCAGTCCCTTCACGCTGCGCGGTGCCCGGCTCCGCGCAAGGCCCGCGCAAGACTGGCGGCCTAGTCTCTGGAACCTGCCCGGAGATTCCCATGGAGCCCGTCAACCTTTTCGATCTCGCTGCCAAGCAGTCGCAGTGGCTGGCCGTGCGCCAGTCCGCCATTGCCAGCAACATCGCCAACGTCAACACGCCGGGCTACACCGCCGGCGATGTCGAACCCTTCGACAAGGTCCTCGACCGCACGGCCGTGTCGCTCAACGCCACCCAGGCCGGCCATCTCGGCAGCGCGGCGACCAATGCCGGCTTCACCGTCAAGCCTGAGGAAACCACCGGTTCGATCATGCCGTCGAAGAACACGGTGGTGCTGGAAAACGAGTTGATGAAGGCTGGCGAAGTCCGCCGCTCGTTCGAGCTCAACACCGCGATCGTCAAGGCATTCCATTCGATGATGATGATGGCTGTGAAGAGCTGACCATGGACGCATTGACCGCAGCCCTCAAAGTCGCAGCATCCGGTCTCGGCGCCCAGTCGGAGCGCTTGCGTGTGGTTTCAGAAAACCTCGCCAATGCCCAGTCGACCGGCGACACGCCCGGCGCCGATCCTTATCGCCGCAAGACCATCAGCTTCGTCTCGCAACTCGACCGGTCTTCCGGCGGCTCGCTGGTCGAGGTCAGTTCGATCGATCGCGATCCGGCGGCCTTCCCTGTCGAGTTCCAGCCCGGCAACGAAGCCGCCGACGACAAGGGCTACGTCAAGATGCCCAACGTCAATGTGCTGATCGAGATGGCCGACATGAGCGAGGCCAACCGCTCCTACGAGGCCAATTTGCAGGTCATCAAGCAGGCACGCGATCTGATTTCCATGACCATCGACCTGATGAGGAACCAGTAATGATCGGCGGCATTGGCGGCATCGGTGCACTTCAACTCAAACCTGAAATCGGCGGCACGGATGCGGCAACGAACCTGTTTCAGGGCGGTGCCGCCCCGCTGACCGGCACCGACATCGGCACCACCTTTGCCGAAGCGCTCAGCCACGCCGCGTCGAAGACGGTCGGCACCTTGCAGAATGCCGAGCAGGTATCGCTGCAGGCGCTCAAGGGCGACGCCGACACCCGTCAGGTCGTCGATGCCGTCATGAGCGCCCAGCAAGCGTTGCAGACCGCCGTCGCCATCCGCGACAAGGTCGTTTCCGCGTATCTCGAAGTCAGCCGCATGGGCATCTGAGGAACCTCGCTATGAAAGCACTCGCCATCGCCGCCACCGGCATGAATGCCCAGCAGACCAATCTGGAAGTCATCGCCAACAACATCGCCAACATCAACACCACCGGCTACAAGCGCGCCCGCGCCGAATTTTCCGACCTGCTCTATCAGGTCGACCGCACGCAAGGCGTGCCCAACCGCTCCAATTCATCGCTGGTGCCGGAAGGCGTCTCGATCGGCCTCGGCGTCAAGACCACGGCGGTGCGCAACGTGCACACCCAGGGCGAACTGACCAGCACCGGCAACAGCTTCGACATGGCGCTCACCGGCCGGGGTTGGTTCCAGATCGAGGGCGCCGACGGCGGCACCCTCTACAGCCGCGCTGGCGCCTTCAACACCAATGCCACCGGCCAGCTGGTGACCGTCGACGGTGCCAATGTCATTCCGGCCATCACCGTGCCGACCGATGCGATCGAGGTCATCGTCAACAAGACCGGCCAGGTGTTCGCCCGCATCGATGGCCAGACGGACCTCCAGCTGCTCGGCCAGCTGCAGCTCGCCAACTTCGCCAATGAAGCCGGTCTCGCGCCGCTCGGCGACAATCTCTTCCAGGAAACGGCGGCTTCAGGCCCGGCCAATGTCGGCGTGCCCGGCGACCCCGGTTTCGCCACCGTCCAGCAAGGCTATCTCGAGGCGTCCAACGTCGATCCGGTCAAGGAAATCACCGAGCTGATCTCGGCGCAGCGCGCCTATGAGATGAACTCCAAGGTCATCCAGGCCGCCGACGACATGGCCTCGGTCGTTTCCAAGAACATCAGGTAACAGACGATGTTCAAGCCGGTCTCCCGCCCTGCATTCCGCCGCGCCGCGCTGCTCATCGCGCTGGTGGCCGGCGGCATGCCGGCTGTTGCCCAGGAGACCACAGACCAGACCGCAAACCAGTCGGCCAACCAGATCGCCAGCAACCAGGCCGCCGGCGATGTCGTGCTGATCCCCAACCGGGTCATCTATCCCGGCGAGACCATCGAACCGGGTGCCCTCAAGCAGGTGACGCTCATCCCAGGCAAGCACAGGCCGGATGCCGTCGCCACCAGCGCCGACGAACTCGACGGCAAGGTCGCCAAGCGCACGCTGCTGCCCGGCCGCTACATCCCGGTCACCGCCATCCGCGAAGCCTGGCTGGTCGAACAGGGTGCGGCCGTGCAGGTCTATTTCATCGCCGGCGGCCTCACCATTTCGGCCACCGCCGTGACGCTGCAGCCAGGTGCTGCCGGCGATCTCGTCAAGGTCCGCAACATCGACAGCGGCAAGATCTTCTCCGGCACGGTGATGACCGACGGCTCGATCAGGGTCAGCGCTTCATGAGGCGCGGACTTGTCCTTGCGCTTGCAGCGATGCTTGGCCTGCAGCCGGCGCTGGCCGACGGGCTGACGCCCAAGCAAAAGCGCGAGCTCGCGGCCAAGAATGGCGGCGCCTTCAACGACCCGGAATACGACCCGGCAACCACCACCCGCATGTTCAAGGTGTCGAACGGGCCAAGCACGCTGCCGCCCGGCCAGGTCGCATCGCGCATCAAGGACATCGCGCAGCTGCAGAGTTCCCGCGACAACCAGCTTGTCGGCTACGGTTTGGTCATAGGTCTCGCCGGATCGGGCGACAGCCTGCGCAATTCGCCCTTCACCGAACAGTCGATCCGCGCCATGCTCGAAAATCTCGGCATCGCCACCGAAGGCGGCAGTGCGCGAGCCAAGAACGTCGCCGCCGTCATCGTCACCGCCAACATGCCGCCCTACGTCCAGTCGGGAGCCCGCATCGACATCGATGTCTCCTCGATGGGCGATGCCACATCGCTTGCCGGCGGCACGCTGGTGATGACACCGCTGAAGGCGGCCGACGGCGAGATCTATGCCGTAGGACAGGGATCGGTCATCGTTTCCGGTTTCACCGCCCAGGGCCAGGCCGAGCAGCTGACGCAAGGCGTGCCGACCGCCGGACGGGTGCCGAACGGCGCCATCGTCGAACGTGCCGTCCAGGCCGAGTTCGAAGATCAGGCTTCACTGACCCTGCAGCTGCGCAATCCCGATTTCTCGACCGCCGTTCGCATCGCCGACGCAGTCAACGACTACACCTCCCAGCGCTTCGGCATGCGCGTGGCGGCAGAGCGCGATGCCCGCACGGTACAGATCAGAAGGCCGAAGAATGTTTCGGCCGCCCGCTTCTTTGCCGAGATCGAGAACCTGGTCGTAGAATCCGACACGCCGGCCCGCGTCGTCATCGACGAGCGCACCGGCACCATCGTCATCGGCAACGAGGTCAAGATCTCGCGGGTCGCAATCAGCCACGGTACGCTCACCGTGCGCATCACCGAACAGCCGAAAGTCGTGCAGCCGGAACCTTTCTCCAAGGGCGTGACCGCGGTCGAGCCTTTCACCACCATCGAGGCCACCCAGCCCGACGCTCGCGTCGCCGTGCTGGACGGACCCGACCTTCAAACGCTTGTGTCCGGCCTCAACCGTCTCGGCGTCAAACCGGACGGCATCATTGCCATCCTGCAAGGCATCAAGTCGGCCGGCGCCCTGCAGGCCGATCTGGTTCTCCAATAGGCCCATGCCGATGATCGATCTTCTTCGCCGAAACCACCATCGCAACGCCAGGGCAGTCCTGGCGGCCTGCGCCTTCGCACTTCTCGCCGGCGGCCCCGCCCGCACCGAGGAAGCGGTTCGACAGGTGTTGCCGGGCGCGCCACCGCCGGCAGCTCCGCAGCAGCTGGCGCGGGAGAAGGCGCCGGATCAAAGCGAGATCGAGCGCTTCTGCTCCAACATTGCCGACGCCGCCCGCGACCGCCGCTACATGCTGCAGGCGGAGGAACTGAAGCAGCTGCAGGCCGGCATTGACCAGCGCATGAAGGCATTGGACGACAAGCGGGCCGAATACGAGCAATGGCTGAAGCGGCGCGAAGTCTTTCTGGCGCGCGCCGAGGACGGTGTCGTCAAGATCTATGCCGGCATGAAGCCCGATGCGGCTGCCGAGCGCCTGGCGATGGTCAATATCGACCTCGCCGCCGCCATCCTGATGAAGCTCGATTCGCGCAAGGCCAGCATCATTCTCAACGAAATGGACCAGAAGGCGGCGGCAGCGCTCACCGGCATCATGGCCAGCGCCGCCCGAAGGGTAGATCCGTCATGATCCGCAGAACGCTCATCCTGCTCGGCGTCGCCGCACTGTCCGGCTGCGGCTCCGACCTCAGGGAGGTCGGCAGGGAGCCGGCGCTGTCGCCGGTCGGCTCCGGCATCACCGGCAGCACCAACGCTCCCTACAGCTATCCTGAGGCGCCGCCGGCGCCGGTGAAGAAATTTTCGCTGTGGGACGATCGCCAGAGCCGGCTCTTCACCGATCCGCGCGCACTGCGCGATGGCGACATCCTGACCGTCAGGATCAAGCTCAACGACAAGGCCAACTTCAAGAACCAGAACGACAGGAGCCGTACCGCCGGGCGCAAGCTCGGTTATGACGTCAACGTCGGTTGGGAAGGTGCCAGCACGAGCGGCAAGGGCGACGCCGGCTTGAGTTCGAGCACCGAAACCAACGCGGACGGCGAGATCAAGCGCTCGGAAAACCTCGAGCTCAATGTCGCCGCCGTCGTCACCGAGGTGTTGCCCAATGGCAATCTGCTGATCAAGGGATCGCAGGAGGTGCGCGTCAACGCCGAACTCCGGGTGCTCACCATTGCCGGCATGGTGCGGCCGTCCGATATCGGCGCCGAGAACACCATCTCCTATGAACGCATCGCCGAAGCGCGCATTTCCTATGGTGGCCGCGGCCGCGTCAGCGAGATCCAGCAGCCGGCATACGGCCAGCAGATCCTCGATCAAGTCCTGCCCTTCTAGGATCGGGAGAAACGCACCGTGGCCAGCGTCGAGCAAATCGAGCCCAAAAAGGGACCTTCCCTCGTCATCCAGCTTGCCATGCTGCTGGTGGTCACGGCCGCAGCCGTCGGCATGGGCTGGATGTCCGGTGGCTATCTGAAAGGCGTCGGCGGACCGATACCCGTGCCGGCGGCGCCGGAGAACCAGGCCAACGCCGAGCAGCCCGCCGCCGCGCATGAGCAGCCGGGCGCAGGACCGACGCTTGTGGCGCTGGCGCCGATCACCACCAATTTGGCGGCGCCCGCCGACGTCTGGATAAGGCTGGAGGCCTCGGTGCTGTATGACGCACCGCAACCGACGACGGTTTCCGACGACATCCATCAGGATCTGCTGGCCCTGGTCCGCACCTTGAAGATGCACCAGATCGAGGGCGCCAGCGGCTACCAGCATTTGAAAGCCGACCTCGAGGAGCGCGCCGCGATCCGCAGCGGCGGCCATGCCAAACAGGTCCTCATCAAGACATTGCTGCTCGAATGAAGAAATTCCTCATCGCCTCGGCGATCGTCATTGCCGCCACATCTGTCGCCGCCGCCCAACAACTGGACCTCGGTGGCATCGGCAAGACCGACGGCACGACCGTCGGCTACATCATCCAGATGTTCGGCCTGCTTACCGTGCTGTCGGTGGCGCCGGGTCTGCTGATCATGGTGACCAGTTTCACCCGCTTCGTCATCGCCTTCTCGATCCTGCGCGCCGGCATCGGCCTGCAATCGACACCGGCCAATCTGATCCTCATTTCGCTGTCGCTGTTCATGACTTTCTATGTCATGGCGCCGACCTTCGACCAGGCCTGGAACACCGGCGTCAAGCCGCTGATGGACAACCAGATCAGCCAGACCGAAGCGTTCGGGAAGATCTCGGATCCGTTTCGCACCTTCATGCTGCACAATGTGCGCGACAAGGATTTCGATCTTTTCGCCGACCTCGCCCGCGAGCGCGGCCAGGTGGTTGCCAAGGAGACCGTCGACCTGCGCATCCTGGTCCCGGCCTTCATGATCTCGGAAATCCGGCGCGGCTTCGAGATCGGCTTCCTGATCGTGCTGCCGTTCCTGGTCATCGACCTGATCGTCGCCACCATCACCATGGCCATGGGCATGATGATGCTGCCGCCGACCGTCGTCTCTTTGCCTTTCAAGATCCTGTTCTTCGTCCTGATCGACGGCTGGAATCTTTTGGTCGGCAGCCTGGTGCGATCTTTCAACTGATCGTTTTCCGGCCGGCGCCGCATTCGCTCAAGTTTTACGCAATATATTTTCGATTAACCGTCCCGTTTAGCCGTTTGGTAGGGACTTGCCCGCATATTCGCCTGCAGATGGCGGGTGATCGGGTCTCACGATCATTGGCATGATGCCGCTCCGTCATACCGGACATACCGGTATGTCAAAAAAACACCTGTAAAAAACAAGGTACGAGTAGCCATGTCCAGTATCATGACCAATGCCTCGGCGCTGACGGCGCTGCAGAGCCTGAACAACACCAACAAAGCCCTCGAACAGACCCAGTCGCGCATTTCGACCGGCTACCGCGTCGCCACCGCCAGCGACAACGCCGCCTATTGGTCGATCGCGACCTCGATGAAGTCCGACAACAAGGCGCTTTCGTCGGTCCAGGACTCGCTCGGCCTCGGCGCCGGCAAGGTCGACACCGCCTACACCGCCATCAATGACATCAAGGACCAGGTCGATCTGATCAAGACCAAGCTCGTCACCGCTCGTGGCGCCAGCCAGGAAGATCAGCAGAAGATCTCGACCGAAATCAAGGCCATCCAGGCACAGATCAAGTCGTCTGTCACCAACGCCAACTTCGCCGGTTCGAACCTGCTGCAGAACAACGCCGCAGCCGCGTCCGACCTGAAGATCGTTGCGTCCTACAACCGCACCGGCGCGACCGTCACCATCGACACGATCGATGTCACGGCTGCCGATACGCAGGTTCTCGACGTCGCCGGCACGGGCGGCATCGTCGGCGGCCTGCTCGCCGCGGCGTTCTTCGACCCGAGCAGCGCCCAGGTCTCGGCCGCTGCCATCGACACGGCACTGGGCAGCGTTGAAACCGCGCTTGGCAAACTGTCGACGGGCGCTGCCTCGCTCGGCGCCGCCAAGTCGCGTATCGACACTCAGAAGAGCTTTCTCTCCAATCTGAGCGACTCGATCGACAAGGGCGTCGGCGCGCTGGTCGATGCCGACATGAACAAGGAATCGACCCGTCTGCAGGCCCTTCAGGTCCAGCAGCAGCTCGGCGTCCAGGCGCTGTCGATCGCCAACGGCAACTCGCAGTCGATCCTGTCGCTGTTCCGCGGCTAATCGCTTCCGCTTCACGACGAAGCAAGGCAATAGATCGGGCCGCGCCATCAGCGCGGCCCGTTTTCTTTTGTGCACAACCCATCGCCCTGAAACTTGCCGCTTCTTGCCGGCCTGCATCACTTTTAAGAAGGCATTAACCATATCGCGCTACTCATGGTTAACCATTCACTACAGACCGGTCGGCATGACGCCCTCCTGTCGAACAGGGTTGACCAGGCATGTGCGAGCAAGCCTGTTTTTAAAAGGGGTGTATCTTGGCAAGCATCATGACGAACGCCGCGGCGTTGACTGCACTTCAGAGCCTTAACGCCACCAACAAGTCGCTCGAAACGACGCAGGCGCGCATTTCGACCGGCTACCGCGTCGCCACCGCCAGCGACAACGCCGCCTACTGGTCGATCGCTACGACCATGCGCTCCGACAACAAGGCGCTTTCGGCCGTCCAGGACGCGCTTGGCCTCGGCGCCGGCAAAGTTGACACCGCCTACACCGCCATCACCGACATCAAGGACCAGGTCGACTCGATCAAGGCCAAGCTGGTCACCGCCCGCAGCGCCAGCCAGGACGACCAGCAGAAGATCGCGACCGAAATCAAGGCCATCCAGGCACAGATCAAGTCGTCGGTCACCAACGCCAGCTATGCCGGCTCGAACCTGCTGCAGAACGACGGCTTGGCCGCGTCCGACCTGAAGATCGTTGCGTCCTACAACCGCACCGGCACGACCGTCGCCATCGACACGATCGATGTCAAGGCTGCCGATACGCAGATCCTCGACCTGCCTGGCACCGGTGGCATCGTCGGCGGCCTGCTCGCCACGGGGTTCTTCGATCCGAGCGCCGCCCAGGTCACTCCTGCCGCCATCGACACGGCACTGAACAGCGTTGAAACCGCGCTTGCCAAGCTGTCTACCGGCGCTGCCTATCTCGGCGCCGCCAAGTCGCGCATCGACACCCAGAAGAGCTTCCTCTCCAATCTGAGCGACTCGATCGACAAGGGCGTCGGCGCGCTGGTCGATGCCGACATGAACAAGGAATCGACCCGGCTCCAGGCGCTTCAGGTCCAGCAACAGCTCGGTATCCAGTCGCTCTCGATCGCCAACGGCAACTCGCAGTCCATACTGGCGCTGTTCAAGAGCTAAGGTCCCGGCTGATCTCTCAATTTCGTCGAAAGGCCGCGCCCCGAGCGCGGCCTTTTCGTTTGCGCCTATCATCTTCGCACAAGCTTCGCGGTCTACTGTTCCTGCGGACAGTCATGCTGGGAGCGATTGAATCGTGCCGGAACAGATCCAGAGGATCATCTCCAATCTCCAGGGGTTTGGCGTCAAGCGCCTCGCCATGCTGGCTGGCATCGCCGCGCTGGTGATGACCGTCATCGGCGTTGCTTCGGTCTATCTCAACCGCCCGGCCTACGACACGCTCTATGTCGGGCTCGAACGCTCCGATGTGAACCAGATCGGTCTCGTTCTCGGCGAGGCGGGCATCGGCTTCGACGTCGGTCCTGATGGAACCACCGTGCTGGTGCCGGCCGGCACCACCGCCCAGGCACGCATGCTGCTCGCCGAGAAGGGCCTGCCGACCAGCGCCAATGCCGGCTACGAGCTGTTCGACAATGTCGGCTCGCTCGGCCTGACATCCTTCATGCAGCAGATTACCCGGGTACGGGCGCTGGAAGGCGAGATCGCCCGCACCATCCAGTCGATATCGGGCATCAAGGCCGCGCGCGTCCACATCGTCATGTCCGAGCGCGCCAATTTCCGCCGCGACGAACAGCAACCTTCGGCCTCGGTCGTCATCCGCTATTCCGGCATCGACGCCGAAAAGAGCGCCATGTCGATCCGCCATCTCGTTGCCGCCGCTGTCCCCGGCCTGTCGGCCGACAAAGTCACCGTGCTCGATTCCAATGGCAACCTGCTGGCCGCCGGCGATGATCCTTCCAACACCAGCGCCGCCCGTACGCTCGGCGTCGAGCAGACCGTCGAAGCGCAGATCGGCGACAACATCCGCCGCGCCTTGACGCCCTATCTCGGCCCCGACAATTTCCGCGCCAGCGTCAAGGCCGACGTCAACACCGACACCCGCCAGACCGAAGAGACCATCTTCGATCCGGAGTCGCGCGTGGAACGCTCGGTGCAGTCGGTGCGCGCCAACGAGAACAACAGCCAGAAGCAGGCGTCGACGCCGGCCAGCGTCGAGCAGAACCTGCCCGAGACCCAGGCGACCAGCACCGACGGGCCGCAATCATCCTCCGAGAACGACCGCAAGGAGGAGATCACCAATTACGAGATCAACTCCAAGAAGATCGCCACCGTCTCCAACGGCTATTCCGTCACCAAGATGTCGATCGCCGTCGTCGTCAACCAGCAGCGCCTGATGACCATCCTCGGCAAGGACGCCACGCCGGAGCAGATCGCCAAGCGCGTCGCCGACATCCAGAAGATGGTGCAGTCGGCAACCGGCTTCGATGACAAGCGCGGCGATATCATCGATGTCTCGGCGGTCGAGTTCATCGACGGGCTGGATGGCGAGCCGATCGAGCAACCCGGCATGCTCGCATCGATCGGAACCTATGCCGGCACGCTGATCAACGCCGGTGCATTCATCGTCGTCGTGTTCCTGGTCGCCTTCTTCGGCCTCAAGCCGATGGCCGCCGCGCTGACGGCGAAGGCCACCCCTGCTCTGACCGGCCCGAGCTTCGACGATGTCCAGCGCTCGCTGCCGACGCCCGAAGCCAGCGCCGCTTCCGAAGCGTCTTCCGCTCCCGTCGCCGCCCTGCCCGGCACTCGATCTTCCTCGACCCCGCTTGACGATTTGCGCCAGAAGATCAGGCCGGCACCGCAGGATCGTCTTGCCCGCATGGTCGACATCAATGAGGAGCGCACCGCGCAGATTCTGCGCAAATGGGCGGCCCAGGAAGTCGCGGGGTAGACCATGCCCACAGCAGCGCTCTTTGACCTTCTGCCGGATTTCGGCACGCGCACCCCGCACAACGGTCAGCCTCAGGCGATGACCGAACCGCAGCGCAAGCCGGATGCACCCGCACCGCAGGCCGATATCGGCGCACTGATCGCCGAAGCGGTTGCCGACGCCGAGGCAGCACTTGAGGCGCGCCTTGCCATTGCCCATGAAGCAGCGCTCGAGGCCGAGCGCCAGGCCAACGCCGACGAGGCAAGGATCTTTCTCGAGAGCTTCGGCGGCGATCTCGGCAACGCGGTCGCCACGCGCGTCGATGCCATGGAGGCCGAGGTAACCCGCCTCGTCAGCGCCACCGTTGCCCGTGTCATCGGCGGCCTCGTCAGCGACGATTTGCAGAAGCGCTCGCTGGAAGCCCTTGCCCGCACGATCGGCGAAGCCGTCGCTGACAACGAGGCCGTGCGCATAGGTGTTCGCGGTCCGCTATCCCTGTTCGAAACCTTGAAGACCGCGCTCGGCCCGCGCGCCGCCAATCTCGACTTCATCGAGATGCCCGGCTTCGACCTTACCGTCGCCATCGACGAGGCCGTCTTCGAAACGCGCATCGCCGAGTGGTCGGCCGCCCTGTCGGAGGCCTTGTCATGAGCGCTGTCGACGCCGCGGAAGTCAGGCACGAGATCATCATCGTCAAGCGCAATCATCACGATCACGACGAAGGTCACCATGGCGGTGTCTGGAAAATCGCCTTCGCCGATTTCATGACCGCCATGATGTGCTTCTTCCTCGTCATGTGGCTGATCAACGCCGCCAACGAGCAGACCAAGGCAGCCGTCGCCAGCTACTTCAATCCGGTCAAGCTGATCGACCGCAATGCCAGCCGCAAGGGCCTGGAAGACCTCGGCGACGGCCCGAGCAAGGTCGCGCCGGCGGCCGAGGACCAGCACGACAAGACGACCAGCAAGTCCGGGCAGGATAGCGCCGGCACCGCCGGTTCCGCGGACAAGCAGCAGCCGAAGCAATCGGCACCGAAAACAGACCTGTCCGACCAACATCTCTTTGCCGATCCCTATGCGGTGCTTTCTGAAATCGCCACCGACACCGGCGTCATGCAGAACGTCAGCGAAAAAGGCGATGGCGGCGTGCAGAATGCCGGCCCGGCGACTGGCGCGTCCGGTGGCGAATCCTATCGCGATCCCTTCGCCCCGGATTTCTGGTCGCAGCAGGTTGCAGCGCCCGCCGCCGAGGCCAGTGCCGAACGCGCAAAGATCGAAGGCGACCCGGTCAAGCCCGGCGACAAGGTCGCGCAAACACAGGTGCCCAAGGTGAAGGCCGTCCCGCCAGCGCCGCCTGTGACCGAGGCGCCATCCGAGCCGCCAGCCACATCCGCGCCGGACAAGGCGGCTCCGAAGACGGCGGCGACGAAAAAGGCCGAAGCCGCGAAGCTCGAAATCGCCAAAGCCGAAGCCGTTGAGGCCGAAACTGCCAAGGTCGAGGCCGCAAAGGCGGAAGCAGCGGCCAAGCCCGATGCCACGGAAAAGGCGCCGAGTGCGGCCGCCGTCAAGGCCGCGGCGCAGGTCAGGCAGCAACTGGCCGATGCCTTCAAACCCGGCGACAAACTGCATGATGGCGTCTCGGTCGAGGCCACCGACAAGGGCGTCGTCATCTCGATCACCGATCAGCTCGATTTCGGCATGTTCGAGATCGGCTCGGCCTTGCCGAGCCGCGAACTGGTGCTGGCGATGGAAAAGATCGGCCGCATCGTCAACAGCCAGAAAGGCACGATCAGCATCAACGGCCATACCGACGCACGGCCGTTTCGCAGCGACACCTATGACAATTGGCGGCTGTCCACGGCGCGTGCCCATTCGGCCTACTACATGCTTGTCCGCGGCGGCGTCGACGAGCGTCGCATCACCGAGGTCGCGGGCTTCGCCGACCGTCAGCCAAAGGACCCCGCCAACCCGATGGCCGCCGCCAACCGCCGCATCGAAATCCTGATGTCGGCCGGCGGATGAGACCCGGCGCCATCATCGGCCGCGCCATCGGCCTGTTCCTGATGACCGCCGCACACGCCCCGGCGGCCTTCGCCCAGGATGCGCTGCAGCCCTATCAACTTGTGCGCTCGCTGCAGCTTGTCCAGGACCGCATCGCTTCCGGCGACCATGCTGCACTGCCGATGCAGGCCAAGCTGCTCGAAATGGCCGACGCACGGCTTCGTGCGGCAGATGCGGACGATTTCAAGGATCCGAAGAATTTTCGCGCCTTGCTGGTCTATGGCATGAGCGGCGGCAACCCCGTCACTGTCGAGGCGGCTGCGTCGCGTGCTCAGACCGACCCGCAGAGCCTTGCCATCGCCAAGGGCATCATCAGCTACCTCAACGGCCGGCCGGCTGAGGCGATCGAAGCGCTGAAACCGATCGACCCGATGACCTTGCCAAGCGACATCGGGGCGTTCCTGGCTCTGGTCAAGGGCTCGCTGCTCGCCACCGAGGAACCGGCTGAGGCGCTCAAGCTGCTCGACGATGCCCGCCTGCTCGGCCCCGGCACGCTGGTGGAGGAGGCGGCATTGCGCCGCTCGGTCGGCATTGCCGCCGCCAAGGGGGATGCCGCGCGCTTCGCGCTCGCCTCCACCCAGTACGTTGAAGATTATCTCTATTCGCCCTATGCCAGCCAGTTCGCGGACTCTTTCGTCTCCGGCGTCATTGCCCTGCACATGGCCATCAGCGTCGACAAGCTCGCCGACATCACCTCGATGATGGATCCCGAGCGCGAGAAGGTGATTTATCTGCGCATCGCCCGCCGTGCCGCGATCGACGGGCTAAACGACCTTTCCGCCTTTGCCTCGGCCAAGGCCGAGCAGGGCCGCGACGGCATCCACAGCACCGACGATCCGCGCGCCGCGCTCTATGCCGGCCTTTCCACGGTAACGTCCGGCACCATCGACGACGTGCGCGCCGCGCTGGGCAAGATCGACCGCAGCAAGCTTTCGGAGGGCGACCGCGCCTTGCTCGATGCCGCGCAGGCGGTCGCCAGCAAAGTGATTGCGCCGCCGGCGGCCCTCCCCGTCGAACAGCCTGCGCCAGCCGCCATCGAGCAGAAGCCGGCGACCGCGGCCGCTGTCGCTGCAAAGCCCGATGAAACCGGCCTGCCGCCGGTCGAAGGTGCGATGCCCGAGCAACCGGCCGTCGCGTCATCCGACAAACCCGCTGGGCCGGTGCCGGACGCGCCAGCTGTTGCCGCTGCTTCCGGCGATGCGGCTTCCGTCCTGCCCGTGTCGGCGCCCGCCCCTGCTGCCGGCCTTGACCCAGCCGACCCCACCGACGCCGCCATGATCAAGGCGCGGCGTCAGCTCGACATGATCGACCAGATGCTTGGAGCCGCCCCGAAATGACCACCAGTGTTGGCCAGGCCCTTGCGGGATTCGCAGCTGCGCGCGCGCCGTCGGCGAAGTCCGCGACGGACGAAAAGAGCGACGACACAAGCTTCGGCAAAATGGTGCGCGGCGACGAAAAACCAACCGCGCCGGAAACCCCGCCGGCATCCGAAGCCAGCGTCCACGGCCCGCGATGGGCCAAGCGCACCCTGGCTGGTCTTGGCAAGGCAGAGTCTGCCCAAATCGAGCCGGGCAAGACTGCTTCGCCGAAACTGCCCGCCGGAAAGACGGCAAAGGACGACCCGGATACCAGTGCGGACAAGGTCTCGACCGATACCGAAGAGAGCGGGCAAAGCGCAAGCGCAGCACCACTGCAAGATCACTTGCCGTTGCTGATCGCACTCCACGACATGCGCCATTTCTCGACATCGGCCAAGACGGATGCAAGCAGCACCACGGCAGACGAACAGGCACCTGATCCGGCGCTCGACGGCCAGCCTCGTTCTGCAGAGCAGCTGCCCGTGTCGACGAAAAAATTCCGCGCGGCATCCGGCGGCGATACCGACGCCTTTGCAGCCCTGTCGCGTTCCGGCGGCGCCCTGGTTGCGGCAAACCTTTCCGGACAAAAGGAGAGCCAACAAGCGGACTGGATCGCGCCTGCTTCCGACGAACCTTCGCACCAGGATGATTTGGCGGCTCATCTGCTGAAAGATCAGCCGGCGGTCGATATTTCTGCGCCGGAAGCCAGGCGCTCGGCGCCGGTGGTGAAGGGCCTTGAGGCGGTCCAATCCGCCATGCGCTCCGATGCCGGGAAACAAGCCGCGCCCGGCGGACGCATTGAAATCGTTGCCGAGCAGAGCTTCCCGGCGCCACCCCAAAACCCGATGAGCCAGACGGCGTCAGCTCTGGTTGATGCAATCGCTTCGGATGGCTTGCGGCAGGCCCTTTCGACACCTTCGACCACCTCTCAAATGGCCAGTTCTGTTGCCGTTCCGACACATATATTGAAGATCGAGTTGCATCCGGCTGAGCTCGGCGTCGTCACGGCCAGCATGCGGCTTGCCGGGGAGCAGCTGTCGATCGAACTGAAGCCCGAAACGCATGAAGCCTACCGCCGTCTGACCACCGACAGCGAGGCCATCGTCAAGTCGCTGCGCGGTCTCGGTTTCGACGTCGACAAGGTCACCATCCTGCAACCCTCGATAGCAGTTCCCGCCGCGACCCGTACCGATGCAAGCAGTTCCTTGCCGATATCGTCAGGCCGCGATCAGCCCTCCTTTCAACCCGGCAACTCAAGCGGCAACAATGCCGGCTCCGGCGGCCAGCAACCGGGAAGGAACCCTCGGAATGACGCACACGAATTTGGCCGTGCGGCTTCGCCTGCTCGCGAGCGTGCTGGCGACGATATGTTTATCTAGCCTCGCCGCCGGCGTCGCGAACGCCGCCGCCAACCCATGTGAACCGGAAATCCTGCGCGCCGCCGATCGCTATGGCGTGCCCGCCGGCATCCTCTATGCCGTCGGCCTGACCGAGACCGGCAACAAGGGCAGCTTGCAACCCAACGCCTTGAATATAGAAGGAAAAGCAGTCTTTCCCCGAAGCCGCAGCGAGGCGCTGGCGACGTTCGAAAATGCCCGACGCGAGGGCAAGACACTGATCGATCTCGGCTGCATGCAGATCAACCACCACTATCATGCCTCGCATTTCCGCAGCGTCGACGACATGCTCGACCCCCGCCAGAATGTCGACTATGCGGCGCGGTTCCTGGCCGCTCTGCATGCCCGTCACGTGACCTGGTCGATGGCCGTCGCCCGCTACCATGCAGGTCCCGACAACGATCCCGCACAGAAGATCTACGTCTGCCGTGTCATCGCCAACATGGTCGCCACCGGCTTCGGCAAATGGACCGCGAACGCTCGGAATTTCTGCAACCCATAGCTGTCTTCAATGGTCGCAGCTGTAGGCCTTTGCTCGGCCTCGCCGATGCTCCAATCGTCGTCGGCGCATGCAGCCACCGAAGCAGCCACGCGGCCGCCGTTATTTCGAACCTCAAAAAAACTCCCAAGAAAATAGCTACAAGAAATGACGGTTGTTCACGAATCCCGCCACCGGATACGGCTTTTCACACGGGGCAGATGAGCTGATTCGGAGGGCGGGCCGATGATTGTGATCGTTGACGAGCGTGAGCTCGTAACTGAGGGATACAATTCACTTTTCGATCGTGAGGGCGTCGCCTGCGCAGGCTTCGCACCCGGCGAGTTTGGCGAGTGGGTGACCTCGGCGGCCGACACCGATCTGAGATCGGTCAGAGCCTTCCTTATTGGCGACTGCCGCGAGGGTGCAATCTCGCCACGCCAGATCCGCGATCGCACCGGCGCACCGGTCATAGCACTCAGCGAACAACACTCGCTGGAGAACACGCTTCGGCTGTTCGAGAGCGGCGTTGACGACGTCATCCGCAAGCCGGTTCACATCCGCGAGATACTGGCCCGCATCACCGCCATCCGCCGTCGCGCTCATGAAGACGTGGCCTACACCGAGATCGGCGCCATGCGCATCTTCATGGACGGCCGCGATCCCGAGATCGACGGCCAGCCGCTGCCCTTGCCGCGCCGCGAGCGCCGCATCCTCGAATATCTGGCGAGCAATCGTGGCCGCCGCGTCACCAAGACCCAGGTCTTCAACGCTATCTACGGCATCTTCGACGAAGAGGTCGAGGAGAACGTGGTGGAGAGCCACATCAGCAAACTGCGCAAGAAGCTGCGTGAGAAACTCGGCCACGATCCGATTGATTCCAAGCGCTTCCTCGGCTACCGGCTCGTCTATTGATGCCGACCTCCGCCAGCCTCGCGCAAGACAGAAAGCGTACCCTCACGGCCAGTAATATGGACATTGAGGAGACGTTTCGATGAGCCTCTACGGAATGATGCGGACCGGCGTTTCCGGCATGAATGCACAGGCAAACCGCCTGTCCACGGTGGCCGACAACATCGCCAATTCCGACACCACGGGCTACAAGCGGTCCTCCGCCGAATTTTCAACGCTGGTCATGCCGACTGTCGGCGGCGCCTACAATTCCGGCGGCGTCAACACCACGATCCGCTCCGCGATCAGCTCGCAAGGGGTGCTCCAGTACACCACCTCGGTTTCCGACCTGGCGGTCAATGGCGAAGGCTTCTTTGTCGTCCAGAATCCGAGCGGAACGCCTTTCCTCACCCGCGCCGGTGCCTTTGTCCCGGACGCCGAAGGCAAGCTGGTCAATGCCGCCGGCTACCAGCTGATGGCCTACAGCTATGCCAATGGCCCGCCGGCCGCCACCGCCAACGGCTTCGACGGGCTTGTGCCTGTCCAGATCTCCGACCAGGAGATGACGGCGACGCCGAGCACCGAGGGCACTTTCAACGGCAATCTTCCCGCCGGCGCGACCCCGGTCGCTGCGGGCAGCCTGCCCACGACCAACACGGCCACGGCTCAATACACCTCGAAATCCTCGCTGGTCGCCTATGACAATCTCGGCAACAAGGTGCTGCTCGACGTCTATTTCACCAACACCGGCGCCGGCACCTGGCAGGTCTCGGTCTTCGACCAATCCAAGGCCACGGCCGGCACTTCGTTCCCCTATACGGGTGGCGCGCTGGGCTCCGCCAACCTGACCTTCGACACCACGACCGGCAAACTCACCGGCGCCGTCACCGGTGTGTCCGTGACAGTGCCGAACGGCGCCGCCTTCAACCTCGATCTGTCCAAGCTCACCCAGCTCGGCACCGGCTTCACCGTCTCCGACGCGACGGTCAACGGCAACGCACCGAGCACCATCCAGAAGATCCAGATCGGTCAGGACGGCATCATCTACGCGCAGTATGAGGACGGCTCCACCAAGCCGCTCTACAAGATTCCGCTGGCCGACGTGCAGAGCCCCGATCGCCTCACCGCGCTGCCTGGCAACGTCTACTCGCAAAGCGCCGACTCGGGCGCCGTGCGCATCGGCTTTGCCAATGAGGGCAAGCTCGGCAGCGTCGTCTCCGGCGCCTTGGAGAATTCCAACGTCGATATCGCCGAGGAATTGACCAACATGATCGCGGCGCAGCGCAGCTACACCGCCAATTCGAAAGTCTTCCAGACCGGTTCCGACCTGATGGACGTCCTTGTCAACCTGAAGAGATAAACGACGGGCGCCAGCCCGTGAAAGACCCGCATGTCGCTGACCTCCGCATTGAGCATCGCCCAGTCGGCGCTTCTGACCACGTCGAAGCAGACAAGCATCGTTTCCCGCAACGTTGCCGATGCCTCCAATCCGGACTACGCCCGCCGCACGGCGGTCGTCACCAGCACGGCGCCCGGCGCGCGCTCGGTGGAGATTCAGCGGGCCACCAACGCCTTGCTGTTTCGCCAGAACCTCAGCGCGCAGTCGGCATGGAGCGGCCAGAGCACGCTTTCCAGCGGCATGGACCGGCTGGACCTCGCCGTCAACGGCGTCGACAACGCCTCCTCGGCTTCGACCGCGATCGGCAATCTGCAGCAGGCGCTGCAGCTCTATGCCACCTCACCGTCGAACCCGAACCTCGGCGCCAGCGTCATCGACGCAGCCAAGCAGGTCACGCGCTCGCTGAACGACGGCACCAAGGCGATCCAGGATTTCCGCACCCAGACCGACGGCGAGATCGCCACGGCGGTCGACGATCTCAACTCGCTGCTCAGCCAGTTCCAGGATGCCAACAAGGCCATCATCTCCGGCACCCGGTCGGGCGGTGATGTATCCGATGCGCTCGACCAGCGCGACGCGCTGCTGAAGAAGATTTCGGAATATGTCCCGGTGTCGACCTTCACGCGCGGCGACAACGACATGGTCATCACCACCAAGGATGGCACCACGCTGTTCGAAACGATACCGCGCTCGGTGAGCTTCACGCCATCGCCGGGCTATGCCGCCGGCGTCGCCGGCAACACCGTCTATATCGACAACGTACCGGTCTCCGTGGGCTCAGGCGGCGATGCCAGCGCCGACGGCAAGATCGCCGGCCTGATCACATTGCGCGACGGCGTCGCCGCTACCATGCAGAGCCAGCTCGACGAGACCGCGCGCGGGCTCATCACCGCCTTTGCCGAGACCGCGCCGTCACTGCCCAACGCAGCCGGTCTGTTCACCTGGTCGGGTGCCCCCGCCGTGCCGCCGGCCGGCACGCTGGTCAATGGCCTTGCCGGCTCGATCAGCGTCAACGCGGCGATGGATCCGAGCGTCGGCGGCAATGTGACGCTGCTGCGTGACGGCGGCGCCAACGGCGCTGCCTATGTCGCCAACACCAGCGGCGGCGCTTCCTACGCAGACCTTTTGATCGGCTATGGCGACAAGCTCGATCAGCCGATGGCTTTCGATCCGTCCGCCGGCATCACCACCGCATCCAGCGTCGCCGACTACTCCGCCAATGCCATTGGCTGGTTCGAAAGCGTGCGGCAGCAGGCTTCGACCAATGCCGACACCAAGGAAGCGCTGGCGACGCGCACGGCCGAAGCGCTGTCGAACGACACCGGCGTCAACGTCGACCAGGAAATGTCACTGCTGCTCGACCTCGAACACACCTACCAGGCCTCGGCCCGCATGATGAAGACCGTCGACGACATGCTGTCCGCCCTGCTCGATGCCGTGGGATAAGCCATGAAAGCGACATCCGTCTCCTCAGCCGCCATGTCAAACGCTCAGCGCTATTCGCAGATGCGCATGCAGAGCGACCTCGTCAAAGCCCAGAAAGAGGCAACGACAGGCACGGTCGCCGATGTCGGCCTGGCGCTTGGCGGACGCACCGCCCAGGCCGTGACCTTCTCGCGCGATCTCGACCGGCTGAATGTCATCATCGATTCCAACGCATTGGTCACAGCCCGGCTTACCTCGACCCAGAATTCGCTCGGCCAGCTCTCCGACGTCGCGCAGGATTTGCTGACCGCCCTGACCGCCACCGGCGATTCCTCGAGCACCATCACGCATGACGCCGGCAAGGCCGCGGTGCAGCAGCTGACGTCGATCCTCAACACCAGCGTCAACGGCGAATATCTGTTCGCCGGCACCAACACCGACGTCAAGCCGGTCGATGACTTCACCGCCGCCGGCTCGCCCGCCAAGGCGGCGTTCGACGCCTCCTTCGTCGCTTATTTCGGTTTCACCCAGAACGACCCGGCCGCGGCCAGCATCACCGCCACCCAGATGGACAGCTTCATCACCACCAGTGTCGAGCCGCAATTCCTCGGCTCCGGCTGGCAGACCAACTGGTCGAATGCCACCGACCAGCAGATCACCAGCCGCATCGCGCTCAACGACACCACCCAGACCTCGGTCAGCGCCAACAGCGACAGCATCCGCAAGCTCGCCATGGCGTCGGCCATGATCACCGGCCTGCTGTCCAGCAACATCAGCCAGGCCGCGCGGAATTCGGTCGTCACCCGTTCCATGTCGCTGGTCGGCGAAACACTGGGCGGGCTCGGCCAGCTGCAGTCGCAGACCGGCCTTGTCCAGAAACGCGTGTCCGACGCCAGCGACCGCATGAAGACGCAGGTCGATCTTTTTGAGCGGCACATCCTCGATCTCGAAGGTGTCGATCCCGCCGAAGCCGCCACCAGGGTCGCCGATCTTACGCAGCATATCGAGACGTCTTTCGCGCTGACGGCGCGCCTGCAGCAACTCAGCCTGTTGAATTACCTGACCTGACAACTCGCAAACGGAACGGTAGAGCCCAACGATGTACCAATTCTCCTACGCCGACATCCAGACCGACTCCGTTGCCGATGCGAAGGACCGCGAGCGGCAATTGCTGACCCGCTCGATCGACATGCTGTCGGCGGCTGCCGCTGTCGGCCACGGTTCGATGGAGGCGGTCGAGGCGCTGCACTTCACCAACCGCATCTGGACCACTTTCGTCGACGATCTCGGCTCCAGCGACAATGCGCTGCCCAAGGAGCTGCGCGCCAATCTGATCTCCATCGGCCTGTGGCTGCTGCGCGAGACCGAGGACATCCGCCAGGGCCGTACCGACAATTTCGAAGGGCTGATCGAAGTCTCCCAGATCATCAGGGACGGCATTCAATGACCAACACGCTGAAGATATCGCTGAAACCCAACGAAAAAATCTACATCAACGGCGCCGTCATCCGCGTCGACCGCAAGGTCACTGTCGAACTGATGAATGACGTGCAGTTCCTGCTCGAAAGCCATGTGATCCAGCCCGAGGACGCCTCGACGCCGCTCAAGCAGCTCTATTTCATCCTCCAGGTCATGCTGATGAACCCGTCGGGCGCTGTCGAGGCGCGCGACATGTTCCGCCGCTCGCTGCCCTTGCTTCTGGCAAGCTTCGAGGACGAGCAGATCTGCAGCGGGCTGAAGCAGATCGACCGCATGGTCGGCGAGGACCATATCTACGAAGCGCTGAAGGCCATCCGCGCGCTTTATCCGCTCGAACGCCGCGCGCTTGGCGGCAATGACGATGTTGCGGGTGCGCGGCGCCCGCTGGCTGTGGGAGCACGATACTGATGAACGTGGACATGACGACGACCATACCGACCGGCGCCAATCAGGCCACCCAGTCCACCTCGAAGACAGCGGTCGACTACCAGTCGTTCCTGAAGCTGTTGATCGCCGAGATGAAAAATCAGGATCCGACGAAGCCGATGGATTCGACGCAATATGTCGCCCAGCTCGCCACCTTTTCGCAGGTCGAGCAATCGGTGCAGACCAACACCAAGCTGGACCAGATCATGCAGTCCTCGGCATTGTCGCAGGCGGATGCCTTGATCGGCCGTTCGATCACCTCCGCCGACGGCAAGACCACGGGCACCGTGGCGTCGGTGCGGCTCGCCAGCAGCGGCCTCATCGCAGTGCTGCAGAACGGAACGGAAATCGCGGTCGGCCCGGGCGTCTCGGTGAAGGCCGCAAGCTAGGCCGATACGAGCTAGGGTCTTAACTCATGAACGAGGCTGACGCTCTCGATATCGTCCAGTATGCGGTGTGGACGGTGCTGACCGCATCCGCTCCGGTGGTGCTGGTCGCCATGGTGGTCGGCATCGGCATTGCCCTGATCCAGGCCTTGACCCAGATCCAGGAAATCACGCTGACCTTCGTGCCCAAGATCGTCGCCATCATGCTGGTCGTGGCGCTGACCGGCCCGTTTATCGGCAGCCAGATATCGGCCTTCACCAACGTCATTTTCCAGCGCATCGAAAACGGCTTCTAGCCTCGGCCCGGGGCCACGCTTGCAGCCGGCCGGGTTCCGGATAGATTGCTATCTCGCGGCAAGCATCTGCTTTGCCCGCGGCGCCCCTTTGTCCCGATAATCTCTTGGAATGCCATGAACCAGGCAAGACCGACCGGCAGGCCATGTGCGGAATAGCCGGCGTCTGGCGCAAGCATAGTCCGATCGGCGCGCGCGACCTGTCGGATGTCGCCCGCATGATGCAGGCGCTGGTGCATCGCGGCCCGGACGATCAGGGCAATTGGAACAGTGGCCGGCTCGCTTTAGGTCACCGGCGGCTTACGATCATCGATCCGTCGCCTGCCGCGCGCGAGCCGATGCTGACCGCATCGGGACAGGGCGTGCTGGTCTACAATGGTGAAGTCTACAATTACCGAGCGCTGCGCGCAGCCCTCGAGGCCGAAGGCAATGTCTTCCGAACCGTATCGGATACCGAGGTGGTCCTGCAGGCCCTGCATCACTGGGGCCCGGACAAGGCAGTGCCGCTGTTCGACGGCATGTTCTCCTTCGCCTATTTCGATCTGCGCAACGAGGCTCTGTGGCTTTGCCGCGATCGGCTCGGTATCAAGCCGATGTCAGTGGCGGTGACCGACGACCGCATAATCTTCGCGTCCGAGGACAAGGCGATCCTTGCGTGCGAAGGGTTCGCGCGCGACATCGACACGCGTGAAATCACCTTGCGGCTCGCCTGGCAGAGCCGCGATTCGAGCTTCAGCCTGTTCGACAAGATCGAGCGCCTGCCGCCCGCCGGCCTGTGGAAGATCACCGATGGTGGCGTCGAGAAACGCAGTTTCTGGCATGTTCTCGACGTCCTCGAAACGGCGCGCATCAACGATGACAGGGCATCGGACCCTGAGCGCATATCAGCGCTGGAAAAGCTGATCGAGGACAGCATCGAGATGCACTGCATCGCCGACACCAGCGTCGCCACGGCCTGCAGCAGCGGCGTCGACTCCGGCCTGATCACCGCGCTGGCCAAGCGTTTCCGGCCCGAGATCCACGGCTATGTCGTCGATCCCCTGATCGGCCGCAGCGAAGCCGAAAACGCCGAGCGAACCGGCCGCCATGTCGGTGTGCCCTTGCGCAGGGTGCCACTCGACAAGGACCGCTTTTTCGAGCTGTGGCCGAGAATGGTCTGGCATCTGGAAAGCGATGGATGGCACGCCAGCCGGCCAGCGCTGCTGGCGCTTGCCGAACAGTGCCGGGCCGATGGCATCAAGGTTCTGCTCACCGGCGAAGGCGCCGACGAACTTTTTGGCGGCTACAAATGGCAGGTGGCGAGCATGAAGCTGTGGCGTCCATGGTCATGGCCGCAGCGGCTGTTTCAGTCGAAGCGCTCGCTCGATCGGAAATTCAAGCGTCTGCGCCGTGCGCCATACGCGATCTCGATGGGTGGCGGCAAAGGATCGGATCGCAATGCCGTGTTGCGAGCCCTGTCGCCGGAACTGAACTTTCTGCAAACCAAGCTCTTCGACCGGCTGGAGCCGGTGACACCACTGAGCGACCGCGCCTTTCTGGGAAGCTGCCTTCAGGACCTGTACGGGCATCTTCAGGATCTGCTGCACAGGCATGACCGGCTCAGCATGGCGGCGTCCGTGGAACTCAGGGTGCCTTTCCTCGAGAACAGGCTGATCGATTTTGCCATCCATCTGCCCAGGCGACACAAATATCGCGACAAGACCGGGAAGTGGCTTTTGAAAAAGGTCGCGGAAAAACACATCCCACGCCAGAACGTCTACGCAAAAAAGGTCGGTTTTGACATGTCTCCCGACTTTAGCGCCGGCGCTCAGGGTTTGTTGCGCAAGGGGTTCTTGCGGGATGCCATGAAATGGCCGGCGTCTTCCCTGGAGGATCTGGTGGAGCTTGCGGCGCGCGATGAATCATCCCGCATGCGGCTCGTCGGCATGGAGCTTTTCCTGCGCCTCTATGCCGGCGGCGAGACGGCGGGCAACCTGACCGAAGCGCTGCATGCCGTCAGCAGGGACGCCCGCTGACGTGGACCAATGAGAACCTTGCGCTGGGCAAAAGACGGTCACCTCAGGACGTATTTTCGCCTTCGCTATCCTGTTGTTGGATCATGATCTTTTTGAAAGAGGCGTTCGCCCTTTGCGGCGCCGCGCTCTACTTGGTTCAGCGGACGAAACCAGCAGGTGAAGGCAGGCAGCTTTTATGATCGATGACGAGCCGGCCAGCGAACGCGTCTCGGCGCTGGCGCCGTTCCGGCATGGGATTTTCCGTGCTGTGTGGTCGGCCAGCCTGGTGTCAAATTTCGGCGGCCTGATCCAGGGCGTCGGCGCCGCCTGGATGATGACCACCATCGCCACCTCGTCCTACCAGGTCGCGCTGGTCCAGGCTTCGACCACTCTGCCGATCATGCTGTTTGCGCTCGTCGCTGGCGCCATCGCCGACAGCTTCAACCGGCGCAAGGTGATGCTGGTCGCCCAGACCTTCATGCTGGTCGTGTCGGTGCTGCTGACGCTGTTCACCTGGTTCGGCCTGATCACGCCGTGGACGCTGCTCGCCTTCACCTTCCTGATCGACAGCGGCACGGCGCTCAACAGCCCATCCTGGCAGGCTTCCGTCGGCGACATGGTGCCGCGTCCCAAGCTGCCGGCGGCGGTCGCGCTCAACTCACTCGGCTTCAACCTGACGCGCAGCGTCGGCCCGGCGATCGGCGGCATCATCGTTGCTGCTGCGGGTGCCGCGGCCGCCTTTGCCGCCAACGCGCTGAGCTATGTCGGCCTGATCATCGTGCTGGCGCGCTGGAAGCCGGAACTGCCGGTGTCCACCCTGCCGCGTGAGACGCTCGGCGCGGCGATGGGCGCCGGCCTGCGCTACGTCGCCATGTCGCCCAACATCGGCAAGGTGCTGGTCAGGGGTTCGGCCTTCGGCTTCAGCGCCGGCGCGGTGCTGGCGCTGCTGCCGCTGGTGGCGCGCGATGTCGTCAAGGGCGATGCCTTGACCTACGGCATCATGCTCGGCGCCTTCGGCATCGGCGCGGTCGGCGGCGCGCTGGTCAGCGTCCGGCTGCGGCAGCTGCTGTCCAGCGAGACCATGGTGCGCATGGCCTTCGCCGGCTTCGCGCTCTGCGCCTTCAACGCCGCCATCAGCCACAACGCCTGGCAGACCTCGCTCGGACTGCTCCTCGGCGGCGCCTGCTGGGTGAACGCGCTGTCGCATTTCAACGTCACCGTGCAGATGTCGACGCCGCGCTGGGTGGTTGGCCGGGTGCTCTCGGTCTACCAGACGGCGACCTTCGGCGGCATCGCGCTCGGCAGCTGGGTCTGGGGCGTCGTTGCCGATGCGCACGGCGCCGAAACCGCGCTGATCGCTGCCAGCGTCGCCATGCTGGCCGGCGGCGCCATCGGCCTGCTGTTGCCTCTTCCCCAGCAGGCGATGCTCAATCTCGATCCGCTCAACCGCTTCAAGGAACCGCATCTCGGGCTCGACCTCAAGCCGCGCAGCGGTCCGATCGCCATCATGATCGAGTACATCATCCGCGACGAGGACGTGCCGGAATTCCTCGGCGTCATGGCCGAGCGCGGCCGCATCCGCCGCCGCGACGGCGCCCGCAACTGGACGCTCGCGCGCGACCTTGAAAACCCGGCGATATGGATCGAGCACTATCACACGCCGACCTGGCTCGAGTACATCCGCCACAACAAGCGCACCACCCATGCCGACGCCGTCATCGGCGAGCGCATAAGGGCGCTGCACAGCGGCGACGAACCGCCGCGCGTGCGCCGCATGATCGAGCGCCCGACAACCGCCGGCACGGCGTTGGTCATGCCGAAGGGCCCGATCGAGCATTAGGCCTTTCCTGCTGGATCGAGTCGCTCCCCAGCATCTGCGTCAATTTTAGCGAAACTTGATATAAAGATTCTCGGCGTATTCGTGACCTTGACGGCAAGCACCCTGCAAGGAGCAACGAGAACCTTATGCCAGCATTGCGCAAGTCGCCCGCACCGATGGATTTCCAATCGAACGAACCGGCAAAGGTCAGTTCGACAGAGCAGTCCCTGCGGGAAAGAGTTCGGCTTCTGGAGGCAGTCGTCGACAACTTCCCCGGCGGCATATCCCTGTTTGATGACGACCTGCGGATGGTCCTCTGCAACGACCAGCAAAAGTCCATGCTGGACTATCCTCCGGAACTTTTCCGCAATGGCTATCCAAACATGGAGGATCTGTTCCGGTTCAATGCCGAGCGAGGTGAGTATGGCCCCGGGTCGACCGAAGAACATGTCGGCAGGCGTCTTGAGCTGGTCAGACAGCGAACGCCCCACAGCTACAACCGCACCCGCCCCAATGGCACCGTGCTTGAAGTACGGGGCGTTCCACTCAGCGGCGGAGGATTTGTGACCACCTATCTGGACGTGACGGAGCAACGCCGCAACCAGGAACTCGTTGCCCATATGGCGCACCACGATCACCTAACCGATCTTCCCAACCGCGCGCTGTTCAATGACCGTTTGCAGCAGGCAATCGCGAAGACGAAGCGCAACGGGACCATAGCCGTCCTGTGCCTGGATCTTGATCGGTTCAAGCCTGTCAACGACCAGCTTGGTCATCAGGCGGGAGATGAGCTTCTGAAGCAGGTTGCCGGACGACTAAATGCCTCGGTTCGCGATCACGACACGGTCGCACGCCTTGGAGGCGACGAGTTCGCCATCGTGCAGACAGATATCCATCGGCGATCCGACGCCGGCGTCCTTGCACGGCGTCTGGTTGCAGCGATGCATGAACCGTTCGCTGTTTGTGGGCATTCGATCTCCATCGGCACCAGCATCGGTATCTCCGTTGCACCCGACAACGGGTTGTCATTGGACGACCTGTTGCGGAAAGCCGACCTGGCGCTCTACCGGAGCAAGCGTGGCGGTCGGGGCACATTCAGTTTCTATGAGGACGAACAACAGTTCGCCCCCGAACCGCGTTTGGCCTGAAATGGCCGACTGCCTGTTACCCCTCGCCTGACAGGTCGCGGCGAGCCTTGTCGAGTTCCTCGGCATAGCGGCGCATCAGATGGCCTTCGGTCAGCAGCCCGACGACGACCTGATCGTCGAAATCCTCGACCACGGCCAGCTCCTCGGCGCCGGCGCGCTGGAAGGTTTCGGCGGCCGATTGCACATTCATGCTCGGCACCAGCACCGCATCCCTGAATTTGGCGAGCGAGAGCACCGGCGCCTCGCCATCGGACTGGTCACTGTGCAGTTCGGCGACGATCAATACGCCCATATAATGCTGCCCGGCATCCACGGCGATGACGCGCTGCGCCGAACCAAGCGGCACCTGCTTGCGGAAGGCGGCAAGCGTCGTCCCGACATCGATGGTGCGAACATCCTTGCGCATCATCGTGCCGACCGTCAGGCTACGCATCCAGCCGACATCATGGGCGCTGCGGATCGTCTCGCCGCGCAAATGGAAGCGCCAGGTCGAGAAGGAATAGCCGAAGGTTTCGCGCACCAGGATCGCCGCCATCAGCGAAGCCGCCAGCACCACGCCGGTAAGCGTCAGGTCGCGGGTCGATTCCAGCGCCAGGAATGTCATCGTCAACGGACCGCCAACAACGCCGACGGCCAGCGACGTCATGCCGACGACGGCGGCGACCGACGGGTCGATGCCGGTCGCCGGCGAGACGAAGGCCATCACCCCGGCGAACATCTTGCCGAGAAGCGCGCCGAGGAACAGCGAGGCAAAGAACAGGCCACCGCGAAAACCAGAGCCGAGCGAGATCGCCGATGCCGCGAGCTTCAGCACGAAGACGCTGGCCACGACAGCGAGCCCGTAGTTCATCGCGAACTCGCGATGCAGCGCGCCATGCCCGCTGGACAGGACCTGCGGCGTGATCAGCCCGAGCAGCCCGACGATGATGCCGCCGATGAAGGGACGCAGCGACGCATCGATCGACAGCCTGGCGAAACCGCGCTCGATCAGGCTCACCAGATGCATGATGGCAATGGAGGCGGCACCCCCAAGCAGGCCGAGCAGCAGGAACGGCAGATACTGGCTGGCGGTGAGTTCCGGCAGGCCGGAGAGCTCCAGCGGAAACGGCACCACGCCAAACAGCTCGGCGGTCAGAGAAGCGCAGATCGCGGCGGTCATCACCGGCGCGACATTGGCGACCGAATAGATGCCGATGACCAGCTCAAAACCGTAGAAGGCACCGGTCAGCGGCGCGTCGAAGGCGGCGGCGATCGCACCGGCAGCGCCGCAGCCGACCAGGATGCGGACATCGTTGCGGCGCAGGTTGAAGGCGCGCGCCAGTCGCGACGCCAGGCCGGACCCGACCTGCGTGTAACCGGCCTCCAGTCCGACCGAGGCGCCAAAACCGCTGGAGATCATCGTCTGCCCGGCGATGATGAAAGTGTCGGTGAGCGACATGCGCCCGCCATAGAGTGCGTTGGCTTCGATCGGATCGACTGGGGTGCGGAATTTTCGTCTTCTAAGCCAGATCACCGTCAGCCCAAGCAGGATGCCGCCGATCGCCGGCACCAGCGCCTGCACCGGGTTGGCGAGCGAAAACATCGCCGAAAGCCGGCCGCCCGGCTGAACGCCGAACAGCAACCCATGCAGGTCCAGCACCATCTGGCTCATCGCGGTGACCAGCACCGCCGCCATCACCCCGACGACACCGGCCAGGATGACGATGACGATGCCGCGTGCCTCGAGCAGCGGGATCGATCTGATGAGCACCGCGCGAAGCCGGCGGGCATAAACTTGCGGTTCGTTTCTGGAAGGCACCGGAGCGGCTCGCCGATATCCGAATGGTGTGAAGGCCTGCCGTGCTGATACGCCCGGCGATACCGCATGGCAACCGCGATACCGGCTATCGAACAGCGCTTCTTTGGTACGCCCCGAGGACAACGGCGAAAGGCCGTTGCCAAACAATCAGGTCGGCTTGGGCTCCCCCGCCTCATAGAGCACGAGATTGCGATCGCCGATGCCGAGTGCCGGCCAGCTGGCACGCCAGCTTGTCAGATGGGGCGCGGCAAAATGGGCATCGAGCGCCGCCCTACTGCTCCAGACTTCGGTGATCCGGATGAGCCCCGGATCGAAGACATCCTGCGCATAGGAATATTCGAGGCAGCCGGGCTCGGCGCGGCTGGCCGAAACCATGCGCTCCATCGCCGGCTTTGCCTGCTCGAGCTTTTCCGGCGGCAGGCGGACGGTGCCGATGATCAGGAGCATGGGAGTTCCTTTCGAAGGCTCGGACCACGGTGCAGTAGCCAGTCTCCCACCCTCGCGCAAGCTTGGTCGCTTAGGCTCACCAGGCTGTCGCATGCTCGGCAGGCTTGTGATCTGGGGACGACATGGCGATCAGCGAAAGCATCCAGCCCGGCGCGGTGGCCAAGAACGGCCGCGACGTCTTCTTCGCCATCGGCATCGTCATCATCCTGGCCGTGCTGTTCCTGCCGATCCCGGCTTTCCTCATCGACATCGGCCTTGCCTTCTCGATCGCGCTGTCGGTGCTGATCCTGATGGTGGCGCTGTGGATCCAGCGGCCGCTCGATTTCTCCTCGTTCCCGACCGTGTTGCTGATTGCCACCATGCTGCGGCTGTCGCTCAACATCGCCACCACGCGCATGATCCTGGCGCATGGCAATGAGGGCACGCACGCCGCCGGCTATGTCATCGCCGGCTTCTCCAGGCTGGTGATGGCCAGCGATTTCGTCATCGGCCTCATCGTCTTCATGATCCTGATCGTGGTCAATTTCATCGTCATCACCAAGGGCGCCACGCGTATCGCCGAAGTCGGCGCGCGCTTCACTCTCGACGCCATCCCTGGCAAGCAGATGTCGATCGACGCCGACCTGTCCGCCGGCATGATCGACGACAAGACGGCGCAGCTGCGCCGCCGCGAGCTTGAAGAGGAATCCTCCTTCTTCGGCTCGATGGACGGCGCCTCAAAATTCGTCCGCGGCGACGCCATCGCCGGTCTCATCATCACCGCCATCAACATCGTCGGCGGCATCGCCATCGGCTATATCAGGCACGGCATGGGCATGGGCGAAGCCGCCGATGTCTTCATCAAGCTGTCGGTCGGCGACGGCCTCGTCACCCAGATCCCGGCGCTGATCGTTTCGCTCGCCGCCGGCCTGCTCGTCTCCAAGGGCGGCACCCGCGGCTCGACCAACCAGGCGGTGTTCGGCCAGCTCGGCGCCCATCCGCGCGCCCTCTATGTGGCGGCATCGCTGCTCGTCCTGCTCGGCCTGATGCCTGGCCTGCCGCTGTTTCCCTTCTTTGCGCTCGCCGGCGGCATGGCCGGCCTCGGCTACATCATCCCGATGCGCGCCAACCGTGTGCTTGCCGAGGCCGAAGCGCTGAAGAACCAGGAGAAGGCGACCAAGGTCGAGGAGGAAAAGAACTCGGTCAAGGCTTCGCTGGCCACCGCCGAGATCGAGCTTCTGATCGGCAAGCAGCTGTCGACGCGGCTTTTGGTGTCGCATCAGGAACTGTCCTTCCGCATGGCCAAGATGCGCAAGAAGTTTGCCACGCAGTATGGCTTCGTCGTGCCGGAGGTGCGCGTCGCCGACGATTTTGGCATTCCGCCGAAGAGCTATCAGATCAAGGTGCACGGCACCGTGGTGGCCGAATACCAGATGCGCGTCGGCGAGATCATGGTGCTGCTCGGCACCCGCGACGTGCCCGACATGCCCGGCGAGGAAATCCGCGAACCGGCCTTCGGCATGCGCGCCTTCTCGGTGCTCGAAACCTTCGCCGAGGATCTGAAGCGCGAGAACTACACCTTTGCCGACAACATGTCGGTGCTGCTCACCCATCTGTCCGAAGTCATCCGCAACAACCTGCCGCAGCTTCTGTCCTACAAGGACATGAAGGCGCTGCTCGAACGCCAGGACCCGGAATACCGCAAGCTCGCCGACGAGATCTGCACCTCGCACATCTCCTACCCCGGCCTGCAGGCGGTGCTGAAGCTGCTGCTCGCCGAACGCGTCTCGATCCGCAACTTGCACCTGATCATCGAGGCCATCGCCGAGATCGCGCCGCATGTGCGCCGCACCGAGCAAATCGTCGAGCATGTCCGCATCCGCATGGCCCAGCAGATCTGCGGCGACCTTTCCGAGGGCGGCGTGCTCAAGGTGCTGCGCCTCGGCAACCGCTGGGACCTCGCCTTCCACCAGAGCCTCAAGCGCGACGCCAAGGGCGAGGTGCGCGAATTCGACATCGACCCGCGCCAGCTCGAAGAATTCGGCCAGGACGCGACCAAGGCGATCCGCAAGCATCTGGAAGCCGGCGAGCGCTTCGTCCTCGTCACCGCCCCGGACGCCCGCCCCTATGTGCGCATGATCATCGAGCGCCTGTTCACCACGCTGCCGGTGCTCAGCCATGTCGAAATCGCCAAGGGCGTTGAGATCAAGGTGCTCGGGACCATATCGTGACCGCGCTGTCGCAAGGCGTCGTCATCGCCGCCTTCCTCGCCTTCTGCCGCATCGGCAGCTGCTTCATGCTGATGCCCGGCCTGTCCAGCGCCCGCGTGCCGGTTCAGGTCAGGCTGTTCGTGGCCATCGCCGCCACTGGCGGCCTGCTCACCTTCTTGTGGGATCGCATCTATCCCTTCGTCGATCCGCGCCCGCAGATACTGGCGCCGATGATCGTCTCGGAACTGCTGATCGGCGGGCTGATCGGCGCCATGACCAGGCTCTACATGGAGGCGCTGCGATTCATGGGCGCCGGCATCGCCACGATGATCGGCTATGGCGGCTCCGGCGGCCCCGCCATCGAAGAGGCCGAGCCGCAGGCGGCCCTTGCCGCCATTGTCTCTTTTTCGGCGCTGATGCTGCTCTTCGTCTTCGATTTCGACCACGAGATCGTGCGCGCGCTGGTCTCCTCCTACACGGTCGCGCCGGTCAACATCTTCTTCAACCCGCAGGCGGCCCTCGTCGATGTCACCGACACCGTGTCGGACGCCTTCTTCCTGGTCATCCGCCTCGGCAGCCCTTTTGTCGCCTATGCCATCCTCGTCAATCTGACCATCGGCTTCGTCAACAAATTGACCCCGCAAATCCCGGTCTATTTCATCTCGCTACCCTTCGTCATCGCCGGCGGGCTGATCATCTTCTATTTCGCCATCGGCACTCTGCTGTCGCTGTTCGTCAACGGCTTTGTCGACCTCACACTGGCGCGGTAGACAGAATGAGCACGCGCAAGGATCGCCTGAAAAAACTGGTCAAGGTGCAGGAACAGCTGAAGGCGCTGCACGAAACCCGCCATGCGACATTCCTGTCGGCGGCCGCGGAGGCGCAGACGGAAGCAAAAGAGCTGGTCGAGCATTTCGACGCGGCCGATTCGCTGGCCGGCCTGTTTCCCGATCTTTACCATCGCCGCATCGCCAATGCCGTGGTTCGCCAGGAAGCGAGCCTGGAAAGCGCCAGGCAGGAGGCCGGCCTGATCGCCACAGCAACCGCGCGCACCAACATGGTCGAGCGCGCCTACAAGGACGTGCGCCGCCGCGACGACCGCGAACGCTCCGACCGCGACCGGCTCGATCTCATCGCGCAGAAGCGCGGGCAGGAGTAGCGGCGGGAATTTTGCTTTCCATAACCGAAGTTTCCCCGAAAGCCCCCTCAAAGCCAGTTGCCGCCATTTACGGGCGTACGCCAATTCGGTTTTTAGGACTCTATTTTTCGGCGTCTGGCCCAATCGCCGCAACCGAGGAAGCGGATGGCCATTATGAGGAGACAGTTTATAACGGTCGCTGAAATTCCGATATCCAAGGGGAGACGATGCGTTACATACGTCCGCTTTCAATCGAAGATGCCGTTGGTGAGCTCGCCAAGGCAATAGGCCCGGCCGCCATCCTCGCGGGGGGCAGCGACCTCCTGGTGAGGATGAAGGGCGGCTTCATCGAACCCGACCTGATCGTCGACATCAAGGCGATCGCCGGCTTCAACGAAATCCGCGAAACGGCCGACGGCTTCAGCATCGGTGCCGCGGTGCCCTGCGCCGTGCTGGGCGAGAGCGCCGCCCTGAAAAAGGCATGGCCCGGCGTCGTCGAAGCGGCCAAGCTGATCGGCTCGAAGCAGGTGCAGGGGCGCTGCACCATCACCGGCAATCTCTGCAACGCCTCGCCGGCGGCCGACAGCGTGCCGGCGCTGGTCGCGGCCGGCGCCCGGGCATCGATTGTCGGACCGGGGGGCAGGCGAACCATTCCCGTGGCGAGCGTGCCGATCGGGCCTGGCAAGACGTCGCTCGCCAAGGGCGAGATCATCGAGGCGATCCTGCTCGACAGCCAAGCACCGCGCTCGGGCGACGCCTATCTGCGTTTCATTCCACGCACGGAGATGGATATCGCGGTGGTCAGCGCCGGCGTCAACCTGACGCTCGATGAGCACGGCGTCGTCAAAGCGGCCCGCGTGGCGCTGGGCGCCGTGGCGGTGACGGTGCTTCTGGTGGAAGAGGCAGCCGAGGCCCTCATTGGCAGGAAACTGGATGAAGCAGCCCTCGAGCGGCTCGCCAAGGTCTGCGCCGGGGCTTGCCGCCCCATCGACGACAAGCGCGGTACCATCGAGTTCAGACGGAAGGTTGCGGGCGTGCTGGCCAAGCGGGCCGCCACGACCGCCTATGCACGTGCAGGAGGCAAATGATGGCTGGTGTAGCAGTTTCAACCACAATTAACGGCGACCACGTCGAGTATCTTTGCCAGCCGGACGAGACGCTGCTCGATGTGCTGCGCGATCGGCTCGGGTTGACAGGCGCCAAGGAAGGCTGCGGCACCGGCGACTGCGGCGCCTGCAGCATCATCCTCGACGACCGGCTGGTGTGCTCGTGCCTGGTGCTCGGCGCAGAGGCTGAAGGCCGGCGCGTCGAGACCATCGAGGGCATGGCGCATGGCGACAAACTGCATCCGCTGCAGCAGAAGTTCCTTGAGCACGCGGCCCTGCAATGCGGCATCTGCACGCCCGGGTTCCTGATCGCGGCCAAGGATCTCCTGGCCAAGAACCCCGACCCGACCGAGGAGGAAATCCGCTTTGGGCTGGCCGGGAACCTCTGCCGCTGCACCGGCTACGACAAAATCGTGCGCGCCGTCCAGGACGCCGCCACCGTGATGAAGGGAGCCTGAGATGAATTTCGATCCACGTTTTTCCGGGCGTAAATTCACATCCGTCGGCACGCGCCCCATCCGTCCCGATGGCGTCGACAAGGTGACGGGTCGCGCCCGCTACGGCGCCGACTTCAACATGGCGGGACAGTTGGTCGGGCGGATCTTAAGAAGCCCGCACGCCCATGCGAAGATCAGGAAGATCGACACCTCGAAGGCGGAAAAGCTTCCCGGCGTGAAGGCGGTGATCACCGCCGCCGACCTGCCCGACCTCACAGATGGCGATGCCGCCATGTACGACGTCCTCGACAATTGCATGGCGCGCACCAAGGCGCTCTATGACGGCCATGCGGTGGCCGCGGTGGCCGCCGTCGACGCCCGCACGGCCAGGCAGGCGCTGAAGCTGATCGTGGTCGACTACGAAATCCTGTCGCATGTCACCGATGTCGACGAGGCGATGAAGCACGCCGCCCCCCTGATCGACGATACGATCTTCACCGAAGGCCTCGAGGAAAAGCCGGTAAAACCCTCCAATGTCACCAAGCGCAGCCAGTTTGGCCATGGCGATGTCCATCAGGGTTTCGGGCACGCCGATTTCATCGTCGAGCGCTCCTTCAAGACCGAGCAGACGCACCAGGGCTATATCGAGCCGCATGCCTGCGTCGCGAGCGTCAGCTCCGACGGCACCGCCGACCTCTGGGTCTGCACGCAGGGGCATTTCGTCTATCGCCAGCATTGCGCGCAACTGCTTGGCATGGAAGCCTCGAAGCTGCGCGTCACCTCGTCGGAGATCGGCGGCGGCTTCGGCGGCAAGACCCATGTCTGGGCCGAGCCGGTGGCGCTGGCGCTGTCGCGCAAAGCGGGCCGGCCGGTCAAGCTGGTGATGACCCGCGACGAGGTGTTCCGCGCCTCGGGGCCGACCAGCGCCACCTCGATCGACGTCAAGATCGGCGCCCGCAAGGACGGCACCATCACCGCCGCCGAAGCGACGCTGCGCTACAGCTGCGGCCCGTATGCCGGCTCCTGGGCCGAGATCGGCGCCATGACGGCGTTTGCCTGCTACAAGCTCGATAACGTCAAGACCGTCGGCTATGAAGTGCTGGTCAACCGGCCGAAGACGGCGGCCTATCGCGCGCCCTCCGCACCCATGGCGGCGTTCGCGGTGGAAAGCGCCGTCGACGAGCTGGCCAAGGAGATCGGCATGGACCCGGTCGACTTCCGCATCAAAAACGCCGCCCAGGAAGGCACCAAATCGTCCTACGGCCCGGTCTATGGCCCGATTGGCATCGGCCCGACGCTGGAAGCGGTGAAGAGCCATCCGCACATGAAGGCCAAGCTCGGCAAGAACCAGGGCCGCGGCATGGCCTGCGGCTTCTGGTTCAACTTCGGCGGACAGACCTGCACCGACCTCAACATCGGCATGGACGGCTCGGTCTCGCTGGCCGTTGGCACCGTCGACGTCGGCGGCTCACGCGCCTCGCTGTCTTTGGTGGCGGCGGAGGAACTCGGCATCGATTATAGCCAGGTCAAGGCGATCGTCGCCGACACGTCCAGCCTCGGTTACAATGACATGACCGATGGCAGCCGCGGCACCTTCTCGTCCTCGATGGCGACGATCTCGGCCGCCCGCAACGCGATCAGGATCCTCAGGGAACGCGCCGCGCAGATGTGGGACATTTCCGTCGACGACGTGGTCTGGGAAAAGGGCCATGCCGTCGCCAAGGGCGAGAAGCACGGCAATCTCGGAAAGCTGTCGCTGAAGGAGATCGCGGTAGAGTCCGGCAAGACCGGCGGGCCGATCGCCGGCCACAGCGAACTCGTCGCCGACGGCGCCGGCGTCTCCTTCGCCACCCATATCTGCGACATCGAGGTCGATCCCGAGACCGGCTTCACCAGGGTCATCCGCTACACGGTGGTGCAGGATGCCGGCAAGGCGGTGCACCCGACCTATGTCGAGGGCCAGTATCAGGGCGGTGCCGCGCAAGGCATCGGCTGGGCGCTCAACGAGGAGTACATTTACGGCAAGGACGGACGGCTGCAGAACGCCGGCTTCCTCGACTACCGCATCCCGGTCTGCTCGGACCTGCCGATGATCGACACGCAGATCCTCGAGATCCCCAACCCCAACCACCCCTATGGCGTGCGCGGCGTCGGCGAGACCTCGATCGTGCCGCCGCTGGCGGCGATCGCCAATGCGGTATCGAACGCAGCGGGCGTGCGCATGACCCACATCCCGATGTCGCCGCCGCGCATTCTGGCGGCGATCGAGGCGGAACGGGCAGGCTGAGCGAGGTCGAGCGAATGGTCGAAGTCACGCTCTGGGGCGCGCTCGGCCAACTCGCCGGCGGCAAGAGCAAGGTCGAGGTCGAGGCCAAGGACATAAGGGAACTGTTCAGGAAACTGGCTGAGCAGTATCCCGGCCTCGAGCCCTTGATCGAGAAGGGCATCGCCGTGGCGATCGACGGGACGATCTATCGCGATACCTGGTCGAAGAAGCTGCCGCCGGGGGCGGAGATTTTTCTGCTGCCGAGGTTGGCTGGGGGGTGAGGCTGGGAGCTGCCACCGCCATCGCCTGGCATCAAGGTCTCGAACGTCTTGGATTGGGCCGGGAACAGTCGGTCCTCTTGTGGTGCAGGGAAGAACGATAGCGGACGTTCACCCTCCAAGGTCCGATGTCGTTAGTTGCCCCAAACCGGTCGTTACTTACTTTGCGGGATACTGCGATGCGAGTCGCCAAAACGGGCCTTCGCTGCGACCCTATTGGATCCTCGGCCCGAGCAATTTGGAACTCCGCATCAGAAGGTCATAACCTTCCGAGAATGCGAGGGGCCAGGCCGTCTCTGCAATCTTCCAGCATGGTTGCTGTGTAGGTACAGCAGTCAACTTCCACAGCCTACCAGGCATAGGCCCCCGGCGCTTCGCCCCCGGGGCCTGGCCAAATCTTGTCCAGCCTCGCCAGCGTTTCATTCGAGAGGTTCAGCGAGGGTGCCTTCAAGTTCTCGCGGAGCTGCACCACCGCCCGGGGGCCGCTGATCACCGCGCTGACAATCGGATTGTGGAGCAACCACGCGAGGGCAACGAGGGCAGGCGCTTCGCCCAGCTCATCGCAGAGCGCTTCATAGGCTTCCAATTGCGGGCGCAGTTCGGCGACCCGCGTTTGAAGCGGCGTCGATGAGCCGTGCCCCTGGGCTGACCCGCGCAGCACGCCGCCGAGCAACCCACCGCCGATCGGTCCATACGGGATGAGGCCCACTCCGTAGTGACGCAGCGCCGGGATGACCTCTAGCTCAATGGTGCGCTGCGCGAGGTTGTAGAGGCTCTGCTCGGAAGCCAGTCCCAGCAGATTGCGCGACGCGGCCGTGCATTGGGCGGTGGCGATGTCCCAGCCGGCGAAGTTGCTGCTGCCCACGTAGGTGATCTTGCCCTCGTTGATCAGCTGCTCCATCGCCTGCCAGATTTCCTCCCACGGCGTGGCCCGGTCGACGTGATGCATCTGGTAGAGATCGATGTGATCGGTCTTCAGCCGCAACAAGCTGGCTTCGCAGGCGCGTCGGATGTGATAGGCAGACAAGCGGCGATCGTTGGGACCAGTATCCATCGGCTGGTATACCTTCGTCGCCAGCACAATCCGGTTGCGCCGGCCGCCCTGCGCGAGCCAACGGCCGACGATCTCCTCGGAGATGCCATAGCCCTTCGCCATTTCGGGCGATTGCGGGCCGCCATAAACATCCGCTGTGTCGAAGAGATTGATGCCGGCGTCGAGAGCTTCGTCCATGATCGTGACACTGTCCGACTCATCGATCTGCCAGCCGAATTCCATCGTGCCGAGGGCCATTCGGCTGACCTTGATGCCGGTCCGGCCTAGATGAGTGTAATTCATGGCAAACACCTTAGATTTGTTTCAGGATAGCGACTTCTGCCCCCGTGGTTTCCGATGCATCCATGCCATCCGCAACCTGGCGGAATACTCCAGCTAGAACCGCCCATCTTGTACCGCAACTCGCAGTTACAGCGAAGCTCCGCTTTCTAAGTGCCTAATTCTAGCGCGATGCAGCTAGGTGGGCTCTCCGCCCTTGCACTCCCGGCGCAAAGCCGGCTGCGGCCTCTGCAGTAGCGATGTCCGCTTTTGGTGAATGGACTGGACCGTATGAATGACCGCCATGCTGAAGGGTTTCGGGTGCCGTSAGGCGTACGAAAGYCTCTCATGCAGGAACCCGCGGGCCGCAGACGATTGCCTATGGGGATTTGTGCCTCGGGGTGTGCCGGGGCCTGTCGCGAACTTCCGCATAGGATGCGGTGGGCATGTCGCGGAAGCGGCTTCCGGGCCGGGTCGCAGAGGCTGTAGCGTTGATTCCGACGGGATTGGTGTGCGTGACGACCGGCGCCACGGCAACGTGCACATAACATCCCGTTGACCGGCGCCGGCGTAGCGCGGTCGTACGAGCAACTTGGCCATGCCGGGTCATGGGGCGTTCTCCCGGTTCGGCGCTCTTGAGGCGGGCGGTGCACGAGGCTGGCACCACCGTTCGAACCTCTCGATGACGACCATGCGTCCGCCGCAGCAAGGGCAAGGCCGGCGGACGTCAGCCGGTTCTTCCGGGGTGTCGTCATCGGGCGGCGGAGCGACGTTCAGCAGTTCGCGCGCGAGTGCGAGGCTGGCCTCGCGGGCGGAGCTGGCGAGCAGCCCATAGTGACGGATGCGGTGGAACCCACGCGGCAGGACATGGAGCAGGAASCGGCGGATGAACTCGTCGGCGGCAAGCGTCATGGCGCGCTGGCGCTCGACACCATCGCGGTGATAGTCCTTGTAGCGGAAGGTGACTCCAGCCTCGTCGAAGGCGATCAGGCGGCGGTTCGAGATGGCGACCCGGTGAGTGTAGCGCGACAGGTAGGCGAGCACCGCTTGGGGTCCGGCGAAGGGCGGCTTGGCATAGACCACCCAGCGCTTGCCGCGAACAGGCTTCAGATGACGCAGGAAGGCCCAACGGTCGGCCAGGTGCGCCGCCGATCCGAAGAAGGCGAGCCGACCGGCGTCGTGCAGCGCGACCAGCCGGGTCAGGAACAGACGGCGGAACAGCTTGCCCAGTACTCTGACTGGGAGAAGGAAGGCCGGCCGCGACGATATCCAGCGTGACCCGTCCGGCGCGATGCCGCCGCCCGGCACGATCATGTGGACATGGGGATGGTGGGTCATTGCCGAGCCCCATGTGTGGAGCACGGCGGTGATGCCGATGCGCGCGCCGAGGTGCTTGGGATCAGCCGCGATCGTCAGCATCGTCTCCGATGCCGCCTTGAACAGCAGATCGTAGACCAGCGCCTTGTTGTGGAACGCGATGACGGCGACCTCGGCGGGCAGCGTGAACACGACGTGGAAGTAGCCGACTGGCAGCAGGTCGGCTTCGCGCTCGGCGAGCCATGTACGCGCGGCCGCGCCCTGGCACCTGGGACAGTGCCGGTTGCGGCAGCTGTTATAGGCGATCCGCCATTGGCCGCAGTCCGCACAGGCTTCGACATGACCACCCAATGCAGCGGTGCGGCAGTGTTCGATCGCCGGCATGACCTTGAGCTGCTGCAGGCTCAGATGCCTTGCGTGGGCGACCCGGTATCCGGGGCCGGCAGCACGGAAGATATCGGCGACCTCCAGGTCCGCGCGCACCGGTTCAGCCGGGAGGCGTCTTGCCTTCCATCAGCGCCATCAGCCGGTCGAGCGGCCCTGCGACCGCGTGGATCGTCCGGGTCGAGACCTTGGTGTAGAGCGCGGTGGTATCGAGCTTGCTGTGCCCGAGCAGCACCTGGATGACGCGGATGTCGACATCCTGCTCCAGCAGGTGGGTGGCGAAGCTGTGACGCAGCGTGTGCGGACTGACGCGCTTGCGGATGCCGGCGACTTCGGCTGCTTCCTGGACCGCGCGATGCAGTTGCCGCGACGAGATCGGCGCCGTGCAGCCGCGCCCCGGGAACAGCCAGCCATGCGGGAGCATCACCCCGCGCCGCTTGCCTTCGCGCCACCACAGCCGCAGCAGTTCCAGAAGTTGCGGCGAGAGCATGGCGTTGCGGTCCCTGCGTCCCTTGCCCTGTTCAACGCGGATCAGCATGCGTGTCGAGTCGATGTCGTCGACCTTGAGATGCGCGACCTCGGACACGCGCAGACCAGCGCCATAGGCGACACCGAGCGCGGCCTTGTACTTGATGCCTGGCGCCGCCTCGAGCAGCCGCGCCGCTTCCTCAACGCTCAGCACCTCGGGCAGCTTGCGCGCATATCGCGTGATCACCAGCGCGCGTGCCAGATCGCGCCGCCTCAGCGTCACCGTGAACAGGAATCGCAGCGCCGAGACCGCGCCGTTGATCGTCGCAGGGCCCATGCCGTTCTCATGCTGGCACAGTTGGAAGCGTCGGATGTCCTCGGTCGTCGCGGTGTCGGGAGCGCGACCAAGGAACGCGGCGAAGCGCCGGACATGACGAACGTAGTCCTGCTGCGTATGCGGTCCCAGGCCCCGCATCAGCATGTCCTGCTGCATGCGCTGGCGAAGCGGTGTGATCGGAGCATCGGTCGACAAGGTAGCCATGGCAAGTTCCTCTCGTTGAAGGGAACTCCATGGTCGGATCGCGGGCTCTACCCGCTCAAGGCCTATGAATACGCGTCATGTCAGAACCAGGCGACCTTCCCGCGAAGCGGGTTCGTGCATGAGGCGCAAAGCAGCCGGTCATGCACGCCTGAGCTAAACTGCAGGCGAACGCGGTTTCCGAGGCCCAGCCCCGCATGGCCGAAACGCGGCCTCGCCCCTACGCCCCCAGCGTCGGCTCCGTATTCACCTCCAGCGCCTCTTCCGCCTCATCCTCCTCGCCAAGCACCTCGCCATGCACCCCCAGCGGGCGGCCGATCCAGATGGGGTCGACCAGATGGTCGCGCTTGGGGTTGGTGGTGTTGGGGTGGATGAGGATGCTCAGGCCGCCATGGTTCAGCATCAGCCACGGAACGAGCGAGGCGAAAATCTCGTTGGCGAAGGAGACCTGGTACATGGCCTGCTCATGCGGGCCGACCGGCTCGTCGCGCCAATTGCCGAGGCGCACGCGGAAACGTTCGCCGATGCGAAGACGCAGCCATTCGGCGTGCTGTCGCTCGGCCGTTCCGCCATAGTAGATATGGGCGTGATAGCTGGCGATCTCCGCCAGCGGCCTTGGCGAGCTTGGGCTGGCGGTGTCTGTGTTCACCTCGATGGCTCCCTCGATGATTGTCGTGCAGGCAGCCTATACGCGCGACAAATGCCTGTCACTTGGACTCGGGAATCGGCTCGACTATCCACCTTCACTCCGCCTCCCCTCTCCCTCGCAAGCCTGCCACAAGCTTGTTGGGGCATGGTCTGGCCACGGAAAACCGGCAAAAGGCGGAACTTTCTTGGCGATTTCTCCACCCAGCGACATCGTTATGGACGTTGCCCGCGCCGTCGACCCCGCCGACATCGAGGCGGCCCGCGCGGCGTTGACCAAGCGGGCGGGCGGCGTGGCCGGGACCTTTTCGGTCGACACCGCCGCGTCGGTCGATGCCGGCTCGATCCTGTCACGCGCCACGGCTGACAAGGCGGCCGCGAACACCGACCCGGCCAAAAAGTTCAAGAAGTTCGAGGCAATGGTGCTGCAGACCTTCATCCAGAACATGCTGCCCAAGGACACCGAAGGCGTCTATGGCAAGGGCCTGGCCGGCGACATGTGGAAATCGCAGCTTGCCGAAAGGCTGGCCGACGTCATGGCCGATCGCGGCGGCATCGGCATCGCCAAGTCGATGCTGGCCGACCACTACAAGGACGGCAAGCGCACGGTGCCGGTCGGGCCGGTTTCGGGCGGGCCGGAGAAGACCGAGATCGACCAGCAGACGCGGCTATCCACCTCGCTGGTTCAGGAACTGCAACGCAAGGTCGCGCGGTCGATGACCGGCGACGAGACGACCATCAAAACCGACATCAAAATCTAGACCAGGATTGTCATGGCCGATTATTCGGAATTCTCTTCCAACCTGCCGGCGCGCACGACCGAAGCGCCGATCCCGTTCGCACGGCCGGGCAATCTCGCCGCCATCATCGGCCGCATCGAGGAAGCGGTCGAGGAAGAGACGGCAGGTATCCGCAGCGACACCAGTTATGACCTCAAGGCATCGAACGCCCGCAAGAGCCGCTATCTCTATGAATTGACCCGCGCCATGAAGGGCGGCAGCGAAGCCGAATTCCTCGAGCAGCATCGCGAGGGCCTGACGCGGCTGCGCCAGAAGCTGGCGAAGAACGAGGCGGCGATCCTGGCGCACCTCAACGCCGTCAACGAGGTCGCCAATCTGCTGAAGAACGCCATCCAGCGCGCCGAAGCCGACGGCACCTATTCGGCCGGCGAATTCGGCTGGGCACGAGCATGAAAAGAACCGGCCCGGGCAGAACGGGGACTCCCCGGTGATCAAATTCATCGCCGCCGCGATCTGGATCTGCGCCGCAACGCTCGGCGCGGTGTTCTATTCGTTCCAGGCGGCCGGCGAGGCCGGCGTCGGCCAGACACCGAAGCCGATGCTGGGCGGTCTCGACTATGTCAAGACCGACATGATCTCGGTGCCGCTGATCCGCGATTCCAAGATCGACGGCTATTTCCTGACCAAGCTCGTCTACACGGTCGAACCCGCCGAGATTAAGAAGCTGTCGATACCGGCCGAAGCGCTGATGACCGATCAGGTCTATTCCTATCTCTATTCCAACCCGCAGATCGACTTCACCAAGAAGGAGACGATCGACCTTGACGCCTTCCGCGCCGCCATCCGCGACACCATCAACGCCAGAGTCGGCGCCGAGCTGGTGCATGAAGTGCTAATCGACCAGGTCAACTTCCTGACCAAGGACGAGATCCGCGACAACGCCATGCGCCGCCGCAAGGAGCCGGCCACAGCGGAGGCGGAAACGCCCAAGCCCGCCGCCGAACATTGACCTGCCGACAGGCGAATTGACCCTGCGCAAGGCTTTGCCAAATCATCGAGCCGGCAAAGGCTGATGGCTTGCTCCATCCGTCATCGGAAAAATGACGCAGGCAACTGCGTTGACGTAAACGTCAACCCGAAGCTATATGCGCCAGCGATCATGATCGCGAAGTGCCAATGCGCATCAAAAGCAACGAGACGAGGAGAACAGCCATGAGCGTTCAGGAGATTGCCGACAGGATGAGGTCGCGCGTGGCAAGCGCCGGGTTCGAGCATTCGGTCAAGTTCGATACCGGCAGCGACGGCGTCATCGTCATCGACGGCGCAACCGTCTCGAACACCGATGCACCGACCGACTGCACCGTAAAGCTTTCGCTCGACGATCTGGATTCGCTGATCGCCGGCGACCTCAACCCGACCATGGCGTTCATGTCCGGCAAGATAAAGGTCGAAGGCGACATGACGGTCGCCATGGCGCTGAGCCAGCTGCTCGGCTGATCCCTAGGGATAACAGCAAAACGCCGCCTGAAACCTCATAAGGTCGGGCGGCGTTTCGTTTTCGGCCGATCAGGCGGCCAGCGACAGTCTCTGCGCCTTCAGCTTGCGCCCCGCCGCTTTCAGCGTGCCCCGTGCGCCATCGAGCGCGCCGTCGGCCAGTTCCAGCGCCAGCAAGCGGTGCCGTTCGTAAGGTCCGGGCATGGCGAGCGAGCCGGTCTTTGCCGCCGAGAAGCCGAACCGCCCATAGTAAGGCGCATCGCCGACCAGCAGGATCGCCGCGTGGCCGAGGCGCGCGACTTCAGTCACCGCATGACGCATCAGCGCCGAGCCGATGCCTGCGTCCTTCAGCGCCGGATCGACGGCGAGCGGGCCAAGCAGAAGCGCTGCCGCACCGCCCTCGCCCAGCCGCACATCCCACAGCCGCACGGTGCCGATAACCGCGCCCGCCGCATCGCGTGCGACAAAGGCCAGACCTTCTGAGGGACGGCGGCCGCGCCGCAGCTTTTCCGACGATTTCTTGCGCCGCATCGGGCCCATGGCGTGATCGAGCAACGCCTCGCGCGCCGCAATGTCGGCCGCGGTTTCGGCGGTGATGACAATGGCGCAGGCAATCTCCCCCCTCGAGGGGGAGATGTCGCCAAAGGCGACAGAGGGGGTCGGCACGACCTGACGCGACACCCTGCCGTCGACAGAGGGCGACGGCGCTTCACGCGCGGCGTCTGACCGCTTCGCGGCCATCTCCCCCTCGAGGGGGGAGATTCCGAGCGCCGCGCCGTCAACGATAGAATTTGCAATGTCCATTTCCGCGATCCTTCACGAGCGGAGACTGTTCCACAGGCGAGCCCGGATGGGCGACAGTCGCCCACCTGGGATGATCTGACCGGCTCTATCGAGCCGTCAGATCACGTAGGATCGGAGAGGCTCGAAGCCGTTGAAGGCGACCGAGGCGTAGGTCGTCGTGTAGGCGCCGGTGCCCTCGATCAGCACCTCGTCGCCGATGGTCAGCGACAGGGGCAGCGGGTACGGCGTCTTCTCGTACATCACGTCGGCCGAATCGCAGGTCGGGCCGGCGAGCACGCAGGGTGCGGTCTCGGTGCCGTCGTGGGCGGTGACGATCGGGTAGCGGATCGCCTCGTCCATCGTTTCCGCGAGACCGCCGAACTTGCCGATGTCGAGGAACACCCAGCGCACATTGTCGTTGGCGGCCTTCTTCGAGATCAGCACGACTTCCGACTTGATGACGCCGGCATTGCCGACCATGCCGCGACCCGGCTCGATGATGGTCTCCGGAAGCGCATTGCCGAAATGCTTGCGCAGCGCCGAGAAGATCGCCTGGCCGTAGGCCTGTGCCACCGGCACGTCCTTGAGGTAACGGGTGGGGAAGCCGCCGCCCATATTGACCATCTTCAAGACGATGCCTTCGTCGGCCAGCGTCGCAAACACCTTCTTGGCGTCGCCGAGCGCGCGGTCCCAGGCCGTCAGGTCGGTCTGCTGCGAGCCGACATGGAACGACACGCCATAGGCGTCGAGGCCGAGCCCCTTGGCATGGCGCAGCACGTCGACGGCCATGGCCGGCACGCAGCCGAACTTGCGCGACAGCGGCCATTCGGCGCCCTCGCCATCGGTCAGCACGCGGCAGAACACGCGCGCGCCAGGAGCGACGCGGGCGATCTTGTCGACCTCTTCGACGCAGTCGACCGCAAACAGCCGAATGCCGAGCTGATAGGCGCGTGCGATGTCACGCTCCTTCTTGATGGTGTTGCCGAAGGAGATGCGGTCCGCCGGCGCGCCAGCGTCCATCGCCATCTCGACTTCGGCAACGGAAGCGGTGTCGAAGGACGAGCCCATCGCAGCAAGCAGGCGCAGGATCTCCGGCGCCGGATTTGCTTTCACCGCATAGTAGATCTTGGAATCGGGAAGCGCCTTCTCGAAGGCGCGGAAATTGTCGCGCACGACATCGAGGTCGACGACGAGGCAAGGGCCGCTCGGACGTCGGGTGGCGAGGAAGTCAAGGATGCGCTGGGTAGCCATCGGGGTCTCTCCATCAGCGCCTTGCGGCGCGCAATAAGGCTGCGTAACGCGGGCGGTCAGCCTCGCGAACACGCGGTGGACAAAGGCGGGACGGAAATCCATGGAACCAGCCGGTGGAGACCCCGGAACCATGAAGCGCCGTCTCGCGGCGGTGAACCTTGGCCTTGCCCGGCCTCGGTTCGCTTTGTCTGCCTTGGCTTGGATGGGAGACCCGTCCGCACTGCCGGCAATGAAGGTGTGCCTCTTCAGTAACCCCGGTCTTTGGACAACCGGCAGAACACCAGAAAGGCCCGCACCGTCGTTGCTTCAAGGTGTCCTCGGTCTTGCGGTTGGCCGCTAAACCGACTGGAGGGGTTGGCTCCAGTTACCTTACCGATATCCCTCACCATTTGAGGATCGGCGGACACCCACAGGCACGTGCGACTTTGGGCAAGCGCGATATAGGGTCGAAAGATTTCACAATCAATAAAAATCGTATCCCAGGTTGTAAAATTTCGGGCATCGAACAATGCTGCGGCAACCGTATCCGGATAGCGAACGATGACAGGAACGCACGGCCCGCTCAACGCCTTTCTCGACCTGCGCCGGATGCCGGTGGCGAATGCGGAACTAGGCCCGCTTGCGGGGCTGAGGCTCGCCGTCAAGGACATCTATGACGTTGCCGGCTACCGCACCGGCTGCGGCAATCCGAGCAAGTCCGTCGAAGGCCACGCCGCCTCCGGTACCGCCGCGGCCGTGCAGATGATCCTCGACGCCGGCGCACGATTCGTCGGCAAGACGCAGACCGACGAGCTTGCCTTCTCGCTGATGGGCCAGAACGCGCATTTTCCTTTTCCGGTGAACCCGGCAGCGCCTGATCGCGTTACCGGCGGTTCCTCGTCCGGATCGGCGGCAGCGGTCGCCGGCGGGCTTGCCGATATCGCCGTCGGCTCCGACACAGGCGGCTCGATCCGCGCGCCGGCGAGCTTTTGCGGGCTGATCGGACTGCGCACCACGCATGGCCGCATTTCGCTCGAGGGCGCCATGAAGCTGGCGCCAAGCTTCGACACATTCGGTTGGTTCGCGGACGACATCGAGACCTACGAGACGGTCGGCAAGCTGCTGCTCGGGCGCGATCCGCACCAGCAGCCGCTCAACCGTCCGCTTTCGATTGGCAGGCTGGACGCTTTCGTGGCCGGTCCCGCCGAGGCCGCCGAATATGCCAGGATGAAGGCCTTGGCCGCCACCGTCATCGGCAAGCCGACGCCGGTGGAATACTCGTTCGCGTCCTTCCCCGACGAGCTCTACTGGTGCTTCCGCCGGCTGCAGGCCTTCGAGGCCTGGCGCGAGCATGGCGACTGGATCGCCGGCGGCAACCGCCAGCTCGGGCCCGGCGTCGAGGAACGCTTCGGCTTCGGCCGGGCGGTCGACATCAAGACGGCGCAGGCCGAGGCGGCGCGCCGGCTGACCTTCCGCGCCGAGCTCGACCGCTTGCTTGGCAACTACGGGTTTCTGGTCATGCCGACGGTTCCAGGCCCGGCGCCACTCGTCAGGAGCACACCGGAACAATTGCAAGCGTACCGCGAAAAGGCTCTGCATCTCTTGTGTCTTTCCGGCCTGTCGGGCTTCCCGCAGATCACGCTGCCGCTCGGCCAGGTCGATGGCGCACCCTTCGGCCTTTCGCTGCTCGGCCCTTCCGGCAGCGACGTCGCCCTGATACGGCTCGGCCGTAGGATTCTCGACGCCGCACGAAAGGCCTGACCATGGACACACTGACCCGCATGCGCGCCTTCATCGACGTGGTCGAGGCCGAAGGCTTTTCGGCAGCGGCACGCAAGATCGGTCGCTCCAAGGCGCTGCTGTCGAAATATGTGCGCGAACTGGAGGATGAGCTCGGCGCGCTGCTCTTGAACCGCACCACAAGGCAGTTCTCGATGACCGAAGCCGGCCACACCTATTTTCGCCGCGCCTCCGAGATTGTGCGCGAGGTCGACAGCCTCGCCGATGCGGTGCGCGAATCCTCCGGCGACGTGCGCGGCCGAATCAAGCTCTCGGCGCCGCGCACTTTTGCCGACGCGCCGATCGGCCAGTCGCTGATCGACTTCGCCAAGCAGCATCCCGACATTGTGCTCGACATCCATCTCGACGACCGCTTCGTCGATCTGGTCGAGGAGGGTTTCGATCTCGCAGTGCGCATCTCGCGGCTGGAAAACTCCTCGCTGATCGCCAGGCGCCTGGCGCCGTTTTCGGTGCGCCTGTGCGCATCTCCCGAACTGATTGCCAAGCACGGCATGCCGTTGCGGCCGCAGGACCTTGCCCGTGTGCCTTGCATCGTCGACACCAATGGCCGCTCGCTGACCAACTGGCCGTTCAAGGGCGACAATGGCGATGCGGTGAGCGTTTCGGTGTCAGGTCCGATCGAGGTCAACAGTCCGATGGCGGCAAGAGCCGCCGCCGTGTCGGGGCTGGGCTTCACCATATTGCCGGATTTCATCGCCGCGCCCGATATCGCAAACGGCCAGCTGGTGACTGTGATGGACGACCGCATCCTGTCGGGCAGCGGCATTTTCGCTGTCTACCCGCACCGCCGTTATCTGCCGGCGAAGGTTCGCGTTTTCGTCGATTTCCTGGTGCAGTGGTTCAAGACGCGCGAGGGCGCCTGAGGCGTGGTGTTCGTTGAGCCTGTGAGGGTCTGACGCCCGGTAGCCCGGCGCCGGTGAAAGCGCGTCACATGGCCTTTTCAACGCGACGCACTTTAAGCCTCAGAGTGATATTTCCACCGAGAGGTTGGCGGAGTCTCGTGAGTTGACTTTCCATGGCCCCGGATACGCCGCTCGCAAAGCCGGTATCATGTCTTTCAGGGTTTGAACCGTCGCGCCACCGCGATCGAGTTTGTACGGGCTAGCCCAAACTATATCAGCATTGGTGAAATGGAGTGTGATGTCTCGCTCCGCGTGCAGACTGAGCAAGCCTTCCAGCAAAGGTGGGTCTGGATTGTCGTTGTGGCCATCGGCAGAGAAGACATAGTGCGAGGCACTGAAGAATGACAGGAACTCCCTGGAGCTATTTACCTTGCTGCCATGATGCGGCATCTTGAGGATGTCGATCTTCCTGCGGCCATCCGGGAGGCCAAGCTGCTTCCAGGCCGAGACGATATCGTCTCCAAGTCCGTCGCCGGTGAGCAACAGGCTTTTTCCGGCGATATCCACCAAAACGACGATCGAGGACAGATTTGGCACGGACGTGTCCCGCTTGGTGCTGAACAGCTCTTGCAACGCTGCCTCGCGGGCAGGTTTTGCGGGTTTCTTCAAAGCTTTCAGCCAATCCTTTCGCAGCTTGTCCAGCCGCTTCTGCACTGGCCCGATAACGGTCACTGATGCGCCGTCGATTGCGAAGACATTCTGCCCCGGGACAACAGAGATCAATCCGTTGACCGGTGCATTGCCGCGCAAATTCAGCGTCTGCAGATTTGCCGCCAGCTTGTTGCCCTGTGGTACGCTCAGCGCAACGGCCGCGCCGTCTTCATCAAGTACCCCTGCAGCCACAAATCCCGCGGCAGGATTCGCCAGCTCGAGCGCAACCGCTCCGCTCGAGGCTGGAGCTCCGGCTGGGGCCGCACCGACAAGATCATCGAACGAATTGAACCAGAAACGCCTGAATTTCACATCGCCTGGTGACGGCAGCGCTGCAACGAGCTCGGCAGTGAGCCGTTCAATGCCGTTAATATGATCGTCATCGATGTGACTCACCATGCCGAGATCGAAGACGAACGGCACCGTCGCATCGATCTGCTTTAGCCGTGGCAGCAGGACGTCACTCCATACTGAGAGTGGCTTGCCGTTGACCTTGTTGCTCTTTGGTCCGCCGTCGATAAGCCAGCGACGTTCGCCTCCTTGGGCGTCCTTGTAGCGCAGGATCAGGCAGTCGCCATAAAGTGCATTGAGTGCTTCCAGAACAACCATGGTCCGCTCCTCATGAAAATCGTGGGGCCTAAACGGACTGAAGGGCACGCAGGACGTCGACGAGACCGGCTCCCTGGAAATCGCGCTCGCGGCCCAGGTCGGTCGCCGTGCGCATAAGGATGTCCTTGATCATCGCCGGTTGGCCAATCAGTTCAGGATTGCGCGCCATCAGCAGGGCAGCGGCGCCGCTGACATGCGGCGCCGCCATCGATGTACCATCCATGCGCTCCGTCTTGCCTCCTGGCACCGTCGAGGTGATTTTTTCACCCGGTGCAACGAGGTCGGGCTTGCGACGGCCATCGCCTGTCGGGCCGCGGCTTGAGAAATAGCTCACCCCATAGGCATGCGGATCACGACGATGCGTTGAGCCTACTGTGATCACTGCATCGGCATTGCCGGGATCAGTGATGCTGATAGATCGGTAGCCGGTGCCTGTACTCATCTGCCTGGCCTCACTATCGAAGCCGGTATTTCCAGCGGCCACGACAACCACAGTGCCGTCGCCAACGAGATGGTTGCAGGCCTCACAGATAGGAGTCCGGCCACAGGCGTAGCTGTCGACGTAGTGCCGCAGTGCGAGCGACAGATTGACGCCGTGGATCACTGGGTAGTCACGATTCCGGTTCAGCCATCTGACAAACTCGATGGCGCTGAGGATGGTGAACTCATCGCTGTGCCCCTCATCGTCGAACACTCTCAGATCGTAGAGCATCATCCCGGGACACATCCCCAACAGCGGCGTCCTGATATCTTCCGGAGCGCGTAGGTCACCGGCAAGGATTCCTGCGACATGGGTACCATGGCCATGCTGCGGCACCTTGTAGCCATCGGCGTTGTCGTGGCGCATTTCGATCAGCGGCTCCACGATCGCCCAGTCCAGGTCGCGGGCAAGCTCGCCGCGGGTGTGAAGATGCTCGATGTTCGTGGCGAATGCTTTGTTGCTGACGATCGCCTTTACGTCGGGTGGGACATCTGCTGCGTCGACGCCAACATTCGCGGCGTGCTGAATTGGCCTTAGCCGCGTGAAGTCATAAGTTTTGGAAACGCGCGACTTCAACAGCCGTTCCTGCATTTCCGATGGTCCGTATCCGGCCTCGTTTGTAGGAAAATTGGCGTCGGCAACTCGACGCTGCTGTAGCACGGCTTCAACCGCCTGCGCCGATTTCTCGTCCGCGCCCCAATCCAAAAACCCCGGATGACTGGCGTCAATCCCGCCGTCGATTACTGCAAAGGCCAACGCACGGGTCGAAATGTCGAATACGCGCTGAGCAGCGTCAGCTTTCACCGTACGGCGCGAATCCACTAGCATCGGTTGGGCAGGCCGATTGAGGTTGACGGCATACACATGTGGATCCCGCAGAGCCTTGCGCAGCCTCCGCTCCGGCGTGTCCGCAGCCGCTGCCTCGGTAGGCCGTTTGTCGAAATCCACATCGCGAAACGCGTCGGCATACCCGCTCAACACTCCCGAGAAGGCACGTTCGAATGGTGTAACGAGTTCCAGAAGGTCAACGCCGGTCGGTTCGTCCGTCCTGTCGACCACCTTTGCCGGCCATCCCGGTATATCCCGTTGTTCGGTTTCGTCAGCTGGGTCGCGGCGAGACAGGACGGCAAATTTCCGAACCACAGCAATAAGTCTTCGGGCCTCTTCGAGGTTCGCCTCCCCAAAAACCTCGACAAACCCCCCAATTGCAGCCAATCGGAAATATTGAATAGCACCATTCTGTGACTTACTCAGGATTTGGGACAACTTGTCATCGGTGTTCTTCATATCCGAGTAGGACGTGTACTTCGTTTCCGTTGTCCAGAATCGATCCTCGAGTTTCTGCCACCAATCCGTCATCGGAAGAATGAGTTGAACGATCGCGCCTAGATTCACGTGCGCCACCACGAAGCCAGAGTTCTGCCCAATTCGATCGACATGAGCATCAGCGAGACCCACGGCCCCATCGCGCAGATAGGACGCAATTTCACCGGGGGAGGCGCCGCTCCAAGGTGTGATCAGAACATCGATCTCGTCTTCTGGAAGCTGTTGTTTCTGATGGCGCGCGCGCGCCTTTCGCTCGGCAATACGGATCAGAGCGATCCAAACGTCCGGCGCGATGGGACTGTCTTGAGTGCGCCGGGTATTGCCGAAGGTCTGTGATACGAATCGACGAACCGTCTCATCGTCGAGAGTTGGCCATCGGTTCGAAGCTGGCATTAGCCCACCTCTTCATCTGCCATCTAAGCCTAGCCGCCCGCACGACCGTGTAACGTTTGCACGCTCAGGATTGAATTCTTCAAATTCCGCGCCTCAACAGAATGAAGAAGCCAAAAATGAAAGTCAGGAAATCCCGACAATTCACCCATTGACATCGCCTCGACGGCTACCAGTTGAGACGAAGTCACTTCAGCATAAAAAAATAAAATCTAACCCAAAAGTCAACCGCACATACAACGTCAGCTGAACTTACAATCCCAAGTCGTTTAGAATACGCAGATTTCCTTGGTTGTAAATACAGAATTTAGCTTAGCTCATTGATATAGGTTGTTCGGAAAACGGTTTCTTGTTGCAAATTTCCCCCTCGGCTATTTTGCACCCCGAGCGGACAGCGCGGCCTCGCTCCAAGAGAGGGCAGACGCGGCATACCCACACTTCCGCTCCATTTAACGCAGCCAATGGATAACTCGCGGTCCCAATTTCGCCCCGTTTCTGGTAACTGTCGACAGCCTCTGAAGTCGATGGAATCGCGACCGGGAATGCACCTGAAACGGCAAGCAATGATGATGGCTTCGGCCATGGCGGCGACCTTTGCCACGGTCGAACCGGCCGAGGTGCATCCGCACGTCTTCGCCGAGGCGCGTCTCGACGTCATTCTGAGCGAGGATCACCAAAGTGTGAAAGCGCTACGCCATCTCTGGCGCTTCGACGATCTGTTTTCCAGTACAGTGATGATGGAGTTCGACAAGAATTCCGACCTGAAGCTTGACGACAAGGAGCTGAAGGATGTCGCCGACACCGTCCATGCCTCGCTGGCCGAGTTCAACTATTTCCAGCTCGTCACCGTCGACGGCAAGGACGTGGCGATGACGCCACCGCCGCATCTGATGGCCAATTTTGACAACGACCAGCTCATCATCCTGTTCGAATCCGAACCGAAAGAGCCGATCAAGCTCGCCGGCAAGATCGATTTCGGCGTCTACGACCCGACCTTCTACACCGCGATCGATTTCACCGAAGACAGCAACATCACGGTCGAAGGCCTGCCCTCGAATTGCACCAAGAGCGTCATCCGGCCCGACCCGGACGAGGCGATCAAGGAAAACCAGAAGACCCTGACGGAAGCCTTCTTCAACGATCCGACAGGCACCGACATGAGCAAGATCTTTGCCACCAAGCTCGAGCTGAACTGTCCACCAGAAGGATAATCCGGTGACGAAACCGTCCCTGCGTTTGGCACTCGCTCTTTTGGCCGTCACCATCGTGGTGACGCATTTCCTCGGCTCCGCCCATGCCCAGAGCTCGCTCGGCATCGGCACCAATGACGGCATGGCCCCCACCGCCACCGGACCGTTCGCTCACATCCTGATGTGGATCAATCTGCGCCAGCAGGAATTCTACCGTGCGCTGGCAACCGCGATGAAGGCGATGCGCCAGGACGGCAGCAAGCTGTGGCTGCTCATCGGCCTGTCCTTCGCCTACGGCATTTTCCACGCCGCCGGCCCCGGTCACGGCAAGGCGGTGATCTCGTCCTACATGGTGGCCAACGAAGTGGCGCTGCGGCGCGGCATCATGCTGTCCTTCGTCTCCGCACTTTTGCAGGGACTGACCGCGATCGCGGTCATGCTGCTCGCCTACTTCATCCTGCGCGGCACCACTGTCTCGATGACCGACGCGGCATGGTTCCTCGAAATCATGAGCTATGTTTTCGTCACCCTGTTCGGCGCCTGGCTGTTGTGGCGCAAGGCCGGCCCCGCCATCCTGCGCTTGTTCGGCGCCAACCCCGCCTACAGCCTCTCGGCCGCCCATGCCGGCCATTCGCATGCCGGCCACGCGCACTCCGCGCATGCGCATTCGACGCATTCCCACGCGCTCCACGCGCATGACGAACACGACCATTCGTCACACGATCATTCTCACGCGCACGATCACGGCGCGCATGACCACGATCACGGCAATCACCACGACCACGGCCACGCCCATGCGGCGGGCGAGGTCTGCGACACTTGTGGGCATTCGCACGCGCCCGACCCGGCGCTGCTTTCCGGCGACCGCTTCGACTGGCGCACCGCCTGGTCGGCGGTGGCTGCCGTCGGCATCCGCCCCTGCTCCGGCGCGCTGATCGTGCTGAGCTTTGCCTTGCTCAACGGCCTGTGGTTCGGCGGCATCCTGTCGGTGCTGGCGATGTCGCTGGGCACCGCGATCACCGTCTCGGCCCTGGCGACGATTGCGGTGACGGCCAAGAACTGGGCGGTGTATTTCGCCGGCGACGGCCGCATGGGCAACCGCATCCACTCGATCGTTGAGATCGGCGGCGCCGCCTTCGTCTTCCTGTTCGGACTGCTGCTTTTGTCGGCGAGTCTGGCGACCGGTACAGTGCTTTAACTTATCTTGCCGCCCAGCTCGTCCTCGATATGGGCGCGGATGATGTCGTCGAAACTGGTTTCGGCGACAAAGCCAAGCTCCCTTGCGCGCCGCGCCTCGAAGCGCGTCGGCCAGCCCTTGACGATCGCCCAGATCGTCGCGTCGGGCTCCTCGCGGATCAGCTTCACCACCGCGGCGCCGGCAATGCGCTCCAGAGCCTCGATCTGCTCGCCGACGGAGACGGCTACGCCGGGCATCGTCAGGTTGCGGCGTGGCCCGACGGCATTGCCGTCGATCCCCGCGGCATGGATCAGAAAACCCACCGCCGAGCGCGGGCTCGCATGGGTGTGGACCACCGAGCGCGGCACCGGCAGGATCGCCTCCTGGCCGCTCAACGGCTCGCGGATGATGCCGGAGAAGAAGCTGGAAGCCGCCTTGTTGGGTTTGCCTGGCCGTACGCAGATGGTCGGCAGCCTGATGCCGATGCCGTCGAAGAAGCCGCGCCTAGAATAGTCGGCCAGCAGCGCTTCGCTCATCTGCTTTTGCGTGCCATAGGAGGTCAGCGGCGTCGGATGGAATTCGTCCGGGATGACGTCCGGGAACGGCGCGCCGAACACCGCGATGGATGAAGTGAAGACGACACGCGGCGCAAATTGCGCCAGCCGGATCGCATCGAACAGCGCCCTTGTGCCGTCGAGATTGACGCGGTAGCCGAGATCGAAATTGGCTTCCGCTTCGCCCGACACGATGCCGGCGAGGTGGAAGACGATATCGGGACGCGACGCGACCAGGCTTGCCGTAGCACCTGGTGCCGCGAGATCGCCGGTATGGGTGGCAACGGTGACGCCTTCCATCGCCGGCGCCTGCGGCGGCACGATGTCGTGCAGGTCGAGCGCGGTGATCTTGCGGCCGTTGAGCGCTCCGTCCTTAGCCAGCCGGGTGGTGAGTTTGCGGCCGACCATGCCTGCCGCGCCGGTGATCAGAATGCGCATTGTCAAAGACCCTTTTTGCGTTGGCTGCGGGCGCGCAGCCAGAATACGGCGAAGAACGCCACCAGGAAGATGGCCGCGACAACGCCGGCCAGGACGGTGGAGACGCTGCCAACCGCCAGCATCACCGTTGGCAGCCAATAGGCGGCGAGGCCAAACAGCAGCATGATCCACGCCGCCGCGATCAGCGCATTGCGCGTGTCGCGATCCACTACGCGCGCCCGATGCGGCGGGAATTCAGTCTCGTTGCCAATGTCATGGGATTCCCTGCGTCAGTGATAGTGGCCATGATGCGGAGCCGCATCATGATCGTGGTCGTGCTCGTCATGGCCGTCGGCACACTGGCCGAATTCCGGTTCGACGGTGGCATGGCTGATGCCATGCTCGGCCGCAAGCCGCTTCTTGATGGCGCTGACCGCCATATGCGCGTCGACGCCGTCGTTGAGGCAGGCATGCAATGTCGCCATGTTGCTGGAGCCGTCGAGCGACCAGACATGCATATGATGCACCTCGCGCACGCCCTTGACCTTTGCTTCGATATCCTTGGCGATCAGGTCGCGATCGAGGCTGGCCGGCACGCCTTCGAGCAGGACATGGGCGGCCTCGCGCATCAGCGACCAGGCGGTGGACAGGATCAGCAGCGAGACCAGCACCGACAGGATCGGATCGATCGGCGTCCAGCCGGTCACCAGGATGACCACGGCAGCTACAATGGCTGCCGCCGAGCCGAGCAGATCGCCGAGCACATGCAGGATGGCGCCGCGCATGTTCAGGCTGTCGCGATCGCCGCCATGCAGCACGAAGAACGAGCCGATGTTGACCAGCAAGCCGAGGATCGCAACCACCAGCATCGGCCCGCCGAGCACAGGTGCCGGCGTCAGCAGGCGCCCCCAGGCCTCGTAGACGATCCACAGCGCAATGGCGAAGATGGCGATGCCGTTGGTGTAGGCAACCAGCGTCTTGACCCGGCCGAAGCCGTAGGTGAGGCGCACGGTCGCCGGCCGTCCGGCAAGATGGAACGCATACCAGGCAAGGCCGAGCGCGATTGCATCGGCAAGCATGTGGCCGGCGTCCGCCAGCAGCGCCAGCGAGCCCGTAAAGAGGCCGCCAAGCGCTTCCGCGACCATGAAGCCGGCGGTCAGGCACGCGGCGATCAGCACGCGCTTCTTGTCGGTCGAGCCGTGCACATGACCGGCGCCATGGCTGTGGTCGTGCCCTTGCGCACCATGGTCGTGGCTATGCGCCATCATCCAACTCCCGCTAGAGCCTGATCCATCCCGATAAGATCGGGATGGAGGCTCTATCTTCTTGCTTGACCATGATCTTGTCCGAAAAGCGGTTTCCACTTTTCAGGATCATGGTTAGGCGCCGAATTCGGCGCGGAAATCCTCGAGCCGCCGCTTCTGCCCGCCGTCACCATCGAAATTGGCCGGATCGAGCCATGCCTCATAGGCACTGCGCAGCGCTGGCCATTCCTTGTCGATGATCGAATACCACGCCGTATCGCGGTTTTCACCCTTGACCACAAGATGCTGGCGGAAAATGCCCTCGAACTTGAAGCCGAAACGCTCGGCAGCGCGCTTCGACGGCTCGTTGCGGTTGTTGCATTTCCATTCGTAGCGGCGATAGCCGAGGTCGTCGAAGATGTATTTCATGAACAGGAATTGCGCTTCGGTCGCCGCGGGCTTGCGCGAAATCACAGGGCCCCAATAGATGTTGCCGATCTCGATGACGCCATAGGCGGCATCGATGCGCATCAGCGTCTGGCGCCCGGCGACCTTGCCGCTGGCCTTGTCGATCACTGTGAAGAACAGCGGATCCTCGCTGGCTTCCACTCTGTCCAGCCACGGCTGGAAGTCAGCGCGGGTCTGCGGCGGATAGTCGGGCAGCCACGCGAAGCGGCCGCCTATATCGGCCACCGACGACGCCTCGTACAGGCCGTCGCCATGCTTTGCGGCGCTCAACGGCTCAAGCCTGGCATAGCGGCCGTCGATGACCTTGCGTTCGGGACGCGGGCGAGGCTGCCAATTCTTGAGATTTTCCGACACGCAAGACTCCAATCCGTTTGACATTTGCGAGCGGACGCTCACAAAAACGCACGCCTAGGGAAAGAACCACACGGACGGGAAAAATGCTCCACACGATTTCGGCCTTCGACCGTCTCGGCGAGGAAAATGCTTTTGCGGTGCTGGCGCGGGCGACAGCATTGGCGCACCAAGGCCGCGATATCGTCAATCTCGGCATTGGCCAGCCCGACTTCAAGACGCCGCAGCACATTGTCGAAGCGGCGATCAAGGCACTGCGCGACGGCCATCATGGCTATACGCCGGCCAACGGCCTGCTGGCGACGCGCGAGGCGGTGGTGCGGCGCACGCTGACCACCACCGGCATCGAGGTCTCCCCGGAGAACGTGATGATCCTGCCCGGCGGCAAGCCGACCATGTTCGCCGCGATCCTGATGTTCGGCGAACCGGGCGCCGAAATCCTCTATCCCGATCCCGGCTTTCCCATCTACCGGTCGATGATCGAGTTTACCGGTGCGGCGCCTATTCCCGTGCCGATGCGCGAGGCAAATGGCTTTGCCTTTTCGGCCGAGGAAACGCTGGCGCTGATCACGCCAAAAACCAGGCTCCTGATCCTCAACTCGCCGGCCAACCCGACCGGCGGCGTCACGCCCCGCGCCGAGATCGAGAAGCTGGTCAAGGGGCTTGAGGCGCACCGGCATGTCGCCATCCTCTCCGACGAGATCTATGACGTCATGACCTATGATGGCGAGACGCATTGCTCGCTGCTCACCTTTCCGGAAATCCGCGACCGGCTGATCGTGCTCAACGGCTGGTCGAAGACCTGGGCGATGACCGGCTGGCGCATGGGCTGGTCGATCTGGCCGAACGGCGACAAGGGCGCCCATCTCTACGACAAGGTGCGCAAGCTGGCGGTCAATTGCTGGTCCTGCGTCAACGCGCCTAGCCAGTATGCCGGCATCGCGGCGATCGACGGCCCGCAGGATGACGTCGACAAGATGATGCGCGCCTTCGACAACCGCAGGAGGGTCGTGGTCGAGGGGCTGAATGCGCTGCCCGGCGTTTCCTGTATCACGCCGAAGGGCGCCTTCTATGCCTTCCCCAATGTCTCGAAGACCGGCTGGAAAGCAAAAAAACTTGCCTCGGCGCTGCTCGAAGATGCCGGCGTGGCGCTGATCGGCGGCCCCGATTTCGGCATTCTTGGCGAAGGCTACATCAGGCTGTCCTACGCCAACTCCGAAGAGAACATTTTGCGCGCGCTGGAGCGGATCGAAGCGTTCCTGGCGAAGTAGGCGGATATGATCTCTATGCAGCGCGCGCCGAGTAGGGCGTCAGCCGTGGGATGATCATCGGCACGTTGTTGGCGTAGTCATCATATTCGGGGAAGGTCGCGCGTAGAATCCGCTCCTCGTTCAGTATCCGGCGGTATTGCAGCCCGCCCCAGGCGACAAACAGCAGGCACGACCAGATCGACCAGCTCATCAGGACCGAACCCAATGCCGTCACCGCCTCGGCGGCATACAACGGATGCCGGACGAGCGAGTAGGGACCATGAATGACCAGTTGCCGGGCGGCCGCCATGATCGAAAACGAGCGGCCCAGATTGATCGCGCCCCAGATCGACAGAACCGTTCCGACCACCATCAGACTTCCCGCCAGCGCGCGGATGCCGATACCGGGCGTGCCGGTCGGCAGGACGACCAGCAGCATCAGGCAGAAAGTGCCGGCAATCGACGTCAGTCGAGGCTCGACGCCAACCGAAACGCTTTTGGGCGGAAGACGAAGCACGGTCAGGAATACGACGAGCGCCAGGAAAAATAGCCCTGATACACGCGCGGCCAGGACGAACTGCCAAAGCTCGATCTGGTCGCTGTTCTGAACCGTTGTAACGATCGTGTTGACCTGCACGCTGACGAGGAAAAGGAAAATCGCAATGATCAGGGTCTTGCCGATCAGGTCTTCCTGGCTGCGGGTCATTTCGGGATGTCTCCAATTGCATTGGGCAGGCGCTCGTCATTGCGAGCCTTGGGCGACATGAAGGGGTAGGCGAGCTGCTCATGATAAACGGTCGGCACCGGTTCGTTGGTACCGTACTTGGCCGGCATCCGATCCGGCATGTACAGCGTTCCACCCAACGCATCGAGGAACGGCAGCTGGCCGGCAAAATTCTTGTCATAGGCCTGACGCTCATTGGCGTGGTGCCAGTGATGGAATTTCGGTGAGGCGAAAATCCACTTGAACGGGCCGTAATTGATCCGGGTATTCGAATGAATCAACAATGACTGCCATTGGTAGATTGCCACGTATATGGCGATGGCAGCCGGTGAAAAGCCAAGCGCAAATAGCGGCAGGTAAGATGCCGATTTGGTGAGGATCTGGTCGACCGGGTGAACCCGGTGCGCAGCCAGCCAATCCATCTCCTCGATGCTGTGATGCACCGCATGAAACCGCCACAGGAAGGGTACGGCATGAAAGATCCTGTGGGCGAGGTAGAAGCCGGTATCGGCGAGCACGACGACCTCGATGACCTGCAGCCAGATCGGTTGGCTGCGTACAGCCTCGCCGACGCTCTCGGGAACCAGCGTGCCGAGGCCGACCATCACGGTGCCAACCAGCGCAAGCAGGCCTAGCTTTATCAGGATGCCATTGAAGAAGAGGTAGACGGCGTCGTTCAGCCAATGGCGGCGCAAAGTCTGCTGCTCGTGATCGTGAGGCAGCATCCTTTCCAGCGGAATGAAGATGAGGGCGATGACGAGGATCGCCTTCAAATCAATCATATCGCTCAGTTGCATGCCCAATCCTGCCGTTCCGGCGCCACTTCAGGGATTAAGCACGTCCAGTACTACCTCGGGGTTAACATATGTCGAACAGCGAAGATGGGGGTGGTCAGGGCGATCGGGTCAAATCACCCGCGCCCGACGAACGGCATCTTGGTCGCCATCACGGTCATGAAAAGCACATTGGCGTCGAGCGGCAGGCTGGCCATGTGGACGACGGCGTCGGCGACGCGCTGAACATCCATCACCGCTTCGGCGGCGATGCTGCCATTGGCCTGCGGCACGCCGACGGTCATGGCATATGCCATGTCGGTCAGGGCATTGCCGATGTCGATCTGGCCGCAGGCGATGTCAAAGGGCCTGCCGTCCAGCGCCAGCGTCTTGGTGAGGCCCGTGATGGCATGCTTGGTCGCCGTATAGGGCACCGAGCCCGGCCGTGGCGCATAGGCCGATACCGAGCCATTGTTGATGATGCGGCCGCCCATCGGCTTTTGCTTGCGCATGGCGCCGAAGGCAGCACGCGCGCACAGGAACGAGCCAGTGAGATTGACGCCGACGATATCGTTCCACACCTCGACCGGGATCTCGTCGATCGGTGTCGACTTGTAGCTCATGCCGGCATTGTTGAAGAGCAGGTCGACGCGCCCGAAAGCCGCAAGCACCGTCTCGAACAAGTCATCGACCTGATCGGCCTTGCTGATGTCGCAGGCAACCGCCAAGGCCTTGGCTTGCGTTGGCCCGGCTTCCGCGATCGCAGCGTCCAGGACCGGCTTGCGGCGGCCGCAGAACACCGTGTTCCAGCCGGCCTTCAGCAGCGCCGTGGCGACGCTCTTGCCGATACCGGTGCCGGCGCCGGTGACGATGGCGGTTTTCTTGGTGATGGCTGTCATCGCCGTCCTCCCTGATCATGGCTGGAAGAACATGTGGCATCGCAAATGATGAGAGCTATGGCAAGCTGCTCGAAGGGCGCGTGCCCGACAAAAAGGGCGGTCATTGGCGACCGCCCCTGATCTGAATCGGGCTTGGGAGGAGGAAAAGCCGATCCGACTGGCTAGAATCATGCGCTTGCTAGGTTAACGAGACGTTAGCGCGAAACGGTGTCCGACTCCGCACTCTCGTTTGAAGCCTACCAGCGTGGGTTCGGCGCCGTCCCGGCCTTGGCCTTGCCTGAAGCCGGCACCTGTGCCGCCGACACGGTCGCTTCGACATGGTCGACCAGCGCGTCCGGCAGGCCGAGCCGGCCGGCCAGCAGGTCGAGATAGCCGCGTTCGGCACGCGTGTCGGGATCGATGGTGAGGCGCGACGCGGTGTAGAGCTCAAGCTTCTGCGCGTCGGTCTTGGCGCCGGCGACCAGCGTATCGAGGTCGAGCGGGCTCTCCAGCTCCGACATCAGGAACTTCTCCGCTTCCGTGCCGATGCCCGCTAGGCTGAGCTTGCCGGCGATCTTCTGGCGTTCGTCATCGTCGACATGGCCGTCGGCCTTGGCCGCCGAGATCATCGCCCGCACCAGCGTCAGCGTGAACTCATCCTCGCCCTGCGGCGCTTGCGAGGGATGGAAGGCGGTGTCGGCGGGCGGCGGCAGCAGTTCCGGCTCGCCGGCGGCCGGCGCCTGCTCGGGCGCATTGCCGGCCTTGTAGTTCTGGTAGGCCTTGTAGGCGAGGCCGCCGATCGCGGCCAGTCCGCCGAGCTTGATGGCGGTGCCCGTTACCTGGCGTCCGGTGCCGGTCCCAAGCAGCACCGCGGCCAGCGCGCCGGCCGCCAGCGGATTGTCCTTGGCCATCTGCACCGCCTGCCCGGCCTTGTCGCGGACGGTGCCGCTGGTGCCGGGAATTTGCGAGCCGAGCAGATCGTCGAGGAGCTTCTTGGGATCGAACATCAATGCCTCCAGAATTTGCCCAGCCAAACGGGCAGGTTTCGAACGTCAGAGAGGTAGGCCCCGCATATGGACATTACAATGACGGGCGAGCGCTTTGCCAGCAGCGGCGGAAATCGACGTGTCGAAACAGACTTCGGCTTCGGCTAGTGTCACGCTCCCCAACTGGATTGTCTGGAGCGTCGCATGACTGATGAAACAAGCCGTGAGCCGGCGCTTGATCCGCAGGATCTCGAGCGCCTGTTGATTGATCGGCAGTGGGTGGGAGACATTGACGGCATGGTTGCGTTGTTCGAACCCGATGCCGTCATCGATAGCGGCGAGGCTGAATTGACGCGCGGCCGCGAAGCGATCCGCGCGCTGTATGCCGCGTTTGCCGCGACCGGGCGAAAATTCCAGCGCGGAGAGCAGCGCCCGGCGGCGATCAACGGTGACCTGGCGCTGACGTCGACCCGGCTTCCCGACGGCACGGTGACCTCCGAGGTCGCCCGTCGGCAAAGCGACGGCACGTGGCTGTGGGTGATCGACCGCTATTCCGTCGCCTGGTGACGCAATCAGAGTCCGCGCCGGCGCTCCGCCAACACTAGCTGCCGATATGCGGCCCCCTGCCCTGGGCCTGCGCCAGCTCGACCTGGCGCTGCCGCTCGGCATAGCGGGCGCGATCCTCGTCCGAGCGAGCCTCAAAGCAATGCGGGCATGAGACGCCGGCGGCATAGTTCGGCGACAGGCGATCCTCTAGCGTCAACGGATGGCGGCAGGCGCGGCAGAGTTCGGCATCACCCTCGGTAAGGCCGTGCGACACCGAAACGCGCTCGTCGAAGACGAAGCACTCGCCTTGCCACAGGCTTTCCTCGGCCGGCACCTCTTCGAGATATTTCAGAATGCCGCCCTTTAGGTGAAACACATCCTCGACGCCCAGCGACTTCACATAGGCTGTCGCCTTCTCGCAGCGTATGCCGCCGGTACAGAACATGGCGACCTTCCTGCCGTCGAATTCGTCCCGATGTTTTTCGACCCAGGCCGGGAATTGACGAAAGCTCGCCGTTGCCGGATCGACCGCGCCCTTGAAAGTGCCGATCGACACTTCGTAGGCGTTGCGAGTGTCGATGACGATCGTGTCCGGGTCCGCGATCAGCGCGTTCCAGTCCGCCGGCGCGACATAGGTGCCGGCACTTCTCGCCGGATCGATATCCTCGACACCCATGGTGACGATCTCGCGCTTGAGCCGCACCTTCATGCGGTGGAACGGCATCGTCTCGGCGCTACTGTATTTGACTTCGAGACCGGCGAGACCCTCGATGGTTTCCAGGTGATCGATCAGTTCAGCGATTGCCGCCTCGCTGCCGGCAACCGTGCCGTTGATGCCCTCATGCGCCAGAAGCAGCGTGCCCTTGATGCCGCGTCCGCAGCAGAAGGCGGCGAGCGGCGCACGCAACGCCTCGAAAGCATCGAGCCGCGCAAAGCGGTAGAGCGCCGCAACGCGCAAAGGTTGATTGGACAGTGTCATTGCCAAGCCACTAAACGCTTGCGAAAGCCGATTCAAGGCAAGGCCAGCACACCAGTCTTTCCATGACTGACGCATCGACTCGATTCAGGGCATTGCCGGCCATGCGTGACATCGCGACACGCTTGCCTTCGTGGACAGAAAAACGGCCTTCTGCTAATCGGTTGAATTGTTCGAAGCCGGAGAGACGACAAATGCCCAGCAAGACCGAAAAGCTCCTGTCGCTCCTCAATGGCCAGCCGGTCATCCCGGTGTTGAAGATCGCCAATGTCGCCGACGCCGTGCCGCTCGCGCGGGCGCTCGCCGCCGGCGGCCTGCCGGCGATCGAGATCACGCTCAGGACAGCCGATGCACTGGAGGCGATCCGCCGCGTCGCCGGCGAAGTCGAGGGCGCCATCGTCGGCTCCGGCACCATTCTCGATGCCAAGCAGTTCGACGAGGCGGCGGCCGCAGGCTCGAAATTCATCGTCAGCCCCGGCATCACCCGCGAACTGCTGGCGGCGGCGAAGGACAGCGAGGTTCCGTTGCTGCCCGGCGCCATCACGCCGGGCGAAATCATGGCCGCCCGCGAGGCCGGCCTGCGTTTCCTGAAATTCTTCCCGGCCGAACAATCGGGCGGCATCGCCTCGCTGAAGGCGTTCGCCTCGCCGCTTGCCGACGTGAAATTCTGCCCGACCGGCGGCATTTCGGCCAAGAACGCTGCCGATTATCTGAGCCTGCCCAACGTCATCTGCGTCGGTGGCTCCTGGGTGGCCCCGGACGAATTGGTCAAGGCCGGCAAGTGGGATGAGATCGAAGCGCTGGCGCGGGCCGCGAGCAAACTCGGGAAGTAAGCCCAAAAAAGCCCGTCCGGCTTTCGCCGACCGGCTCGCTTCTTCGAATGCCTCAGTTGCAGACTTTGACCTTCTCGACGACCCTGTGGTGGTGGACCCAATGCGTAACCCACTTGGTCCTGCAGTGATGCTTTCCGGTCTTGATGATCACGGTTTCAGCCTGCGTTGGAAGCGATCGCGGCCGAAACTGCCGCCAGCGCCAGAACTGACGCCAATAGAATGTTTTTCATTGAAATCCCCAGGTTGGAACAAACCTAGCCCCAACCCGGAAAAGGCTGGGGTGTTCCACCATCACGGGAAGTTCAGTCCTGCGTGATCTTGCAGGCCCAAGGGGCGCGAAAAGCATCATTTGAGGAAGCTGGTTCCCGCTCATGGGCTCGAACCACGATTCACGCCTTCAAAGGGCGCTGTCAATCCAGCCTTGCCATTCAGCGTCATTCGCATAAGTGCAGGAAAATAAAGGAGTTTACCCTTTGCCGTTCGCTATTGTTCGCGACCGTACGCTGGTATATATTTGACGCATATTTCACGGTTTTGACGGATGCGAAATGGCCAAGACCCTAGTTGAAGCCAAGCTGACCACTCCTAACGCCCGCAAGGATTTGCCAGTCGGGCTTCATTGGCGAGGCTTGGACCGCGAGGTTCACCTTGGCTATCGCAAGGGTAAGCGAGGCGGTGTCTGGCTGGTTCGGTGGCGGAATGGGGTCGGTTACAAACAGGCGCCTATCGGAATTGCGGATGACAGCATCAAGGCCGGAAATCTCAATTTCCAGGCGGCAGAGAAAGCCGCGCGCGATCTGGTCGAACGGGAGCGGAAGCTTGCCGCCTCCGAAACCGAAGGCCCTGCGCTCACCGTTGCAAGAGCTGTTGCAGATTATATCGCCGCAAGGGACGATAGGGACGCCAAGAGGGCAGGACGCCCGATCCGTTCCGATGCCGCACGGCGGTTGGGCCGCCATGTTCTGGGCCAGCCTGCTCGTGGCAAGGAAAAGGCAATCCCGGCCACCCCAATGGCTGGCCTGACGCTGTACATGCTGACTGAAGACGATCTGAGGACATGGCGTGCTACCCTGCCACACTCAATGAAGGCCACCACCCGGCAGCGCCTTATCAACGATCTGAAAGCGGCACTGAATGCCGCCTATGCCGCCAACAAGGCCAAGCTCCTGCCGGCGCTGCCGGCGATCGTCAAAGACGGCCTCAAGGCTGAAAGTGACGATGACGCCGAACCCACCGCTCGGGATAACCAAATCCTATCGGATGCCGAAATCGCCCGAGTGCTTCGGGCAGCCCGTGAGGTTGATACAGAACTCGACATGGGCGGGGATCTTTTCAGGATCGTGCTCGTGCTTGCCGCTACGGGCGCCCGTTTCTCTCAGGTGGCGAGAATTCGGGTCGGTGACTGCCAGATTGCCGCCGGCAGGATTATGGTCCCCGTTAGTCGGAAGGGTCGCCGTGCAAAATCCGGTTCCATCACAGTACCGGTGGGTCGAGACGTCATCGAGGCGCTTGTGCCGGCGGTCACGGGGCGTCCCGCGGAAGCCATTTTGCTGGAACGCCAGCGCTACGAACAGGTGAAGGGCATCCAATGGCAGCGCGCTGGTCGCGGGCCGTGGCAGTCGGCAAAAATGGTTAGGCCATGGCAGGCGATCAAGGAACGCTCCGAACTGCCCGACATGATCCCCTACGCCCTGCGCCATTCCAGCATCGTCAAGGGCATCCGCGCAAATCTCCCGATCCGGCTCGTTGCCGCGCTCCACGACACCAGCACGGCCATGATTGAGCGGCACTATTCGAAGTGGATCACCTCGGGACTGGAGGAAATGGCCCGCGCCGCTATCGTGCCGCTGGTGCCGCAAAACGATGCAAACGTCGTACATCTAAAGAACCGAGGGCAGGCAGATGCCTAGGCGGCAGAAGGTCGGCACAGGGATCACGCGCCACTGGCGCATCACATGGAACCTGCTGGACCCGGACGATCGGGAGTTGGTGAAGAGCCAGCAAGAACAGGGGTGGCCGGACGATTTCACCGGCTGGCTAGACCAGCGCGAGGCTGACCTAGCCGAGGCGCTGGAGCGCTTGAAGTTGCCGGCGCCGAACCAGTTCGTAGCCTTCGACAAAGGCAACCCGATCGCTTGGCGATACGAAGTCAATCTTTATTCGCCCGGCATCCATGCGCGTACCGAGGCGCACCTACAATCCTTTCCGTATCAATCGAACTTCTGGTTCATCGGCGCGATCTTGTCACTTATCAACCAGTGCCGATCGGCGCTGCTACAAGGACAAATGCAAAGGGCTGCTGGATTGGCCTTGCGGCTCGGAGCTGTAGACAGCCAATTTCGATTGAAATTTTCGGGCGAGAAGCGGCTCGCTGATTTTGAGAGACATGCCGCCGGCGCAGACCAGGGCAACCGAGAAAAGCGCAGGAAGGCTGATGCCTGGAAAGCCGAGGCTCGCAGGATCGTGGCTTTGAACCCCGAAATTAACCTCGACAACGCATCGGCTGCCGCTCGCCTAGTTTTGGAGGGAGAGGCTTGGTCCGATCATGTGCCGGAACCATCTCAGCGAAGTCTACGCCAGTATCTGTCAACGTTGGCAAAACGGGCCGTTCTGCCAGAAATGAAAAAACCGGTCTGATCTACCGCATGTTTGCTTCCGTGAACAAACGCGCATTCGCGCAAATTCATGGAGCAGAAAATTGGATGACCACCACAAGATCGGCCTGACGATTGATGAAGCTGTTGACCGTTCGGGCATCGGCCGCACGAAAATCTTCGAAGCCATCAAGCTTGGCAGACTGACGGCGAGAAAGGCCGGCAGGCGCACGATCATACTCAGCGATGAGCTTTCCGACTACCTGAAGTCCCTGCCCGTCAGGGAGGCCGCATAATGGCCTACCTCGTTTCCGCTGCCGCCATCACCTTCGTGATCTTTATCATCGCCGGGTGGCTGGCATGAGCTTCGATCTCGAACACTCCGAAGTCATCTCGCTTGGCGCCCGGCGCCTTGTCGAAGTCCCTCCGGCACAGCGAGGTTGCGCGGCAGTGCCATGGCTGCGGTCTCAATTGCCGATGACCGCCGCCGAGGCGATTGAAGCCATCCGTTTGGCAAACTTGCTCAGGAGCGGAGGCATCGATGATGGGGCCTCTTAAAATGCGAAAGCCCGCCGGCCAGGGCGAGCTTCGCGAAGTCGAAATACAAAACAGCAATGGCGATACTTCTACCCAAAAAGGGCCTTCCCCGCAAGCGCGGTGGAGGGAGGCGCACCCCGTCGAACGCTGGAGTCACGTTGCTGTCGCGAGCGCGATTCGGCGCGGCATTTTGGTGAAGCCGAGTTGCTGCGAGAACTGCGGTGAAGAGAAGCCGCTCGACTGTCATCACGAAGATCCCCGTCTCGCTCTTGACGTGAAATTCTGGTGCAGGGCCTGTCACGTTCAACATCACGCGCGACGGCGCAAGGGCGGCGCCAATGGCCAATCCTGAGCGCAAACGGGCATGGCAGAAGTCTCTTGCCGAGATGTCGAAATACGACTGGTTGACGGCTGTCTGCCACAACCAGAAGCACGGCCGGCGAACGCGCGACCTTCGCGTGGCCTTCGCCCTCATGCAACTCGCCGATGCCGACACCTGTCTTGCCTGGCCGACGCAGGAATCGTTGGCCGAACTGAGTGGTCTTGCCGATACGCGGCAGGTGCGCTCGGCATTGGCGTCGCTCGCCGGAACAGGCGCGATCGAGAAGAAGAAAGTCGCCGAACTTTATGACGAGAGCAAAGGCAAACTGGACGTAAAGCGCAAGGCCCGTGGCATCGCCTACAAGCTGAAAATGTTCTGGGCTTACGAGATCCTAGAACTTGCTATGAGCCCCTCGACCCTGCGCGCCGAACCGGCTCGATTGGCATCCAGCGACAAGAAGGGAAAGCGGACTAACACAGACCGGTTCGACGATCAGCCAAACCGGACTACGGCAGACCGCCAAAAGCGGACTACCACAGACCGGTGTAAGGCGGACTGTCACAGGCCGCCTAATACTACAAGGGAAACTAAGGATACTGAAGAAGGCTCCGAGAGAACGATAAGCTTGGCGTCTACGCATGCGCGTGAGTCTACTGCTCCCAACGCCTACGCCACTGCGACGAGGGGCACATGACAGCCCGGCTCGCTTCACAACCCAAGCGTCCACCCCGACGGCTCGGCCATATCAGCGGGATGATTGGCTGCCTCGACGAGATCAGCGGCCGCCCTCTCGACCAGATATGCCGAGTGACCTATTCGGTTGAAACGCTGCACGATCAGATTGTGAATCCTCACAAGCCTTTCGGCTCGGTGAAGTTCGGCGCGTTTCTCGTCTCCAATGACCAATTGTGCGAACTGCACGGCTACGACGGCTCCTCGATGCGCGGTGATGTTCCGGTTAACCGTCTCTCAGAGACGTTGTTTTCGCGAGATCGCCATATGGCTGCCAGCCACACACAAACGGCGTACTCCATGCTTCCAAGGACGCCCGTTCGCCTTAAGTTTGCTGGCGTGGGCTGGTGACGCCATGGACGCGGCCGATCGCCGTCGAGGGCGACCACCAATCGGAACACCCGAAGAGCGGCAGGAGCGACAGCGCCGGCTCGGCCGCGAACGACGATACCGTCTCAAGCAGCGTGAAACCACCGGCAGCATTGTCCTGTCGTTGCCCATCGATCACGTCCTGGTCAGCTTGATGCTGGAAGTCGGTGCGGTCGACGAAGCCGGCAGCCGCAACCGGACACGCCTGTGCAAGGTCGCCCTCCGTATCCTGAATAACGCGTTAGTCACAGCCGTTGCTTCCGGGCGTAAATTCTCGATCGAACAGGAGGAGCAACATGCTCGCGAGAATACCGAAGGCGGCCGAAATGGACTTCAACGTTCTTCTGAAGATACCGCCGAAACCAGCGGCGATTGCCGAGGCGGAGCAAGTGTGGCGCGAGTCGGCCGCAGAGCTTGAGGCCGCTCGTTCCAAGCATCGCGAGATGCACCGACAGTATTTTGGCCAGCAGCCCGGCATGCCGCCGACGATCACCGCTGCGGAAGTCGACCAGGCCGGCCAGGAGATCGCACCCTTCCAGGCGAAAGAACGCGAGGCGCAGCAGTCGCTCGAAGCGCACCGCAAGGCCTTCGACGATGAGTTGGCCGCCCTTAAGCCGAAGATCGACAGCTATCGCGGTGCGATAGCCGCAAAGATCGACGAGCTCGAAGACCTTATCAGCGTCGGCGCCATGTTCTATGCGGCCAGCATCGAAGCGCGCACGAAGCTTCCCAGCAAAATGCCCAGCCGCTGCGAGGCCCTGCTCGGCCCGCACTGCATCGGCATGCTGCGCAAGATCCTCAACGCCGTCGATTGAAGGAGAACTCGAAATGTATTTGACCAGAGACATGAGCAGCACGGGAAAGATGCAGCGACCCGCAGCCACGAAGACCGCTGCGCCGCTGCGCCCGGTGAAACTGACCGCACCGCTGAAGCCCGTGTATCTCACAAGCGTCCGGCCCAAAGCGAAGCCCGTTCGCGTCGTCAAGCTCTACGATCCGAAGAAGAAGGCGGACGATCTCTACTGGATCCGGAAGCTTGAGCAGGCAGGCCTCACCGAGCACAATTCCAAGGCGGTCGCGCTCATGAAGGCGAACTTTCTCAGGCGCTACGGCCAGCGCGTCTGAACGATGGACGTGGTGACTTTCATGGCTGACCTGGACACACACATTTCCGGCGAGCTTGCAGTCATGCAGGCACGCGGCGCCGATCGCCAAGCTATCGAGGTCCGGCACAAGGAACTGTGTGATTGGGCGATCGACCAATGCGTGAAGGCAGAGACTGCGAACCATCCTGCCGTCATTGACCTGCAGCATCAGGCCACACCATCGGACGAACTCACAACACTGCGCTATATGTGGGTGCGCGTCTTGCCCGACGTTAACAGTGCGCTGCGCGACGGCATGACGGTCGACTGGGTGTCAGTGGTGCGTTGCGAGGACGGGATAGGCATCCACATGAACGTGGAGATCGCCGAAGACCCCGACATCTGCATCTATATCGGCTGCGACTACTACGCCCACTTTGAACCCTCCAAATGGGAGGACGCTCTCGCCAGCATCGCAGCCGACTACGAAGCGCCGCTGTATGTCGAGGATCTGTTCCCACTGGCGGCAATGGATGAGGCGGAGCCTCCCGGCCCATGGAGGCGCATGTTTTGACACAGTCGTGCAATGCAACCCCCGGGGCGGGAGGTCTTTTCTCAGGGCGCCGGTTTCCTAGACCGCTTGCGATACCATCACACGCAGTTGTGCTCCCCCGGTTCATCCCGTGCGCGCGAGGCTTGCACGATGGGCGCTAGGGGACCGGCCTCCGCTGCATCATTGAATGTCGTCCCGATCGGCAACCAGTCGGCTGGCAAGAGTGTCCGCGCGCCGAAGGTGCCGGCACCCGCCCACCTCTCGGCCGCGTCCAAGAAATGGTGGGCCGAGGTGAACGCCGAATTCAGTTTGGAGCCCCATCACCTTCGGTTGCTCCAGGCGGCTTGCGAGAGCTGGGAACGCATGCAGGCGGCCAGAGCAGCGATTACCAAGTACGGTCTCACCTTCACCGACTCCCAGGGCAATCCCAAGGCCCGGCCTGAGGTGGCAATCGAGCGCGACGCCAAAGTCGGCTTCGCCCGCTTGCTTCGCGAACTGGATCTCGACGGGGAACCGGCACCTGATGCCAGGCGCCCTCCTGCAATCCGAAGCAACAGAGATTGAGCAAATGCCGGTGAAACGGAGAATAGGGAAAAAGCACATCTCGGCCGAGGTCGCGGCTTGGGCGGAGATGTTCCAGACCGGGTATGACGGCTTCGGCGATCTCACCGAATTCGGTTACTCCATCGAATACAACGATGCGCAGAAATTGAGGGACGCACCCGAGGCCTGGTCGCGTCTAGGTGCCGCGTTCCTCAGTACTCGACCAGAGTGGTGGGACCCGAGACCCGCATGGGCGCTGGAGCAATTCGGAGATCCCACATGAAGCGCCGTATCCCGAAGTCCAAACGACGGCATCCAATCACTGCCGAAGCCATCGCAGCCTACGAGGCGCGTGATTTCGTAGCCCTGCATCGGGCGCTGGGCTTGATGCCGTGGGAGATGAGCCCGCTCCCTGACCATCCCCTTGGCTGCAATCCCGACTGGGTGATGCCGGAGCAAACCCACAACCTATTCGAACTCTCGTTCCCTCAGGCTCTCGCCCTGCAACGTGAGTTGGATGCGGCATGCGCCTAGGCACCGCCCTAGGACTTTTGGTAGTAGCGCCAGTATTCAGCGCCGCCCACGGAAACGTTCTTCAGGTTCTTTCCTGGAGCGAGGTTGACGCGATAGGCAAACTGGGAAATCCATCGTTCCCCGAAAACCGTCTCCCCGAAAACCGGAGAGAATTCGACCTCTCCCCAAACGAAAAGCTGTCCCTTGGCGTCTTCAAGCCAAGTGATTTCATCGGCGCTCAATATGTCAGTTCCGTATACGTCGCTCGCGGCTCTGGGCTCATTCGTGGGACTTGGAGCAAGGATGAATCCACTGTTTTGAGAGCCGCCCCGCGCGGTCTCCTTCACGGCATCAATGACGCTAGGCTCGTTTCGGCCCGTCAATGGCGCATACCAAAGCCGCGTGGTGTGGATGAAGCCTGGGGTTCTGCCAAAATTTCCGAAGAAAACTCTGAAATCAGCCCTATGCGTTGGCCCACTGGATTTCTTGAATTCGATTTTGGTCACGATGATATGGGCCATCTCCGATTTTTTGAGAGATTCGGCACTGATCAAGGCCGCATTGGCGGCCTTTCCAGCGTCAATAACACCTTGCCTCATGTATCCGAGCTGCCAGACAAACAGGGCAGCCTGGAAAGCAGCGACAATAGCCAAAGCTCCGGTAACAACGGCCAAGATCCAGGTAGCGACTACGAGCCCCCGTTCGTTCGTCGCGGATTGACTGCGCTCCTCCTTTTGTTCTGCGGCGTCAGCCTCGGTGGTTGGGCTGGGAACTACCTTTACGAAGATAGGTACTTCTTGGGTGCCGCGCTTATCATAATCGGTGGCGCTCTGGGCGTTTTGGGGCTTGGGCTGATCATGCTGAATCTCTATCCTGCCACTTGGGGATGGTTCGTATGATTGTGTTGAACCCGGTTCAGCGTGAGCGCTGCCAAAAGCAATTAGAAGAATGGAAACGGCCAGTTTCAGCATCCGCTATCGTCGCCCCCTCCTAGATTTCCTCCAGTGTTACGCTCTCGCGACCAATGGCGGCAAGTGCGGCCGGCGGTTGACGGTGGGCCGGCCAGAAGCCTCGCGGCCGTGATCCGCAACTATGGCGTCTGAAGCGCACCCCTGGCATTGACTTGCTCCCATCGTCGCTCCTTGATGTATCTAAGTAGGGGAGGCCCAGACATATGCATTTTCGGCCGATCGCACGTCTCTATTCTCCAAAAGCTGCCGCGAAATCCCGAGACACGACAAGCGAATCAACGATCTTTTTTTTTATTTTCTCGCTAGTCGGTATGCTCATTGTAGCTACCGCGAATGCCGCAGAGATATCTAAGGGGCTTGGGAAGGGCTGCTTGATAAACCTGTCGGGCGAAATCGTACCGGGCGATTTCAAGAGATTGCAAAGCCTTGCCACAGCTTATGGTTTAACAGCCCCCGCCACTAGCGGGGAGGCGTCTAACGGTTCCGACGCAGCGCTGTGCCTTGATAGCCCCGGCGGAAATTATGTTGAGGGCCGATTAATTGCGGGGTTTGTGCACGACTATGGAATCACTACTCGCGTCCCGGCCGGTGCCTCTTGCTATTCGTCCTGCGCGTTTCTTTTCATGGCGGGGCGAGCGCACGGAGCAGAGACGGATGGGCCGAGCCGGTATTTAAATGTAGCCGGGCACCTGGGATTTCATGCGCCTTATTTCAAATTAGCTGATGACGATAAATTCACCGGGAAGGACGTGGCTGAAATGCTCACGTTGAGTCAGAAAGTCATCGCTGAGTTTATCAAGTTCGGGTCCTTCTCATCCGAGTTTGATGCGAAGCCGATGTTTTCGCTTTCGCTACTGGCTGAAACTTTAGGTTCCGGACCAAACGAGGTAGCCCAGGTGGATACCGTCGAGGAAGCGGTGAGGTGGGGAGTTTTCCTTGAGGGAACCAAGGCGGGAGCGATTATCGATCACAGGGCGGCCGTTCAAGCTTGCCTCAATTTCCAAGCGTGGATGCTGGATAAGGACACCGATCAATCCGGAATTGACTACCTTAATAGCCAACCGCTTCAAACCGTTCGCGCGGAGCTGTGGGGCGAAAATCGGACTTTCGCGAAAATTGATACGGGAGGAATGGAAGAGCAATACTGTTACGTCGAAGTTTCTCAAGAGCCTGTGTCCGGGATGGCCATTTGTAGTCGCGACGGATTTAACGGGGTCTCGTTTGGCGATTGCCTCAACGACATGGCGATTTGGGTACCCTGGTATCAGTCCCTTCCTCCCGCGACGCCTATCACAGCCCTTGGAGACAAATAGCACGCCGCAAGTAGCTAGGCGTCGCTTTGGGAACCATTTAAGCGCAAGCTAATTGAATCGCCGTGTTGCGGGTGGTTCATGAGTTTGAAGTTTGTCGAGCCGTTGATGCCGACCCTTGTGGAGAAGCCTCCGGAGGGCGACGGCTGGTCGCACGAGGTCAAATTCGACGGCTACCGATCGCAGATGATTATCGGCGATCAGGGAACTCGGATATTCACGAGACGCGGCCTCGACTGGACGTCCAAATATCGCGACCTCGCCGCGGCCGGCGCGGCGCTCGGCGTCGAAAATGCCATCATCGACGGCGAGATCATTGTTCTCAATGACAAGGGCCTATCGGACTTCGGCGAGTTGCGTAAAGCGATCACCCGGCGGCAACACGACCTGTATTTCGTCGCTTTCGATCTCCTGCACCTCAACGGCCACGATCTGCGCGATATGCCCTTAGAGGATCGCCGCGAGATACTTGAGGGGATGATCCCGCCGGACATTCGAATTCAGTTCAGCCAGGCGCTGCCAGGCGAGGCGAAAGCGATCTTCCACCTCGTGGACCAGGCCGGCTTGGAAGGCATGGTGTCAAAGCGGAAGGACAGCAAATATCGCAGCGGCCCGTCGACCAGCTGGCTGAAAGCTAAGTGCTACGCGATCGAGGAATACGATCTGCTCGGCGTCGAGCGCGAGGCCGGCAAACCCGCCTTCGCTCTGATGGCAGAGCGCGGCACGGGGCGCTATGTCGGCTCGGCTTTCATCACCTTAAACCGGGAGATGCGCGAACGGCTCTGGAAGCGCGTACAGCAGCACGCAGGCACGCCGCCGAAGGGCATGAAGCGGCCAGCCACTCAATGGGTCAAGCCGGGGCTTGTCGCCACTGTAAAGCATCTGCGCGGCGAGGAAGGCCTTCGTCATGCCTCGCTGCAAGATTTCAGGGAGGAGGATTAGATGCCCATCAGACGAAAAGCTGTTGATGCGGGGATTTTTGATCCTGCCGAATTGGCCTTGCTGGGGCGGGTTTTCGACCAGCTTAGACTCCCGGACCAGTCGGCGGATGCTCAGGGGAGACTGGCCTCTCGGATCATCGCCAACTACATGGCCGGTGTGGTTGATGAATCGGAGCTGATCACGCTTTCAAGGCAACCTCTTGGCCGATAGTAGGTCTGCAAGGCTGGGTCTAGTTAAGGCTGGGTCCGGCAGCCTTTGGGGAGGGACCGCCTCCGGCCGCCGGACCTCACCGGCTGTTAGCACGCCGGCCGAACATACATGGGCCGAGACCCACGCCAGTCAACTGTTTTGGTGTAGCCGCATTACGCCGCTTGCCCGTGCCCTCAATATCAGGAATATAATCCTCCCCGTTGCGGCGGCCCCTTCAACGGAGATCGCCATTCCCCATGACCACAGTGCTTTCCTCGTCGAGGGTATAGGGCACCGGCAAATAGGCGTTGGCGACGAGCCAGTCCCCGACACATGCAATGCGCCGGGGTGGAACGGGGTTCTACTATCGGTGGCGACTTTGCAGTGCGTCGGACTTTTTCAAGAATATCGGTGGAAAGCGGCTGTTTGTTTTTGTCCACCCGAACGAGCAATGGGCGCCATTTTCGGACCTTCAGGCTCTGCGCGGCGCAGTCCGATTCGGTTAGGCAATCGCCGACCGCGCAAACGCATTGCGAATTGCCCGCGCCATGGACTCGACGGCCTCTCCACCCGAACGCATGTTTTGGTGCATCACCACCCTTGCGGCATCGGTATCGCCGAAGCCGTCCGCGAGAGTGAGTTCCCGGCAGCCGATGGGAATATTGCTGCGCGAGAACGGCGCGATTGCCAGCCCGGACTGGACGACGACCCCGAGGTTTCCGATGGTGGAGCACCGAACCGCCACCCGGTAAGGCAGGCCCCGGACGTCGAGCAGCCGAATGGCGAAATCGGAACATTCCGGGTCGTCGGAGATAGCAATCGGGATAGGTCTTTGTTCGTGCAGGGCATGAGCATCGGACGTGATCCAGACTGTGGGATCGGTCATCAGAACCTCGCAGTCAGTGAACTCGTGCCACTCGAAGACGACCGCCAGGTCGAGCTCGTCAGCCGCCAAGGCCTGCTTGTTTTGCTTGGATCTGCCGTAACGTAACGAGACCTCCACCTCGGGATGGACCTTCGCGAACGCTGCAAGCGCGGGGGACAACACGGAAACACCATACTCCTCCGGAATCCCGAGGCGAACCCGGCCGATGAGCGGCGGTGCGCCCATAGATGCGGTCGTCTCATCGATGAGCGAGACGATGCGCCGGGCATTCGAAAGCAACTGATCGCCTTTCAGCGTCAGCGCGACGCCACGCGGACCACGCACGAAGAGCGGCGTGCCGATCTCCTCCTCAAGCCGCTTGATCTGCATGCTGACTGCGGACTGCGTTCGATGCACGGTCTCCGCTGCCCTGGTGAGGGTACCGGTGTCGGCGACGGCGAGGAAGGTGCGCAGCAACTCGGGGTCCAGCGGGTGGAGCATTGCCTGCCTTGGGTATCACGGTTGCTGATAGCTGCAATAATCACAATTCACTTCTCGAATGTCAAACCGGCTTGTTATCTTCCGCCCATCGATCTTGTGGCGGCTACAATGACCAGTGCAGTGGCACCCCTCTTGAATGTCCAACCTCCGTCTCGCCCCGCTGACGAGACGAACCGGTCGACGTCCCAGGACGACCCGGAGGTCTATATTGACATTCTCGCTAAGCATGACGACCACCTGATCCGCGATATCGGCCGGACGCGGGAAGACCTGCTGGGATTGGCGAAAGCCTTCTGGTCGGAGTGGTTGAAACAGAAAACGCCCTGGCAGCTTTAGTCCGGCGGCTGCGTTACCCCTTGGCATCGGTGCCAATTTCAGGAATATAATCCTTCCCGTTGCGGCGACCCTCAAACGGAGTTCGCTACCATGGCCAGGACCAAACTTTCCAAGCAGCTTTCGCAGGCTGAAATCGAGCGCTTCCTTGCGGAGGCGGAACGGCTGCACAAGAGCATCGTGCAGCCGCTGCTATCGCCCTCTAGCGATCATTTCCGAGCGCTGCAAAACACGCATGAGGCGCTGTTGAAGACGGTTCGGGATATCACTGGAAAGGATGCGCCGTTCATCCGCTGGAACGGGACAGGGCCGGTGCGGCCACCTACGGCTGCGTAGGCGCTGGCGGAACCAATCTCCTGGTGCGAACGTTCGGTCGACCAAGGGAAACCCATGGTTGAGCAAGATAAGCCACACCCTGACGTTGTGCGCCGTCTGATCGAAGATACCGGAATTACGGAGGATCAAGCCCGTGATCTGGTCGCCCTTCTGGGTCCGCACAATTGGGCGTCGCTTGTGCGTGAGGCCCACATTTTAAAGCGGAAGCCCTAGCGCAACATCAGCTTGGCCATTTCCTCTATCGCCTCCCAGCCGTAGATCGAACCGGGTTTGGTGACGATCCTAGCGAGCTTAGGCCGGTCGGCGCGAGGAATGGCCAGTGCGTGGGTAATAGCCTCTGCGAATGTGGGGAAAGGCACGCCGGCAGAACCTGGCTCCGCAAACCAAGTTGCAGGATCGATCAATCTATGGGGCATAGCTTTCCTACCTAGGAGGGCCAGAAAGCTTGAGCTGCTTCAACGCCATATCTGTCCAACGCACTCCCCTCATGAGTGGGGACAGTTGCGGATTTATAGGGCCAACGATCTCGGCATATCAAGAGGTCGCTAAAGCAACAAAATATAGGCGCCCATGCCGGCCATCAGCAAGCACGCGAACATGCCGATCATGTCGCGGTAAGCGGCGCTATTGCGCCAAACGGTCGACAGCTTGCAGGAAGACAGAAGCGCCGGCCGCGAAGGCAGCATAGCTCGCCCACCTGCTCTGGTTTCCGATGTCCACGATGAAATCTTCAATCGTATCGCGCACGATCACGTTGGCTGCGCGAATGCCAAGTCCAGCCGCGATAAAGCCGGATGCTATCGCCAGATACTGCAAAAGCTCTTGCATGCTCATTCCCTCCCATAAGCAAATTCTGCGGCCCGGCGCCCTCCTTTGACACTAAACAAACCAGAGGGGCGCCGAGCCTTAACCGGCGGCGCTTTGAGGGAAACGGCGCCGAGTAGTGAGTGTAGCGCACTCGCTAGAGTTGTCGGAACACAGCCTTTTGGACGATGGTCCGCTAACCGCGATTGGAAGCCGACGTGCGAAACGGTATGTTCTGACGACCCCGCCGGAGATGTTCTCAAGTTGGGTTCGACCTCGCGCCGCCTATTTGCCCCGGACACCGAACATTAAGGCAATGCTGATAGCATCCTTTGCGGCAGGGGAATTTTCGAATGCTCCGGCAAGTCCCGATAAACCCTAGGGGCGAAACCCGCCGCTGCCGTGAATGGAGCGGCGGGTGCTTGGCGCGCCGTGTTGCAGCCGTCACGGATTGCTCGCTGGCAGCATAAGCACCATGACGCCGAGCCCGGCCATCAGGAGGCAAGCGGCCATGCCCACCATATCGCGCTGCCTGTAACGCCAGACCGCGCTAGCGAGCATCGTGGCGGTGATTGCGGCGATATAGAGCGAGACGAGATTTTGTGCCACTCAAGCGCTCTCTTCGAGCGACCACAATCTCGATTCTACGTCTGCCTCGATTTCTTTCATAAGAGGCTCGCCACGGTCGAGGAATGCATTTCGAGCAGTGCGTTCGCGAGGTCTTATCTCTTCCCTCTCGTTGAAAACATGCTCGGTCAGGGTAAGGCCTAGGATTTTCTCGAGTTCCTTGAATTTCCCGCGCATAGACGGTTTCAGGAAGATCCCCTTCGTAGCCAAGTAGATCGCGTATTCGCGCAGCGCATTGTTGCTGTCCGTGTAGCGATGGCCAAAAATCCTTTTGATGTACTCATTCGTCCTTTGTTGGGATTGGCGAATTGCATCCTTTTCGGATGGCTTCAGCACTGTACCTTCTAAATACTCGTCGAGTTCTACGTGACTCATGCGACCCAAATCGGGGTACTGCTGGAACTCGTTGGTAAATACCCCAATGGCGTTGTGAGCCATGACCAGACGGTTCCACATCTCAGGCAGAACTTCAAATTCGCTCTGGTGGAGCTTGGTCGCACGATCAAACAGAGTGTTGATACGAAAGCGCAGCCGTTCCAATTCCTGCTCTTGGCCGCTCTTCAGTGCCTCGAGTTGCCGATCGAATTTCGATTTAAGCCAAGTCTCACCGAATAAACGGAAAATCCCATAGGCGGCTGCGGCGATGCTCCCGCCATATAGGATCACCCAACCGAGAGTTTGCAGTGTGAGCTGGTAGATCTGATCGGTCATTGCACCCTCAACCAAGCATTGGGCGATCAAAGGCGTTGAGGCCTATTCCGCCTCGTCGCCCAGGTAGGCTTTCACAAAGCCATCGTCCCTGTGCTTGACGCCTTCCTCGGCTGTATGGTGCCACTTGATCTCCCACAGCCCGGTGTCGGCAAGATGATCCATGACGCGAACCCGATCTGCGGCTGATGGGAGTTGATAGAGCAGGTCGTTGACGGCCTTCAAACCGCCCTTCCGGCCACCGCCCTTCCGGTAGGTCTGCAAGTAGATATCATCGGCCATGTTCCGGATTCCCACTTATGCATCACCGCGGCGGAAAGCATCGCCCAACGGTCATGCACAAGCAAGCCGGCTCCCCTAGCCCGGACATCTACGGCGCAACCGCATCCATAGGCCGGTTGATGGCGCTGGCGGTTGAGATGCACGCGCCGTTGCATGACGCCCTCGAAACCCATGAGGGCGCCAAAGCCTGATCAATTGCCCTTAGGACACTTGAAGCCCGCTGCCTCACGGTGGCGGGCTTGTCCTCCTTTTCGTGTGCCTATGCTATTGATTCTTGACCATATTTCAAAGATTTGTGCTATCATAATAAGCATGGCAGAGACTTCAATCGAGTGGACTGACGCAACGTGGAACCCTGTCGCGGGGTGCACGATTCTGACCGCCGGCTGTACAAATTGCTATGCGATGCGCATGGCTGCCCGCCTTGAAGCCATGGGCATGGAGAAATACCAGGGGCTGACGCGCAAGACTGGCGGCCGCGCGAAGTGGACCGGCAAGGTTGTGACCGATCCTAAATCGCTTGCGATCCCGGCGACCTGGTCAAAGCCGCGCAGGGTTTTCGTCAACTCGATGTCTGACCTCTTTCATGTCGACGTGCCAGCTGGCTTCATCCGCCAGGTCTGGACCGTCATGGAAGAAACGCCACGGCATACCTACCAGATCCTGACCAAGCGGCCGGAGGTTATGGCCGATGTCCTGACACACGGCGACTTCCCGATCTTGCCAAATGTCTGGCTTGGGACCAGCGTCGAGGATAGCCGCGTGCTCGATAGGCTCGACGACCTGCGCCGCGTGCCGGCGGCAATCCGCTTTGTCTCGCTCGAGCCGCTGATCGGCTCTGTCGCCGGCGCCGATTTGTCGAATATCCATTGGGCGATCATTGGTGGTGAATCAGGGCCGGGCGCCCGTGATATGGATCCACGTTGGGTCGATGAGATTGAGACGATGTGCCGGCGCAGCGGGACGGCATTCTTCTTCAAGCAATGGGGCGGCCGGAACAAGAAGGCGACAGGTCGGACGCTGAATGGCCGCACCTACGATGAGATGCCGGCGGCGATCTAAAATAACTGGCCCTGGCCGTTGTCGGTGGCGGCTTTCCAGAAGGCAAGAGCAAGTTCGTGCCGGGCGGCCAGTGTCAACCAATAGAGGTGCTGGCCGCGACTTCCTGTGATCAGTTGCATGTCAGTCGATGCAGCCATGCCGAGCTTGACCACTTTGATTTTCCACAGATCAAAGACAGCACGCCTAACAGTCGTGAATGGCTGGTTGACATCGACCGATGACCGCCAGCCGGGGACGAATTTGTCGAAAGCCGATTTCTGCGCTCGAACATTCAGGCCGGTATTCCGCTGCAGATCCATCTTGCTGATATGGACCATCATATCGATGCGTTTCCGCTTCGACAGTGTCTCGATCACTGAGAAATCAAACGCGGCGAGGTTGTAAGGATCGACGAAAGCAAAGTGCAGACCATAGGGGTCAAGCTTTGCCCGGATTGCTTTAGCGGTATCCACCGCTTCCCCGTGGAAAGCTTCGACTGGCGCCTTAAGCCGCGTCAACCGCTCCATTGCCAGATCAAGCCGGGCGGCGTCGGAATCAGCGATGAAAACGGAACTGAAAGGCGCCTTCGACCGGACACTTTCATTCCAAGCCGCGACGCAACCTCCCTCGATGAATTCACCGGTGCGGCGGATCTTGGCGCGACCAGGCCCACAAAACAGGTCGATGTAGGTAGCGCCAGCTTTCCCAGGGCCGATCCATTTGGCCCTTACGCCGCGCGAAATCGAGACATATTTGCAAAGAAGGGCTATCTTGTCCTTCGACCACGCCCCAACGTCTTCGACCAGCAACCCATCGTCGCCGTCGACCAATTTCCCCACACGCTACCCCTCCCCTGTCGCGTTCATGTCGCATGGACATTGCGGATAGTCGCAGGAGTTCCTGCGAACGCAACGGTTGCGTTCACCCAAATTCGTGGGCGTTTATTCGATCGATACTCGACGAAATTTGAAAGAGAGTTATTAAGCCATTGAATTTATTGGTTCCCGCTCATGGGCTCGAACCACGATTCACGCCTTCAAAGGGCGCTGTCCTACCATTAGACGAAGCGGGAGAAAGGTGGCTTGGTGGTTAGCATCCCAGCGCGATGAAGGCCAGCGCCGTGTGGAAAAGACCGACCAGTAGAATTTCCTTAAAACAAAAAACCGCGCGGGTTGCCCGGCGCGGCTTTGGTGGCATTCGGCCAGACGTTACTTGGTCTGGAAGCGGGCGACAGAAAGGAACTTGATTGCGTTGCCGGTGAACCGGTTGGCGTCGGCCATCTGGTTGTCCTGCTGGAAGCCGGCCGTGTAGACCTCGCTCGGCGCCGTACGCACCAGGTTGTAGGCAAAGCGCGGCGCCGTCGTGGAGTCTGAAACGGTGGCGACATACTCGCCGCTGTGCAGCGCCCAGCGCGCCGCCTGCGGCGCGGCGGCAACCACCACCGCTTTCGGTCCCGGCTTCAGGTCGCGGGCGGTGGCCCTGGCTTCCTTGCGCGTGGTCTTCACACCGGCGCCGATTGCTGCAGCCGGATCGGAACCGGCCGGGCGGGCGGCGATGGCATCGCGCGGCGAAGCGGCATCGACACCGGACGGGTCGTTGAACGCCGAGCGCGGCTGAAGCGAGGCGACCTGATAGCCATCGGTGACGCCGGCCTGCTCGAGAACAGCCTTGACCTCATCCGGACGCTGCGACGGCAGCACCGAGAAGGCGTCGGTAGCGGTCTGGTTGTGTGATGCCGTATCCGCCAGCGCCAACAGCACGTCCTTGTCCTGCGGTGCGAGATCGGCCGGCAGCGAACGGTCGGGACGCCAGGTCGGCAACGGAATGTTGTTGACCGCGACCTGCGCCGGGTCGGCGATTGTGGAGGGATCCGCCATGCCGAAAGGAACGCTCGTCGGCGCTTGCGCCGTCGCCACCGTCTGCTCGGTGGTGGCGGTGGCATCGGCGGTGCCGAACGGAACATTTTCAGGTGTCTGCGCGCCGACATCAGCCTTCGGACGCGGTGCGAAATCAGGCAACGGAATCTCTTTGGCCGGCAGCGCCGCGATGATCGTCGCCGGCGTGTCCTGCTGCGGCTCCGAATCGGCAGCGTCATCGGCAAGCTGCGGAATCTCGGCACGCTGCGCATCCTGCGGCGCCACAATGGTTATGCCGGGAAGGTTGCTGCTCTTGGCGGTCGGCTTCACGCTCTTCAACTTGGGAGTGGGGGCGGCCGAAGCCGTCTCGACATCGGCGCTGTCATCGGCCTCGTCGTCGCCGCCGCCAAAGAAAGCAGCAAGGAAGCCACCGGACTTCTTGGTGCTGCCGCCAGCACTTGCCAGTTCGATGGCCGGGGCGCCAGAACCCTTGCGCGCCTTGTAGGAGGCGAGCGCCTGCGCATAGCCCGGCAGCGGCTTGCCGTCGCTTGGCACATGCAGCGTCTTGCCGTTGGGGAATACACTCACCAGTTCCTGGCGGCTGATGCCGGGCCAGTGGCGCACATTGCCGACATCCATGTGGACGAAGGGCGAGCCGGAGGTCGGATAATAGCCGACGCCGCCACCTTGCATCTTGAGACCGATGTTACGCAGCTTCTTCAGCGGCACGCCGGGAATGTAGAAGTCCATGGCCCTGCCCAGCATATGCTGGCTTTTCTCGGCAACGCCCCGGCTGCGGCTGCGCAGCATCGAGTTCGTGGCCGGCGAACGATAGCCGCAGACGACCTGGATGTAGTCGGTGGCACCGCTTTCCCGGTAGGCTTCCCAGACCAGGTCCAGCAAACGCGGATCCATCTTGGTCGGCTCGTTGCGGCGCCAGTCGCGCAGGATGATGTTGATCTTCCGGAGCCCCTCGGGGACATAGCGGCCATTGCGCTTGTAAACGATCTCGGCCTTTTCGTGCGTGTGGAGATGATACAGCTTGAGCGAACGTGTTTCCGCGCTGGCGCCGGTTGCAGCCGCGGAAAGGAAACAAACAGCAAGAATCACCGCTGCCAGCCATCTCGGCCAGACGCTCATGTGATAGTGCCGCCCGTTTGTGTGTCGTTCGACTCTGTTCAAATCAAAAGGCCCTGCAGGCTGCCGTTTGTCCCCGGATTTGCCCAAACGGATGCGTCGTTTTCACATCCGAATATCGATCCTAATGGTTAATCATCGCTTATTGAAGCCGAAATGCGGTAACACCGTGGCGATATCCCGTCAAAAATATTGCACAGGGTTTCTTGGTAAACTGCTGGTTTAGATCAGGTTTCAGCCTTTTGCCGCAACACGATCTGTTACCGTTAGCCTTAATGCGTGAACAGCAGCACGCATACGTCGTCCCAGCCCTGCCACATTCCGGCTTTGACGCCTGAATCAGGGCCGCATTATGATTGGGGAAACTGGTCCTGGCCTTGCGCCGTCAGGATGCTAGCCGGTCGACGCGGCCGGTTTCCGGGTCGATACCGTATTCCTTGAGCTTCCGGTAGAGCGTCGAGCGGCCAATGCCGAGGCGGCGGGCGACCTCGCTCATCTGGCCGCTATAGTGGTCGATCGCCAGCTTGATCATCTCGAGTTCGACATCGGCCAGCGCGCGCACATTGCCGCGCTCGTCCAGCGCCCGCAGCGTGCCGAAACGCGGCTGCAGCCTGGCCGGAGGATCGAGCTCGGTCGCAACGGCACCGCCGCCATCGTCTTGCGGCTCGTTGCCCGGGATCGAGCCGGGTTGGGGCAATACGGCATACGCGTCGAGATTGACGGTGCCGTCCACCTGCGCCCGGATCTGCGGAAACTCCTCCGTGGTCAGCACGTCGCCTTCGGCGAGCACCGAGGCCCTGAACACGGCGTTTTCCAGCTGCCGGATGTTTCCCGGCCAATCATAGGCCTGCAGCATGGCAAGTGCTGCATCCGAAATGCCGAGCAGCCGATGGCGCGAATCGACGGGCGCAACCTTCTCCATGAAGTGCGCGACCAGATAGGGAATATCGTCGCGACGGTCGCGCAGCGGCGGCACGAAGATCGGATACACATTCAGCCGGTAGAACAGGTCCTCGCGGAACTTGCCGTCCTTGACCTGTTGCAAAAGGTTGCGGTGCGTTGCCGAGATCAGCCTGATGTCGACCCTGACGGTCGAACGACCGCCGACCGGATCGACCTCGCCATCCTGGACGGCGCGCAGAAGCTTGACCTGCACGTCGAGCGGCAGGTCGCCGATCTCGTCGAGGAACAGCGTGCCCGAATGCGCTTCGACGAACTTGCCGGTGTGTTTTTCGGTGGCGCCGGTGAACGACCCTTTTTCGTGGCCGAACAGGATCGATTCGACCAGATTGTCGGGGATGGCGCCGCAATTGACGGTGACGAAGGGTCTTGAGCGGCGGTCGCCGCTGCCCTGGATGGCACGCGCCACCAGTTCCTTGCCGACGCCCGACTCACCCTCGATCAGGATCGGGATGTTGGAGGCCGCCGCCTTCTGGCCGAGACGGATCACCCGGTCCATCGCCGGGCTGTGCGTGATCATGTCCTTGAAGGTCAGATGGCCGCCGCGCCGTCGCGACGTGCGCTTGACCTCGTCCTCGACCGCCTCGACCTTGAGCGCGTTGCCGATCGACGTCTGCAGCCTGTCGGGAGAAGCCGGTTTGACGACAAAATCGAAAGCACCGTGGCGCATCGCCGAAACGACGGTTTCGATGCCACCCTGGGCGGTCTGCACGATGACCGGGATATGGATGCCACGCTCGCGCATGGCCTTCAGCACGCCGATGCCGTCGAGGCCCGGCATGACAAGATCGAGGATGATCGCCGACACATCGCCTGCGTTTGGCCCGTCGAGGACCGCGAGCCCGGCCTCACCGCCATCGGCAACGATCGCGGTGTGGCCGAACCGCGTCACTGCCGCCTCGAGCAGGCGGCGCTGCACGGGATCGTCATCGACTATGAGTATGGAACCTGTCATGACTGCTCTGAATTACCCGCCCGATTGTATCCGCCCTATGGATCATCTTGGCACAGGGTTCTAAATAAGGTTTCAAAAAACCCGGTGAATGAATTCCTTAGGATTTGACCGGCTTGTCCTTTCCCCTTGATTCCGGAAGGTTATTGTTGATGCGCATGGTTCCAGGTGGGCAGCTTGCAGCGGCGGCGTCCGGTCAGGGCGCGGCGGAGCTTGGCGACCTGCCGGAGTGGAACCTCGCCGATCTCTATCCCGGCATGGAAGCGCCCGAGCTCAAGCGCGACATCGCCAAGGCGGCCGCCGATGCCACCGCCTTCGAAAATCGCTGGAAAGGCACGCTGGCCGCCGAGGCTGGACGTGGCGGCGCCGGTAAGTTGGGCGAGGCGCTTGCCGCCTATGAGGCGCTCGAGGAACTGATCGGCCGCATCGTCTCCTATGCCGGTCTGGTCTATGCCGGCAACACGGCTGACCCGCAGCGCGCCAAGCTCTATGGCGACATCCAGGAGAAGATGACCGACGCCAGCGCGCATCTCCTGTTTTTCGCGCTCGAACTGAACCTGATCGACGATGCCGCGATCGAGGACGCTCTTGCCTCCGACCCGGGCTTCGCCCACTACCGGCCTTGGGTGCTCGATCTGCGTATGGACAAGCCCTACCAGCTCGAGGATCGCGTCGAGCAGCTTTTCCACGAAAAGTCGATTACCGGGCGCGGTGCCTGGAACCGGCTGTTCGACGAGACGATGACCGATCTGCGCTTCGACATCGACGGCGAGGAACTGGCGCTCGAGCCGGCGCTGACCCGCCTGCAGGACGCCGACAGTGAGGTGCGCCGCCGGGCTTCCGAGGCGCTGGCCGCAACCTTCCGCAAGAATTTACGCACCTTCACGCTGATCACCAACACGCTGGCCAAGGACAAGGAGATTTCAGACCGTTGGCGCGGCTTCGAGGACATCGCCGATTCACGCCATCTCGCCAACCGCGTCGAGCGCAGCGTGGTCGATGCACTGGCTTCCGCCGTTCGCGACGCCTATCCGCGCCTGTCGCATCGCTATTACGCGATGAAGGCGCGCTGGCTCGGCATGGACGTGATGAACCATTGGGACCGCAACGCGCCATTGCCGGAGACGCCGCAGGCGGTGATTGGCTGGGACGAGGCGAAGAACACGGTGCTGTCCGCCTACCAGCGCTTTTCACCCGACATGGCGGAAATCGCCAGGGTCTTCTTCGACCGCAACTGGATCGACGCACCGGTCAGGCCGGGCAAGTCGCCGGGCGCGTTTGCACATCCGACGGTGCCGTCGGCGCATCCCTATGTGCTGCTCAACTATATGGGCAAGCCGCGCGATGTGATGACGCTGGCGCACGAACTCGGCCACGGCGTGCACCAGGTGCTGGCCGGCGGCCAGGGCGCGCTGATGGCCTCGACGCCGCTGACGCTGGCCGAGACGGCATCCGTCTTCGGCGAGATGCTGACCTTCCGCTCGCTGCTCGACCAGACCACCGACAAGCGCGAGCGCAAGGCCATGCTCGCGCAGAAGGTCGAGGACATGATCAACACGGTCGTGCGCCAGATCGCCTTCTACGAGTTCGAGCGCAAGGTGCATGCCGAGCGCAAGAACGGCGAACTGACCTCCGACAAGCTCGGCCAGTTCTGGCTGGAAGTGCAGGCGGAGAGCCTCGGGCCGGCGATCAAATTGCGCGAGGGCTACGAGGTCTTCTGGACCTACATCCCGCACTTCATCCACTCGCCCTTCTACGTCTATGCCTATGCCTTCGGCGATTGCCTGGTGAACTCGCTCTATGCCGTCTACCAGAATGCCGAACGCGGTTTTCAGGACAAGTATTTCGAGATGCTGCGCGCCGGCGGCACCAAGCACCATTCGGAGCTTCTGGCGCCCTTCGGCCTCGACGCCACCGACCCCGCCTTCTGGCAGATCGGACTTGGCGTGATCGGCGGACTGATCGACGAACTGGAAGCGCTGGACAACTGACCCGCACCGGCATGGCGTCAGCTGGCGGGTCGACCAGAACAGTTTACCGGGAATGCATGTTGAGACGCTCTATTCTTGCTCTAAATATTTGTTCTTGAACAACTCTGCGTGGAAATTTTCCGTTAGCTTTCCGTAGGCTGTATGGTAGCGTCGCGCTTGAAGCTCAGCCGGGCTCGCGGCTCCGGCCGGCAAGATTTCGGCCGGTCGTGGCGGCTCGGCGAATGCGACAACGACCGTTGGCCATGGGCGGGAAGCCGATCCCCGACAGTCGATCAAGAAGCCGGCTGTTCTGCGAACCGCCGAACCACCATTGATTGATCCTTCGCCAAGGTCATGACTTTTAGGCCACGGCGGGCGGATCTGACCGGAGAGAGACAATGGGCACTTTTATCTACATCCTCCTGGCGTTCCTTGTAGGCGTGTTGGTTGGCTGGTTTCTCTGGGGGCGTCTGCGCGGCGAGCTTGACAGCCTGCGCGGCGACATGGACCGCACGCGCAGCGAGCGTGACAGATTGCGTGCCGATTCCGACCGCCTGACCGGCGAGCTGAATGCATGCGGCAAGACCCGCGCCGATCTCGAGCGCCGGCTGCGCGAAACGCAAGCGGCACCCGCCAAGCCCGGCCCGGCAAAGGCAGCTGGCCAGGCGCCGGCAGCCCTGATGTCAACGCCGGCGGCGGCCAAGTCCGCACCGGCCAAACCGGCAGCAGCCAAACCTGCGGCGGCCAAGCCCGCGCCAGCAAAGCCGGCGGCTGCCAAGCCTGCGGCCACAAAACCAGCCGCAGCCAAGACGGCAGCCGCGCCAAAGGCCGCCACCACGAAGGCGGCTGCGCCAAAGGCAAATGCCGCACCGAAGGCCGCGCCAGCGGCAAAGACAGCTGCGCCGGCCGCCGGCAAGGCCGACAATCTGCGCCGCCTGATCGGCATCGGCCCGGTCAACGAGAAACTGCTCAAGGACCTTGGCGTCACAACCTACGCCCAGATCGCCGGCTGGACCGCCGACGACGTCAAGCGGATCGAGGACGTTTTGAACTTCGACGGCCGCATCGCGCGTGAGCACTGGATCGAGCAGGCGAAGCTTCTGGCCGCCGGCGACGAGACGGAATTCGCCAAGCAGTTCCCGACCGCCGGAACCGCCAACAACACCTGAGCCCGGCAACAAGACTTCATTTGGAACAAGGCGGCGTCCCCGGACGCCGCCTTTGTCTTTTGGCCGTAACCACCTTTGCGTCTTCAGACGCCGTTCCCTCGATTGCGCGCGGTCACCCCCCCATATAGAGCCATCACTGGCGCCATCGACTGCAGCATCCGAGCCTCATGTCCCTGCCCTCTGCAATTTTCCGCAATGATGAAAGCGGCCGTCAGCTCGTTTTCGACCGTCCGGCTGAAATCATCGTCGCAAACACGGCTGAGGATTTCCTGCCGGCGTTGCAGGCTGCGCAGGCAGCAACCGATGCCGGCAAATGGCTGGCTGGCTATTTCTCCTACGAGGCCGGCTATCTGCTCGAGCCAAAACTTGTTCCGCTGCTGCCGGCAGGTCGACGCGCTCCACTCGTTTGTCTGGGTGTCTTCGATGCTCCGGTCGAACAGGCGCTGCCGCTTCGTGGCGCGCCGGCCACCAACGGTCCGATCTTCGACGCCAAAGCCGACTGGTCTTCAAAGGACTACGCGGAACGCTTTGCGCGGCTGCACGACCACATCCGCAAGGGCGACTGCTATCAGGGCAATCTGACCTTTCCGATCCATGCGCAGTGGTCGGGTGATCCGCTCGCCGCCTTCGACGCGCTGACCGAACGCCAGCCGGTGAAATATGGCGCGCTGGTCGCGCTCGGCGACCCGATCGTTCTGTCGCGCTCACCGGAGCTGTTCTTCGAGATCGGCACTGAGGGCAACATCGAAACCCATCCGATGAAGGGCACCGCACCGCGCGGCGCGACCAAGGCGGAAGACGCGCGGCTGAAAGCGTTTTTGCGCAACGACGAGAAGAACCAGGCCGAGAACCGGATGATCGTCGACCTCTTGCGCAACGACATCTCGCTGATCAGCGAGGTCGGCACGCTGGAGGTGCCGGAGCTGTTTCGCATCGAAAGCTATCCGACCGTCCACCAAATGGTCAGCCGCGTGCGGGCAAAGCTTCTGCCGGATCTCACCATCCGCCAGATCTTTGCGGCGCTGTTTCCCTGCGGCTCGATCACCGGCGCGCCGAAAATCCGCGCCATGGAAATCCTGCACGAGCTGGAAGGCGTGCCGCGCGATGTCTATTGCGGCGCCATCGGCTGGATCGCGCCTGAGGGCATGATGCGCTTTTCGGTGGCGATCCGCACCATCTCGCTCTTCTCCAGCGGCGAAGCCGTCTACAATGTCGGCGGCGGCGTCGTCTTCGATTCGACGGCCGAGGAGGAGTACCAGGAGTGTCTGCTGAAAGCGCGCTTCGCGACGGGAACGCCGCCGACTTCGAACTGATCGAAACCATGCGCTGGGAGCCTGGAACAGGCTTCCTCCGTTTCGACCGCCACCTTGCACGCCTCTATGGGTCGGCAGCTGAACTCGGCTTCGCCTGCGATCCGCAGAAGGTCGGCGAGGTGTTGATGGATACGGTCGGCCGACAAGGCATCGCCCTGCGTACTCGGCTCGTTCTCTCGCGCAACGGCAAGGCGACGGCTGCTGCCCAGCCTTTTGAACCACTCGCCGCCAACAAGGTCTGGCGGCTGCAGCTGGCGCGGGTGCGGCTGGACTCGAACGACACGCTGCTGCGCCACAAGACCAGCCGGCGGCATACCTATCAGCGGGCGCGTGCCGAATACCTGATCAGCCAGGCCGACGAAGTGCTTCTGGCCAATGAGCGCGGCGAAATCTGCGAGGGCACGATATCAAATGTCTTCGCCGATTTCGGCGATGGCGTGCTGGCGACGCCCCGGCTCGATTGCGGCCTGCTGCCTGGCGTATTGCGCGGCGCGTTGCTGGATGAAGGCCGAGCCCGGGAAGCGATCTACACCTTGGATGATCTGAAGTCGGCCAAGGCGCTTTTTGTCGGCAATTCCTTGCGCGGTTTGATCCCCGCACGGCTAGGCTGACCGAAGCCATCGGGAGAAAAGAATGTTCGTGGTTTCGCTGAACTACAAGGTGCCGCTGACCGAGATCGACCGCTTGGCGCCCGCGCATGTCGAGTGGCTGAAGGCCTGCTATGCCGAAGGCGTCTTTGTCGCTTCCGGACCGAAGAAACCACGAACCGGCGGCATCATCATCGCACGCGGCCCTCGTGACGTACTCGACGCCAGGCTGGCCGCCGATCCTTTCGCCAAGGCAGGCGCCGCTGACTACGATGTCACCGAATTCACGGCAAAAATGACCGCCGCCGCATTGGACGCCTACAAAGAGGCATGAGCGTCCGCCAGCCCACCCACACGCCCTATGACGGCTCCTCGAAGCTCTTCACCATCGGGCTGAAGCCGCTCGACCCCGATAGATGGATCGAGGTCGATGAACACCTCAAACCTTATCTCGCCGAGAAACGCCGGCTTTATGCGACAATGCCGGACAAGGTTTTTGTCGAGGAGGCAGGCACGCGCGACGCCCAGCGCGAAGTGCTCGAAATGCTCGGCCCGCATCTCACGGCGAAATTTCCCGAGACCTACGGGCGCACAGCGGCGGGGATCGAAGTGATCGACGCGGCAGACAATCTAGCCGGCAGCACCACCGCCAGTTTCAGCGACGCTCCACTTGTCGCGGCCTCCTTGCTTGTCCAGGAAGACCTGATCCTGATGCGGCGCGACGACAGCGGTTGGCGACTGGCCGCCGGCTCGCTGTGCTTTCCCTCGTCATGGTCGCTGACCGAAAAATTCGGCAGGCCGCTGCAGCAGATCCACGCGCCGGTGCCGGGTTTCGGGCCGGGCACGCGTTCGGCCGACCTCATCAACCGCATGTTCGACGGCCTACAGGGCCAGGCGGTCGAGCGCTACAACTGGTCTATACAGGCCGACGACGCGCTCTATCACCCGCTGTCCAACGTCGAGCGGATCGATCGCGCCAGTAACCGTCCGACCCGGTTTCCCGATGGCGATATCAACGCTCATGCCTTCATCCGCGTCGAGCGGCAGACGCTGCGCAAGCTGCCTGTTTCGCACGACATCCTGTTCACCATCCGCATCCATCTCGACCCGCTCAAGGTGCTGGCGCGGCATCCCGACAGGGCCACGCTGGCGGCGTCCTTTGCCGCCCAGCTCCAGGCGCTGGACCAGGCGCAGCTTGACTATAAGGGGCTGACCGCAGACCGTGACAGACTGGCGCAAAGCCTTGATATCATGGCTCGGGGGAACAATGATCCATCATCCTAGCAAGCCGGTCGCGCTTGCCTGCGTGCTGTTCGGCCTGGTGACGGCGGCGCTGGCTGAGCCGGTAACCTATGCCGGCAAGATCGGACAGACCGACATCGTCGTCGAATTCACCAGCGATCCGTCGGCGCCGGACGGACCGCTCGCTGGCCGCTATTTCTACCGCTCGAAAGGTGTCGACATCCCGCTGCAGGCCAGGCCGCTGAAGGGGCGCCGGTTCGAATTGGCGGAGGAGGAAGCGTGCGGCCCCGAGAAATGCGGAGAAGGCCGGGCCGCGCCAGTGGCCGCGATCTGGCGCCTCGTCTCCGCCGACAAGGGCAAGACACTGGAGGGCACCTGGAACGGGAAGAAGACGCGGCCGTTGAAGCTGACCCGGATTGCAGAGCGTGAGCAGACCGAGCCGCCGGCCTCGAGCCCGCTCGATCTCTATAGTTTCACTGACAGCATATTCTTCAACGATGCGCCGATCACCATGGAAGCGTCGCCCTACGATTATCTACGGCTGGATTTTGCCCTCAGGACTGACGACCCAAAGACCGGCGACCCACAAACCGGCGAAACAAACGGCTGGCCGGATGCGGCCTATAGCTATGTCGTCGATCCCCGCACCAGATTCACCGTGCCGCGCATCGTCAAACTGTCGGGCGGCGCGCCGGTCGAGGCGGCGAATGCCTTGCTTGAGAATCGGCACCGGCATGCCAGCCTCGGCGCGTTGAGCTGTGCGGCGTTGCGCTACGCCGGCTTTCACGAGGACAGCCCGATCGACAGCATGGATGACGGTTCGCTCGGCGGCTATGAGGACTCGACGTCAGAGGTCAGCTCGCTGACGCCGCAACTGATGAGCTGGCGGGAGTCCGGGACCCTGTTTTGCGGCGGTGCGCACCCGACCATCTATTCGGATACCTACGTGATGGACGTGCACCGCGGCGTGTTGCTCGGCCTTCAGGATATGTTTTCCGATACGGTCGACGGCAAGCCCGGTCCCTCGCTCATCGCCTTCATCGCGCAACGGCGCAAGAAGCCGACCGATCAGACCCAAATCGATTTCGAAACCGAATGCGGCACCGACGATCTAATCACCGAATATCTCGCGGCAAGCCTCTGGCGCGACGGCGACAAGGAGGTCCTGCTCTTCGGGCTCCAGGGCCTGCCGTATGCCATCCAGGCCTGCGGCGACGGTGTGCTGGACCTGCCGGTCTCCGAGGCCCGTGATCTTTTCAAGCCGGAATTCGCAAAATTGCTCGGCCTATAGGCCCGATGGCGCCCGGCAAAGCCGGCCATTTCCCGCTTTTTCCTTTATTGTGACAATGATCTATGGTTTGTCGCGCCGCGGCCAGGCGGCCGGTGTGAAGCGTTCTTTTGAGGAGTGTTCGATAGATGGCGACTGAAAATTGGCCCGTTTACGGTGAGATCACCGGCCCTGTCGTGATGATCGGCTTCGGCTCGATCGGACGGGGAACGCTGCCGCTGATCGAGCGCCATTTCAAGTTCGACAAGTCGCGCATGACGGTCGTCGACCCGCGCGACACCGACCGCAAATTGCTCGACGAGCGCGGCATCACCTTCATGCAGGATTCGGTGACCCGGAAGAACTACAAGAAGCTTTTGACCCCGCTTTTGACCAATGGCGGCGGCCAGGGCTTTTGCGTCAACCTGTCGGTCGACACCGGTTCGGTGGATCTGATGCGACTCTGCCGCAAGCTCGGCGTGCTTTACATCGACACCGTGGTCGAGCCATGGCTCGGCTTCTATTTCGATGCCAAGGCCGACAATGCAAGCCGCACCAACTACGCGCTACGCGAGTCGATGATCGAGGAGAAGCGCGAAAACCCGGGCGGCGCGACCGCCATCTCCACCTGCGGCGCCAATCCGGGCATGGTCTCGTGGTTCGTCAAGCAGGCACTGGTCAATCTCGCCACCGATCTCGGGCTGGAGTTTTCCGAACCGGCGCAGCAGGATAGCGAAGGCTGGGCCAAGCTGATGAAGAAGGCCGGCGTCAAGGGCATCCACATCGCCGAGCGCGACACCCAGCGCACCAAGAAGCCAAAGCCGATGGACGTGTTCTGGAACACCTGGTCGGTCGAAGGCTTCATCTCGGAAGGGCTGCAGCCGGCCGAACTCGGCTGGGGCACGCATGAGAAATGGATGCCGAAGAACGGCAAGAAGCACAAGCACGGTTCGCAGGCGGCGATCTATCTGGAGCAGCCGGGCGCCAACACCCGCGTACGCAGTTGGTGCCCGACGCCCGGCCCGCAATACGGTTTCCTGGTGACGCACAATGAGTCGATTTCGATCGCCGATTTCTTCACCGTGCGCGGCAAGAAGGGCAAGGTTCACTACCGCCCGACCTGCCATTACGCCTACCATCCGTGCAATGACGCCGTGCTGTCGCTGCACGAGATGTTCGGCGCCGCCGGCAAGGCGCAACCCGTGCATCACGTGCTCGACGAAAACGAACTGGTCGACGGTGTCGACGAGCTCGGCGTGCTGCTCTACGGCCACAACAAGAATGCCTACTGGTATGGCTCGCAGCTGTCGCTGGCCGACGCCCGCAAGCTGGCACCCTATCAGAACGCCACCGGCATGCAGGTCACCTCGGCGGTTCTCGCCGGCATGGTCTGGGCGCTGGAAAATCCGCAGGCCGGCATCGTCGAGGCCGACGAGATGGACTACAGACGCTGCCTCGAAGTGCAGAGCCCCTATCTCGGACCGGTCAAGGGCTACTACACCGACTGGACGCCGCTCGATAACCGCCCCGGCCTGTTTCCCGAAGACCTCGACAAAAACGACCCGTGGCAATTCCGCAACATCCTCGTTCGATAGCGTTTCCCCTAGGCATGCCTCACTGCCTTGCAATCGCCCGGAAATCGGGCGATTGAAGGGATGCGGACTGAGGAGAGGATTCTCACATGACGATTGCGCGCAAAGTTCTTTCGATAAGCGTGGCCGGCGCCTTGGCGACGATGCTTGCCGCCTGCGTGACCGGCGGCCCTGACGAGCCACCAATCGCCTCTGCATCGAAGGGGGTCGAAGGCTCCTGGCTGAACGCCGAAGGCAACGCGGTGTCGACATTGAATGGCGGAAATTTCACCACGGTTTCCGCCGAGACCGGCGAGAAATTTGCCGATGGCAGCTATTCCAAGACCGGGCCCACCTCGGTCGAGATCAACGGCACCTCGTTGATCCGGCAGCAGACGATAGCCTTCAACTGTCTGCTGGTATCCATCAATCAGCTCAACTGCACCAGCGCCGCCGGGCAGAACTTTGTGCTGACCAGGCGCGGCTGAGCCGATCCCGCAAGGGTTAACAAAAGGCGGCGGCACGATGCCCGTCGCCTTTTTTATGTCGGCAAACCGATCCCGATTCCGCTCGCCTGATTCTTCTTGCATCGACAGAAACGCGATGTGAACATGCCCGAAAAGCTGGCTGTTATGCTCCAGTCAAGCAAGAGCGTTACATGCGTCTGGTCAGGCCATCCGGGAGACGAAGATGAAGAAGTTTGCTGCCATTGCCGCCCTGTCGGCATCCACGCTCGGCCTGTCGGTCGGAGCATCCTTTGCCGACTACACGTTGAACATCCTGCATTTCAACGATTGGCACAGCCGCATCGAAGGCAACAACAAATATGAGTCGACCTGCTCGGCCGAGGAGGAGACCAAGGGCGAGTGCATTGGCGGCGCCGGCCGGCTGGTCACCGCGATCGCCCAGGAGCGCAAGAAGCTCGAAGGCCAGAACGTGCTGCTGCTCAATGCAGGCGACAGCTTCCAGGGATCGCTGTTCTACATCACCTACAAGGGCACCGCGGAGGAGGAATTTCTCAATCAGATCAAGCCCGACGCGGTGACGCTCGGCAACCACGAGTTTGACGACGGCGAGAGCGCGCTGGTGCCTTACCTTGACAAGGCGAAGTTCCCGATCGTCAGCGCCAATGTTGTGCCCAACGACAAGTCTGGCGCGGCGGGCAAGATCAAGCCGTCGATCGTGCTTGAGGTCGGCGGCCAGAAGATCGGCATCATCGGCGCCGTCACCAACGACACGCCTGACCTCGCCTCGCCCGGCCCCAACATCACCATCGCTGACGACGTCAAGTCGATCACCGCCGAGGTCGAGAAACTGAAGGCGCAAGGCGTCAACAAGATCATCGCGGTGACCCATATCGGCTACAAGCGCGAGCGCGACGTCATCGCCAAGATACCGGGCATCGACGTGGTCGTCGGCGGCCACAGCCATTCGCTTTTGTCCAACACCGACCCGAAAGCGGAAGGCCCCTACCCGACCATGGTCGACAATCCGGATGGCTATAAGGTTCCGGTCGTCCAGGCGGCGTCCTATTCGAAATATCTCGGCGAGTTCAAGATCGTGTTCGACGACAATGGCGTCGTCAAATCGGCGAGCGGCGACCCGATCTTCCTCGACAAGTCGATCACGCCCGATCCCGCCGTGCTTGCCCGCATCAAGGAGCTTGGCGCGCCGATCGAGGCATTGAAGAACAAGGAGGTCGCCGAGACCACCAAGGCGATCGATGGCAGCCGCGAAAACTGCCGCGCCCGCGAATGCGAGATGGGCAATCTCGTCTCCGACGCGATCCTCGACCGCGTCAAGGGCCAGGGCGTCGAGATCGTCATCTCGAATGGCGGCGGCCTGCGCGCCTCGATCGACCAAGGCACCGTCACCATGGGCGAGGTGCTGACCGTGCTGCCGTTCCAGAACACGCTGGCCACCTTCCAGATTTCCGGCAAGGACCTCGTTGCAGGCCTCGAGAGCGGCCTCAGCCAGCTCGAGGACGGTGCCGGGCGCTTCCCGCAGGTCGCCGGCCTGAAATATTCGTTCGACAAGTCGGTCGCGCCCAATGCCGGCCGCGTCAAGTCGGTCGAGGTCATGGAAGGTGGCGCCTGGACGCCGATCAATCCGGACAAGGACTATCTGGTCGCCACCAACAATTATGTCCGCCAAGGCGGCGACGGCTACAAGATCTTCGCCGAGAAGGCCAAGAACGCCTATGACTTCGGTCCGGGCCTCGAACAGGTGGTTGCCGACTATCTTGGCGCGCACAAGCCCTACACCCCAAAGCTCGACGGCCGCATCACTGAGATCGCCGCGACGGTTGCCGCGGCTCCCGCCGCCGAACCTGCCAAGCCGGCCGAACCGGCCAAGCCCGCGGAGGCTGCGCCCGCTCCGGCTGCAGAACCGGCTGAAGCGGCACCCGCCGAGCCGGCACTGCCTGCGCCGCCGGCTGGCTCAAGCGATATCGCGGCAACGCCGCCAACTGTCCCGGCGGAAGCCGCGCCTGCGACACCTGCGCCCGCCGAACCGGCCAAGCCAGCCGAGGCTGCCCCTGCGCCGGCGACACCAGCACCGCCTCCGGCCGAGCCGGCAAAGCCGGCCGAGGCCGCTCCCGCCGAAGCCAGCCATGTCATCGTTGCCGGCGATACCTATTGGGACCTGGCCAAGCAGGCCTATGGCGACGGCACCAAGTGGAAGGTGATCTCCGAGGCCAACAAGGGCTACGAGCCACGCCGGCTTCCCGTCGGTGCGACCTTGACCATACCGCCGAAGTAACCTCGCTTCGCCTCTGCGCTTAGAAAACCCGTCCGAGAAACCGGGCGGGTTTTTCTGCTTTCAGGGTAAGGTGCGGCCAGACGCAGCATTGAAAACTCGCGCCGCATCGCTAGTTTCGCCGCGACATCGCCGGTTTCGCGGTGTCGGGAGACCTTCCATGACGCTTTCCACGCCTGTCGATCCCAAAGTCGCGAAAGCGCTTGGCCCGCTGCCGGCGGGGCATCCCTCAGTCAGAACCGGCAAGATCGGCGTCATGCTGGTCAATCTCGGCACGCCTGACGGCACCGATTTCAAGCCGATGTGGCGCTATCTCAGGGAATTCCTGTCCGACCCGCGCGTCATCGAGCTCAACAGGGCGATCTGGTATCCGATCCTCTACGGCCTGGTTCTGACCACACGGCCGAAGAAGTCCGGCGCCAACTACGCCAGGATCTGGAACCGGGAGCGCAACGAGTCGCCGCTGCGCACCTTCACCCGCGCCCAGGGCGAAAAGCTTGGTCAGGCGTTGCACGACCTGCCCAATGTCGTCGTCGACTGGGCGATGCGCTATGGCAACCCTTCGACCGAGAGCGTCGCCAAAAAGCTGGTCGAGCAAGGCTGCGACCGCATCCTCTGCTTCCCGCTCTATCCGCAATATTCGGCGACGACGACGGCGACCGCCAACGACCAGCTGTTTCGCGCGCTGATGAAGATGCGGGCAGCCCCAGCCATCCGCAGCGTGCCGCCCTACTATGACGAGCCAGTCTATATCGAGGCGCTCGCCCGTTCGATCGAACAGCATCTGGCGTCGCTCGACTTCGAACCGGAGGTCGTCATCGCCTCCTATCACGGCATCCCAAAACCCTATTTCGAGAAGGGCGACCCCTATCACTGCCATTGCCTGAAGACGACGCGCCTGCTGCGCGAAAGGCTCGGCTGGAGCGACAAGAAGCTGATCACCACCTTCCAGTCGCGTTTCGGCGCGCAGGAGTGGCTGCAGCCCTACACCGACAAGACGGTGGAGAAACTCGGCCATGACGGCGTGAAGTCGATCGCCATCGTCAATCCGGGCTTTTCCGTCGACTGCATCGAGACACTGGACGAAATCGGCCGCGAGGCGGCCGAAACCTTCCATCACGCCGGCGGCGAGAAATTCGCCCATATCCCTTGCCTCAACGACAGTGTGGAAGGCATGGCGGTGATCGAAGCGATGGTGCGGCGCGAACTGTCGGGTTGGATCTGAAGCCGACGCCTCTCGCAATCAGCTGTGCATAGATAATCAGCGATCACCAGATTGTAACATTGCTGAAACACACTTAAGTGTTTGGTGAAGTCGGTTGCACGGAAGCGTCTCCGTGGCCGGCATCTTAGGGAGAACCAAATGGACTTCAGTGGTTTCGGCATTGYGATTGGTGCACTTGCCTTTCTGGTATTGGTGCTTCTTATCAAAGGCATCAGGACAATCCCGCAAGGCTACAATTATACGGTTGAGCGCTTCGGTCGCTACACCAAGACACTGAGCCCCGGCCTCAATTTCATTACGCCGTTCGTCGACCGTATCGGCGCCAAGATGAACATGATGGAGCAGGTGCTCGACGTTCCGAGCCAGGAAATCATCACCCGCGACAACGCCATAGTGGGTGTCGACGGCATCGCCTTCTACCAGATCCTCAACGCGGCGCAGGCAGCCTATCAGGTCTCAGGCCTGCAGAACGCCATCCTCAACCTGACGATGACCAACATCCGTACCGTCATGGGCTCGATGGACCTCGACGAACTGCTGTCCAACCGCGACGCCATCAACGAGCGCCTGCTGCGCGTCGTTGACGAGGCGGCGCACCCGTGGGGCATCAAGATCACCCGCGTCGAAATCAAGGACATCAACCCGCCGGCCAACCTCATCGAATCGATGGGCCGCCAGATGACCGCCGAACGCAACAAGCGCGCGCAGATCCTCGCCGCCGAAGGTCTCAAGCAATCGCAGATTCTTGAGGCCGAGGGCCGCAAGGAAGCCGCCTTCCGCGACGCCGAGGCGCGCGAGCGTTCCGCCGAGGCCGAAGCCCGCGCCACGCAGGTCGTGTCGGAAGCCATCTCCAAGGGCGACGTGCAGGCGCTTAACTACTTCGTCGCGCTGAAATACACCGAAGCGATGGGCAAGATCGGCACCGCCAACAACAGCAAGGTCGTGCTGATGCCGATGGAAGCCTCGGCGCTGATCGGCACGCTCGGCGGCATAAGCGAGATCGCCAAGGAGGTGTTCCGCAGCGAAGGCACGGCCGGCGCCGCGCGGCAGGCCGCCCGCCCACCGGTGGTTCGCCCAAGCGATAACTGAGATCAGGCGACAATTGAGATCATAGGAGCGCACTCCCATGTTCGACCGCATCATTTCCGAACTTGGTCCGTGGAATTGGATGGTTCTGGGCTTCGTCCTGCTGGTGATGGAAGTCATCGCGCCAGGCATCTTCATGCTGTGGATCGGTATTGCCGCGCTGCTGATCGGCGTGGTCTCACTGCTGATCTGGGATACCGGCTTCTGGACTTGGGAAATCCAGGTTCTCGCCTTCCTGGCGCTGTCGCTGGTCTCTGCCTTCGTCGGCAAGAAGCTGGTCGGCGGGCGCAATGACACGACCGACCAGCCGCTGCTTAACCGCCGCGGCGCCCAGATGGTCGGCAAGATGGCTACCCTTGCCGAACCGATCAAGGACGGCCGCGGCCGCATCAAGCTCGGCGACACGCTGTGGCGCGTCTCCGGTCCCGACCTGCCGGCCGGCACGCAGGTGCGTGTTGTCAGTTCGGCCGATACAGATCTGGAACTGACGGTCGAGCGGGTCTGAATTTCAGGCCGCGCCGATGCGCAACAGGTCGTGGAAATGAACCACACCCAGCGGCATGTTGTTTTTGGTCACCACCAGCGCGCCGATATTGTAGTCGTTGAGGAGCGCGATCGCCGTACCGGCTAGCGTCTGCGGATCGATCGTCTTGGGCGTGCGGGTCATGACCTCATCGACGATGACGTTGGCCAGGTTACGGTGCAGATTGCGCGCCACGTCACCGTCGGTGATGATACCGGCCAATTCACCATTCGTATCGACGATCAAGACGCAGCCGACCTTCTTCTTCGACAGCGTCATGACCGCTTCCGGCATCTTGGTGCCGAGCACGGCCAGCGGAATCTGGTCGCCGACCCGCATGATCTCGGAGACCATGGTCAGATTGGCGCCGAGCTGGCCGCCGGGATGGAAGGTGCGGAAATGGTCCGGGGTGAAGCCGCGTGCTTCGAGCAGCGCAATGGCCAACGCATCGCCGATCACCAGTTGCAGCAGCGTCGACGTGGTCGGCGCAAGGCCGTGCGGGCAGGCTTCGGGCGCGCGCGGCAGCAACAGCACCACGTCCGCCTCGCGCGCCAGCGCCGATGTCTCGCCGGCGGTGATCGCGACCAGCGGGATCGAGAAACGCCTGGAATAGGCGATGATGCCGTTGAGCTCCTTGCTCTCGCCCGACCACGACATGGCGATGATGGCGTCGTCCCTGGCGATCATGCCGAGGTCGCCGTGATTGGCCTCGGACGGATGGACAAAGAAGGCCGGCGTGCCGGTCGAGGCGAGCGTCGCGGCGATCTTGGAGCCGATATGGCCACTCTTGCCGACGCCGGTGACGATGACGCGGCCTCTGGCCTGCGACACGATGTCGACGGCGCGCGCGAACGGTTCGGACAGCCCATTTTCGAGCGCCGCGGCCAGAGCCGCCACACCGGCCTGCTCGGTTGCCACCGTCCTGAGCGCCGATTCTATCGAAGCTTGCTTGTTCAGCCGCTTCTTTTCTGGGGATCCCGCATGCATGGCTGATGCGATTAGCGCTTTGGCGCTCGCCTGTCCAACAGAAATGCCACCTCACGCCTGTCGCCCAAAGGCCTGCCCCGGGCCTGAACCAAGGCCATGCAGCGGTTTTGGGATGGCGAGCTGCACGAAAACAGGAAGCTTGAAGCGCGCCGCATGAATCCCTTCGGACATCAGCGCCTTAAGGGTCATTGGCCCGCCGCCTCAACCCTCCGTTAACCATCCCCATTTACGGTTCGGTAAGTATGGCGCGCTTGCGCCGCGCAAGCAGTGGTGACGATGTCGCGGGCCCAGCCTGAAAGCAAAAGAGGTCGAAACGGCAAAGCCATCAGCGCACTGCTGCTGGCGGCCAGCGCTTTCGCTTTGCTGCGGCCAACACCGCTTTGCGCTCAGGAGACCGAGCTGCGCGGCGAGGTTTCGGAATCGGCGATCCTGTTTGACCAGCAGCGCAAGGTGAGACAGCTGAGCGCCGCCGGATCTCAAGATCAGGCAGCAGCCGATGCAGCCGCTCAGGCCAACCCGCCAACCCCGACGACCTATCTGCCGGCAAGTGCCGGCGCCGTGCCGGACGACACCGGCGCCACGCCCGCGACCGGCAGCATCTTCGATCCGCTGGCGGCCAGCGATGGCAGTTTTGGCGACAATCCACCCCCAGCTAAGCCGCGCCGGCCGTCGACCGCAAAACAGCGCGCCGCCGATGCGGACAAGGCTAAAGACAAGGCCGCCGACAAGAAGAAGCTCGGCAAGGCAACGGACCCTACCACGACCGGAACCACTTCGACCGACGCAGCGGCAGACGACACCGACCAGGACACAGCCAATCGCCGTGCCCTCACCGTCGACAGCGCCGACCGGCAGAAGCTCGATCCCGGCGCCGAGCGCACCCGCTCCATCGAGGGCCTGAAGAAGAAGCCCGAAGAAGATCCCTACGCCGCACCCGGCATCAAGGTTGGCTCCTTCCTGCTCCGGCCGACGCTTGAGCAAGGCGTGACCGCAACGTCGAATGCCGATTCCAGCAGTGGCGGGACGTCGGCAGTGCTGTCCGAAACAGCGCTGCGTTTTTCCGCCGCCTCTGACTGGCGCGAGAATTCGGCGGTCATCGACGGATACGGCAACTTCCGCAACACCATTTCGGGCAAGAAGATCAATGAAGGGCGCGGCCGCATCGAAGGCACCCTAAACGTCGATCTCGACAATGAACTGCGCGCCATCGCCAAGCTCGGCTACGAAATTGCGCCGGAATCAGCCTCCTCGCCCGACGCCATTGCCGGTGTCAAATCGCAGCCGATCCGCCAGACCATCGACGGCAGCCTGGGCGTCGAGAAGGACGTCGGCAAGCTGCGCTTCGCGCTGACCGGCGCGGTCTCTCACGACATCTATGGCGACGCCGAGCTGACAGACGGCACTGTGCTGTCGCAGAAAGACCGCAACTCGACGCTGTATACCGCCACCTTGCGCACCGGCTACGAGATCTCGCCCGCGATCACGCCTTTCGCCGAGGTCGAAGTCGGCCGCCGTGCCTATGATCTGCGCGTCGATTCGGGCGGCTTCGAACGGTCGTCCACCCGCCTCGGCGCGCGTGCCGGGGTCGAACTCGACATGGGCGAGAAGCTGACCGGCGAATTCTCCGCCGGCTGGCTCAGGGAAGCGATCGACGACGACCGTCTGGCGGCGATCTCCGGCGCAACCGTGAATGCCGACCTCAAATGGTCGCCCGAGCGCGGCACCATTATCGGCCTCACCGGGAAGACCACCGCCGAAGGCACCACGGCCGCCAACGAAAGCGGCGATATCCTCTATTCCGGACGCCTCACCGGTGAGCGGCAGATTCGCGCCAACTTGACTGGAAACGCGGCTCTGGGCCTCGACTGGCGCGATTACACCGGCTCCGACGGGCACGACCTGACGCTGAGCGCCGAGGCCGGCCTGACATGGTGGCTGAACCGCTATGTCGGCCTCACCAGCCGCGCCCGCACCGAAAAGCTGACCAGCAACCTGCCCGGGCGCAATTACACCGCCAACAGCATCTACCTCGGCCTGAAGCTGCAGCGGTAGGAAGTCTTAAGCGGCGCCGCGCCGCTCTGATGGTTTTATCTCATCGAGCAGCGTCCGGATGACGCCCGACATGTTCTCGTTCATGTCGCTGCGCCACAGCGCGAAGGCCACATTGGCCTCGACGAAACCTTCCGGCGAACCACAATCGAAGGTGCGGCCCTGGTAGTGGTAGCCATAGAAGGGCTGCTGCTTTTCCAGTTTCAGCATCGCGTCGGTGAGCTGGATCTCGTTGCCGGCGCCCTTTTCCTGGCCTTCGAGAATCCCGAAAATCTCGGGCTGCAGGATGTAGCGACCGTTGATGTAGAGATTGGACGGTGCGGTGCCGGTCTTCGGCTTCTCCACCATCTCGGTGATGCGGAAACCGTGATGCGTATCCTCGCCGCGGCCGACAATGCCGTATTTGTGCGCCTCGGCCGGATCGCATTCCTGCACGGCGATGATGTTGTTGCCGGTCTCCTCGTAGAGCTCGACCATGGCCTTCATGCAGCTCTTTTCCGACTGCATGATCATGTCGGGCAACAACAGGGCGAAGGGCTCGTCGCCGACCAGTTCGCGCGCGCACCAGACGGCGTGGCCGAGCCCCATCGGCACCTGCTGGCGGGTAAAGCTGGTCTGTCCCGGTGCCGGCTGCAGCCGCTGCAGGCGGGCGAGCTGGTCGTCCTTGCCGCGCTGCGCGAGCGTGTCGTAGAGCTCGAACTGGACATCGAAATGGTCTTCGATGACCGCCTTGTTGCGGCCGGTGACGAAGATGAAATGCTCGATGCCAGCCTCGCGCGCCTCATCGACAACATACTGGATGACCGGTCTGTCGACGACGGTCAGCATTTCCTTCGGGATGGCCTTGGTGGCCGGGAGGAACCGCGTGCCGAGGCCGGCGACCGGGAAAACTGCCTTGCGAACTCTCTTCATGCTGTCAATTATCCGTTTGAGGGCCTGCTCCGCAATCCCGCTCCGAGACATTTTCACGCCGGAATCGGGGATTACTGAAGGACTGCTGAGAAACTTGCTGTGCGTAAAGCATCGACGCGTCTTTTCGTTCCCAACGGCTCCTATGGTAAACTAAATCCTAACCGGGTTCGGCGATGAATGGTCTTCCTGAGATAAAGAAGGAGGAAAAGATGTCCGTTCGCAATGCCGCAAAACTTTTCACCAGCGTCATGACGGCCGCCAGCCTCTCGCTTGCCTTGCTGATGCCGGCCGGACCGGCTTTTGCCGATGCCGGCTTCCGGCAATGGGTCGCCGGCTTCCGCGCCACAGCCGTGCAAGGCGGCGTTTCCGGCGCCGTTTATGACCAGGCGTTCAAGGATATCAGGGATATTGACCCGGTGGTGCTGGAAAAGGCGCGTACGCAGCCTGAATTCACCGCCCCGGCCTGGGACTATTTCGACAACCGCGTCCATGACCAGTCGGTCGCCGTTGGCCAGCAGATGGCGAAGAAATGGAAGCCGTGGCTCGACCGGATCGAGGCAAGGTTCGGTGTCGACCGCGACATCCTGCTCGCCATCTGGTCGATGGAATCGAACTATGGCGAGATCCTCAAGCGCGACGACATCATGCGCAATGTCGTGCGTTCGCTGGCGACCTTGGCCTATGCCGACCCGAAGCGGGGGAAATTCGCTCGCACCCAGTTGATCGCCGCGCTCAAGATCCTGCAGACGGGCGACATCGACGAAAGCCATCTCAGCGGATCCTGGGCTGGCGCCATGGGCCACACCCAGTTCATTCCGACCAGCTATCAGCACTATGCCGTTGACATGGACGGCAATGGCAAGCGCGACATCTGGAATTCGATCCCCGATGCGCTGGCGACATCAGCCAATCTGCTGAAGAAGAATGGCTGGCAGGCCGGCAAGACCTGGGGCTATGAAGTCACGCTGCCGGCCGGCAAGCTTCCCGGCGACGCGAAGACACTGGCGCAATGGCAGGCGCTCGGCGTCGTCAGGGCCAATGGCAAGTCGTTCAAGAACGTCACCGACAAGGCGACGCTGAAGGTGCCGGACGGCCGCGATGGGCCAGCCTTCCTGATGATCAAGAATTTCTCGGTCATCAAGGCTTACAACAACGCCGACAAATATGCGCTGGCCGTCGGCCTTCTTGCCGACGAAATCGCCGGTTCCAGTGGTCTCGTGCAGGACTGGAAACGGCCTTTCACCAAGCTCAGCTTCGAAGAAAGGCAGGAGCTGCAGAAGCGGCTTTCGCAGCACGGGCTTTACGACGGCAAGTTCGACGGCAAGATCGGTGATGGCACCAAAACCGCCATCATGACCTATCAGGCGAAGGTCGGCTTGACCCAGGACGGGTATCCGAGCATGGAAGTGCTCAAATGGCTCCGACAAAAATAGAGCCGCCGCGCGATCCCGATTTCGGGGTCATGCGCCAGGGATGGAGAGGGTGATTGGTTTCGGTCGCGTGTATCCGGGTCATCGTCCGTCGCATGCCGATCCTGATTCTGGCCATTGCCGTTCTGGCAGTCGCCGCCGCCAGCACCTTTCACACGCCGGCCATGGCGCAGGAACAACAAAACCGGGGTTGGTCGCTGCGCGACCTGTTGTTCCCGCGCAGAAGTGAGCGGGTCGAGCCGCCGCTCGACATCCAGAAGCCGCAGCCCAAGCCAAGAAAGAAGGCGCCTCGCCCACCGGCCGAACCGGCAATACCGATTGTCGAGAAAACACCGGATGCTCGTGTGGTTCTGGTGGTCGGCGATTTCATGGCAAGCGGCCTTGCGGAAGGCCTCGATACTGCCTTTGCCGAAAATCCCGGCGTCAGGATCGTCGTTCGCGCCAACGGTTCGTCCGGTTTCGTGCGGGATGATTTCTACAACTGGCCCGAACAGATCAAGTCGTTGATCGAGACCGAGAAGCCCGCGGTCGTGGTCGTCATGCTCGGCTCCAACGACCGCCAGCAGATGCGCGTCAACGATGTGCGCGAACAGCCGCGATCCGAGAACTGGACCAAGGAATATGAACGCCGTACCGATGCGCTGGGCAAGGCCATAGCGTCGACCAAGGTGCCCTTCCTGTGGGTTGGCATGCCGGCTTTCCGGGTTCCGAAAATGACCTCCGACATGCTGGCCTTCAACGACATCTATCATTCGGCGGCCGAAAGCAGTGGCGGTGAGTTCGTCGACATCTGGGATGGATTCGTCGACGAGAACGGCGCCTTCGTCACCACCGGACCTGACATTAACGGCCAGGCGGTGCGCCTGCGCTCCGATGACGGCATCAACGTGTCGAAGGCCGGCAAGCGCAAGCTCGCCTTCTATACCGAAAAGCCGCTGATGAAGATCCTTGGGCTGACGGCACCTGGGGGTGCGGTGACGGCGTCCGCGCCGGCTGGCGCCCCGGTCGAAGTGCCGTCGCCGGCCGCCGTCCCCATCGTGGTCGACCGCACCGTGCCGATGCTGCTCAGCGATCCGGCGCTCGACGGCGGTTCGGAACTTCTCGGTGCAGCGCCACCGACGACAAAGGCGGATGTGAAGCTGCCCGGCGAAAAGCTGGTCGTCGAGGGCAAGGCGCCCGCTGCCTCGCCCGGTCGTGCCGACGATTTTTCCTGGCCGCCCAAGACCCAGCCCGCGACAGGGGCCGCCGGCGACACGACGACGGCGATCAACCCTTAACGGGGCAGAACAGTCGATCCCATCAACGCCTCGTCGATCGAGCGCGCCGCCTGGCGGCCCTCACGGATCGCCCAGACGACCAGCGACTGGCCGCGCCGTACGTCGCCCGCCGCATAGAGCCTGTCGACGCTGGTCTTGTAGTCGCGATCGTTGGCCTCGACGTTTTTCGAACGGCGGCTGTCGGTGACGATCTTCATCTGGCCATCCAATTCCGACACCAGTCCGGCTGTCGTCGGCCCGGCAAAGCCGATGGCGATGAAGGCGAGATCGGCGCGGATGACGAATTCGGTGCCGGCGATCGGCTTGCGCTTGTCGTCGACCTCACAGCATTTGACGCCGGTCAGCTGGCCCTCTTCGCCGATGAATTCGAGCGTCGCCACCTGGAATTCGCGCTCGGCGCCTTCGGCCTGCGACGACGACGTGCGCATCTTGGTTGCCCAGTAGGGCCAGACCGAGAGCTTGTCTTCCTTTTCCGGTGGCTGCGGTCGGATGTCGAGCTGGGTGACGCGCACGGCGCCCTGGCGAAAGGCGGTGCCGACGCAGTCGGAGGCGGTGTCGCCGCCACCGACGACGACGACGTGCTGGCCGCCGGCGACGATCGGCGCCGAGTGCCACGCCACCGACTGGATCGGCTCGCCGCCGACGCGCTTGTTCTGCTGCACCAGATACGGCATCGCATCATGCACGCCGTCGAGATCGTCGCCGGGAATGCCGGCCGCGCGCGGCGTTTCCGAACCGCCGCAATAGAGCACCGCGTCATGTTCGGCGAGCAGCTCGCTGACCTTCTTGTCGACGCCGACATTGACGCCGCAATGGAACGTCACGCCCTCGCCCTGCATCTGTTCGATGCGCCGGTCGATATAGTGCTTCTCGATCTTGAAGTCGGGAATGCCGTAGCGCATCAGCCCACCCGGCCGGCTCTCGCGCTCATAGACATGGACGTCGTGGCCGGCGCGGCCCAGCTGCTGGGCGGCGGCCATGCCGGCCGGTCCCGAGCCGATGATGGCGACACGCTTGCCGGTCTTCTTCTCCGGCGGATAGGGCCGGATGTGGCCGGTTTCATAGGCCTTGTCGGCGATCGCCTGCTCGACGGTCTTGATGGCGACCGGAATGTCCTCGAGGTTCAGCGTGCAGGCTTCCTCGCATGGCGCGGGGCAGATGCGGCCGGTGAACTCCGGGAAATTGTTGGTCGAATGCAGGTTGCGGATCGCATTGTCCCAGTCGCCATTGTAGACGAGGTCGTTCCAGTCCGGGATCTGGTTGTGGATCGGACAGCCGGTCGGCCCGTGGCAGAACGGAATGCCGCAATCCATGCAGCGCGCGGCCTGTTTCTCGACCTCCTTGTCCGACATCGGCAGCGTGAATTCGCGAAAATGCCGGATGCGGTCGGAGGCCGGCTGGTACTTGTGCACCTGCCGGTCGATCTCGAGAAAGCCTGTTACCTTACCCATAGTCCAGTTCCTGCTGTCCAGATGGTGCGGTTTTCGCCGCACCCGTTAACCTCTTGAGGCAGCCATGGCAACCTTGCGCCCGAGGTCAAACTGTCAATGAAGTGTGGACCGGGAAGCCTGGGCCTCCCGGCAGTTCCCAAAGCCTACTCCGCCGCCACGCCCATGCGCATGCGTTCCATCTCGATCAGCGCACGGCGGTACTCGACCGGCATGATTTTCCGGAATTTCGGCCGGAAAGTCGTCCAGTCGTCGAGGATCTCGCGACCCCTGACCGAGCCCGTGTAATGCACATGGTTCGAGATCAGCTGGTAGAGTCGCTCCTCGTCATGGCTGGTCATGTCGCCGGAGACGTCGACGCGGCCCTTGTGGTCGAGGTCGCCGCCGTGATGGAGCAGCTTTTCCATCAGATCGTCTTCTTCCGGCACCGGCTCCAGTTCGACCATCGCCATGTTGCAGCGCTCGGCGAAATCGCCTGCCTCGTCCAGCACATAGGCGACGCCGCCCGACATGCCGGCGGCGAAGTTGCGGCCGGTCTGGCCGATGACGACGACGATGCCGCCGGTCATGTACTCGCAGCCATGGTCACCGACGCCTTCGACGACGGCCGCAACGCCCGAATTGCGCACCGCGAAACGCTCGCCAGCGACACCCGCGAAATAGGCCTCGCCCTCGGTTGCGCCATAGAGCACCGTATTGCCGACGATGATGGAGTCCGCCGCGACGATCTTGGCCTCTTCCGGCGGCCGGATGACGATGCGCCCACCAGACAGGCCCTTGCCGACATAGTCGTTGGCCGCACCGACAAGCTCGAACGAAATGCCGCGCGCCAGGAAGGCGCCGAACGACTGGCCGGCGGTGCCGGTCAGCTTCACCGAGATCGTGTCCTCGCGCAGGCCCTTGTGCTTGAAGCGCTTGGCCACCTCGCCTGACAGCATGGCGCCCGTCGAACGGTCGACATTGCGGATGTCGACCTCGATCTTGACCGGCTGCTTCGCCTCGAGCGCCGGCTTGGCCAGTTCGATCAGCTTGCGGTCGAGCACGTCGTCGATCGGATGCTTCTGCCGTTCCGTCCAGTGCACGGCAGCATGCGGCGCATCGGGCTTGAAGAACATCTTCGAGAAATCGAGGCCCCGCGCCTTCCAGTGCACGATCAGGTCGCGCTTTTCCAGAAGGTCGGTGTCGCCGATGATCTGGTCGATATGGGTGTAGCCCATTTCGGCGAGCAGCCCGCGCACCTCTTCCGCCACATAGAAGAAGAAGTTGATCACGTGTTCCGGCGTGCCCTTGAAGCGCTTGCGCAAGACCGGATCCTGCGTCGCGACGCCGACCGGGCAGGTGTTGAGGTGGCACTTGCGCATCATGATACAGCCGGCCGCGATCAGCGGTGCGGTCGAGAAGCCGAACTCGTCGGCGCCAAGCAGCGCGCCGATGATGACGTCGCGGCCGGTACGCAACCCGCCATCGACCTGCAGCGCCACGCGCGCCCGCAGACCGTTCAGAACCAGCGTCTGGTGCGTCTCGGCAAGGCCCATTTCCCACGGGCTGCCGGCATGCTTGAGCGAGGTCAGCGGCGACGCACCGGTGCCGCCATCATAGCCGGAGATGGTGATGTGGTCGGCGCGCGCCTTGGCGACGCCGGCAGCCACCGTGCCGACGCCAACTTCCGAGACSAGCTTGACCGACACGTCAGCSGCCGGATTGACGTTCTTCAGATCGTAGATCAGCTGCGCCAGATCCTCGATCGAATAGATGTCGTGATGCGGCGGCGGCGAGATTAGGCCGACGCCCGGCGTCGAATGCCTGACCTTGGCAATGGTCGCATCGACCTTGTGGCCGGGCAGCTGACCACCCTCGCCGGGCTTGGCGCCCTGCGCGACCTTGATCTGCATCATGTCGGAGTTGACGAGATATTCCGCTGTCACGCCGAACCGCCCGGAGGCGACCTGCTTGATCGCCGAGCGTTCGGGGTTCTTGCCGCCGCCCGGCAGCGGCAGATAGCGGTCGGCCTCTTCGCCGCCCTCGCCGGTGTTCGACTTGCCGCCGATCTGGTTCATGGCGCGCGCCAGCGTGGTGTGCGCCTCGCGCGAGATCGAGCCGAAGGACATCGCCCCGGTCGAGAACCGCTTGACGATCTCGGCCGCCGGCATGACCTCGTCGATCGCGACCTTCTTGCGGCCGCTCTCTTCCGCCAGCTTGATCCTGAACAGGCCACGAATGGTCTGGGCCCGCGCCGTCTCGCTGTCGATCTGGGCGGAATAGTCCTTGAAGGTTTCCCACGAGCCCTGGCGCACGGCGTGCTGCAAGGTCGCGACTGCGTCGGGCGACCAGATGTGTGCTTCGCCGCGCATGCGGAACACGTATTCGCCGCCGACCTCGAGGCTGTTGCGCAGCACCGGGTCGTTGCCGAAACCATCGGTGTGGCGGCTGAGCGTCTCGGCCGCGATCTCGTCCAGTCCGACGCCCTCGATCAGGGTCGCCGTGCCGGTGAAGTATTGCTGCACGAAATCGGTCTTCAGCCCGATGGCGTCAAAAATCTGCGCGCCGCAATAGGACTGATAGGTCGAGATGCCCATCTTGGACATCACCTTGAGGATGCCCTTGCCGATCGACTTGATGTAGCGCGAGACCACTTCGTAGGCGTCGACTTCCTTCGGCAGTTCGCCACGCTTGTGCATGTCGGTGAGCGTGTCGAAGGCAAGGTAAGGGTTGATCGCCTCGGCGCCATAGCCGGCAAGGCAGCAGAAATGATGCACTTCGCGCGGCTCGCCGGATTCCACGACCAGCCCGACCGAAGTGCGCAAGCCCTTGCGGATCAGATGGTGGTGCACCGCGGCCGTCGCCAGCAGCGCCGGGATGGCGATCCGGTCCGGCCCGACCTGGCGGTCGGACAGGATAATGATGTTGTAGCCGCCGGCGACCGCCGCCTCCGCCCGCTCGCACAAGCGGTCGATGGCGCCCTGCATACCGGCTGCGCCCTCGTTCGAGCCATAGGTGATGTCGATCGTCTTGGTGTCGAAGCGGTCCTCGGTGTGACCGATGGAGCGGATCTTTTCGAGATCGCCGTTGGTCAGGATCGGCTGGCGCACTTCCAACCGCTTGCGGCGCGAATTGCCGACCAGGTCGAAGATGTTGGGCCGCGGCCCGATGAAGGACACCAGGCTCATGACCAGCTCCTCGCGGATCGGGTCGATCGGCGGGTTGGTGACCTGGGCGAAGTTCTGCTTGAAATAGGTATAGAGCAGCTTCGACTTGTCCGACATTGCCGAGATCGGCGTGTCGGTGCCCATCGATCCCACGGCTTCCTGGCCGGTGGTCGCCATCGGCGACATCAGCAGCTTGGTGTCTTCCTGGCTGTAGCCGAACGCCTGCTGGCGGTCGAGCAGGCTGACATCCCGGCGCAGTTCGCGCGGCTCTACCGGCTTCAAATCTTCGAGGATGAGCTGCGTGTTGGTCAGCCACGTCTTGTAGGGATGCTTGGTGGCGATCTCCGACTTGAGCTCCTCGTCGGAGACGATACGACCCTTCTCGAGGTCGATCAGCAGCATACGGCCGGGCTGCAGCCGCCACTTCTTGACGATCCTCTCTTCCGGCACCGGCAGCACGCCGGCTTCCGAGGCCATGATGACGCGGTCATCGTCGGTGACGATGTAGCGCGCCGGGCGTAGTCCGTTGCGGTCGAGCGTGGCGCCGATCTGGCGGCCATCGGTAAAGACCACCGCAGCCGGTCCGTCCCACGGCTCCATAAGGGCGGCATGGTATTCGTAGAAGGCCTTGCGGTCGGCATCCATCAGCTTGTTGCCGGCCCAGGCTTCCGGGATCAGCATCATCATGGCGTGGCTGAGGCTATAGCCGCCCTGGAACAGGAACTCGAGCGCGTTGTCGAAACAGGCTGTGTCGGACTGGCCCTCATAGGAGATCGGCCACAGCTTCGAGATATTGTTACCGAACAGCTCCGAATCGACGGACGCCTGGCGCGCCGCCATCCAGTTGTTATTGCCGCGCACGGTGTTGATCTCGCCATTGTGGGCGACCATGCGGTAGGGATGCGCCAGCTTCCACGACGGGAAGGTGTTGGTCGAGAAGCGCTGGTGGACGAGGATCAGCGCCGTCTCGAAGCGCGGGTCCTTGAGATCCTTGTAGTAGGCGCCGACCTGGTAGGCCAGGAACATGCCCTTGTAGACGATGGTGCGCGCCGACAGCGACACGCAGTAGGAACCGATGTCCTTGTTGTCGTTCTCGGCGTAGATGCGGCCCGATATGACCTTGCGCAGCAGATAGAGCCTGGCCTCGTACTCCTCGTCGTCGGTGATGTCGGCCGTGCGGCCGATGAATATCTGGCAATGGAACGGCTCGGACGCGACGATATCAGGCGCCTTCGACAGCGACGAATTGTCGACGGGCACGTCACGGAAACCGATGAGCGGCAGCCCCTCGGACTGCGCCGATTCGGCAATGATATCCTCGATGTGGGCGCGCAGTGCTGCATCCTGCGGCATGAACCAGTGTCCGACGCCGTATTGACCGGCCGGCGGCAGTTCGATGCCTTGGGCTGCCATCTCTTCGCGGAAGAAACGGTCCGGAAGCTGCACCAGCACGCCGGCGCCATCGCCGACCAGCGGATCGGCGCCGACGGCGCCGCGATGCGTCAGGTTTTCAAGCACGGCAAGGCCGTCCTTGACGATCTGGTGCGACTTCACGCCCTTCATATTGACGATGAAGCCGACGCCGCAGGCATCGTGCTCGTTGCGCGGATCGTAGAGGCCCTGCGCGGCAAAGCCGTTGGCGGTTCGTCCAATCGTGGTCAGGCCAGTGGTGATAGACGTATTTTTGACGGCTGCCGCTTTCGTCTGCGCGGCCTGGCCGTTCGTCGCAGAGAGCGTCATGTCCGTCATCGTCCTGTCCTCCGTTCCCAGCCGTTCGGGCGCTGGTTTGCCTCGGGAAGCGCTTGCTCCCCCTTGATCCTTGCGGCACGTCTTGCGAAATCTTGGGCTGAACCATGCGGCTTTCCACATGGTTCGTGTCTGGTATTCGTACAGGCCAGAGCCAGTCTGTCTACCTGTCGCTCGCGGCAACGGCCGGAGAGGCCTAACGATACGCCAATCCAGCCTGTTTTGTGCGACAAAATAAGACAGCACTACTGTCCTAAATTTTTATGACAGAAATCCCGGGAGCGCACAAGACCGATTCACAAAAATCTTGGACATTCCGCGACAGAAAATTACGTGAAGCATGATGAAAACGTAACCTTCAATCGCCGCCCCTATCCGGGCGGCTCCGGTGGCTTTACCGATTTTCCAGCGCCTGGCTCTTGCGAGCGGCATGCGAAAGCAGCCAAGGTCGGCTCGATTTTCCCAGCACAGGCAGATACATGATTTTCGCTTCCGACAATTGGGCAGGCGCCCATCCCAGCATCGCCGCCGGCCTGTCGGCCCATGCCGGCGGGTTTTCCACCGCCTATGGCGACGGCACGCTCGACCAGGCCGTGTACCAGCGTTTCAACGAAATCTTCGAGCGCGAGGTCGCGGTGTTTTTCGTCGCTACCGGCACCGCCGCCAATTCGCTGTCGCTGACCGCTTACAACAAGCCCGGCGGCCTGTCTTTCTGCCACCGCGAATCGCATATCGTCGAAGACGAATGCGGCGCGCCGGAATACTTTTCCGGTGGCTCGCGCCTGTGTGCCGTCGACGGCGCTTTGGGCAAGATCGACCCCCACAATCTGGAAAAGACCGTTGGCCGCTTCGCCTCGGAAATCGTCCATTGGGGACGGCCGATGGCGGTGTCTATCACCCAGTCGACCGAGGTCGGCACCCTCTATTCCCTTGATGAAATCGCGCGGATTTCGGCGATTGCCAAACACCACAAGCTGCCGCTGCATATGGATGGCGCCCGCTTTGCCAATGCGCTGGTCGGGCTCGACACCACGCCGGCCGAAATGACCTGGAAACGCGGCGTCGACATCCTCTCTTTCGGCGGCACCAAGAATGGCTGCTGGTGCGCCGAGGCGATCGTGCTGTTCGATCTCGACCGCGCCAAGGAATTGGCCTTCCTGCGCAAGCGCGCCGCACAATTGTTCTCGAAGTCGCGTTTCATCGCCACGCAGTTCGACGCCTATTTCCGCGGCGGTCTGTGGCTCGACACGGCCCGCCACGCCAATGCGATGGCGGCGCGCCTTGCCGCTGCACTCGAGGATTCGCCCTCGGCGCGGCTGGCCTGGTTGCCGCAGGCCAACGAGGTCTTCGCGGTCATGAAAAAGGCTGAGGCCGAGAGAGTTCAGGCGGCGGGTGCCGCTTTCTACGATTGGCACAAGCCCCACGGTTTCGACGGCCATATCGGCGAGGACGAAGCGCTATATCGCTTTGTCACCAGCTTCGCCACGACCAGCGAGGACGTCGCGCAGTTCGAGGCGCTGATAGGCGCATAATCTCCCGGGGATCTAGGCGAGGACAGGCCTGAGCAGAAGCTCAAGGCCAAGCAGGATCAGAAATATCAAAAACCAGCGACGGAAGGTCTCCGGGCTGATCTTTTGCCTGAGGATCTGCCCTAGCCACATGCCGAGCAAGGCCGGCGCGACGGCCAGCGACGACATGACGATATGCTCGACCTGGAACGCGCCATGCGAGGCAAGGCCAACCGCAAGCGCGATGGTCGACACGGTGAAGGACAGGCCGAGCGCCTGGATCAGATCGTCGCGGCTCAATCCCAGCGCCTGGATGTAGGGAACGGCGGGAACCACGAACACGCCTGTGCCGCCCGTGACAATGCCGGTGATGAAACCGACCGCCGGCGACATAAAGCGCTCGGCGGATGCCGGAACCGTCAGCTGCCGCGCCAGCAATGTGTAGGCGGCATAGACAATCAGCGCTGCACCTAGGCCTGCGGTCGTCCATTTGACGTTGTCGCTGGCCAGCAGCCTCGAGCCGACCATGGTGCCGATGACGATGCCGGTCATCATCAGCCACAGCCGGCGCAGGATCGACGCGAAGCTCGGGCCGGCGAACAGCTGCCAGACATTGGTGACGAAGGACGGCACGATCAACAGCGAGGCCGCCGCGACCGGCGGCATAATCGTGCCGAGCAGCCCCATCGCCAGCGTCGGCAGGCCCATGCCGGTGACGCCCTTGACGAGGCCGGCAAGCAGGAAGGTGATGGCAATGGTGGCCGTCAGCGCCAAGGAGAAATCAGGCGAAAAATCAGTCATCGCCCTTCATGGGAAGACGACGCGCACTGCAAAAGAGCCAGAACTCGTGGTTCTGGGTGACAGAGATTTCGGCGCAACAAAAAAGCGGCGCCTTTCGGCGCCGCTTTCGTCTCGGGAGGAGACGCTTTTTATTCCAGGTTGCGTTAGGCGGCGGTCTTGGCCTCGATCTGCTTGGCCTTCGCCGAAGACGCCGTGATCGCGATCTTGCGCGGCTTCAGCTCTTCGGGAATGTTGCGCTTGAGGTCGACGAAGAGCAGGCCGTTCTTCAGCGAAGCGCCGACGACTTCGACGTGGTCGGCAAGCTGGAAACGGCGCTCGAAGGCCCGCGAGGCAATGCCTCGATAGAGCAGTTCGGAGCCTTCGCCGGTGCCCTCTTCCTTGCGCTCACCCTTGACGGTCAGCACGTTGCGATGGGCTTCGATCGAGATTTCCTCGTCCGAGAAGCCGGCAACCGCCATCGAGATGCGATAGGAATCCTCGCCGGTGCGCTCGATATTGTAGGGCGGATAGGTCTGTGCGCTTTCGGGCTGCGCAAGCGAATCGAGCATTGTGAAGAGGCGGTCGAAACCGACGGTCGAGCGATAGAGCGGGGAAAAATCAACGTGACGCATGAGGTGTTCTCCTTTTGAGCAACATGGTTTGCGTATGGCCGGTGCGAAACCCTTGAGCGGCGTTTCGGCTGGACCAGCGGCCCCGACATTGGCGACCGCATCCAACATTTGGGGACAAGGCCAAAGCATTTCAAGATTTCGCCTGCTGATGGGTTTTGCCCCTCGATGAACGGCAGATGAACCGCGGCTTCGGCACGCGTTCAGCTACCCGGCGCTAGAGTGTGTTCAAGACTAGGAACAAGCGGCGCCCGACAAGGCGCCGCAACGGGGCCGAACCGGGTGTAACGTCCCTTCCTCCCGGATCGACAGAGGCCGGAAGCATGCCGCAGGCGGCTTCCGGCCTTGCTCGTTGCCGGGCCCGGCTCTCCCCATCTCCCGGAAATCCTTTGCTTTTGCCGCATGGCCGTCTATCACCATGCGACGCCTCGCTGGGCCAGGCGAGACACCAAAAGACGAAGCGCCGAATGACGGACCTCTTCCACCAGACTCCAGACAATCCGTCACCGGAAAACGCGGCCGGCGGCTTTTTCACCACCCGCGACCGCAAGAGGATCCGCTACGGCCTCTTTCCGGCCGTTGCCCGCCCGTTGAAAGGCACCGTGGTCCTGCTCACCGGCCGCAACGAGTGCATCGAGAAATATTTCGAGACCATCCGCAACCTCGCCGACCGGGGCTTCGGCATTGCCACCCTCGACTGGCGCGGCCAGGGCGATTCCGACCGGCTGATCCGCGACCGCCAGCGCGGCTATGTCCGCAGCTTCTATGACTACACCGGCGATCTGGAGCAGTTCTTCGAGGAGATCGTGCTGCCCGATTGCCGTGGGCCGTACTACATCCTGGCCCATTCGACCGGGGCGGTGATCGCGCTGCTCGCCGCGCCCTCGATGGTGAACCGCGTGCGGCGCATGGTGATGATCGCGCCCTTCTTCACCGTGCCAGACCTGCCGGTATCGATAAAAACGGTGCGCCGCGTCTGCTCCGCTTTGTGTCTTCTCGGCCTCGGCCGGCTTTACGCGGCATGGGGTCCGCGGCCAAGGGAAACAGCACCGTTCGCCACCAACAAGGTGACATCGGACCCGGAGCGGTATCGACGCAACACTGGGATCTACGAGACCTATCCTCAACTCGCGCTTGGCGGCCCGACGATCCGTTGGCTGAAAGCTGCCGCCGAGGCGACCGAAGTCGTCAGCGACCCGGATTTCATGGCCAGGATCCAGGTGCCCCTGCTGATGATCGCCGCCGGCGGCGATCAGGTCGTCTCGACCAAGGCGGTGGAAGCCTACACCAGACATTTGCGTCTCGGCTCCCTGCTGATGATCGATGGCGCCCGCCATGAAATCCTGCAGGAGCGGGATATCTACCGCGAGCCGCTGCTCGCCGCCTTCGATGCCTTCATCCCCGGAACCGACGACAACGCGTGACCGCAAGAAGCGCCCCGGCGTTCATGTCTGGCAGGCGAAGTCCATGATCCAGTTGGTTTCCCATGTCTTGCCGCCATCCGGTGAAAAGGCCTGCTCCCAGCGGGCGGATTTCTCTGTGATCCGCGACCAGAGGAAGCGAACCTGGATCGGACGGCCTTCGAAGACGTCCTCGCACAGAAACGTGCCGACGCCGTCGGCAAAGGTGCCGCGCATCGGCACATCGATGGTCAACGGGTTGCGGCCATCGATCCACCAGATCGACCATTGTCTCGTCGCCGGATCGAAGGTCCGGAGCGTGGCGGCGCGATAGCTACCACCGGGCAAGTCGATGACGTTGTCGTCGAAATTGCCGAGGCCGCCGAGGATCGGCCGCGTGTCGCACGTCCCGCCAAATGCATCCCAGTTGGTGTCGCCGGCAAGCCGCTTGCGCAACCGTCGATGACTGACAGCCCAGCGACCGAAGAAAAAATCGAAATCGGCCCGGCCGTCGGCCGGAGCATTGTCGGAGCGGCTGGCTGTTGACGGCGTCGGCATGTGTAGTCCTCCCTCTGGCGACACCTCCATAGCGGAACCCTCCTGACACCTTCCTGTCAGGAGGGTTGGCTAATAGCCTGAGGATTTAGCCACTGTGGCGGCGCGCTATCCGCGCAGCGCCGCCATCGCAGCAGTGTGAAGCTCCGGTGTCGCCGCAGCCAGGATGTCGCCACCCTTTTCCGCCGGTCCGCCCTCGAAAGTGGTGACGACGCCGCCAGCCTTTTCGATGATCGGGATCAGCGCCACGATGTCATAAGGCTTCAAGCCGGGATCGGCGACGATATCGACACTGCCGGACGCGATCATCGAAAAAGCATAGCAATCGGCGCCGTAGCGGACGAGCTGGACCTGCTTCTCGAATGCGTCAAAGCGCTTGCGCGCCTCGCCCTTGAACAGTGCCGGCGTGGTGGTGAACAGCGTCGCTTGGGAAATATCCGTCGTTTTGCGTGTCGCCAGCTTTCGCGGTCCACCGGGACCCTCATAGTAGGAACCGGAAGCGTTGGCGTAGAACAGCTCGCCCGTGAAGGGCTGCGACATCATGCCGGCGACAGCATCGCCGTCGACCGTCAGTCCAACCAAAGTTCCCCACACCGGCAGGCCGGAGATGAAAGCGCGCGTGCCGTCGATCGGATCGATCACCCAGACATGCCTGCTCGAGATGTTCTCGCTGCCATGCTCTTCGCCAAGAATGCCATGGTCGGGATGCTCCGCTGATATCAGCGCCCGGATGACGCGCTCGGCTTCACGGTCAGCCTCGGTGACCGGGTCGAAGCTGCCCGCCTCCTTGTTGGCGACCGCGCCTTGCCGGCGAAAGCGCGGCAACGTCTCGGCGGCGGCAGCATGAGCAATGCGCCGCATGAAGTCGATGCTGATGTCCAACTGATTCTCCCCGCTTTGCGGCATGCCCGAGCGGGCTCTGCCGGCACTTTCCTGACAAAACAAGCCCATTTATCGATTTATCCGTCGCGACAACTGTTGCCAGAATGTCACATCATCGTCATCGAAACGCAATTTCCACATCACTCTGAATTAAAAAAGCCTGAAGGTCGCTTGACATTTGTGCAGCGCACAATACCCTCGACCTCGGACAGGTTTTCCTGTCCATGCCCTCCTTGGGCGTTTCCTCCCTAGACTTCGACCGTGTCGTGCAAACGATGCGGTCTTTTTTTACGCCCCGGCATGGCTGGCGGACCGCAGCGGGCTTGCAGCGCTATTCGGCGGCAAGCGGCAGGTCGATAAAGTGGTGATCGGGCATCGCCATCAGGTCAGCCGAGAACCGCGCCAGATCGTCGGCAAGCGCATCGAAGCCGGCGGTTTTCTGGAACGTCCGCTCGTTCATGTAAAGACCGCGATTGACCTCGATCTGCAGCGCGTGGAGATGGCGCGCCGGCCGACCATAGTGTTCGGTGATAAAACCTCCGGCATAGGGTTTGTTGTGGGCAACGGTATAGCCCATGCCGACGAGCAGGCCGATCGCCGTCTCGGTCAGCGCCGGCGAGGCGGAAATGCCGAACCGGTCGCCGATGATGAAATCCGGTCGCACCCCGTTGTCGCCAACCCTTATGCTGGCAGGCATCGAGTGGCAGTCGATCAGCACGGCATAGCCGAACCGCGCATGGGTTCTGGTCAACAGCCGCTTCAGCGTCTCGTGATAGGGTTTGTAGACGGTTTCGATGCGCGCCACCGCCTCCGCCAGCGGCAAGCGGCCGGAATAGATGTCGAGCCCTTCCCCCACCAGCTTGGGTACGGTGCCAAGCCCGCCGGCCACCCGCGCCGAGCGGATGTTACAGAAGGACGGCACCGGTTCGGCGAACATGCGCGGATCGAGTTCCCACGGCTCGCGGTTGACGTCGAGATAGGCGCGCGGAAAATTTGCCGCCAGCATCGGCGCGCCAAGCGCGACGGCGCCGCCGAACAATTCATCGACATAGCAATCCTCGGATCGGCGGATGGCGTTTCGATCCAGCCGTGCCATGGCCAGGAAGCGGTCGGGGTAATAGCGGCCGCTATGCGGAGAATTGAAGAGGAAGGGAACGCGCTGCTCGGCGCCCGAACGGATTTCGAAGGGTGGAACGACCGAAAAATCCTCGGCTGCCGTCTTCAATTTGATCGAACCCGGAAACACCAGTGCATCATGATGGGAAAGTGCCATCTCGCTCGCCCCATGTCCAGCATTTCGGCGGCCAAAACACTTTGTAGAATGCGGATTTGGCTTCTCCTCGTTCACTTGATCTTTACCGTCACCTCCTCATATACAGGATGGTTAACAGGCTTGCCCAACGGCAATGTCTGACGGGTGATTCGGACGGGATAAGATGGCACGCATTCTTCTGGCGGAAGACGATGACGATATGCGCCGGTTCCTCGTCAAGGCACTGGAGCGCGCCGGCTACCAGGTCAGCGATTTCGACAATGGCGCCAGCGCCTATGAGCGACTGCGCGAGGAGCCTTTCTCCTTGCTGTTGACCGACATCGTCATGCCCGAGATGGACGGCATCGAACTTGCCCGCCGCGCCACCGAGATCGACCCCGACCTCAAGGTCATGTTCATCACCGGCTTCGCCGCCGTTGCGCTGAATCCGGATTCCAAGGCGCCGAAAGACGCCAAGGTGCTGTCGAAGCCGTTCCATCTGCGCGACCTCGTCAACGAAGTCGAAAAGATGCTGCACGCAGCCTGAAGCGTTTTTGGCGGGCCTTTGCCGCCGCGACAAAGCGAGCCTCTCTTTCCCTTTTCCTGCTATTGACGCGCTGGATCAAAAATGGTGTATGCGCGGCTTCGGATGGGCGTGTAGCTCAGCGGGAGAGCACTGCATTGACATTGCAGGGGTCACAGGTTCAATCCCTGTCACGCCCACCATCCACTTAAAAATCAATATGTTACGCTGGGGTTTTCGCTGGTGAGGCATCCAAGGGATGCATCTGCGTGCTCAATCCGACCTATCTCGAACTATCCAGAAACAGAATCTTCTATTTTCGATGGCCATTGACCAAGCTTTGCCCAGTGCATGGGACAAAGCCAGCTAGCCTCAAAATATCGCTAGGTACGCGGGTCGACTCGGAAGCCTTGTACCTAGCTCGACACCTAAGCTATGTCGGTCAAGTCCTTATGAAACGGTGGTCTGCATCCAGCATGCGGTATGACGAGATACGTGCAGCTCTCAAGAAGCACTTCCAAGACGCACTTGAACGCCGCAAAAGCGAGATGGCCGCCGGAGGCCGACTAAGACCTGAGATATTGGACGCCCTGCAGAACGGGCTCGGATTCGCGGTTGAAGCGGTAGCGACGGGCGCTGATATCATCCCGTACGTTAGCGACGACTCGCAAGCTATCGCCTTTGCCGGGAAGTACCGCCTTCCTCTAGCTCCGGGCTCGCTTGCTTTCGAAACACTCAAAGCAGAGATGCGAAAGGCGTACAGGGATTATTGTGCGGAGGTTTTGGCTCACGATCAGTCCTTTGAAAACTTCGACTTTAATGACTCTGCCCTTCCCTCAGGGACGACATTTGCAAAACCAGCGCCCAGTTCGAAGGGCACCCTCAGTGAAGTAGCCACGAAATTCATGGTGGAGGAGAAGAAAGCAGGACGCTGGGTCAAACGGTCAGAGGATCAGAAGCGCCAGCACCTCGAACTTTTGGGCGAAATTCTGGGGGACGAGATCGAGATTGCCCAAGTCACATCTTCGGACGCGCAACGCGTGAAAGAGATCCTCCTAAATTATCCTCGAAATAGGAACAAGATCGAAGCCACTCGCAACCTGTCTATTGAGGAAATATCGAAGCTGACTAGACATAAGACGCTCACCATGCGCACGGTCAATACGTATCTCCAGACCTACGTTGGCCTCTTCTCTTATGCAAAGAGAAACAGATATGTCGCTGAAAACTTGTTCGATGGAATGACCGTTCGAGAGAGCAAGAAAAACAGTGAAGCATCTGGAAGAGCGCCGTTTTCTCAAACTCAGATCGATCTGATGCTTGGCGAACTTCTCAAAAACGAACGAGGTTTATTGAATCGGGAATATCAAAAATGGGGCCCATTGATCGGCTTGTACACTGGCGCCAGATTGAATGAGATATGCCAGTTAGAAGTCGCGGACATTAAGATGATCGACGGAATCTGGTGTTTCGACTTCAACGACGAGGGAGAAGGAAAGAGCCTAAAGAATACGGCATCTCGAAGAGTGGTGCCCATACACGACCGGCTCCTAGAGCTAGGAATCTTGGAGCGGTTGGAAACACTAAGGTTGCGCGGCGTTACCCGCTTTTTTCCTGAATTCGAGTTCACCTCGAAGGAGGGCTACGGGCGAGCCCTCGGACGCTGGTTCAATGAGCGCTTCCTTGTTCAACTCGGTATCAAGTCCAAGGACCTAGTGTTCCACAGCTTCCGGCACACCATGGTCACAAGGCTATTGCAGGCTGGCATAGAGGAAAACCTCGTAAAGGCGATCGTCGGTCACACCCGTCATGGCGTCACTCAACAGCATTATTTCAAGCAGGGATACGGAATCGCACAGATGCAAGCTGCGCTAGGCAGTTTCTAGCTGTCGATTATCTTCCGCACGAGACCTGGAACGTCCAGATCGATGATTGCGGCTATATCCAGAAGCTCAACTAGGTCGACTCGGCGTTGTCCGCTTTCGATGTTCGCAATGAAGGGCTGATGCCGCCCCATGGCTTTCGCAACCTGGGTCTGGGACAAGCCTTTCGAACGTCGCTGGTCTGCCAGTGCCGTCGCGATCATCACATGACGAGTTGAGTGCAGAGACTTTGGCATTGGCCCGTTGACGGAAGGTCTAACGGGCGGTTAATCCGAAATTCAGATTATCCAAAAATTGGATATATGGGCACACACGCTCTGCGCTTGGCAGAGCAGACAGGGACTAACATGGAAATTTTGCTAGTGCTGATCGTTCTTGGAGCGGCGGTATTCTATTTCCTCAAAGGCAATGTTCGGCGAGGAGCTGAGACCGTAAGAGCGTCGGTATTTCTGACCGGCTTAGAGTCCGGCAGTACGGTCGCTGAGGCCAACCTAGTGGCAAGCATGGATGCGGAGCACATGCCGGCCTCTATGATCCACAACGCGATGGACCACGTGCGACTGGTGTACGGAGGCAAGCAGTTGCCCATGATTGCAGAAGCATACCGCAAGGGTATGAAGCCTAAGCTCGCCCTCTGGAACCAAGTTTTAATCAACATTTTTTTCCCACGCGATCATGAATCAGATAGTACGCCACCATCCACAGAGTTAAGAACCGACGCAGTGGAGAATGACGGCAATGGTAACTGGGTAAGGCCATTTGCGCTGTATTATTTGGCATCCGAGTTTGCCAAAGAAGTTCCGGGCGACATGCCTCGCTGTGTGCGGGAGTTTGTGAGTGGGAACCTTTCAACGGCAACTGAACAGTCCCTGCTTGTCAACTTGCGGAACTACCTCCCTTTCGCATACAGACGAGATCGCGCGAGTGATGATCTCCGGCAAGCAATACAGGAAGCACGAGTCTTAGTACGTGCCGAACTGCAAACCGGAAACTCACGGCTGGCCCTGACGCGCTTTCTCCGCCGAATGCATACGGACAACGGGACCATGACCATTTCTCAAGACGAGTTTGACTCCATCGTTGCTGAGACGGTTGACCAGATCAAACAGAGTGACGAAGCTTCCGCCAAGATGCGGGCCCGAATTCTCAAAGACGGTATCGAAGAAATGTTCACCATACGGCATGGAAAAGCATTCGATGCCTACGAGCGTGAGATGCAGGGATACGGACCGAAGGTCGGAGCATAGTCATGCGCTGCGGTGATTGATCCGCGAATTCGGCTGATGCGTTCCTTCCGGCAAGCTCGCCTCCACAGCGCCACGAGGCGCGCGGCTCCCGTTCGGAGAGGGGATTGAGCACGAAAGTCCTCCAAGACTCTCAGCGGCCTTCCCTGTCCGATTTAGGGCGCATCAAGCGCCGGGCTATAACCCCCATTTGAACAGCGCCTCCTCGGCCTGATCGGGCTCGGATTTGATGCGCAGTACCGTTTGTCGAGTTAGGTCTACGGTCTTGGCAATGGTTGATGCGCCAGCACCACCCATGAGCATATCTCGTACAAGCTGATACTGCTTCCGGTCATAGGTCGGTTTGCGACCACGATACTTCACAACCTTCGTCTTGGCATGAGCTATGCCAGCGAGTTGGGCTTCTTTCGTTGCCTCCGCCTGCGCCTGAGAGGTTGCCGCCATGAACGCTATGAGCGCATCCCGCACTGCTTGCTGAATCGGGTCCGTAGTAGCGCCATCGAAAGTCATGTTGTTGATCACGGTTCGTATGGTGACGCCTTTGCGCATGAACTCCCGGATCGAATCGCAGACATCTTGGTAGTTCCGGCCGAGCCGATCCACCCATCGCACCACAAGCGTATCGCCCTTGCGTAGCATATCGTAGAGGCGCTTACCTTCGGGACGCTCTCGAAGCCTTGTGCTCAAGCCCGACACTGCACTGTCGGAAATCACAGTGTCGATGTCGAAGCCGGCGTTCCTGGCCTGCGTCTCTTGGTGCTCAATGGTTTGGTCGGCTGTGGAAACTCTGGCGTAGAGGATAACGGACATCATAGACTCCAACGTGCTCGCTAGGGTTATGTCCGTATATATGACTGTCCGTTGACCCATGTCAACCCTTACGTACACCCAGATATGAGCCGGATTGTATGCCCGCTAGGGTATAGCCTAACGGACAAAGTCGATTGCTATGGGCAGGCGGCCCTGCCGCAAAGCCATACCGCCTGGAGACCAGGGCTTTGCTAATCCATAGTTCTAATCCATGCCACCATGTTCTAGCTGGTAGCGTAGGCCCAAGCCGAAGCGGACGGCTAGCATGGTTTATATAAGAATGCTAGTTACTAGGTCAATCTATTAGATATGTATTGGGATCTATATCTACGTATTACTATAATATCTATTAGTGTCTCTATTATATATCTATTATGTATCTATTATATGGATAGCTATGTCGGCCATCTATTAGATTATCTCTATATGTTTTATCTATGCATTTATATATGTATCATTGATCTATGTGTGGATATCGTTGGTATTATATATCGATATCATATCTAGATGGTTCAGCTATTTTACTACTGTCAACTGATACCAGACGCTCTTAGTATCCGGCTCTTACACCAGACATCTGAGCCAGTTCATACCGGCTTCGCTTTAGGTCCATATAGGGAGTACAAGCCACCTGATCCATAGCTCACAAGGGGTATCGGCTCCCATACGCGGGCTTCTCAGTCCGAAACTGACAATGACATTGTGATTTCCAGCCAAGGCGTCGAAGCGAAGGAAGCGTCTTAGGCACCCGATGGGGGGAATACGCATCTTTGTTTGTATTGATATCCCCGCGAAAAATTTCGTCGTTTTCAGATTTCGGCTTGGCATTTCGCCTGCGTAATGATGCTGACCAATTCCGCAACCGTAAGCCACTGTCTACGACGGTGGATCATGCGATGGCAGTTTGAGCAGACCAGAGCAAGCTCAGCTAGGGGCGTAGCACGACCTTCCTCCAATGTGTGAAGCGGGCGCGTATGGTGCACCTCCATGAACCCATCACCCCATTCTCCGTACCGCTCCGAGAAGGACATATCACAGGCTTCACATCTAAGTTCACCTGTCTCTTGGATCGCTTTTTTTATCCGTGCCTTGACCAGCTTCTGACTGCGTTCCCTCCGATAATGGAGAACAGCCAAGAGGCTCCCCTCTTGAGCTTCCTCCACATCGTCAAATTCTGCGCTCACAACCAACTGCGCACTCTGCGACAAGGCAGACCTGATCGCTAGGGCAGTCGCCGCTAGTTGTTCTGGATCAGATGCAAACTCATTCCAAACGTCTTCCTCCTCAGCGCCACCATGCTTCAATCCGGACTTACCTAATGAAGCAAACAATGGATCGAAGCGACGGAAATTCATCACCTTCATGTACACACCGTTGGGGTTTCGGAAGTCCTCACCTCCCTTACGTCCCAACATCGCATTCAACCGATTGAGCTGGTTTGACAGTTCACGAACTTCCGGGCTGGACTTGGCTGGAGGCGATCGTGGATTTTGCATGTACATATCGAGCGCCAGAATCAGCTCGTCTCTAACCCAGTTGGGGTTACGAGGCGATGGCGGCGACTTATTATCTATGTCTGGAAGTATCTCGTTCGGGGGAGTACCGCGCCCAGTGATTCTTGCGCCACTTTCGAAAAGGAAGTTCGCAACTCCACTGCGGGTAGAGTCCCAACCAGGCTTATGAGCGTCAGGCTCTTCACGTGTTTCCAGGTACCGCAAATGATAGGCGTACGAAAGTATCGCTTTGGACGGGTACTTTGCCCCACGCCATACCACTGAGTACGCCTGAGCTTTTGCAAACCTGGGCTTCCCTTGCCTATACGATTGGCGGTTAACAAACGTCAGGAATGCATCTGGGCTCCCCTGCTCATGCGCTACCTCAAGGGCCTTTCGTATATAGTCCTGCACCTTCTGCGCCCCCTCCACAACACACGCAACAGAGTTCCGCGCTACCATCCATCTTGGTGCAGCTCGGCCTATGGAACCTGATGCGAATAAAGCCTCATTTGTGAAGCAAGTAGAAGAGAACAACCAACCCAGCGATGACAATCAAAGCCAGTTTCCCGCCTCCGCCACTGTTGGCGGCCGAGGGCGTGCGGTAGCCAGGGGCTTCTAGCCGTACACCGGATACGCTCTTATCGATGAGTAGTTCAAGCTCGTGCTTGCCGACCTTTACGACCTGGGCAAGCCGAGAAGTGCGTCCTCCATGCTGCCCCTTTATGTGCTCTAGAAGAACCGGCATTTGCGCGCGAGCCGCCTCGACCACCATTGTGCGTTCCATCGACCTAAGATGGTTGAGCAGTTCCTGCTTCACACCAACATCACCGGCGGCGAGCCAATTGAACCTGCGCTCTATCTGCTCGGGTATCCGATATTGGGTCACCACCTCGTCTATGTGCCGACGCGCAAGTTCGATAACCTGTTCAAGGTCAGCGTCGAGTCCAACCCGCATGACACGTTTCGAGCTTGGGCCGAAGTGATGCCAGAGGCCTTCGGTGAGCTTGTACTTCTCTGACAGGGGCATGCGGGGAGGCAGCAGATTGAACAGTCGCTCTGCAACAGTCCCGCTCATCTTCGTCTGCCCGGTGCGCCACTTGTGCATTGTATCTGAGGCATATTCTCGAGCCTGAGATCCGTAACGACGTCCGTACTCGGCTAGAATGATGGTCAGCTCTGAACCTGGAAGCGAAAAGAAATATCGCTTCACGTCCTCGTCCGTACCCCCCAACTCATGGCTTAGGCGTCTCGCATCTTCGATATGCTGAAGTGCTCTCTCGCGCCCATAGTCGCGACCGTAGGTACGCTTTGCGTAGCGGCGATCATATCTTGGCATTATCCACCCAACAGGCTACGCGCAACGCGGCTCAGCCAGGACTTTGGGGCGCCGACCCCGTAAATGAGCTGCAATTCATAACTATCGCCCTTTATCACTCGGGAGAACGACATCTGGCTGCCCTGCGCCGCTAGGTGAGAACCTTGCTTGGAGACCAGGCTCAAGACCGTGCGCACTTGGTCCGTCATTTCCGCGACTGTAGAATCTGAGAGGCCTGCCCTGGTGCCTTCTCTGTGCAGGGCAGCTAACTTGCCCTCAATGTCTACATTGTCCGATAGCTCCAGAGTGGCTTTGTACACATCAGCGACCTAAGGCTATCGCTATCACGATCAAAGCGACTATCCCCGCGATGACATAGTAAGGGGTCCAATCTCGTTCTCCTGTCTGAGAACGCGAAAGCTTCCCAGCCGTGGCAGCATCGGTGTTGCCCATAATCACTTCGGTACGGCCAAACTGGCTGTTCTGGACATGGGTGAGCGTTACTGAGTTGCCGTCCTGCGCAACCTGTTTCGTCGTCTCACCTAGGGTGCCAAGCGTACTACGAAGGACCGACACTTCGATGCCCAACTCCTGCGCTCGCTTGCTCACATCCAACGCGCCCTTGGCATAGTCGGTCAGTAGCGCCCTACGCTGGTCTTCCGGCATCCAAGAAAGATCGATCTGAGTGCTCTGACCTAGCGGAATGGTGGTTGGAACTTGTCCCAACGCCTCGGTGTTCGTTGTAAGGCTCTTTGATTCTTTCTTATCTGCCATCACACGCCCCTCCCTTTTAGAATTGCAGTCTACAGAATCTCACGTTCGGCCCGTCTCAATTCTTCTTCCCGGTTCGACGGTACTCAGCAGGATTCTCGAATGAGCCAGCCCACAGGCCAACGGCCTTAGCTCGTGCCGCGTCTTCAAGCGGCACGTACTCAAGAGAATATTTTCTGTATGCTATAGCCCACCCCCTACGAACCATCTCAGCGCTGACGTCAGTCTGCGCGACAGTACACTTCGCTATGGTTCGCCCGTATCTGTCCGTATCTAGTTTGACACATACCACAGCCTTGTCAGCAAGAATCTCGTCAAGTGCAAACGCGGCCTTCTGCCCGCAACGGTAGGACGCTCCATTTGCATCGCACTTTTGCGAAGCCTCAGGCGCGTCGATACCATTCAACCGTATACGAATGCCGTGAATTTCCAGCGTATCGCCATCAACTACAGAAGCTTGCCCCGTGATAGAATCGTCCGTTACGACGATGTGCGGAACACCAGAAGGCACGGCCACGCTGCTAGGTGGGACTATGCTGGCAGGCGCAGCCACGCTAGCACTCTCTTGTGCAGTCGGGTGCCTGTGCAAGGCTATCAGGGCCACCGCGAGCGCCAAGGGCGCGCAGAACGCCGCTACCGCAACACGATTCATCGAAAACGACCTATAGGCACCCATCCTGCCTTTGCATACAGCCGTGCGCAATCGCGCGAATGGCGCCCAAGCTGTAGTCCAATCTATCGACTGAGGTAACCGGCCTAGGCGGCCCCTTTGCCCGTTTTCATCGTAGTCACTGCATGGAGGGGAGGAAAATAAACCGAAATAGGCTTGTGCCTGACAGTCACCTTCCTACCTGTCCGTTCGCTCGTCTGCTGGCTCTCGAACCAAAGTTCATTGGATTCATATCGAGGCACCGATACCCCTGCGTACTTTTCGGTAAGATATTTGCACCACTGTTCAAGTACATTATCAATACGAGGGCAATTGCAGAATACAATTAGACCGCCTCTATCCTGGCTAGGGAGCCCTGTCGCATACCTGACCATCAACTGATCGAAGCCTTCACCGATCCAGTTATTGTCAATGCCAGACACCTTTTTTACCTCACCAAGCCAAAGAAAGCCTCCACCGTCTTTGATCACAATATCACAGTGTCCGCCAGAAGTTGTATCATGCGATACATCAAGCCCAAATTTATCGAGCTGCATAATCAGCATGACGGTTAATTGATCTTCCTTTAGGTCATCTAACTCCTTTGGGTACTGCGCCATACTAACGGCACATTGATCAATTGCCTTATCTATCAATATGCAAAGAAGTTCATGATCCGGCTCGGAATGCCAGTACTCAAACAATTCGTAAACAACTGAAAGCCCTGTCTTAGTAGCAATAAGTTTGAGCGTACCCACTGTCATTTCACCCATGGGCACGTCTCACAAGTTCCTGAAATTCTCCACTGGTACGAAAATAGGGATATGTTAATTCCTGAAAATCATCGATCTTTTCTCCAGAATGAGGATCAACAAGAAAGCCAGAACGCTTTGCGTCACGCCATTGAGCAGAAGAGAGAACAACCTCTTCTCCATCTCTGGCCTTGTATACAAACATTGACTTCAGAACATTTATCTTTGGGGAACTTAGAATTGCTATCGAGTGTAGCAGAGCTGGATCTTCAACTTTGCAATGAACCAAATTACTAATCGACCGATATGACATAAACGAAGTTTGATCACCGGTTAACTTGGAGAGCGCGTCAACGATCATGACAGCAAGCTTTCCGGCGGGGTCATCCGCCAAGGCGCGCTGCACCTCCCGAGCTATCTCATCTAGAGTCTTTGCCATCGATCACAAATGCTCAAAGAGCTTGTCTCTCACCCAGTCATAATCCTCGATCCCTGCGGCTTTGCGGACTAAGAATTTGGTCAGGCCGGGCGACTGCGAACTCGCCATAGGAAGAGTGCCTTCCAAGTGCAGTTCGGGCGCATTGTACTGCCTCGACCCGAGGTATTCGCGAGACCAACGCACACCTAACCGGAATGGTTCAATCTCTGTCGCCAACGCCTCCTTACCGCCCACATGGTACCGTTCTTTGCGCAGGCTATCGTGTGACCTCATTCTTTCGTGCTTGACCGAGCCTGTAGTCGTCACGAACGCAAGCTCCATAACGACCCCCTCATTCTCAGCGTCGTAGAGGTTCTTTATCGCCGGAAATAGCTCGCGGGGCGCGATAACAGCCTTGGAACCCGACATGGCATGGAGCTTAAGATACATCTGTTGATGGAAGTCGGCCAAGGACTGCTGACTATGGTTGACGAAGTGATCAACGCGAACCTCTATGATCTGACTCCCGGACGGCATCCAGATCGCGGCGTAGGATTGAAACATCTCGGAGCGTATCGCGATTATCTCGTCCACCCCGGGGAACGCAGCACGTGCGGCTTCCGGAAGGCTCTCAGTTTTCAAAGGTGTTTGGTGGTCATGCTCACGGATGGCCCCGAAGATACCAAAGAGGCCTTCCGACTTTTGGACCACACAAATCAGCGCTGGTTCAGTTGGGTCGTTCTTTTGAAGCTTATCCTTAGTTGACGGTCGAGGCATGCGAGACAGTTGCGCTTCGGCGCTTAGCTTCTCACGCAAAGCGTCAGCATTCGCGCCAAGGTCGTATACTCTAACTGACTTTTCGCCACAGCACGCATGTTGGACAAAAGCTTCATACAGACCATCGACGTCAAGACCTTTGAAAGATTCACGAAGTTTGACTTCTTCGATGGTATTTGACCAACCAGACCGCGGTGAAACACCGTGAACTTCAAGCATCCTTCTGGCAACTTGCCACGGCACTCTTTCGCTTATGGCAACTACGATATCTAAGATGTCGCTCTTTGCTGTTGCGGTAGCGGGCGCGTCACGCCACACGCTCAAATATCCAGCCATCGGACTGGGTACCTCCCCCTTGTCAACCCGTCCGCAAACTACATGCTGGCTTGGAAATGTCCAATGACTATTGGCTCTACTATTGATTGCGCACAATAATCTAGCTTGCTGTGGAGCTGTGTGCGGACCCGAAACCTGACGGTGTCATTCCCACCAGGGTCTTGCAAATCTCATGCTGTCAGGTGAGACACTAAGGTGAGACATCGCGTCCCACGCCCTGCTAACGATCCATAGTGCGCAAGGCTTTGCGAACCCTGGTGGACGCCCTCCTCAACTCCACCGCCTTGATCCTAAGATTTGGGCGCACACCCGTTTAGGTCGGCTTGTCATGTCTATCTGTCATGGTGATTCAAAAGAGACACTAGGGTGACATATGCCGTTCGATTTCCTGCGACGAACATGCAGCTAGCGGTGACGCCTGGACTGGTACTGTGCCGCCCGGTAGTGACGAACTCGCTTTGCATACTCCTGTTCTTGCCTCCGCTGTTCCTCCCGTTGCCGTCCTAGTTCAGAGGCTAGCGTTGTAAGAAGTTCCCTTACGTTGATGATCACTGGTCGGGTCGTCGCCGCCTCCAGGAAGGATTGGAGGGAAACAGAAAGGACAACCCCATGGTCGTCTACCGTGCCGGGCAATAAGCACCAGAGGCTCTTGCGTTCGGGCTCTGGGCCTGCCGATCCGTCCCCTGCGAAGTCGAAGAATATCGGCACGGTCGAAACCAGCCACTCACTCGGGAAGCACCAGGCTGGAGACGCGACCATGTACACACCAGCGAGTACAGCCCCACGTAGGTAGCTTTCCTTGCCCTCGTAAAAGCGGGGCCAATCCCTCTTGAGACGGGTCCCGTCTACGACCCAAACCATGTTTCCGTAGAAGGCTTCTCGGGCAGCTCGCTCTCTGGGATCAAGGCGCGAATGCTGAAACTCCAGTACAAGACCATGGGAAGTTTTCACATCCGCGATGTGACGCTCTCCGCTTGCATCACGCGCTATCACCTCTTGGTATTCGATTGGAAAATGACGCTTCCAAGCTCTGTGCCAGAGTGTCTCGGGCTCATGCCAAGTATCGCAAGTTAGCTTGCCCTTATGGGCCCAATGCTCCACCTTGACCGCTCCACACTTGGGGATAACAGCCTCGCCACAGCTCGGACATACCCCTTGTAGACCCCGCTGTGCCTCCCGGCGCTCACCGTTTACTAGAGCCAGCTGCATGACCTTCTCCAGGTGCGTTGGGGGTCACGCGCTGGCGCTGGCGTCGTAACCTGTTGGTGTGTGCAGCCGGCCAAGCTGAAGCTGGTTCTTGCTTACTTTCGGCGCACGAGGGTATGCCCTCGCCCCGGCTATCACGCAGCTTGTTCCACTTCTCTCTGGACGCCCGCCACGCTACCTAAGGCTGCCCGCCAGTCAAGCAGGGGGACAGCGGTCTATCCACAAGCTATGTAGGGCCATTAGGTTATCATGTTGCGCGAGTATTAGGTTTTTGTGCTCCTAGCAGAAACCACGCAGTGATACAGAGCTTCTGCTACGCTCGATAGGTCGCTTAACGGCTAGGCCGAGACGCCTGCTGTTCTGCATTCAGAAGTCGAAGGGCGGCCCGCTTGCGTCCGGCCGATATCAGCTCTGCGGTAGTGGCGGGAAAGCCTGCCAATGTGTAGGCAGCGGCCATCGAACCAAAGCGCTGTACGAAGAGGTGATACTTAGGAAGCTCCGGATCGGCATTGATGTGCGAGGACGTGACATATCCGAACTCGTTGTGCAGACGGCAAATCCCGTCGATCAGTTCTTCGTCGGTGTAGTGGCTATAGGGCTTACGATCAGCCCAGCTCTGTTTGTAGCCGACTGCTGCATAGGCGGCTTGTAGGCTTCCAAAGTGATGGACATACGTGCCCGAACAGGGCGTGTAGGAACAAGCATTGATAATAGCTAGGCTGAGTTTTTTCTTCTCTTCTAATAGGCGTCTAAGGCTCCTGACGAGCTGCGGTTTCGCATAGCCGTAGCCGCGCTTGCCACCACCTAGCTCTAGCTGGGCCTTGTCGTACTTTCTTACCTCAACAATCGGATCCATGATCCGTGTCTTGATCCACTGTTCAGGCGGGTTCGACTTCGGTCTGCCGCTCATCGGATATGATCTGCGATTATATACGTAGTAGCCTATCATCAATTCGCTGGTCAGCACCGTTCTAACCCGTCTATGATTCCAGGCTCGACCATTCGAAGAGGGAATTCCTTCCCTATTCAGCGTGCGCGAAATGCATCTCATGCTTCGCTTCTGATCAACGAACATCCTGTAGATGCGCCGCACGACGCTGATTTCGTTCTCTGGGCCGGGTACGACAACGACACGGTCCGTACTCAAACCCTTTCGTTCCCCGGGTCCCAGTTGAAAGCGCGGCTCTCGATCCTTGTCTACCAAAAGCCGCCTGACACCATATTGCATGACGCCTCCTTGCCTGAACCCAAGGAGGGCTTGCTGTCGTTGCGCTCTCGACACCTTGCGAGATAGTTCGCGACTGTACTCACTAGCCATTGCCCGCTTCATGTTCTTAATGATGGTTGAGACCAAGCTGCCATCGTTATCAAAAGGCTCGGCGCAATACTCCACAGCCACACCGGCGTCACGACAGAGGAACTCATAGTGAGCGGCTTGGTCATTGTCTTGGAATCGGCCCCATCGACTAACGTCCAGCACGAGGACAGCTTCATAGTCTGTTGAGCCGGTCACAACATCTGCCAGTAATTGCTTTAGACCGTCCCTACCCTTCAGACTTAAGCCACTCTTGCCTGCGTCGGCATAGGTCTTGACGACAGCGAAGCCCCGCAATTGGGCATACTCGGCGATAGCAGCGGCCTGATTTTCCAAAGAATAGCGCTGATGCTCAGTGGACATGCGTATGTACTGCGCCGCAGGAGTGCGTAGATCGCTTGTTGCGTCAGTCACTATAATGTCTCCCGAGCCGGGGACCTCGGATATCTATAGCAAATTCTCTGCTTGCCCTCTACCGCTGCACTGGGTGGTCGGGGTGACAGTGGGTAGTTTTGGCATGGCCACCACCTTGCAATAACATCCTGTTGCCATTAGGTGAGACATATAGGTGGGACATTCCGTTCCACTTCCTGCTACAGACCCTTAGTACACAAGGCTTTGCGAACCTTGGTGGACGCCCTCCTCAGCTCCACCCAAAGGCCACGGGGCGGCCTGTCATAGCAGCTTGCAGGACCGAGAGTCCCCCATGTCACCACATCCTCCTGTCGCGTCTGGCGGCCCTCCCTGGCCGTCCTGAGCGATGGTGGCTTGCATTGGAGGACGGACCCATGTCAGGTGAGACATAAAAGGGAGGCATTGTGTCTCCCTACCTCGCCGAGAGCCAAGCGGCATATGGCTTTGAGACGATGGTGGATAGCCCTGTCACGCCCACCATCCAACAACCAGCTTGTCTGCACCGCATGTGTTGATTGACCTTGGTGACGTCGATCGTGGCCTCGACTTTTCGGGCTCAGGTCCAGTGCCGCTCTGGTTGGCAACGCTAGTCGGCACCTGTGAACCCGCCGTTTGAATGTGGACCGTCCCGGCTTGAGCCGAGACAGTCCGGCAGCGATCAAATCATTGCGGCCGCGGGTCGGGCGTATGTCCCTGCGGGCGACCACCCCTGCCTTCCTTGCAGGTCGCATCGCCAAGGCCGCAGCATTTGCCGTTGTAGGTGACTTTCGGCTTCAGGTTGTCGCATTCCGGAGGGGTGGTCGTCTTGCAGCCTGCCAGCACCGAAACAGCGATGGCGGCGAGAAAGACGTTTCTTGAAGCAATAAACATGGGACGTTCTCCTTGAGGGATTGCGTTTCTACGCAGCGCTATGTCGCGTCCCGAAACGGATTGGTTCAAAGGAACCCCAAAATTTGTCGGCGGAGTCTTTCCGCGGGGCGTAGGCAGGCGGGCACGGCAATGCCACCACCGCTGAAAGTTCACAGCCGTAACGCACAGACTTATGGGGCTGCGGCGATCAGATACCTGCCACGGTGCAGAGGCTTCTCATCCGGGCGACAGCAAGCTCCGGATCGGCCAGCAATCCAGCCTGATCAGCAAGCCGGAACACATCGGCATAGTGGCATATGCCACGCGCCGACTGCATGCCGCCGACCATCGCAAAATGCTGCTGATGGCCATTCAGCCACGCCATGAAGACGATACCGGCCTTGTAGTATTCGGTCGGTGCCTCGAAGATTTTCCGCGCCAGCGGCACGGTCGGCGCCATCAGCGCGTCGTAGCCGGCGTGGTCGCCGGCAGCCAGCTTCGCCAAGGCCGCATTGGCGACTGGCGCAATGGCGTCGAAAATGCCGAGCAGTGCGTGCGAGTGTCTTTCGCCGTCGCCGGCAATCAGTTCGGGGTAGTTGAAGTCGTCGCCGGTGAACATGATGACGCCGTCAGGCAGCCGATTGCGCAGCGCGATCTCCTTGCCGGCATCGAGAAGCGAGATTTTTATCCCCTCCACCTTGTCGGCATGGCGTTCGATGATGGCGACGACCGTATCGAGCGCGGCGTCGAAATCATGGCTGCCCCAATAGCCTTTCAGTGCCGGGTCGAACATGTCGCCCAGCCAGTGCAGGATGACCTTGCCGGAGGCCTGGCTCAAGATTCGATCGTACACACGCACATAGTCGTCCGGGCTCCTGGCAACGGCCGCGAGCGCGCGGCTGGCCATCATGATCGCCTTGCCGCCCAGGCCTTCGATGAAACCGAACTGTTCTTCATAGGCTGCTATGACGTCGTCGATTGTCCTGGCTGTGCCCGGCGCCAGATGGTCGGTGCCGGCGCCCGAGGCGAGATCGGCGCCCTCGACGGTTCGCGCCTCGGCGATCGAGCGGCGGATCAACTCCTGTGCATTCGACCAGTCGAAACCCATGCCGCGCTGSGAGGTGTCCATCGCCTCGGCGATGCGGAAGCCGAGCCGCCACAGATGATGGCGAAACGCCATCGTGCGCTCCCAGTCGACCGCCGGCTTGGACCACGGATCGGCCATGGCGAACGGATCGGCAACAACATGAGCGGCGGCATAGGCGATGCGCGAGAACCGCGCGCCGACCGCCGGCTGCACCGGCTGGCCGACAAGGCGATAGCGGCTGCTGTGGCCGTCCTCTCCAGGCAAGGAAATGTCCATCGATCTCTCCCTTGGCTGAGCTCTATAAATGGAACGTTCCAATAAATCAAGAACCTTTGAGGCTCGTGGTTCGATGCGCCGTAAATGCTGCAACGCAGCACAAAACCCTTGATGTCGGCCATGTTCAGGCGCTCTCCGATCAAATTTTCAGATTTGGAAAATTCCCGATTGACTCAAATCCATGACCGGTATTAGAACGTTCCAATAAATTCGATCAAAAGCCGGGAGGATGCATCTGGATGGCCAGCCGGGCCAAGTCGACGATACTCGACATCGCTCGCGAGGCTGGCGTGTCCAAGTCGACGGTGTCGCTCGTGTTGCAGGGCAGCGGGCTGATTCGGCCTGAAACGGCCAGCAAGGTCCGCAAGGCGATCGAGGATGTCGGCTATGTCTACAATCGCGGCGCCGCCAATCTGCGCAAGTCTCATTCCAACGTTATCGGCATGGTCATCAACGATCTCACCAACCCCTTTTTCGCCGAACTGGCGGTCGGCATGGAGCGCGTCTTCCAGTCGGCCGGCATCGTGCCGTTCATCGCCAACACGGCTGAAAATCCCGTGCGCCAGGAAGAAGTGCTGAAGTCGCTGATGGAGCAAGGTGTCGCCGGGCTGATCGTGTCACCGGCGCGTGGCACAACGCCGGGCGCCTTCCGGCGCATCGAGGCGGCGGGCCTTCCGGTGGTCTTCGCCATGCGCCGCTTGCCTGAAAGCCGCATCCCGGTGATCGCGCCGGACAATCATCGCGGTGCCTATCTCGCCACCGCCCATCTGATCGGCAAGGGGCATCGCCGGCTGGCCTTCTTCGGCGGCTCGTCCGACCTGGTTGTCTATCACGAGCGGCGGGGCGGATTTCGCGAGGCCTGCGCGACGCTTGGCATCGCCGCTGCAGACACGCTGGTCGTCGAAGGCGAGACCAACCGCAAGGGCGGCATTGCTTGCCTCGAGACTGCCCTCGCAATGGCCGAGCCGCCGACTGCGGCGCTGTGCTTCAATGACGCCGTCGCCTTCGGCGCCATGCTGGCGCTGCGCAAGCGCGGTCTGGAGCCCGGCGCGGATTTTGCCGTCGTCGGCTTTGACGACGTGGCCGAGGCCGAGCACTACATGCCGGCACTGACCAGCGTCGCCGTGGACTCCGCGGGCCTCGGCGAGCGCGCCGCCCATGTCATGCTGAAGATGATCCAGTCGCGCACCACGCGCGCCGAGGACCATATCGGCGCCGTCAATCTCGTGGTGAGGGACAGCTGCGGCCCCGATCGCAATGCAGGACATCATCGTGCGGGATTGGGAGACGCGGCATGAGTGTCAGATGGGGACTGATCGGCGCCAGCACGATCGCGAAGCAATTCATGATCGGCGCCATCCGCGCGCAAGCTGATGGCGAGATCGCGGCGGTTATGAGTTCCAGCCCGGAGCGCGCAGCCGCCTATGCCAACGAGAACGGCATTCCGCTCGGCGTCTCGACGCTCGACAGCCTGTTGAAGTCGAACATCGATGCCATCTACGTCTCGACCACCAATGAATTGCATCTGGAGCAGGCGCTGGCCGCCATCAAGGCGGGAAAACATGTGCTGTGCGAAAAGCCGCTGGCGCTTTCCAGCGCAGATGCGCGCATGATGCTCGCTGCCGCAAAAGCCGCCGGAATCGTGCTCGGCACCAACCATCATCTGCGCAATGCCGGCTCGCACCGCGCCATGCGCGACGCCATCGCAGCCGGCCGCATCGGCAAGCCGATCGCCGCGCGCGTGTTCCATTCCGTCTACCTGCCGGAGAATCTGCAGGGCTGGCGCATCACCAGACCGGAGGCCGGTGGCGGCGTGGTGCTCGACATCACCGTGCACGATGCCGACACGCTGCGCTTCGTGCTCGGCGACGATCCCGTCGAGATTTCGGCCTTCACGCAGACCGCAGGCATGGCCGGCGGCGGGCTCGAAGACGGCGCCATGTGCATCTGGCGTTTCAAGTCGGGCGTCATCGCCCAGTCGCACGAAGGCTTCACCACGAAATTCGCCGGCACTGGTCTTGAGGTGCATGGCTCTGAAGGCTCGTTGATCGCCAGCAATGTGATGACGCAGAAGCCGATCGGCTCGGTGCTGCTGCGCACGGCAAAGGGCGAGGAAGAATTGAGCTTCGATCGCGACGATCTTTACGCCCGTTCGCTGCGCCAGTTCCATGCCGCGATACGTGGCGAAGGCCAGCCATCCGCCACCGGTGACGACGGCGTCTGGTCGCTGGCATCGGCCGAAGCGGCATTGCAGTCCGCCAAATCCGGCAAGGCGGTCGCGATCGATCCAAAACTCGGGAGTGCCGCTTGAGCAAGCTCGTTTCCGCGGCGCAGGCCGCAGGCCTGATCAAGGACGGCATGGTCGTTTCCGTGTCGTCGTCGAGCGGCCTTGGCTGCCCGGACGCCGTGCTGGCCGCCATCGGCGAGCGCTTCGATGCGGAAGGCCATCCGAAGAACATCACCACGCTGCACCCGATCGCCGCCGGCGACATGTACGGCATCAAAGGCATCGATCATCTGGCCAAGCCTGGTCTGTTGAAGCGCACGCTGTGCGGCTCCTACCCATCAGGCCCCTCCTCGTCCGAGCCGCCGCAGATCTGGAAGATGATCGGCGACAATTCGGTCGCCGCCTACAATGTGCCGTCCGGCATCCTGTTCGATATGCATCGCGAGGCCGCCGCCAAGCGGCCGGGCGTGCTGACCAAGGTCGGCCTCGACACCTTTGCCGACCCGCGCCACCAGGGCTGCGCCATGAACGCAGCCGCCAGCGAGCCGATCGTTTCGGTGCAGCAATTCGACGGCGAGGAATGGCTCTATTTCCGCTCGATCGTGCCGCATGTCTCGATCATCCGTGCCACCACGGCCGACGAGCGCGGCAACCTCACCTACGAGCACGAGGGCGCCTATCTCGGCGGTCTTGAGCAGGCGCTTGCCGCCCGCAACAATGGCGGCGTCGTCATCGCGCAGGTCAAGCGCGTCGTCGAGAACGGCACACTGAAGCCGCATGACGTGCGCGTGCCCGGCGTGCTGGTGGACCATATCGTCGTCGCGCCCGACCAGTTGCAGACGACGCTGACGCCCTACGACCCGGCCATATCCGGTGAAATCTTCCGGCCGCTGTCGAGCTTCCGCAATGCCGAGATGAACGTCCAGAAGGTCATCGCACGCCGCGTCGCGCTGGAAATGCGCGACGGCATGGCGGTCAATATCGGCTTCGGCATCTCCGCCAATGTGCCACGCATCCTGCTCGAGGAAGGTCAGCACGGCAAGGTCACCTGGGTGATCGAGCAGGGCGCCGTCGGCGGCGTGCCGCTACTCGACTTCAAGTTCGGCTGCTCTTCGAATGCCGACGCCTTCATGCCGTCACCGCATCAGTTCATCTATTTCCAGGCCGGCGGTTTCGATGCTTCGCTTTTGTCCTTCCTGCAGATCGACCGCCACGGCTCGGTCAACGTCTCGAAGCTCTCGGCAAGGCCGCATGTCACCGCCGGCGCCGGCGGCTTTGTCGACATCACGGCGCGGGCGAAGAAGATTGTTTTCTCGGGCTTCTTCAATGCCGGGGCCAAACTCTCGCTGGCCGATGGCGGCATCCGCATCGACGCGGAAGGCAAGGTCAAGAAGGTCGTCAACGAGGTCGAGCACATCTCGTTTTCGGGCAAGCGCGCAGTCGCGCAGGGACAGGACATCACCTACGTCACCGAGCGCTGCGTCATGAAGCTGACGCCCGAAGGTCTGGTGGTGACTGAACTCGCTCCCGGCATCGATCTGCAGCGCGACGTGCTTGCGCAGGCAGAGATTCCGCTCGGCGTCGCCAAGGACCTCAAGACGACACCGGAAGCCCTCTATCGGGACCAGCCGATCGGCCTGTCGCTGAATGGCGGCGCCTCGCTTGGAGGCGCACATGTCTGAGCCTCTCGTCACCTTTGAAATCGACGGCGCCATCGGCATCGTCACGCTGCGCCGGCCTGAGAAATTCAACGCGCTGGATATCCCGATGCTGCGGGCGCTGGAAGCGGCGCTCGATGAGGCGGAGGCTGCCGATAGTGTCCGCGTCGTTCTGCTCCGCGGCGAAGGCAAGGGCTTTTGCGCCGGCGGCGATGTCGAGGCCTGGGCGCAGATGAGCGCCGCCGATTTCCAGGTGCAGTGGGTGCGCTACGGCCACCGTGTCTTCGACCGGCTGGCGCGGCTCAGGCAGCCGACCATCGCCGTGCTGTCCGGCCATACGCTGGGTGGCGGGCTGGAACTGGCGGTCGCCTGCGATTTTCGTGTGGCCGAGGCGCAGGTGAAACTGGGCTTCCCCGAGACGTCGATCGGCGTCGTCCCCGGCTGGTCCGGCACGCAACGCGCCGTGCGCCGCTTCGGCGCCCAGACGGTGCGCCGCATGGCGCTCGGCGGCGAGGTTTTTCTGGCGGCTGAAGCGCTGGCGCTGGGCATCGTCGACCGGGTGGTTGAAACCGGCAAAAGCCAAGCGGACGCCAAGGCCTGGGCCGGAAAAATCGCCGAACGTGGCCCGCTGGCGACGGAGGCCGCCAAGCTGATGATCGCTGTGGCCGAAGGCGAAGAAAGCGCTGCCGCAGTCGAGGCATTGGCCAGCGGCTTCATCGCCCTGACCGGCGATCTCAAGGCCGGCGTCGAGGCTTTCAAGGCCAAGCAGAAGCCGGTATTTTCAAGATCCTAGAGAAGAACAAAACCTGATGAACGCACCCCTCAAGATCGCCATGCCCGCCGAGGCGTCAGCTGCGCCGAAAACCTACCGGCTGCTGATCGACGGCAAGCATGTCGACGCCCGCGACGGCCGCACGCTGGAGCGCAAGAGCCCCGGCCATGGCTTCACCGTCTCGCATTATGCGCAGGCCGACGAAGCGGAAGTCGAGCAGGCTGTGCTCGCCGCGCACAAGGCGTTCGAAACCGGTCCGTGGCCACGCATGAAGGCGGCCGAACGCGCAGCGATCCTGCTCAAGGCCGCCGACCTGATCGAGGCGCGGCTGGAAGAAATCGCCCGGCTCGATGCGCTGGAATCCGGCAAGCCAATCGCCCAGGCGCGCGGCGAGATCGGCGGCGCCGTCGACATCTGGCGCTATGCGGCAGCACTTGCCCGTACGCTGCACGGCGAGACCTACGCCAATCTCGGCGACGCCATGCTGGGCGTCGTGCTGCGCGAACCGATCGGCGTCGTGTCGATCATCACGCCATGGAATTTCCCGTTCCTCATCGTCAGCCAGAAACTGCCTTTCGCGTTGGCCGCAGGCTGCACGGCCGTGGTCAAGCCGAGCGAAATGACCTCGGCCTCGACCTTCGTTCTTGGCGATATCCTGCTGCAGGCCGGCGTGCCGAAGGGCGTCGTCAACATCCTTGCCGGTCTCGGCGGCGATGTCGGCGCGCCGATGGTCAGCCATCCGCTGGTCGAGATGGTGTCCTTCACCGGCTCGACCCGCGTCGGCAAGATGACCATGGCGTCCGCCGCGCAGTCGCTGAAGAAAGTCTCGATGGAACTCGGCGGCAAAAACGGCCAGATCGTTTTCCCCGATGCCGATCTCGAGGCCGCTGCCGATGCGGCGGTGTTCGGCGGCTTCTTCAACGCCGGCGAATGCTGCAATGCCGGCAGCCGGCTGATCGTGCATGAGGCGATCGCCGACGATTTCCTAAGCACGGTGAAGGCACTCACCGCCAAGGTGATTGTTGGCGACCCGCTGGACGACCGAACCAAGGTTGGTGCGATGATCTCGTCGGACCATCTGACCAAGGTCGCCGGTTACGTTACGGCAGCAGCAAGCAACGGCAGCAGCGTCTACAGCGGCGGCAAGCAGTTGGCCTCCAACGCCGGCCAATACCTCGATCCGACCATCATTCGCGGCGTCACCGAGGACATGGCCATTGCGCGCGAGGAAGTGTTCGGCCCGGTGCTTTCCGTGCTGACTTTTGAATCGATTGAAAAGGCGTTGCACATCGCCAACAACACGCCTTATGGTTTGTCGGCGGGTGTGTGGAGCGCCAGCATCGACACTTGCATGTCGGTGGCGCGGGGTGTGCGTTCGGGAACCGTGTGGGTGAATACGTTCATGGAAGGTTATCCCGAGCTGCCTTTCGGAGGCTACAAGCAATCCGGTCTCGGACGCGAACTCGGCAAACGCGCTGTCGAGGACTATACCGAAGAAAAGACTATCCAGTTTCATCGCGGCCAGCGCACCGGTTGGTGGGTCGGCTGAGTTTGGAAGAAACCGGTGGGCTTCCACCGGTCGTGTGACTGCAACAAGGGAGGTAGTACATGTTGCGCAAACTGCTTATCGGAACGGCTCTCGCATCGGGCCTAGCTTTCGCGGCCCATGCCGAGGACGTCAAGGAAGTGCAGATGCTGCATTGGTGGACGTCGGGCGGCGAAGCGGCTGCTCTCAACGTCCTCAAGGGCGATCTGGCCAAGGAGGGCTATGCCTGGAAAGACGTGCCGGTGGCCGGCGGTGGCGGCGACGCTGCCATGACCGCGCTGAAGGCGATGGTCGCGGCGGGCAACTACCCGACCGCGTCGCAGATGCTCGGCTACACCGTGCTCGACTATGCCGCTGCCGGCGTCATGGGTGACCTGACCGAGACGGCAAAGAAGGAAGGCTGGGACAAGTCCGTTCCGGCAGCCCTGCAGAAGTTCTCGGTCTATGACGGCAAGTGGGTCGCGGCTCCGGTCAACGTCCATTCGGTCAACTGGGTGTGGATCAACAAGGCGGTGATGGACAAGATCGGCGGCACCGAGCCGAAGACCTTCGACGACTTCATTGCCCTGCTCGACAAGGCCAAGGCGGCAGGCGTCATCCCGCTCGCTCTCGGTGGTCAGAACTGGCAGGAAGCCACCATGTTCGACTCGGTCGTGCTGTCGACCGGTGGACCTGAGTTCTACAAGAAGGCCTTCAACGACCTCGACGACGAGTCGCTCAAGTCCGACACGATGAAGAAGTCGTTCGACAACCTCGCCAAGCTCGTCACCTATGTCGACCCGAACTTCTCGGGCCGCGACTGGAACCTTGCCACCGCCATGGTCATCAAGGGCGATGCCCTGGTACAGGTGATGGGTGACTGGGCCAAGGGCGAGTTCAACGCCGCCAAGAAAACGCCGGGCACGGACTTCCTGTGCTATCGCTTCCCGGGCACCGACGGCTCGGTGGTTTATAACTCCGACATGTTCGGCATGTTCAACGTTCCGGACGACCGCAAGGCCGCCCAGATCGCGTTGGCCACCGCCACCCTGTCGAAGAGCTTCCAGTCGGCCTTCAACGTCGTCAAGGGTTCGGTTCCGGCCCGTACCGACGTTCCGGACACCGACTTCGACGCCTGCGGCAAGAAGGGTATCGCCGACCTGAAGGCTGCCAACGAGGGCGGCACGCTGTTCGGCTCGCTCGCCCAGGGCTATGGCGCGCCCCCGGCGGTCGCCAATGCCTACAAGGACGTTGTCTCGAAGTTCGTCCATGGTCAGATCAAGACCTCGGACGAAGCCGTGACCGAGCTGGTCAAGGCGATCGACGACGCCAAGTAAGCGCTATGCCTGAAAACACCTTCCCCGCTCCGGCGGGGAAGGTTCCACCTCAGGATTGGCCGGCTCGACACCATGCCGACCGAAGACCCGTATGCACGGGACGCCTTGCCGCCTGACGGCAGAGCACGGACGACCCGAAACGGGAGGAGCTCATGAGCACGCTAGCAACAAGCCAGATCAAGCTGACGCCGGAGCGGTCGCGCCCCTCGGTGCGCACGCGCCTGCAGGACGCGCTGCCGAAGATCGTGCTGGCGCCGAGCTTCGCCATCACCATCGTCTTCGTCTACGGCTTCATCCTGTGGACGATCTATCTGTCCTTCACTAACTCCAAGACCTTCCCGTCCTATGTCATCACCGGTTCGCGCGCCTATCAGCGGCTGTGGGGCTGGACCTTCGACACCGACCCGCCATCGAGCTGGTACACGTCGATCATCAACATGGGCACCTTCGGCTTTCTCTACATTTTCATCTGCCTGGCGCTCGGCCTGTTCCTGGCCATCCTGCTCGACCAGAAGATCCGCGGCGAAGGCGCACTGCGCCCGATCTATCTCTACCCGATGGCGCTGTCCTTCATCGTCACGGGCGTCGCCTGGAAGTGGTTCCTTGATCCCGGCCTCGGCCTTGAGCAGACCTTGCATCAATGGGGCTGGACGAGCTTCCATTTCGACTGGATCAAGAACAAGGATTTCGTCATCTACACGGTGGTCATTGCCGGCGTCTGGCAGGCCTCGGGCTTCATCATGGCGATGTTCCTGGCCGGCCTGCGCGGTATCGACGGTGAGATCATGAAGGCGGCGCAGATCGACGGCGCCACCACCTTCCAGCTCTATCGCCGCATCGTCATTCCGCTGCTCCGGCCGATCTTCCTGTCGGCCTTCATCGTGCTCGCCCACCTTGCCATCAAATCGTATGACTTGGTCGTCGCGCTGACCAGCGGCGGGCCGGGCGGCTCGGCCTGGCTGCCGTCGAATTTCATGTACGAGTACACCTTCAAGCGCAACGAGATGGCCGTCGGGTCGGCAAGTGCTGTGATCATGCTGATGACCATCGTCGCCATCATCGTGCCCTATCTCTACTCCGAACTCAGGGAGAAGCCGCGATGAGCGCTGTCACCACTCCCGCCCGCCAGGCCTCCGGCGGCATGAGCGTCAAGACGCTCAACCGCATTGTCATCTATGGGCTGCTGGCGCTGTTTGCGGTGTTCTACCTGATGCCGTTGTTCGTCATGCTGGTGACCTCGTTCAAGACCATGGACGAGATCCAGAACGGCAACATGCTGGCGCTGCCTAAGGCGCCAACCTTCGATCCGTGGTTCAAAGCCTGGGGCGAGACCTGCGTCGGCCTGACCTGCGCCGGCATCAAGGGTTATTTCTGGAACTCCATCAAGATGGTGGTTCCCGCCGTGCTGATCTCGACGCTGATGGGCGCGCTCAACGGCTACGTGCTTACCAAATGGCGCTTTCGCGGTCACACGCTGGTCTTCGGGCTGATGCTGTTCGCCTGCTTCATCCCGTTCCAATCGGTGCTGTTGCCGATGGCGACCATCCTGGGTAGCGTCGGCCGCTTCGGCGTGACGCTACAGAACTCGGTCGGAACCAGCTTCGGCCTCGGCAATTCGACGGTCAACCTCGTCTTCGTCCATGTCGTCTACGGCCTCGGCTTCACCACCTTGTTCTTCCGAAACTATTACGAGGCTTTCCCGACTGAATTGATTAAGGCGGCGCAGGTCGACGGCGCCTCCTTCTTCCAGATCTTCCGCCGCATCATGCTGCCGAATTCGATGCCGATCTTCGTCGTCACCGTCATCTACCAGTTCACCAACATCTGGAACGACTTCCTGTTCGCTTCCGCCTATGCCGGCACCGGCGACTCCATGCCGATGACGGTGGCGCTCAACAACGTGGTCAACACCTCGACCGGCGTCGTCGAATACAACGTCAACATGGCCGCGGCGATGATCGCCGCGCTCCCCACCCTTCTCGTCTACGTGGTCGCCGGCCGCTACTTCGTGCGTGGCCTGATGGCGGGCGCGGTCAAAGGATAATCTGATGGCTTTTCTGGAAATTGATGGTCTGAAGAAGCGTTTCGGGAATGTTGAGATCCTGAAGGGGATCGACGTCGAGCTCGAAAAGGGCGGCTTCCTGGTGCTGGTCGGCCCGTCCGGCTGCGGCAAGTCCACTCTGCTCAACACCATTGCGGGGCTGGAGACGATCACGTCGGGCGAAATCCGTGTCGACGGCCGCCAGATCAACGATCTGCATCCTTCGAAGCGCGACATCGCCATGGTGTTCCAGAGCTACGCGCTCTATCCGAACATGACGGTGGCCGGAAACATCTCCTTCGGCATGGAGATGCGCGGCGTGCCGGCCGACGAGCGCCAGAAGGCGATCGACAAGGTGGCGAAGGTTCTGCAGATCGGCCACCTCCTGCAGCGCAAGCCGAGCCAGCTATCCGGCGGCCAGCGCCAGCGTGTCGCCATGGGCCGGGCGCTGGTGCGCGACCCCAAACTGTTCCTGTTCGACGAACCGCTGTCCAACCTCGACGCCAAGCTGCGCGTCGACATGCGCATCGAGATCAAGCGCCTGCACGCCACCACCGGCACCACCATTGTCTACGTCACCCACGACCAGATCGAGGCCATGACGCTGGCGACCAAGATCGCGGTGATGCGCGACGGCGAGGTGCAGCAGTTCGGCACCCCGGCCGAGATCTACAACAACCCGACCAATCTCTTCGTCGCCGACTTCATGGGCTCGCCGGCGATGAACCTGATCCCGGCAACGATCGGCACCAAGGGCAATGCGCTGTCCGTAGTGCTGGAGCGCGAGGCGCGCGAGCCGATCTCGCTGCCAATGGCCAATGCGCCAGCGGGCCTGTCGGCATTTCAGGGCAAGAAGATCATCTTCGGCGTGCGGCCCGAAGCGTTGACCGATCCGGAAGGAGCGGAGCGCAACGCCTCGAACATCGCCACCGCCGACTGCCATATCGAGGTCGTCGAGCCGGCCGGCTCCGACACTTTCGCGGTGACCAATCTCGGCGGCAAGGGCGTGGTGGCGCGGCTGCGCGCCGACGCCAACATCCAGCCGGGCACCAGCACGCCGCTCGCCTTCAACCTGACCAAGGCAGTGTTCTTCGATCCGGCGACCGAGAACCGTATTCGCTGACGACGATGGCAAATCCCGACATCGTCATCATCGGCTCCGGCATTGGCGGCGCCACGATCGCCTCCGGCCTTGCCGGCAGCGGCGCCTCGATCCTGATCCTGGAGCGCGGCGAGAAGCTGCCGGCAACGGCGCATGCGCGCGACACGCGCTCGATCTTCGTCGACGGCCATTACCGGCCCAAGGAGATGTGGCGCGAGGCCGGCGGTGGCGCCTTCAACCCAGGCAACTACTACTATGTCGGCGGCAACTCGAAATTCTACGGCGCGGTGCTGATCCGCTACCGCAAGGAAGATTTCGCCGCCATGGAGCACTTTGGCGGGGTCTCACCGGCCTGGCCGTTTTCCTACGAGGAATTCGAGCCCTGGTATTCGAAGGCCGAGCAATTGTTCCGCGTGCGCGGCTCGCTGGGCGAGGATCCGACCGAGCCGTTCCACTCGATCCCCTATGCCTTCAAGCCGGTGCCCGACGAGGCGCCCATTGCCCGCGCCCGCGCCGAACTCAAAGGCCTCGGCCTGCATCCGGCCTCGCTGCCGCTCGGCGTCGACATCGACACCTGGCTGAAGGAAGGCAAGACCGGCTGGGATGCGTTCCCGAACACCGGCCAGGGCAAGGTCGACGCGCAAACCGGACCGCTGACGGCGGCCCTTACCGACCAGAACATCAAGCTCGAGACCGGCGCCTACGTCGAATCTCTCGAAGCCTCGGCCGACGGCAAGACGATTGCCGCCATCCACTACCGGCAGAATGGCACGTTGAAGAAGGTGTCGCCAAAATTGGTGATCCTCTCCGCTGGTGCGGTCAATTCCGCCGTTATCCTGCTGCGCTCGCCCTCATCAGACGGCAAAGGCCTCGCCAACCGTTCCGACCAGGTCGGCCGCAATTTCATGAACCACAATTCGAGCGCCATGCTGGCGATCGATCCGCGCCGCCGCAACGATGCCGTCTACCAAAAGACGCTGATGCTGAACGACTACTATCTCACAGACGGCACGGGCGGCAGGCCGCTCGGCAACGTCCAGCTGTTGGGCAAGATCGACGGCAACATGCTGAGAGCCAACGTCAAGCTGGCGCCAAAGTTCGCGCTCGATTTCATGGCCGGCCACGCCGTCGACTGGTACCTGATGTGCGAGGACCTGCCCGATCCCGAAAGCCGCATCATGGTCGACGGCAAGGACATCGTCATGCAGTGGCGGCGCTCCAACATGCAGTCACTGGACGGCCTGACCAAGGTGATGCGCGAAAATTTTCGCGCCTGTGGTTATCCGATCGTGCTGTCACGCCCCTTCGACAAGCGGACGCCCTCGCACCAGTGCGGCACGGTTAAGATGGGTGACGATCCGGCTACATCGCCTCTCGACCCGTTCTGCCGCTCGTTCGACCATCAGAATCTGTTCGTCGTCGATGGCGGCTTCCTGCCCAACTCGGCCGCGGTCAATCCAGCGCTGTCGATCGCCGCGCAAGCGCTGCGCGTCGCCGACCACATCCGCAGAACGGAACTCGCGGCATGACTCGCCCCGTAGCCATCGTCACGGGCGGTGCACGCGGCATCGGCCTTGCCTGCGCCGAGGCGCTGGCCGATGCTGGCTTCGATATTCTTGTGGCCGACCTTGCCGAGAACGCTGATCACGGGCTCGCCGCCAATATCACCAAACGCGGCGCGAAATTCGCCTACCATCGTTGCCACATCGCCGATCTCGACGGCCACGCCGCGTTGGTCGACGCCGCGTTGAACGCCTTCGGCCACCTCGACTGCCTGGTCAACAATGCCGGCGTCGGCGCCGTCGTGCGCGGCGACCTGCTGGAACTGAAGCCGGAGAATTTCGACCGCGCCCTCGGCATCAATCTGCGTGGCACCGTGTTCCTCAGCCAGGCCGTCGCCAGGGCGATGCTGGCCACACCGGGCGATCATCCGAAATCGATCATCACCATCACCTCGGTCAGCGCCGAAATGGCGTCGCCCGAACGCTCCGACTACTGCATCTCCAAAGCCGGGCTTTCCATGTGGGTGAAAAACCTCGCGCTGCGGCTCGCCCCTGAAAACATCGGTGTGTTCGAGCTGAGGCCGGGCATCATCCGCACCGACATGACGGCGGGCGTCACCGCCAAATACGATGCGCTCATCGACAGCGGGCTGGTGCCGGCAAAACGCTGGGGCGAAGCATCAGACATTGGCGCCGTGGTGGCGACGCTCGCTGGCGGCAAGCTCGGTTTTTCCACAGGCTCGATCATCAATGTCGACGGCGCGCTCTCCGTGCCGAGACTGTAAGTGGATGGTGTCATGACCGACTATATCATCGTGGGCGCCGGTCCGGCCGGCTGCGTTCTGGCCAACCGGCTGAGCGAGGATCCGGCCAATTCGGTGCTGCTGTTGGAGGCCGGCGGCAAGGACTGGCATCCGTACATCCACATGCCGGCGGGCTTTGCCAAGATGACCAAGGGCATCGCCTCCTGGGGCTGGTCGACCGTGCCGCAGAAGCACATGAAGGACCGCATCTTCTGGTACACGCAGGCCAAGGTCGTCGGAGGCGGCTCCTCCATCAACGCCCAGATCTACACGCGCGGCAATGCCCGCGACTACGATGCCTGGGAGAAGGAAGAAGGGCTCGTCGGCTGGGGCTATCGCGACGTGCTGCCCTATTTCAAACGCGCCGAGAACAACCAGCGCTATGCCAACGATTTCCATGGCGACCAGGGCCCGCTCGGCGTGTCGAACCCGATTTCGCCGTTGCCGATCTGCGAGGCCTATTTCCGCGCCGGCCAGGAGATGGGCATTCCCTTCAATCCGGATTTCAACGGCGCCACCCAGGAAGGTGTCGGCTACTACCAGCTGACCCAGAAAGACGCCCGGCGCTCCTCCGCCTCGGTTGCCTATCTCAAGCCGATCCGCGCTCGCAAGAACCTCACCGTTAGGACCGACGTGCTGGTGACCCGCATCGTCGTCGAGAAAGGTCGCGCCATTGGCGTCGAGATCGTCGACAGGCCGGCCGGCGAGACAAAAGTCCTGCGCGCCGAGCGCGAGGTGATCGTCTCGTCCGGCGCCATCGGCTCGCCGAAGCTGTTGATGCAGTCGGGCATCGGTCCGGCCGATCACCTGAAGTCGGTTGGCGTCACACCGGTGCACGACCTGCCCGGCGTCGGCTCCAACATGCAGGACCATCTCGATCTGTTCGTCATCGCCGAATGCACCGGCGACCACACCTATGACAACTACGCCAAACTGCACCGAACAATGTGGGCCGGCCTGCAATATCTGCTTTTGAAGAAGGGGCCGGTGGCCTCCAGCCTGTTCGAGACCGGCGGCTTCTGGTACGCCGACCCGACCGCCGCGTCGCCCGACATCCAGTTCCATCTCGGCCTTGGCTCCGGTATCGAGGCCGGTGTCGAGAAGCTCAGGAACCCGGGCGTGACACTGAACTCGGCCTTCTTGCGACCGCGCTCGCGCGGTACGGTGCGGCTGAAGAGCGGCGACCCGGCCGATCACCCGCTGATCGATCCGAACTACTGGTCCGACCCTTACGACCGCGCCATGTCAATCAAGGGCCTCAGGCTGGCGCGCGAGATCATGCGGCAGAAGGCGCTTCAACCCTACGTGATGCGCGAAGTGCTACCCGGCCCGACGCTCGCCAGCGATGACGAGCTGTTCGACTATGCCTGCCGCAGTGCCAAGACCGATCACCATCCGGTCGGCACCTGCCGCATGGGCCATGACGACATGGCGGTGGTGACGCCCGACCTCAGGCTGCGCGGTATCGAAGGACTGCGCGTCTGCGACGCCTCGGTGATGCCGCGCGTGCCCTCTTCCAACACCAATGCGCCGACCATCATGGTTGGTGAAAAGGGCGCCGATCTCATCCTTGGCCGTGAACCGTTGCCGCCGGCGGTATTCTCGGGCAATCAGGCAGCGTAACCCAGAGGCAAAAAATGATCAGGCATTGTGTCTTCGCCAGATTCCGCATCGACGTCGACGCCGCCGAGCGCGCTGCGATCCACGCCGATCTCGAGGCATTGCGCTGGGCGATCGACGGCATGGACAAGGTCGAATTCAGCGCCAATGCCAGCCCCGAGCCCTTCGCGCGCGGCTTCACCCATGGCTTCACCATCGACTTTCGCGATGCCGCCGCGCGCGACGCCTATCTGGTGCATGAAGCGCATCAGCGCGCCGGCGCAAGACTGGTCGCCGCGCTCGAAGGCGGCACCGACGGGCTGATGGTGTTCGACCTCGAAATCAACCCATCCTGAGCGCGACGACGCCGGCGACGATGCTGAGCGCGGCGGCAGCACGCCAGCCCGTCATCTTCTCGCCGAGCGCGAACACCGAGATCATCATGGCGAACAGGATCGAGGTTTCGCGCAACGACGCCACTGAGGCGATCGGCGCCTTGGTCATCGCCCACATGACGATCCAGTAGGCCGCACCGCTGAGCACGCCGGTGAAAAGCCCCGCCTTCCAGTCACGCGCCAGCACGGGCAGCGACTGCGGTCCGCGGAAGACGACGCACAAAACAAGCGCCCATGTCGCGTCGCAGATGAACAGCCAGGCGGCATAGCTCTGCGCCGTGGCGGCCAGCCGCGCGCCGCTGCCGTCGGACAGCGTATAGCTGGCAATGAAGATCGAAGTGCCGAGCGCAAAGCCGACAGCGCGCAGGTTGAACCTTTCCAGATGCACGCCGCCGCGAAACGACATCACCAGCGTACCGGCCGATAGCAGCAGGATCCCGGCTATGGCGAATGGGCCGGGAATCTCGGCAACGACGAACATGCCGCCAAAGGCTGCCAGCAGCGGCGCGGTGCCGCGCGCCAGCGGATAGGTCTGGGCGAAATCGCCAGCCTTGTAGGCGCCGATCAGGAAGGTCCGGTAGCCCATGTGGAAGACCACCGAAGCGAGAATGAATGGCCAAACCTCGGCCTTCGGGAATTCGACAAAGGGCAACACGAAAAGCGCGGCAAATCCCATGCCTAATGTCATCAGCGTGATCGACAGGAAGCGGTCGAGATGCACCTTGACCAGCGCGTTCCAGGTCGCATGCATGGCGGCGGCGGCAAGCACGGCGAAGAAGACGAACAAGCTCATTGGCGGGTCATCCGCCGCCCTGCATGGCGAGTGGCGTTTCCAGATCGATGTCGACGCGCAGCGGAAAATGGTCCGAGGCGATTTCGCCGATGTCGGCGCCGACCGAGCGCACACGCCCGGCAAGCATGCCGCCGACGAAGCAATGATCGAGCCGGCGTTTTGTCAGCCTGCCGTCGATGGTCTTCACATGAGTGTGGAAATCCACCGGAGCTTCGCTGGCAACCGCCGCGGCATCGACGAACCCGTCGAGATAGGCAGCGCCGCGATGATAGGGCGTGCTGCCGACGATGCGCCTATACTCGGCGCTGTCCGGCTCCATGTTGAAATCGCCCAGCCAGATCGCCGCCAGCGGGTTCTCCGGCTCGGCCTCGCTATTGCTCCAGTTGCGCGCCGGCTCATCGTCAACGCCGCTCCATGGGCCGCCGTCGGACGGCGCCCGGCGATGCTCGGCGAGCAGATAGTCGATCTGCTCCAGCCGCTCCTCGGCGGCGATATGTGCGAGATGCAAGGAGAGAAACCGCACCGGACCGGCCGGCGTACGGATCATGCATTCGAGCGCCGGGTTGCGGGTGTTGAGCGGTCGCAGCGTGCGGCGCAGGGGCAGCGTGTGCAGGCGCGACCAGACGATCGGCAGCTTCGACAGCACCATGGTGCCGAATTGCCGACGCCGGTTGAAGAGGCGGCCGTCGCGCTGCTCGCTGGCGTCCATGTCGAAGGCCGGGCCATAGACCCAGTGGTAGTCCGGTAGCAGGCGGGAAAGCAGCTCCGGCTGGTCGTCCTCGTTGCTCCGTTGCCAGTGCCGCTCCACTTCCTGCAGCGCGATAATGTCGGCGCCGTCAACGATACGTGCCGCGCGCGCAAGGTCATAGCGGCCGTCGCTGCCGAACCCGTACTGGATGTTGTAGCTGACCAGCTTCATTGCTTATCCGGCTCAATTTCGGATTGACGTAGCGGTTCGGCGATTTGCTTGCAATGTGCAGCGGGATGGACGGAGTTTGGGCCAGCCTAATTCGTCGTCAGCGGCTGGAACCGTCCTGCCGGCGAGGCCGCCAGTTCCGTCCAGTCGATTTCTTCCTCCAGGCGGTGATAGGCTTCGTCGCCGATGGTCCCGTTTCGCCGCAGTTCCTCCAGCGCATCGCGCTGGCTGTTGATGGCATAGAGGCGCAGCCTGTCATACTCCGTCGCCGCCTGCGCGTTTTCAGGGTTTTCGGCGATCGTGCGCTGGGCCGTATATTGCTCGCGCACCGCAGCAGCGGCATTCGACGTCTTGCCGCTCAACACGTTGAGTGCCGCCTGCATGATGGCGACACGCGCCTGCGCCACTTCGCGGTCGATCGTCGTGTCCGGATCGAAGGCGAGCCAGCGCAGCAGCGGCTTCAGCGTCATGCCTTGCAGCACCAGTGTACCGAGAACGACCGCGAAGGCGGCAAGAACGATCGGATCGCGGCCCGGGAAGTTGGGCGGCAAGGCAATGGCGGCCACCAGCGTCACCAGCCCGCGCATGCCACACCAGCCGACCAGCAGCCCGCCCCGAACCGTCGGCGCATCTCGCCTTTGTTCCTCACTGCCGAAGCGGGCAAACCATCGTATGATGACGCCGAAACCCATAACCCAGACGAGGCGTGACACGATGACGACGGCCAGCACCGTCGCGGCGAAGACGAAGGCTTCGCCCTGCCCGTCCCCGGCAAGCCGGCCGACAATCGACCGTGCCTGCAGGCCCATCAGCACGAAGGCCAGCACGTTGAGCACGAAGACCGCCGACTCCCACACCGAATAGGTGCTGACGCGCCGCCTTGCCGACATGCGGCGCGGCGCCCTGCGGGCGAGGGTCATCGCATAGACGACGATGGTGATGATGGCCGAAAGTCCCAGCCTGTCGGCGAGGATCCAGACGCCGAACGTCCCGGCGAACTGTATCACCGTGCTGCTCGCCGCATCCTCGATCTGGGTGAGCGTCAGCAATGAGAAGCGGCCCAGCAGATACCCCGCGGCCAGGCTGCCGATCGTTGACAACAGGATCGTCGGAATGGCGCTGCTCAGCATGATCGCGCCGAGCGCTGCCGAAACCGCCAACCGGTAGATCAGGAGCGCGGTGGCATCGTTGAGCAGGCTCTCGCCCTGCAGAATGGCGGTGATGCGGTGCGGCACCTTGAACTGCCCAAGCACGGCGCTTGCAGCCACCGCGTCGGGCGGCGCGACGATGGCGCCGAGTGCAATGGCCGCCGCGATCGGCAGCCCGGCCATTTTCCAGCCGACGAAAGCAACGATCGCGGTGGTGAAGATGACGGCGCCGAGCGCCAGAGCCACGAGCGGCAGGCGATAGCGGTTGAGATCACGCAACGACGTGTCGTAGGCGGCATCCAGAAGCACCGGCGCGATGAACAGCGCCAATGCCAGCTCCGGGTCGATCTCGATCGTCGGTGCGCCAGGCACGAAGGCGAGGCCAGCGCCTGCGAGAGCCAGCAGCGAAGGGTAGGGAATCTCCAGCCGCCGCGACAGTCCGGTCAGCGCTACAGCGATCAGCAGGAGGACAAGCGTCAGTTCGAAAAGAGCCATGACCTATCGTAGCCGCGAAGCGGCATTGTTGGCAGGGGTGAGTTGGCAAGATGCTGTTGATTGTCCAGCAGGCCCCTGCCAGCCGGCAGTATGCCCGGCCTCGGTCGCCAGGATATGAGCCTCGGTCATGGAGGCGCTGCCGGTCTTTCAGGCTGTATTGTAGCCGTTCATTGCACCTGCTGAAATCGACCGTCTCAGTTCCCTGAGGATGCTTACTAGTGCAGCACCAGCATGTCGCTGGACGAGAACGATATCTCAGCCTTCTCGCCGACAGCCGGCGGCGGAGCGGCTGGGCTGTTGAAGGTGTCGAGTGACACCGTGCTGCCACCGATGCCGACACGAACCCGGATGACCGAGCCGAGGAAATGCACTTCGGAAATTTCACCGGACAGGCTGGAATCGCGGCCGGGCTGACGGCCAAGCGAAATCGCTTCCGGCCGCAAAGCCAGCGACAGCGTGTCGCCTGACTTGGACCCGTTGAGCTTGCCCTTGAGCAGAACCTCCTCGCTGTTGACGCGCACCGTGCCCGCCGCTGCGTCGGTGACAGTGCCTTCCAGCACGTTCAGCGTGCCGACGAAGTTGGCGACGAACTTGGTCGCCGGCCGGTTGTAAATCTCGAACGGCGTGCCGACCTGCTCGGCCTTGCCGCCATACATGACGGCGATGCGGTCGGAGATCGATAGCGCTTCTTCCTGGTCATGCGTGACGAAGATGGTGGTGATGCCGAGCTTCTTCTGGATCGAGCGGATTTCCTCACGCAGTGATACGCGCACCTTGGCGTCGAGTGCCGACAGCGGTTCGTCGAGCAGCAACAGTTTCGGCTTCGGCGCAATCGCCCGCGCCAGCGCGATGCGCTGCTGCTGGCCGCCGGAGAGCTGGTAGGGATAGCGGTCGGCCATCTGCGGCAGCTTGATGATGTCCAGCATCTCGGCCACGCGTCTATCGATGTCCGCCTTGGGCATGCCGGCGACCTTCAGGCCGAAACCGATGTTCTGCGCCACCGTCAGGTTGGGGAACAGCGCATAGGCCTGGAACACCATGCCGACATTGCGCTGGTTTGGCTTCAGCCTCGTGATGTCCTTGCCTGCAACGACAATCTTGCCGGCGCTCGGCTCTTCGAAACCGGCGACCATGCGCAGAACGGTGGTCTTGCCGCACCCGGACGGCCCGAGGAAGGAAACGAACTCGCCCGGCTCGACATCAAGATTGAAATCCTCGACCACTGTGGTGGCGCCGAAGGATTTTCGCACATGCTGGATGGAGAGGAATGGGTCGGCCATGGCTTTTTCTTTCGATCAGTACTTTGTCGATCAGTTTGGGCGGTTCGCCGATCTCGGCGCAAAGCGGGACAGTATCTGGATCAGCGACATGCAGCCCCAGGTGATGGCGAAGGCGATGATGGCAAGCGCCGCCGGCTCATAAGCGCGGTTGGCGCCAACGTTTTGCAGATAGGGGCCGAAGGCGGGCCGGTTGAGCAGGCTGGCCATGGTGAATTCGCCAATGACGATGGCGAAGGTGAGGAAGGCGCCCGATAACACCGCGATCAGCACATTGGGCAGGATCACTCGACCAATGATCGTGCCCCAACCGGCGCCCAGAATCTGCGCCGCTTCCGTCAGCGTCCTGACGTCAATGGTGCGAAGGCCGGTATCGACGGCGCGGTACATGTAGGGCAGTGCCAGCATTGCATAGCCGATAACCAGCAAGGCATTGGTACCCATGTCAGTCGCCAGGAACGGCAGCGGCGAATTCGAACCGTACATCCTGATATAGCCGAAGACGATGACGATGGCCGGAATGACCAGCGGCAGCAACGTGATGAACTCGACGATGGGCCGCAGTTGCGGCAGGCGCAGTCGAATCCAGTACGCGGCCGGAACCACGATCAGCACACCGAGGATGATGGTGAAGATGGCGGCAACGACGGAATAGCCGAACGTCGCCTGGAAGTGAGCGTCGCCCAGCACGATTTTGTAGGCGTCGAAGGAATACTCGCCGCGCCGCATGCGCATGGAAAATTCCACCGTCGCGATCAGCGGAATGAAGAAATAGGCCGCGCCCAGCGCGAAGACGACCCAGGCCCAGAATTTGCCGGACTTCATTTCAGCCACCTCTCCGAACGCGTCCGGAACCAGATGTAGAACACATTGGCCAGCCCGGTGATGACGATCATGCCGAAGGCGATCGCATAGCCGAGATGGGCATTGTGCAGCACGTCGCCGCGGATCTGCGCATAGAGCAGGATCGGCACGATGTTGAGTGAGGAGCCGGTCAGCGCATAGGCGGTGGCGATGGCGCCGAAGGCATTGGCGAAGAGCAGGATGACAGTGCCGAGAAAGCTCGGCCAGATCACCGGGATGACCACCATTCGCCAGTATTGCGCCTGGGTGGCGCCGAGCGTCGCGGCGGCCTCGCCCCATTCCTTCTTCAAGCCGTCGATCGCCGGCGTGATGATGACCACCATCAGCGGGATCTGGAAATAGACATAGGTCAGCGTCAGGCCCCAGAACGACAGGATGTTGAAGCCGTGTGCGTAGATGTTGAGGCCGAACACGGTGTTGAGCAGCACCGTGGCGAGACCGAGCCGTCCAAGTGTCGCGAGGAAGGCGAAGGCCAGCGGTACGCCGGCGAAATTGGAAGCAACGCCGGAAAAGGTTAGCGTTGCCGAACGTATCCACTCCGGCAGGCCGCCGCGCACGATGGCGATGGCGATGGCAAGACCCGCAAAGGCGCCAATCAATGCCGAGGAAAGGCTGACCTTGAGCGAGATCCAGTAAGCGGCGACAATCGATGGCTGCGCCAGTGCCGCTATGTTTTCCAACGTGAATTCGCCGGCATCGTTCTGGAAGGCGCCCAGCATCAAATAGAGGGTGGGCAAGATCAGGAACATGATGGCGAAGATGAAAAATGGCGCGACGCCGAGCCATTGCGTCGGCAGTCGCAATGCGCGCGCCTCGCTGGGCGGCGCGGTCTTCCCGGCAACTGCGTGATCGGAAAGCGAGAGATCTGTCATGCGCCGGCTACCGTCTCCGAGGAACACCGGGCGGCCGCTGGGCCGCCCGGTTGATTTCAAGCCTTACTTGACGTTGGCGCCGACGACGGCATCCCAGTTCTTGGTGACGGCTTCCTTCGCCTTGCCCTGCTCGTCCAGCGTCGGGAACACCGCGGCGGCGTAAGCCTCGGCCGGCGGCAGCTTGGCCATCACGTCCGCCGGGAGCTTGCCGTTCTTGGCAAGATCGTTGAAGCGGATCGGGTGGCAATAGCCCTTCAGCCAGCCGATCTGGCCTTCGTCGGAGTAGAGATACTCCAGCCAGAGCTTGGCAGCGTTCGGATGCGGTGCGAAAGCGCTGATCGCCTGCACGTAGACGCCGGCAACGACACCCGTCTTCGGCACGACGACGTCGACGGGCGGATTGCCCTTCAGCGTGTCGCGGCCGGCAAGTGCATTGTAATCCCAGGTCACCAGGATCGGCGTCTGGCCTTGTGCCAGGGTCGCCGGCTTACCGATGACCGGCACGAAATTGCCGGCGGCATTGAGCTTCTTGAAGAAGTCGAGGCCAGCGGTGCCGGCAGCTTCGCCCGCAGCCGCGCCGCCGGAAAGGCCGGCGGCATAGACAGCCTGGATGGCCTGGTTCGAGGCGCGCGGGTCGCCGGCAAGCGCCACGGTGTTGGCGAATTCCGGCTTCAGCAGGTCAGCCCAGTCGGCCGGCGCTTCCTTGACGAGGTCCTTGTTCACCAGGAAGGACAGCACGCCGTAGTAGTCGCCGGTCCAGAAACCGTCGGCATCCTTGGCCGAGTCGGGGATCGAGTCCCAGGTCGACACTTTGTAGGGCTGGATCAGGCCGTCAGCCTTGGCGGTTGGACCGAAGGACAGGCCGACGTCGATGACGTCAGGCGCCTGCGGGCCCTTGTTGTCCTTGTTGGCCTTGATCGCCTCGACCTCGTCGCCGGAGCCGGCATCGGGGTTGAGTTCGTTGATGGTGATTTCAGGATATTTCGCCTTGAAGCCGTCGATGACGGCGCCATAGCCGCACCAGTCATGCGGCAGGGCGATGGTGGTGAGCTGGCCTTCCGCCTTTGCGGCCTTGACGAGATCGTCCAGCGACGCTGCGGACGAAATCGCCGACGACGCAAAAAGGGTCGCGGCCGAAAGGGAAAGCACTTTCCCCGTGAATTTGAACATGTGTTCTCTCCATTGAACTGACGCCGTTGGACGCCTGCGATGCGGTATCGTTTTCATGTGACAGCCAGATGAAAGCATTGTGAAACCGGCACCCGCAGTACGAAAAAGTAAACTCTTTTTAACCGGTGGTAGCAATCGCCTCGCGATTATTTTTCCGGCTAACTAGTTTCTGCATGCCTTTCGCCCCTTCCCCTTTCCTTTCCCCTCGTTTTCCAAATCATATTCCGGCACCAAATCCGCCTCAGACGGTGCCGGCGATCGCGTTCTCCAGCAGCGTCAGCGCCGCCTTCTTGGTCAGCTTGACAGGGTTGCCGCCGGCGGTCGGGTCGACCACCGCCATGTCGGCGATCAGGCCCTTGCGCTTCTTGTCCATATCGAGCCCCTTGATCAGGCCCGGCAACGCATGCGGCACCTTCAACTCCTTGCGCAATTTGATGACCGCCTTGGCGAAACCGTCGAACCCGCCCTTGATGCCGCAATAGGCGGCGAGCCGGGCGATGCGCTCGTCGATCGCCTCGCGGTTGAAGGCCAGCACATAGGGCATGAACACGGCATTGGTCATGCCGTGATGGGTGTCGTAGAGCGCACCGATCGGGTGCGACAGCGAATGGATGGCGCCGAGCCCCTTCTGGAAGGCAGCCGCACCCATGGCAGCCGCACTCATCATATGGGCGCGGGCGACCAAATCCTTGCCGTTGGCATAGGCCTTCGGCAGGTTTTCGAAGACGAGCCTGACACCTTCCACCGCAATGCCATCGGCCATCGGATGATAGCCCGGTGCACAATAGGCTTCGAGGCAATGGGCGAGCGCGTCCATGCCGGTGCCCGCGGTGATGAAGCTTGGCATGCCGACCGACAGTTCCGGATCGGCAATCACGATTGCAGGCAAAAGCTTCGGGTGGAAGATCACCTTCTTGGTGTGCGTCGCCTCATTGGTGATGACACCGGCGCGGCCGACCTCGGACCCTGTGCCGGCGGTGGTCGGCACGGCGATGATCGGCGCGATCGCATCGGAATCGGCGCGCGTCCACCAGTCGCCGACATCCTCGAAATCCCACACTGGCCGCGTCTGCCCGGCCTGGAAGGCGATCAGCTTGCCGAGATCGAGCGCCGAGCCGCCACCGAAAGCGATGACGCCGTCATGCTTGCCCTTCTTGAACACGGCAATGCCAGCAGTGAGATTGGAATCGACCGGGTTCGGCTTCACTTCGGAAAACACGCCGTAGGGCACCTTGGCGTCGTCGAGGATCTTCAGTGTCGAAGCGACGACCGGCAGCTTGGCCAATCCCGGATCAGTGACGAACAGCGGCCGCTTGATGCCGGTTGCATCAAGCACATCCGGCAGTTCCTTGATGCGTCCCGCGCCGAAGCGGACGGTGGTGGGAAAATTCCATTTCGAGATGAGCTTGGACATTTTTGTCTTTCAGAAAATCAGATGGTTTCACGCAGGTGGAACGACTTCGGCCGGGTCAGATTGTCGTAGCCGATGGCCGACAGTGCTGCCCCCTTGCCGGTGTCCTTGACGCCGGTCCAGACCAGCGCCGGATCGAGATAGTCGCAACGGTTCATGAACACGGTGCCGGTCTCGACGCGGTCGCCGATCGCCGCCGCATGGTCGGTATCACGCGTCCAGATCGAGGCAGTCAGCCCATAGGGGCTGTCGTTCATCAGCGCGATAGCCTCCTCGTCGTTGCGCACCTTCATGATGCCGATAATGGGTCCGAAGCTTTCTTCGCGCATGACGCTCATCTGATGGTCGACTTGCGTCAGCACCTCCGGCGCCAGATAGGGCGAGCCTGCCTGGTCGTTGGCCACCTTCATGTTGATGTGCGCCTTGGCGCCCTTGCGCAGCGCCTCGGCTTTCTGCTCGCGGATCAGATCGGCGAAGCGTGCCTGCGCCATCGGCCCCATCGTCGTTGCCTGGTCGAGCGGGTTGCCGACGACATAATTCTTCGTCTCGGCGATGAAGCCTTCGATGAACTCGTCATAGACTTTCTCGTGGACGTAGACGCGTTCGATGCCGCAGCAGCACTGGCCGGAATTGAAGAAGGCGCCGTCGACCAGATTGGCGACGGCATGGTCCATCTTGGCGTCGGGCAGCACATAGGCCGGATCCTTGCCGCCAAGCTCGAGGCCGAGCGTCATGAAGGTGCCGGCCGCCGCCTTTTCGATGGCGCGGCCGCCGCCGACCGAGCCGGTGAAATTGACATGGTCGATCTTGCCTGAGCCGAGCAGCTTTTCGGTCTGGGCGTGGTTAAGCACGATGTTCTGGAACAGGCCCTTGGGCAGGCCGGCCTTGTCGAAAGCCTGCTGGAAGCGTTCGCCGACCAAAAGCGTCTGCGCCGCATGCTTAAGGATGACGGCGCTGCCGGCCATCAATGCCGGCACGATGGTGTTGACGGCGGTGAGATACGGATAGTTCCACGGCGCGATCACCATGACCACGCCGAGCGGCACCTTCTTCACATAGCGGCGGAACCCGTCCTTCGGATTGGAGGCCAGAACCGGCTTGAGAGCGGCTTCGGCGATCTCGACCATGTAGTTGGTGCGTTCCTTGACCCCGCCGAACTCGCCGCCATAGCGCACCGGACGGCCCATCTGCCAGGCGATCTCCGGCACGATCTCGTCGGTCATCGCGACCAGCGCTTCCAGCATGGCCAGCATATACTTGCCGCGCTCGACGACCGGTGTCAGCGCCCACTTCTCCTGCGCCGCCTTGGCCCGCTCGACGGCGGCGTTGATGGCCTGGTCGGTGGCGACAGGCCGTTCGGCATAGATCGAGCCATCGATGGGGGATTTTATCTTGACCGTTTCGGTCATTCTTTAAGTCCTCGCACTTTGTAACAATCGAAAATCATATGACTTGGCGCTGCCCCTCATCCGCCTGCCGGCACCTTCTCCCCGTATAGTGACGGGGGGAAGAATGGAGCTCCGGCGTCGGCGCCCCTGTTGTCCACGGCGAGAGGGCAAGGGCGTTCAGGGCAAGCTTAGTACCGCTCAAACCCCCGGTGCAGTTCCCAATCCGTAATCCGACGGTCGTATTCGAACTGCTCCCACTTTGCGGTGTGGACATAGTGTTCGAGCACGTCCTCGCCGAGCGCCTGCTTCAGCATCTTCGATTTCGCCAGCGTCTCGGTGGCGTCGCGCAGCGTCTTCGGGATCTCCGGCAGCCGCGACGCCTGATAGGCATCGCCGACGAAGGGCTTTTGCAGTTCGAGCTTTTCATCGATGCCGGCCAGGCCGGCGGCGATCAATGCTGCGAAAGCGAGATAGGGGTTAAGGTCGGCGCCGCCGATGCGGCATTCCATGCGGATGCCCTTGGTGCCCTCGCCGCACAGGCGGAAGCCGGCGGTGCGGTTGTCCTCGCTCCACATGATCTTGGTCGGCGCGAATGTGCCGGCCTGGAAGCGCTTGTAGGAGTTGATGTAGGGCGCCAGGAACCAGGTGAACTCCTTGGCGTATTTGAGCTGACCTGCTCCCCATTGCTGGCCAAGCGTCGACAGCGTCCAGTCCGCCTTCTTGTCGAAGAACAGCGCCGTCTTGCCGTCGGCGCTCCACAGCGAATTGTGGATGTGGCTGGAATTGCCGGCCAACCCGTAATTGTACTTCGACATGAAGGAGATCGCCTTGCCTTCAGACTCGGCGATTTCCTTGGCGCCGTTCTTCAGGATGACGTGGCGGTCGGCCATCTCGAGCGCCTCGGCATAGCGCACATTGATCTCTTCCTGGCCCGGACCCCATTCGCCCTTGGAGTTCTCGATCGGGATGCCGGCCGCATCCATCTCATTGCGAAGCCGGCGCATGACGCCTTCTTCCTTGGTGGTGATGCCGATCTGGTAGTCGCCAATATAGGGCGAGGCCGTGTCGAGGCCCTGCCAATGCTTCTTGCGGGCGGAATCGTAGGTCTCGTTAAACAGATAGAATTCGAGCTCGGAGGCGAAATAGCCGATATAGCCGCGCTCCGTCAGCCGCTTGACCTGCTTCCTGAGGATCGCGCGCGGCGAATGTGGCAGGTCGTCATGGGTGTGATGGTCGAGCACGTCGCAGATCACCAGCGCGGTCTTTTCCAACCACGGAATGCGCCGCAGCGTCGCCAGGTCCGGCTTCATGACGAAATCGCCATAACCCTTCGACCAGCTCGCCGCCTTATAGCCCGGGACCGGCTCCATATCGATGTCGGCTGCCAGCAGATAGTTGCAGCCATGCGTCTCGTCATGGGCGGAATCGACGAAATACTGGGCCAGGAAACGCTTTCCCGCCAGCCGGCCCTGCAGGTCGACGATGCAGGCCAGCACAGTGTCGATCTCGCCGCTGGAGACCGCCTTCTTCAACTGATCGAACGAGAAATTTCCGGCCATTCTTTTGGCACTCCAGCTAGCCGCTTTGGGCTTGTCACTTTGAAAGGGAACAAAAAACCGTGGCGAGCGAACCCGCCACGGCTTCAGCCTGCTGCTTAGGCGGTTTCGCCGACAGCCTTTTCAGCGGCCGCGATGATCGCCTTGCGCTTGGCGATTGCCGCATCACCGATAGGCGGGCCCTGGAAGCGACGGTTTTCGATGGCGAACCAAAGAATTGCCAGGATGATCGCAAAGCCAAGCGAATAGTACCAAAGGCCCGGCACAAAGCTTGTGGCCGCGACAGGCGGATTGGCGGCAGCATCGGCCGGCGTACCGGGAATGGATACGACGAAGGCATGACCGCCAATCGTAACCAGCACCGTGCCGATCATGACTATGATCGCGAAGACTTTCGACAGACCGCCAAGGCGGAAACTGCCGAAGGTTGTCCAGGTTTTGCCTTCGGCAAAGAAGCCGGCGACAATCGGCATGGCGTAGGAGATATAGAGATACATGGCGCAGCCGGTGGAGAGAGCGGCAAAAGCGTTGAGCGGCGTGGTCACCGCGGTGAGCACGACAGCCATGACGGCCGAGAACCAGATGGCCGCCACCGGAGTGCGGTAGGTCGGGCTAACCGAGCTCAGCAAGCCCGAGAATGGCAAGCCGCCGTCACGTGCAAACGCATAGATCATCCGCGACGTGGACGTCACGGCTGCCAATGCGCAGAGGAAGTTGGAGATGATGACGCCGATTAGCATCAGCTTGCCGATGAAGGATGGCAGGATGGCTGCGATGAACAGGTTGTTGAACGAGCTCCAGCCTGTTGCGGCGGCGGCATTCAGGTCCGGGATTGCCATGATCATGACCAGGATCAGCACAAAACCGAACACACCGGACCAAAACACCGAATGCAGCATGCCCTTGTGCACGGTGTTGCGTGCATTGACCGTTTCTTCCGCAGTGTGCGCCGAAGCGTCGAAACCGGTGATGGTGAACAGCGGATAGAGGAGGCCGATGATGATCGCCATCAACGGACCGGTTTGCGGAGAAACGCCGCCTCCGGGTGCTCCCGTATTGTTCACAAACGTAAACGCCTTACTGACGTCAAAGCTCGGCGCCGCCATCAGAAACATGATGATGAGAATGACGGTGACCCCGAGGATCAGGTAACCCGAAAAGTCCGTCAGGATGGTCGTCAGCCTGATGCCGAAATGGTTGAGCAGGGCTTGCGCCGCGGTGATGACGGCCACCGAAACAACTTGTGTCCCCATCCCCCAGCCGGAAACGTCCCAGCCGAGCACTGAACCGAAGAACAGATCCCGCGTGATGAGATAGAGAAACACATTCACTGCCGGGATGACAAAGAGAAGCCCGAGCAGATTGACATAGGCCGTTGCCCAGCCCCAGAACCTGCCGCCGAGGATCGACGACCAGTGATACAGGCTGCCGGCCGTTGGGTAGGCGGATGCGATCTGGCCAAGACTGGCCGCAACGATCAGCGCATACGCGCTGCCAATGATCCAGCCAATGGTCAGTGAGAATGGGCCGCCCGTCGAAAGCGCGATCGGAAATGATCCAAATCCGCCGGACAGGATGCAGATGATTGAGAACGAGATCGCAAAGCTCTGGAATGCTCCCATCCGTCGCGATAGTTCCTGGGCGTAGCCCATGCCATGAAGGATTTTTACGTCCTCCGTTGTATCGACGTCTATTTGACCCGGTGCTGCCATTTTGGTGTCCCCTTTTGATTCTTAGCTGGCCGATTGAACTGACTTTCTGACTGCGCTTGTTCGAGAGCCCTTGGCCTCCTCGGGCTCCAGATCCAGAAAAATGCCTGTGAGCAGATCCGCCCATTTCCGCTGCCCGGTCTCGCCGGAGATTTCGTCATTGCGGATTTCGATCATCGCGCAGGGAAGGCCGCGCGAGCGCGCATGGCGCTCCAGTGTGAAATAGACCCGGTCGGCCGGCGAATAAGGCTCGTTGACGCCGACGGTGACGCCGGCGAGCCGCTTGAGCGCGGCGATCAGCGGTGAAGCCAATCGGCGATCCTCGTCATGAATGATACCGATGTGCCAGGGCCGGTTTTTGCCCTTGTAGATCGGGGTAAAGGAATGGACCGAAACCAGCCGGGTTTCCCGACCGCGCGCCTGCCTTGCGTCGACGATATTTGCGACCGCGTCATGGAAGGGCTGCCACGACAAGGCGATGCGCTGGGCGCGCTGCTTTTCCGAGAGACCAGTATTGCCGGGTATTGCGGTGGTTTCGCTGACCGGCGGCACCAGGTCGGGCGCGTCGAGCGGGCGGTTGCAGTCGATGACCAGGCGCGAAATACGCGTTTCGACCAGCGTCGCATCGAGCGCCTCGGCCATGCGGTGGGCGACCGGCAGCGCGCCGGGATCCCAGGCGATGTGACGGGAAAGGTCTTCGACTGGAAGGCCGAGCGTTCCGAATTCGGCCGGCAGGAAATTGGAGGCGTGGTCGCAGGTCAGCACGAATGGGCTCGATCCACCCGGGTTCGTCACCCTGACGGAGTTTGACGATGCAAGGCTGGCGGGCCGTGCTGTCTCCATTGTCTGTCGTCCCCTGGGGAGCGCTGTATCGTATGTTACGTATTTTGCCTCATTGCGTCCCTGTGGATGATTTCATACAGTTTGACCGGCTTTGTCAAATGCGAATTCGGGAAAGCAGTGTCGGCCAGGCCAAGGGTGGGGAAAACATGATTTCCAGCATTGCCGAACTGATCTCGGACCGCATCGGCACGATGCCGGCAAGCGAACGGCGCGCCGCGCAAACGCTGATTGCCAACTATCCGCTGATCGGCCTGAAGACGGTCGCCGAATTCTCGGCTGCGGCCGGCGTATCCTCGCCGACCATCCTGCGTTTCGTCGCCCGGCTCGGCTTCCAGAACTACCCGGAGTTCCAGTCGGCCCTGCAGGACGAACTGGCGGCGCAATTGCAATCGCCGGCTATTCGGACGCTCAATCCACAGTCGCAGGGCGGCGGCCCGGTATCGCCGATGCTGGAAGCAACACTCGACAATATGCGCGAGACGTTCAGGCACCTGTCCGACAAGCAACTGGCCGACATCGTCGCCAAGCTTGCCGACCGGCGCGGCAAGACCTTCCTGATCGGCGGCCGCTTCACCGATCCGCTGGCGCGCTACATGGCCGCTCATCTCGCCATCGTCCAGCCCAATGTCTTCCACCTCGCCGGACAGGAAAGCGTCTGGCGCGACCGGCTGATCGACATGGGCAAGCGCGACGTGCTGGTGATCTTCGACATCCGGCGCTACCAGGACAGCCTGGTCCGTCTTGCCGAAACGGCGCACCAGCGCGGTGTGCAAATCGTGCTGTTCACCGACCAATGGCTGTCGCCGATCGCCCGCTTCGCTCGCCATGTCATCGCAGGGCGCACTGCCGTGCCATCAGCCTGGGACTCCTCAGCAGCGCTTTTCGTCGTTGTCGAAACGCTGATCGGCGCCGTCACCAGACAGCTCGAGGCCGATGGCGCCAAACGCATCCGCGAACTGGAAAGCCTGCGATAACGAGGCAACCCGCTGACTATGGCTTGATGAACACCTTGCCATTTGGCTTGGCCAGTTCGGCCGGGACTTTTGCCATCGCATCAGTCAGCGGCACGACGGCCGTGACATCGGTCGACCAGCGGCCGTCGGAAAATCGCTTCTGCGCCTCAAGGATCGCCGGGCCGCGGCGGTCGCGGAACTGGCGCATCCATTCGCTCAACCAAAAGCCCTCGATATGCTTGTGCTGGAAAATCAACTGGCCGGGCTCGCGGATGATCGTCGTGTCGGGATCGAGCCGTCCATAGATGATCCAGCGCGAGCGCTTCGGCATGACGTCGAAGATGGTCGAGGCCAACGGCCCGGTCACCGCGTCTAGGAAGATGCGCGGCTGCTCGGTCTTCACCACTTCGCGCAGCGCCGCCTTGAAATCCGACGCCTTCTCATTGAGGACATGGGCCGCGCCGATCTCCTGCAAAAGCGGGATCTGGTCGTCGCGGCGCACCGTGACGATCGGCCGGAAGCCTTCTTCTTTCGCCAGACCGATGATCAGCTTGCAGAGCTGGCTGGCGCCGGCGGTCATGATGAAGGCTTTTTCGCCCTCCTGTTTGACAATGTCGAACATGGCGAGCGCGGTGAGCGGGTTGACGATCATCGCCGCGCCGTCCTCGTCGCGGACCGTGTCGAGGAGAGGGATACAGACCACCGCCTCGGCAACGGCGTAGTCGGCCCATGAGCCCCAGTTGGTGACGCCGGTGGCGAAGGCGACCCGCTTGCCGATCAGGCTCTTGGGGTAAGGCTCGTCACCGCTAGCGACGACAGTGCCGACGCCCTCGAAGCCGGCCGGCTGGCCCTTGGCGCGCGGCTGGCCGTACTGACCCTTGATGAACATGACATCGGACGGATTGATCGAGGCAAGACTGACCTTGATCAGCACCTGTGTCGACCCTGGCGTCGGCACGGCGATGCTGCCGGGCTGGAGATAAGGTTCCATCGCTTCCAGCACACTGCCGGTTGGGGTCTTGGTGTAGCCGTCGCCGACCAACAGCAACGCTTTCATCTCGGAGGGGATGGCCATCGGGGGTACTCCTTGGTTACCGCCAGAACACCGCAACGCGGCCGGCTAAGCCGTCACTCAGACCTTTTCCTGCGTGTACTTCTTCAACTCAGTTCGCGCCACCTGCCGGCGATGCACGGCGTCCGGTCCATCGGCCAGCCGCAGCGTCCTGAGATGCGTCCACGAACGCGCCAGTGGCGTGTCCTGGCTGATGCCTTGCGCGCCGAACATCTGCACCGCCTCGTCGGTAACCCTGAGCGCGACGCGCGGCGCAATCACCTTGATCTGGCTGATCCACGGCGCGGCGGCCCGCGCATCGCCCTGGTCGATCATCCAGGCCGCCTTGAGACAGAGCAGCCGCGCCATCTCGATCTCCATGCGGCATTCGGCGATGATGTCGAAATTGGCGCCGAGCTTTGCCAGAGGCTGGCCGAAGGCCTCGCGACGCACGGAGCGCTGGCACAGCATCTCCAGCGCCATCTCGGCCTGGCCGATGGCGCGCATGCAGTGGTGGATGCGGCCGGGCCCAAGCCTTCCCTGCGCGATCTCGAACCCCCTGCCCTCGCCGAGGATCAGGTTCGCGGCCGGCACCCGCACATTGTCGAACCTCAGATGCATATGGCCGTGCGGTGCATTGTCGTCGCCATAGACCTGCATGGCCCGAACCTTGGTCACGCCTTTGGCATCGGAAGGCACCAGGATCATCGAATGCCGGCGATGCTGCGGCTCGCCGTCGCCACCGGTCCTGACCATGACGATGTAGATGGCGCAGCGCGGATCGCCGGCGCCCGACGCCCACCATTTCTCGCCGTTCAGCACATAGTCGTCGCCCTGCCGCTCGCAGCGCATGGCGATGTTGGTGGCGTCGGAGGAGGCGACATCCGGCTCGGTCATCAGATAGGCCGAGCGGATCTGTCCCTCGAGCAGTGGCTCCAGCCACGCCTTCTTGTGGTCCACTGAACCGTAGCGTTCCAGCACCTCCATATTGCCGGTGTCGGGGGCTGAGCAATTGAAGGCCTCGGCGCCAAGATGCGCCTTGCCCATCTCTTCGGCGAGATAGGCGTATTCGACGGTGGAGAGGCCATAGCCGCGCTCCGAGCCGGTCAGCCAGAAATTCCACAGGCCGCGCTCTCTCGCGGTCTTCTTCAGCCCTTCGAGGATTTCGGTCTGGCGCGCAGTGTAGACCCAGCGGTCGCCATCCTTGCCGATTTCGGCCAGGAATTCCTCGCCCAGCGGCATGATTTCGTCGCGAACCATCGCCGTGACGCGCGCGTGGATCGGCTTTAGCCGCTCGGTCATGCCGAGATTCATCTCCGCCATCGGTCTCTAACCCTTTCACGCATCTGGGCACTTTACCCGTGGCAAGGATGACCGTACTTCGGGTAGCCTTGTCAACGCGAGCCCTTTCGCCCCGAGGGGAGAGGCGCGGAGGAACTGCGATGAGCTATCTGGACGAGCTTTTTTCGGTTGCCGGCAAGACCGCGCTGGTCACCGGGGCCGCAACCGGCATCGGCCGCATGGCGGCAACTGCGCTGGTCAAAGCCGGCGCCACGGTGATGATCGCCTCGCGCAAGGGCGAGGATTGCATCAAGGTCGCCGAAGAATTGAATAGGCTTGGCAGCCCCGGCCGGGCGGAAGGCTTTGCCGGCGACGTCTCCAGCGAGGCTGGGATCGCGGCCCTCGTCGCCGGGGTCAAGGCACGCACCGAAAAACTGCACATCCTGATCAACAATGCCGGCGTTTCCTGGGGCGCGCCGCTGGAAACCTTCCCCTACCCTGCCTGGGCAAAAGTGTTCGGCGTCAACGTCACCGCCGTCTTCCATCTCACGCGCGAATTGCTGCCGCTGCTCGACGCCGCCGCCAGCGATGCCGATCCGGCACGGGTGATCAATCTGGGTTCGGTGATGGGCACCCAGCCGCTCGCCGACGACGCCTATTCCTACACCGCCTCCAAGGCGGCGGTGCACCATCTGACGCGCACGCTGGCAATCGAGTTCGCCGCCCGCCGCATCACCGTCAACGCCTTCGCCCCGGGGCCTTTCCAGAGCCGGATGACCGCTTTTGCCACCGGCAGCGAGGAACAGGCCAGACATGTCGGCGGCCATGTTCCGATCGGCCGTATCGGCGCGCCGGATGACATTGCCGGCGCAACGCTCTATTTGTGCAGCCGTGCTGGCAGCTATGTCACCGGCGCCATCCTGCCGATCGATGGCGGGCAGTCGGTGCAGCATGGGCTGACGCTGTTCAAGGAATGATACAACCGACCGGAACGCCGGCGGCTGAAGTGGAGGACATCGCAGTGGAACCGATCAGTCTCGATGTGCTTCTGGCCAGTGTCGGCAAGGAAGTCGGCGTGTCGCCGTGGCGGGTGGTCTCGCAGCGCATGATCGACCAGTTCGCCGACGCCACCGACGATCACCAGTTCATCCATTGCGATCCCGAGCGCGCCAGGCTGGAGACGCCGTTCGGCGGCACCATCGCCCACGGCTTCCTGTCGCTGTCGCTGTTGTCGGCGATGACCTTCGAGACCATGCCGCCGCTCGAAAACGGCAAGATGGGCGTCAACCACGGCTTCGATTCGCTGCGCTTCCTGGCGCCGGTAAAGACCGGCGCGCGCATCCGCACCCGCTTCGTGCTCGCCGACGTCAAGGTCCGGCCGTCGGGCTGGGTGCAGACAGCGCATGACGTGACCATCGAGATCGAGGGTTCGAAGAAGCCGGCGCTGACGGCGCGCTGGCTGACGCTGACGCTGATCGAGCGCCAGCCTGAGACCGCATGAGCGGCAGCGACCCGAACGCGCTCGACCAGGCAGCGCTTGCGCCTTACCTCGAGGCGGAAATCCCCGGTTTTGCCGGACTTCGTTCGATCGAAAAGTTCAAATCCGGACAGTCGAACCCGACCTACCTGCTGACGGCGGCAAGTGGCCGCTATGTGCTACGCGCCAAGCCGCCGGGCCAGTTGCTGAAGTCCGCGCATCAGGTCGATCGCGAATTCAGGGTGATGAAGGCGCTTGCCGGCACAGCGGTGCCCGTGCCCGACATGCTGCACCTTTCCAGCGAGGACTCGCCGATCGGCCGCATGTTCTATGTGATGGCCTTCGTCGATGGCCGCATCTTCTGGGACCCGGCGCTGCCGGAGGCCTCCGGCAATGATGAACGCGCCGCCATCTACGATGCCATGAACGCGACGCTTGCCGCCTTGCACGATGTCGACGTCGAAGCAGCCGGGCTCGGCGATTTCGGCCGCCCGGGGAATTATTTCGAACGCCAGCTGACGCGCTGGACCAGCCAGTACCGCGCCGCCGAAACCGGGGGCGTTGCCGACATGGATCGGCTGATTGCCTGGCTGGAGACGCACATGCCGGCAGATGACGGTCTGGTCTCGCTGGTGCATGGTGACTACCGGCTGGACAATATGATGTTCGCCCCCACTGAGCCGAAAGTATTGGCGGTGCTCGACTGGGAACTGTCGACATCGGGCCACCCCTTCGCCGACATCGCCTATCAGTGCATGCAGTGGCGCCTGCCGCATGCGTCAGGCTTTCGCGGCCTTGACGGCATCAACCGTGCCGCCCTCGGCCTGCCCTCCGAGGAAGCCTACGTCGCCGCCTATTGCCAACGCCGCGGGCTGGCCGGCATCGGCAACTGGACCTTCTTCCTCGCCTTCTCCTTCTTCCGGCTGGCTGCCATCTGCCAGGGTGTCTACAAACGGGCGTTAGATGGCAACGCCTCCAATCCGGACAAGGCCAAAACCTATGGCGAGGCGGTCAAGCTGCTCGCCGGTCTCGCGGTGAAACTGATCGACAAGGAGACGTGATGGGCCGTTTCGAGCGAGCGACGGTGCTGATCACCGGTGCCGCCGGCGGCCTCGGCCGCGGCGCGGCCAAAGGCTTTGCCGCCGAAGGCGCGCGGCTGCTCCTTTCCGATATCGACCACGCGGCGCTCGAAAACCTCGCTGCCACGCTCGACACGGAGACGGCGATACTGGCCGGCAACATCGCCGACGAAGCGGTGTCGGAAGCGCTGGTGGCACTGGCGGTCGAAAAGTTCGGCAGACTGGATGTCGCCGTCAACAATGCCGGCATCGTCCAGAGCTTGGTGCGCCTGCCGCAACTGGCCTCGGATGAGGCGCGCCGCGTCCTGGAGATCGACCTGCTTGGCGTCTTCTACGCCATGAAGCACCAGATTCCGCAAATGGAGCAGCAGTTCAAGGCGACCGGCCAGGGCGGCGCCATCGTCAACATCGCCTCGGTCGCCGGCCTCGTCGGGGCGCCGAAGCTTTCGGTCTATGCCGCCGCCAAGCATGGCGTCGTCGGACTGACCAAATCGGCGGCGGCCGAATACGCCACCAACGGCGTGCGCATCAACGCCATCTGCCCGGCCCACACCAGAACGGCGATGGTCGACGGCTTCGTCCGCCTCTCCGGCGCGCCGGAAGCCGAGGCGCTGACCGAGTTGACGCGCGGCGTGCCGATGAAGCGGGTCGGCGAAGTCGACGAGATCGTCACCGCCATCTTGTTTGCCGCCGACCCCGCAAATTCTTTCATGACCGGCCATGCGCTGGCGGTGGACGGCGGCGTCGGCGCCATCTGATGCATGCCGCATGGGAACTTCCCGCGCCCTTGTCCGTTTTCGTACAGCGTATATAATTTAGCCAGGCACCAACCAACCAAAGGCACAGACATTGCCGCTGAGCGTCCAGAAACGCCGCGAGAAACAAAAGGCCGAACTGCGCTCGGAGCTCGTCGAGGCGGCCCACAAGCTGGTGCAGGAAGAAGGCTATGAAGGCCTGACCATCCGCAAGCTGGCAAAGCGCGTTGGCTATGCACCGATGTCGGTCTATTCCTACTTCGCCGACAAGCAGGACATTCTTTTCGCGCTGGCCGAGGATGCTTTCGAGACCCTCGCCAAACGCATCGAGGCGCACCCGTCCGACGATCCCATCGAGGCGTTGCAGGCGGTAATGACCGAATATGCCGCCTTCGGGCTCGGCAATCCCAACGAATACCGCACCGTGTTCATGACCGAGAAGACCAAGCTGCCGGAAGGCAGGAGCTACGAGGACATGGAAGAAGGCAACCCGGCGATGAAAGTGCTGATCTCGAGGGTCGAGGCCTGCGTTGCCGCCGGCAAGTTGCAAGGCGATCCGCGCGCCATCGCCACCATGCTGTGGGCAGTCGGCCACGGCACGATCTCGCTGCTGATCACCTTTCCGTTCTACCCCTTTGGCGATCCGCAGGCTTTCGTGAAGCGGATGTGCGATTTCACGCTGGCCACGCTCAGCACGCAAAACGTGACGCCACTGACCGAGACGCCCGTCAACTGCTGAACGGCCTTTCGTCTCCCTATTTCCTCGCCAACCTCCCAGCCAAACCAAGGGCGAGTTTCTTGGTTAACAAAAAATTTATCGTACGCGTACGATTTCGGCTTGAACTTCGCGATCGGCAGGCGTATCTGTACGTCACACCGTACATGTACGGAAGAGAATTCAACGGTCGAAAACGGAGACTGACGATGAAAAAGACAATCCTCACCCTCGCTGCAGTACTGGCATTCTCGGGCGCCGCTTTCACCGGCACGAGCCAGCCAAGCAAGCACGTACCCGCTGCTGTCTGCGTCGACACCAAGACCAACGTGAAGCTCGATTGCAGCGCGACCGGATCGGTCGAAAAGTCCGACGCCAAGGCCGACAGCAAAGGCCCGCGGCTCGGCATCGAGATCAACCCGTGGATCGTGCCCAGCTCCTTCTGAGCCGACCCGGTAGCCTGACCAAGAACGGCAGAACGACAAAGGGCGGCAGGATCTCCTGGCCGCCGTTTTCCTAACCGTTTCGGCCCGCTCCGCTGCAGCCCGCTGGGATCTATTTCTTGGGTTTCTTCATTCCCGCCACGACCTTGGCCTTGCCAGGTCTTGCTGGTCCACCGGAAATGGACGTAGCGGTGATCGATACCGGATCGCTGGCCGGAAACGTATCCTCGAGACCTTCCTCGAGTTCTTCTTCCGCACTAACCTCGTTGTGCCGCTCATGTTCGAGCGAGCGGACCGCCGACGTCTTCTTGACCAGGGACTTCGGCGCGGATTTCGACGGCATCGGTATTCTCCCTCGACGTGCTGACGCAGAACGATCCAGCGCGGCAGACGTTCCCGGAGCAATCCGAAAAGGATTGCTCTACGCCGCCGCGTCGACTGCCGCCTCCGACAGGAAAGTAAAGACATAATCGGAGAAAGAACGCCAGCATTCGACCCGGAAGGCGTCGGTTGCGGTGCGCAACAGCACGATCTCGACCTTGCCCAGAATGGTGCGCGAGCACGCCCCCACCGGAAACGCTGCGAGCGACAGATCCTGCGGGCAGCCGGCATTGACGGTCGTAGCGGCGGCCGGGCCGGTGACCGATATGGCGATATTGCGGTGCGAGATTCCGACCGCCGAATGCAGCGCGCCAACCTTGGCGCAATCAGCGAGCGGGTCTTTTCCAGCCTCGTCGATGACCAGCCATTCGTCAGGACCGAGCCACAAAGCCGTACGCCCGGCCTTTGTCGCCGAGGTCTTTGGCTTCTGTGGCACGGTCACGCCGAGCGCCTTCGACAGTGCTGCAAGCGAAGCCTCCGGCGCGCGCAGCGAAATGCGCTCCGCCGGCGGCAGGATAGCCAGCTTGACGCCAGTGGCGGAAAGCTCCTGACCGGCGAGCGCGGGGCGGCGTTCAACCGAAGCCGTGGCAGTGGATGTGGTCTTCGCAGCAGCCTTAGCCATTGAGGCGCCCTCCCGTCTCGTCGAAGAACACCATGCCGGTGACCTCCACCTCGATGACGCCGTTCGGCATCGGCACATAGAGCGTGTCGCCCATCCGGTCTCGGCCGCCGGCGACCAGCGCCAGCGCGATCGAGCGGCCGCAGTTTTCCGACCAGTAGCTGGAGGTGACGTGGCCGATCATCTTCATCGGGATCGCCTGCTTCGGATCCTCGACGATCTGGGCGCCCTCTTCCAGCACCACTTTCGGATCCTTCGTCCTAAGGCCGACCAACTGCTTGCGGCCCTTGGCGACCAGATCCGGCCGCGCCATGCCACGGATGCCGACGAAGTCGGTCTTCTTCTTGCCGACCGCCCAGTCGAGCCCGGCATCGTTCGGCGTCACCGTGCCGTCGGTGTCCTGGCCGACGATGATGTAGCCCTTTTCGGCGCGCAGCACGTGCATGGATTCGGTGCCGTAGGCGGCCGCACCATGCTTCTGGCCTTCGGCCCACAGCGCTTCCCAGACCGCCTGGCCGTAGTCGGCCGGGACGTTGACCTCAAAACCGCGCTCGCCGGTGAACGACATGCGGAACAGCCTTGTCGGCACGCCGCAGATCTTGCCCTCGCGCACCGACATATGCGGCAGCGCCTCGTCCGACATGTCGATGCCTTCGACCAGCGGCGCGATGATGTCGCGCGACTTCGGCCCCTGCACCGCGATGACCGCCCACTGCTCGGTGATCGAGGTCAGCCAGACGTTGAGATGCGGGAATTCGGTCTGGAGATAATCCTCCATGTGGTTCATCACGCGCGGCGCCCCGCCAGTCGTCGTCGTCACATGGAAACGATCCGGCGCCAGTCGGCCGACGACGCCGTCATCATAGATGAAACCGTCCTCGCGCAGCATGATGCCATAGCGGCAGCGGCCGGGCTCGAGCTTCTCCCACGGATTGGTGTAGAGCAGTTCCATGAATTTGGCCGCATCCGGCCCGACCACCTCGATCTTGCCCAGCGTCGAGGCATCGAACAGGCCGGCCGTCTTGCGCACGGTGACGCATTCACGGTCGACGGCGGCATGCATGTCCTCGCCGCCCTTTGGGAAATACCAGGCGCGCTTCCATTGGCCGACATCCTCGAACACGGCGCCCTGGGCTGCCGCCCAGGGATGGATCGCCGTCTTGCGGGTTGGATCGAACAGCGGACCCCGCGCGTGGCCGATGATGGCCCCGAAGGTCACCGGCGTGTAGGGCGCCCGGAACGTCGTCAGGCCGACCTCAGGGATCGCCTTGCCCAGCGTCTCGGCGGCAATCGCCAGGCCGTGCATGTTGGAGGTCTTGCCCTGGTCGGTCGCCATGCCGTTGGTGGTGAAGCGCTTGACGTGCTCGATTGAGCGCATGCCTTCATGCACCGCCTGGCGGATGTCCTTGGCGGTGACGTCGTTCTGGAAATCGACAAAGGCTTTCACAGTCGTATCCGGCCCGGCGCCGGGTGCAGCGCCCAGCATGCCGCGCGACCAGCTCTCCGAGGCGTCGACCTTCGGCTTCGTACCCTTTGCGGTTTTCGCACCGGCATCCTTCGCCGCCTTGGCGCCGGCCGCATAAGCCTCGTCGATCGTCGCCGACAGCCCGTCCGTGCCGTTGCAGGCGCCGACCGAGACGCAATCCTGCGCATAAATTCCAGGCACGAAGCGCTTGGTCTCGTCGTTGAAGGCGACCTTGCCGCGTGACTGCGAGAACAGATGCACCGACGGCGTCCAGCCGGCCGACATCAGGATCGCGTCGACCGCAATGGTGCGCTCGCCGCCGCCATTCTTCGGCTGCACGGTCATCGACGACACCCGCAATTTGCCGCCGGCACGGATCACCGCGCGGCCGAAATTGACCTCGATGCCGAGCGCCCTTGCTGCGTCGATCACCGGTCCTGTCGGATTGTCACGCAGGTCGACAATGGCCGCCACATTGACGCCGGCCTTCTTCAGGTCGATCGCCGCCGCGTAAGCCGAGTCATTGGCCGTGTAGACGCCGACATTTCTGCCGACCGCGACGCCGTAGTGGTTGAGATAGGTGCGTGCGGCGGACGCCAGCATGATGCCCGGCCGGTCATTGTCGGCAAACACCATGTGGCGCTCGATGGCACCGGTCGCCAGCACGACGCGCCTGGCGCGAACCTGCCAAAGCCGCTCGCGCGGCAGGTCGCGGCCAGGGTTTTGCAGATGGTCGCTGACGCGCTCGACCAGACCGACGAAATTCTGCGCGTAGTAGCCAAAGGCGGTCGTGCGCGACAGCACGCGGACATTGTCCATCGCCCTGAGTTTGGCCACCGTGGCTTGCGACCAGGCATAGCCATCCTGGCCGTCGATCTTGGCGCCGGACTCGAAACGCAGGCTGCCACCGAAATCCGCCTGTTCGTCGGCAAGAATGACGCGCGCGCCGGTCTCGGCTGCGGCGAGCGCCGCGGCAATGCCTGCAGCGCCGCCGCCCACCACCAGCACATCGCAATGCGCAAAGCGGGCGGAGTAGTGGTCGGGATCCGGCTTGTCGGGCGCGACGCCGAGACCGGCCGCGGCCCGGATCTTGGGTTCGTAGAGGTTCTTCCAGGCCGCCTTCGGCCACATGAAGGTCTTGTAGTAGAAGCCGGCTGAAAACAGCGGCGAGGCAATGTCGTTGACCGCGCCAACGTCAAAGGCCAGCGACGGCCAACGGTTCTGCGAGCTCGCGTCGAGCCCCTCATAGAGTTCCTGCACGGTGGCGCGGATGTTCGGCGCCTTGCGCGCCGCATCGCGCTTGATCTCGACCAGCGCGTTCGGCTCTTCGGCACCGGCGGACAGGAAGCCGCGCGGCCGGTGGTATTTGAACGAACGTCCCACGAGATGGACGCCATTGGCGAGCAACGCCGAGGCCAGCGTGTCGCCTTCGATGCCGGTGTAGGCCTGGCCGTCGAAGCTGAAGCGGGCGGTCTTGGCCTGCTGGAAGCGGCCGGCGCCGGGAATGCGGAACGCGCCGCTCATTTGGCAACTCCCGGCAGCTTTGACGGCTTCGGTTCGCCGGCCTTGTAGGTCAAAAGGAACGTGTCGGTGACGGTGTCGCGCACGGCGTTGAAGAACCGGGCGCAGCCATGCATGTGCCGCCAGCGCTCATAGATGATGCCTTTGGGATTGGAGCGGATGAAGAAGAACTTCTCGAAATCGTCATCGCTCTCGCCGGCCATGTTGGCCGAGCGCGCAATATGCGCTTCGCCGGCGTTGCGGAACTCGAGCTCCGGACGCTCTTCCTCGCAGTAGGGGCAGCGGATGAGAAGCATTCTATTTCGTTCCTACAATTCGCCGTGGCCGATGGCCGGTTGATTGCAAAGCCTGCGGTGCTCAGTGCGCCACCGCCGCCGCCGCCGCCTCGTCGATGAGACGGCCGGTGCGGAAGCGCTCGATGGTGAAGGGCGCGTTGATCGGGTGCGGATCGTCCTTGGCGATGGTGTGGGCAAAGACGTGGCCCGAGCCCGGCGTCGCCTTGAAGCCGCCCGTACCCCAGCCGCAGTTGACGTAGAGGCCTGATACCGGCGTCTTGGCCAGGATCGGCGAGCGGTCGGGCGTCACGTCGACGATGCCGCCCCACGAGCGCAGCATCTTCATGCGCGTGAACATCGGGAACATCTCGCAGATGGCATCGAGCGTGTGCTGGAGAATGTGCAGGCCGCCGGTCTGCGAATAGGAGACATACTGGTCGGTGCCGGCGCCGATCACCAGTTCGCCCTTGTCGGACTGCGAGATATAGGCGTGCACCGTGTTCGACATCACCACGCACGGGAATACCGGCTTGACCGGCTCCGACACCAGCGCCTGCAGCGGATAGCTTTCCAGCGGCATGCGCACGCCGGCCATGTTCATGATGACAGAGGAGTGGCCTGCGGCAACCACGCCGACCTTCTTGGCGCCGATGAAGCCGCGCGTCGTGTCGACGCCCATGACCGCGCCGTTCGGCGCCCGCTTGACCCCTGTGACCTCGCAATTCTGGATGATGTGGACGCCGCGCGCCGAAGCGCCGCGCGCATAGCCCCAGGCGACCGCATCGTGGCGGGCGGTGCCGCCGCGGCGCTGCAAGGCGGCGCCCACCACCGGATAGCGCGCGTCCTTGGAGATGTTGAGCGGCGGGCAGAATTCCTTCGCCGCTTCCGGCGATAACCACTCATTGTCGATGCCGTTCAGCCGGTTGGCATGGACGTGGCGCTTCAGCACCTGGATGTCGTGGACGTTGTGGGCCAACATCATGACGCCGCGCGGCGAATACATGACGTTGTAGTTGAGCTCCTGGCTGAGCCCGTCCCACAGCTTCAGCGCGTGATCGTAGATGCCGGCGCTCTCGTCATAGAGGTAGTTGGAGCGGATGATGGTGGTGTTGCGGCCGGTGTTGCCGCCGCCGAGCCAGCCCTTTTCCAGCACCGCGACATTGGTGATGCCGTGCACCGTGGCGAGATAATAGGCTGTCGCCAGCCCATGGCCGCCGGCGCCGACGATGATGACGTCGTATTCCTTCTTCGGCTCCGGCGAGGACCACTGTTCCTCCCAGCCCTTATGGCCGCGCATGGCCTCGCGGGCGATGGCGAATACCGAATATTTTTTCACGTTCCAGCCTCGCGCCAAAGGTCTCGCGGATTGCCGCCGGGCATTCGTTCAGGCTCCGGCGCGCGAGGTGTATCACTAGCGAAACAGCGCTGCCACCCTTGCGCTGTTTGCGACGGCGCTTGCCGTTTTGCGCCGCGACCAAAATGACGCATCCGGGGCTGGCTGATGTGACTGCCTTTCGCCACTATCCCACCGGTTCGGGATTCGGAGGACGATTTGGGTAACGCCAGGTGGAATCTGACGTTGCGATTTTTGCTGGAGCTTGCCGCCTTGCTCGGCCTCGGCGTGGCGGGCTGGAGCCTTTCAGGCGGATGGTGGCGCTGGTTCCTCGCCTTGGCCGTGCCACTTGTCGCGGCCGCGCTCTGGGGGGCCTTTGCCGTGCTCAACGATCCAAGCCGATCCGGCCAGGCTCCCGTCCCGGTTCCGGGCGCGGTGCGGCTGGTACTGGAACTCGTCATCCTGTTCGGCGGCGCGGCCGGTTTCTATGCGGCCGGTTACACCACCACGGGCATCATCATGGCTCTGCTGATTGTCATCAGCTACGCATTCTCGCTCGACCGGCTCGGCTGGCTGCTGAAGCAATAGCTCTGTTGGGGCCGCCTTCGCAGGTATCGGGTGGCTCACACTGCCCCTGTCTGCGACCAAGCATCCAATTGCCGGCGAAGCTGGCGCGAACAAAGGATGCAGAAAATGCTCGCACTCGCCAACAAGGTCGCCATCGTCACCGGCGCCAGTTCCGGCATCGGCCGCGCCACGGCAAAACTCTTTGCCGAGGAAGGCGCCAGGATCATCGTCGCGGCCCGCCGCCAGGCGGAACTTGACGCGCTCGTCGCCGAAATCGAGGACGCCGACGGCACCGCAATCGCCCTTGCCGGCGACGTCACCGACGAAGCCTATGCCAAAGCCCTCGTCGATCTCGCGGTCGGCAGGTTCGGTGGGCTCGATATCGCCTTCAACAATGTCGGCTCGGTCGGCGCGATGGGTCCCATTTCGGAATTGTCGCTCAAAGGCTGGCAAGAAACGCTCGACACCAATCTGACCAGCGCATTCCTCGGCGCGAAGTATCAGGTGCCGGCTATGGTCGAACGTGGCGGCGGCTCGCTGATCTTCACCTCGACCTTTGTCGGCCACACGGTCGGCATGCCGGGCATGACCAGCTATGCCGCCAGCAAGGCCGGGCTGATCGGATTGACGCAGGTGCTCGCCGCCGAATATGGCCCGAAAGGCGTGCGGGTCAACGCGCTGATGCCGGGCGGCACCGACACGCCGGCAAGCATCACCAACGCGCCGGATGCCGGTCCCGAAGTACTGGCTTTCGTCGAAGGCCTGCATGCGCTGAAGCGCATCGCGCGGCCCGAAGAGATCGCCCGCTCGGCGCTCTATCTCGCTTCTGACGCGTCGAGCTTCACCACCGGAACGGCGCTGTTTGCCGATGGCGGCGTCTCGATCAACCGGACGTGAAGGGTTTTGCGGCCAACGCACCCGCGCGCAGGCCACAATGTCTCAAAACCGGCCTTGCTTTTTCGATGCGATTTGGCGATTCCGTCTGTCTTCGAAGACTTCTGTTCGAAGACGGGCGGGAACCATGCTGCTGATCAGAACCTATGTTGCTGCGAGTGCAATCGAAGGCGTCGGCGTGTTCGCCGCCGACCCGATCAGCAAGGGGGCGTCGATCTGGCGGCTCGATCCGGACTTCGACCGGCTGATCCCGATGGAAAGATATGAAGCAGCACCCGCGCATCTCAGGGAATTGCTCGACAGATATGCCTATCCAAGCCCCGACCGGCCCGGCTTCATGGTCTACGAGGTCGACAATGGGCGCTTCATGAACCATGCCGACAGGCCGAACACGGATTTTTCGCAGTATGGCGGAGCCATCGCGACTCGCGACATTGCGGCGGGCGAGGAAATAACCTGCGACTACGGCGAATTCTTCGAGGGTTTCGAAGAGCTTCACCTGGCCACGGCTTAGGTTGACCACTTATCTCGCCGCAACCGGCTGCGCTTTGGCCGCCGCCTTGCATTTCGGCTGTGGACAGCGCGGCCTGATTCTGCTATCAGCCGCCACAATTCGTGGTGTAAACCGCCGCGGAGGCTAGTGGCTATGGCCGCTTGCCTGTTGATATCAAACCCGAAAGACAGGATTGCCCGTGCAGGTACTCGTCCGCGACAACAATGTTGATCAGGCGCTTCGCGCGCTCAAGAAAAAGATGCAGCGCGAAGGCATTTTCCGCGAAATGAAGATGCGCGGACATTACGAGAAGCCTTCCGAGAAGCGCGCCCGTGAAAAGGCCGAGGCCGTGCGCCGCGCCCGCAAGCTGGCCCGCAAGCGTGCCCAGCGCGAAGGTCTGCTGCCGATGACGCCGCGCCCGGTGGCGGCTGGTGCTGCCGGCGGTCCTGGTGGCGCTCCGCGTCCGCCGCGGTTCTGACGCCAATTTTTCGTCCTTTTTGAAGGATATCCAAGGTGGCGCGATGCGGAATCGCCGCCACCTTTTTGTTTTGACGTGTGACCCGGCCCGGAGGGGGGACCCGGACCGAGCGACGCGACTGAAGTGAGGACAGGGCAGACATGAACGCAATCAGCGTAGAGCGCAGGACAGCATTGCGCGGTTTTGCCCTGACGGCAGCCCTGATTTCCGGGTTGGTGCTCGCCGGCTGCCAGACGGCCCCGACCGGCGAATTCAACAACATCGACAAGGCGCAGGGCTCGACCGAGAACATCTCCTCGCTGTCGGCCGTGATCCAGCGCAGTCCCCAGGATCCGGAAGGGTACAATGTGCGCGGCTCGGCCTATGGCCGCGGTGGCCAGTATCAGGCGGCGCTGAACGACTTCGACACCGCCATCCAGCTCAATCCGAATTTCTACCAAGCCTATTCGAACCGGGCGCTGATCCAGCGCTTCCTCGGCAATCAGGCGGCGGCCCTAGCTGACTACAACCGCTCGATCCAGATCAATTCGAATTATGACGCCGCCTATATCGGCCGCGGCAATCTCTATCGCAAGGCAGGCAAGACCCAGGACGCCTTCAACGATTTCCAGAAGGCGATCCAGCTCGACACGACCGATGCGCGCGCCTACCACAATCGCGGCCTGATCTATCAGAGCCAGGGCCAGCATGCCTTCGCCATCGAGGATTTCTCGACCGCCATCTCGCTGGCGCCGGACGCCGCCGAACCGTACAACGGCCGCGGCCTTTCCTACCTCGCCATGAACGACGAGGACAACGCGTTCGCCGACTTCAACATGGCCATCAAGCTCGACGGCAAGAATGCCGAGGCCTGGGCCAACCAGGCGTTGGTCTATGAGCGGCGCGGCGACAAGGTCAAGGCGTCGAAGGCTTATCGCGAGGCGGTCCATCTCGACCCGACCTACCAGCCGGCCAAGGACGGCCTGTCGCGCACTGCCAGCGCCGCCGCCGGCTGATAGCAGCCAGCGCGATGCCTGCCGTCACCAGCGACGGCTTTTTTCGACAGTGTTCCAGTCCTGATCCGGCTAGCCTTAAAGCGCGCCGCGCAGCAAAATCGCAACCTTTGCGTGCCAATGTGCAAGGCGCGAATAGGCAAAGGTCGGCATCAGCAGCTGCGGGACGCGAGTGGCACGGCGATGGATGAGAACGACATCAAGCAACAGATCGCCTGGCTTGAAAATGCCACGCCCGACGATTGGCACCGGGCCGTGCTGGACTTCAATTGGGACTGGGACATCGACCCGCTGTTCTGGATCGCGCGCCAGCCGGAATGTGACAAGGCCACGGCGCTGACCATGTTCTGGCTGGGGCAGCCGGCCTTTTACCTCATCCTGGCCGTGGAGAACGGCGGATCGGACGATAACCAGGACCCGATCTGGGAGATGCTGAAGTTCATTGCCCGTCGCATCAACGCCAATGGCTATGTCCGTTCGAAAATCGCCTACGACGTCGACGATCTCACGCACCAGGATTTTGGCGAGCTGGCTGAGCAAGCAAGTCAGTTGGCCCATCCGCCGCTGAAGCCGCATCCGGATATGCGTCGCGCAATTCCTGGACGGCGGATCGTCAACGATATCGACTTCTACCGGCGCTATCCCCAGGATTTCCATGGCACGGTGCTGATCGACCTGCCGGACCAGGGCCCCCTGGAAAAGGCCTGGTCAGCGCTTGGGCGTCTGTGGCGCCACTGAGCGCTCCGCCCGAACGACCAAAACCACTGTCGCCCTATATTAACCACCGAAGGCAAAGCGTTAACCCTTGCCTTGATCGCGCCAAGTTTTCGGCGGAACGCTCCGGGCCATTCAACCGTTGTTGAAGGCAATTTTCGAAAGGACTGACCCATGATCAAGAAAATCATCTGTGCCGTGGCGCTCGCCAGCGCCGCTTTCGTCGCTCCCGCCAGCGCCGGCAAGCTTCAACTCGGCACGCTCGATTGCACCATCGACGGTGGCGTCGGCTACGTCGTCACGTCGAACAAGGGCGTCGACTGCACCTTCCGCCCGTACCACCATGGACCGTCCGAGAAATACACGGGGATGATCTCCAAGCTCGGCGTCGATCTCGGCCAGACGCATCAGGGCCAGCTGGTGTGGGCGGTTTTGGCCGCCACCCGCGGCCATGACGCGGGCGACCTTGCCGGCCACTATTACGGCGTCAACGCCGAGGCGAGCGTGGTGACCGGCGGCGGCGCCAACCTGCTGGTCGGCGGGCTGGATGGCGCCTTTGTGCTGGAGCCGCTCAGCGTCCAGGCGCAGACGGGCGTTAATGTGGCGGTCGCCGTGACCTCGCTGGAGCTGATCCACTCGTTCAAGTAACCGCATTTCGCCCCTCAACGCGCGGCGCGGAACAGGATACTGTTTCGCGCCGCATGCTTTTGGGGGAACCGCCGTGCTCAAGACCGTTATCGTCGCCGCAATCATTGCCGCCGCACTTGCCGGACAGGCTCATGCGCAGGACCAAGGCATCGAGCTCGGCACGCTCGATTGCGCCATCGGCGGCGGCACCGGTTTCATCTTCGGCTCGACCAAGGATCTGAGCTGCACCTTCACCCCGGCAGACAAGAGCTTCGCGCCGGAAGCCTATTTCGGCGTCGTCAACAAATACGGTCTCGACATCGGCACGACCAAGCAGACGGTGATGCAGTGGCTGGTGCTGACGCCGCTGAAGAACATCTATGCACCGGGCGCGCTGGCCGGCGACTATGTCGGCGCCAGCGCCGAAGTGAGGGCAGCGGTCGGCGCCGGCGCCAATCTCTTGGTCGGCGGCTCCTCGCAGGCCTTCACGCTGCAGCCGCTCAGCCTGCAGACGCAGACCGGCATGAACATCGCCATCGGCGTCAGCCAGTTCCAGCTGCGCAGTACGGCGAATTGACGCCTCGTCATCCACGGGCGAAGCAGCCGCGACGCGGCGTCGTGGAGACCCCTGGATGACGAAGCTGAGATGCTCTCTACCAATCGCGAACGTCTCACAAAAAAAGTCGCTTGAACTCAACCACGGTTGAGGTTTTAGAAGCCTGCCCTGACTGAAGCAGCGCGTATGGCCCCGCCGGAAATCCTCACTGGCTTCTGGTGCCATGCGACGACATAGAGATATGCAAGGCAGGGTAAGAATGATGACCGAGATCAGCAAAAACAGAGTGGACTGGCGCGCGCTGTGGGCGAGCGGCGACCTCGCCCGCTTCTGCTTCATCAGCCTCGGCATCCTGCTGCACGCCACCAACGAGACGATGGTGGCGACAATCATGCCGGCGATGGTTGGCGACCTCGCCGGCGTGCAACTGGTCGGCTGGTCGCTGGCTATCTACGAGCTTGGCGCCATCGTCGCCGGTGCGGCCGCCGGACGACTGGTGAGCTATGTCCCGCTGCGCACCAACATGGTCGTCGCCGCCTTGCTCTATGCCGCCGGTGCGCTGATCTGCGCGACAGCGCCTTCCATGCCGTTGTTCCTGACCGGCCGCCTGATCGAAGGATTTGGCGGCGGCGCGCTGGTGTCGCTGGCCTTCGTCTCGGTCGAGCGGCTGTTTGCACGCGCCATCTGGCCGCAACTGTTCGGCGTCATGTCTGCGATCTGGGGCGTCGCCGCCTTCAGCGGACCGCTGCTCGGCGCTGTCATGACCGACCTGCTGTCGTGGCGCTGGGCTTTCGGGATCTTCACGCTGGGCGGCACGGCCATGGCATTTGCGAGCTTCATCGTGCTCGACACTCCCGAAGCAACCAGGCCGCAGGCGATCATCGGCACAGCACCGCCCTTCCCCTACGCCGCTCTCGGCTGCCTCGCCGTCAGCGTTGTGCTGATCGCCACCGCCGGCGTCGACATCGCCCTGCTGCGCTCCTCGCTGCTGCTGATCCTCGGCCTGATCGGGCTTGCGCTGTTTGTCCGCGTCGACGCGCTGAAGCCGCGCTCGCGGCTGTTTCCGTCGCTTCTGTTCTCATGGCGCTCGCCGGTCGGCGCCGGCATGACCATGGTCGCCGCCTTTTCGGTGGCGACCTGCTCCTTCGGCGTCTACGGGCCGCTGATCCTGACCAGCCTGCACGACATTCCGATCCTGACCACAGGCTACATCATCGCCGCCGAATCGATCGCCTGGTCGATCCTGTCCATTCTCGTCGCCAACGCGCCGCCGGAGCGCGAACGGCTGATCATTGTCGGTGGCGCGGTGATGATCGCGGCGGGTATCGCCGGTTTCGCCTATACGGTGCCGGCGGGTTCGATCCCGCTGATCCTGCTTTGCGCTCTGCTACAGGGCGGCGGTTTCGGCATCGCCTGGCCTTTCGTCACCCGCGTCATCGTCGCGTCGGCGCGCAACGACGAACAGACCATCGCCTCGGCCGCCGTGCCGACCATGCAGCGCATCGGCTATGCGGTGGGCGCCGCGCTGACCGGCATCGTCGCCAACGCCAGCGGGTTTTCCGAAGGCCTGAACCGCGAAGCGGCGGCCAACGTCGCCGCCTGGCTGTTCCTCGCCTTCGTGCCGCTGGGGATTCTTGGCTGCCTCGCCGCGCTGAGGATTTCGGCGGCGATCGACCGGCCACAGGAGGCGACCGGTTAGATAGTCAGACCAGGACTGTCTTCAGCCGTTCCGCGATCAGCGCTGCCAGCCGCGCCGCCACCTCGTCCTTGCTCATCTCCGGCCATTCCTCGACGCCGGCCTTCGATACGATCCGCACCCGGTTGCGATCGCCGCCCATGACGCCGGAAGACCCGACGCCGCTGTCATGCGAGACATCATTGGCGACGATGAAATCGGCGCCCTTCTTCTTCAGCTTGGCCTCGGCATTGTTGACGAGGTCTTGCGTCTCGGCAGCGAAGCCGACGACCAGGCCGGGCCGCATCTTGTGATGACCGACGCCGGCGAGAATGTCCGGATTTTCAACCATCTGCAGCGCCGGCGGCCCCTCGCCCGCCACCTTCTTGATCTTTTCGCCGGCCGAATTCGCCGTGCGCCAGTCGGCGACCGCCGCGACGAACACGCCCGCATCCGCCGGCAGAAGTTGTTCGACCGCGTCCTTCATCTGCGCCGCCGTTTCGACATGCAGCGTCGTCACGCCGGCCGGATCGGCAATGCCGACCGGACCGGAGACGAGGCGTACATCGGCGCCAAGCCTAGCCAGGGCAGCGGCGATGGCATGGCCCTGCTTGCCGGACGAGCGGTTGGCGATGTAGCGCACCGGGTCGATCGGTTCATGCGTCGGTCCTGAGGTGACGATGATCTTTCGGCCGGCCAGTGGCTTTGGCCTGCTGTCGAGCAGCGCTTCGATCGCAGCCGCGATCTCCAGCGGCTCGGCCATGCGGCCTTCGCCGGCCTCGTTGCTTTCGGCCATCTCGCCCTTGGCCGGGCCGATGAAGGCGATACCGTCCTTGCCGAGCGTCGCGCGATTGCGGCGGGTCGCCGGATGCGCCCACATTTTCGGGTTCATCGCCGGCGCCATCAAGACCGGCTTGTCGGTGGCGATCAGCACGGTCGAGGCCAGATCGTTGGCATGGCCATTGGCAAGCTTCGCCATCAAATCGGCGGTAGCCGGCGCGACCACCAGAAGGTCGGCCTCGCGCGACAGCCTGATATGGCCGACGTCGTGCTCGTCATTGCCGTCGAACAGCTCGGTGAAGACATGGTCTGCCGAAAGCGCGCCGACCGAAAGCGTGGTCACGAACTCCTGCGCCGCCGCCGTCATCACCACCCGCACCGCAGCCCCTCGCTCGCGCAGCCGGCGGATCAGGTCGAGCGTCTTGTAGGCGGCAATGCCGCCGCCGATGATGAGCAGGATGCGCTTGCCGGAGAGGCTGCCTCTCAGGGCGACCTTGCCTGATACGGCAGCAATGGGCGCCGCCTGCTGGCGCGAGCCTATCAGTTCACGCAGCGTCCTTTCGATCTCGTCGATGCGGCCCGCCGGAGCGACCTGGCCCTCGACCGCGGCCCGGATCATCACCCGCGCCTGCTCCTCCATCGAGCGGTCGTTCTCTGCAGCAAGCCGCCGCAGCAGTTCCTTGACCTCGTCGTCAAGATTGCGGATCGTGATATTGGCCATGTGATTGCACTCTGTTCAACCGTTGCCGCATGCAATGCTAGCAATGCAATCAATTCGAGGCAAGCCACTCACGGCAGGCTGTCAGAAAATCCGCCACGCAATATAGATCAGCGTCAGCGCGATCACCCATAGCGCCAGCCGGCCGGAACGGCTGTAGCGCGCTTCGGCCTTGCCGATCGCACGCGCGGTCGTCTCATCGAAGCGCAGCCCATGCTCGGCCATCAGGTCGATCTCACGCGACAGCCGCTCGGTGCGGGCAGCGAGTTCCGGCGCCTGACGGGCCAGCGCCAGCATTGCCTTGGCGCCGTCGCGCGCGTCGACCAAGAGGCCGCGCGGGCCAAGATTGCCGGCAATCCAGTCGCCAACCACCGGTTCGGCCGTCTTCCACATGTTGAAGGCCGGGTCGAGCGTGCGGGCGACACCTTCGACCACCACCATAGTCTTCTGCAGCAGGATCAGTTCGGGCCGCGTTGCCATGTCGAACAGCTCGGTGACCTCGAACAAAAGCGTCAGCAACTTGGCCATCGAGATGGTTTCGGCCGGCTGGCCATGGATTGGCTCGCCAATGGCGCGGATCGCCTGCGCGAAGGCCGCGACATTGTGCTGGCGCGGCACGTAGCCGGCCTCGAAATGCACTTCGGCGACACGCAGATAGTTGCGGGTGATGAAGCCATAGAGGATTTCGGCGAGGAAGCGGCGCTCCTTCTTGCCGAGGCGGCCAGCAATGCCGAGATCGACCGCGACGATGGTGCCGTTGGCCTCGACGAACAGGTTTCCCGGGTGCATGTCGGCATGGAAGAACCCGTCGCGCAGCGTATGGCGCAGGAACGACTGGATCAGGTTGCCGGCGATGGTTTTGAGATCGTGGCCGGCGGCCGCGAGGCCGGCAATGTCGTTCATCTTGACACCGTCGACCCATTCCATGGTCAGCACGTCGCGGCCGGTGCGCTCCCAGTCGACGGACGGCACGCGAAAGCCGGGATCGTCCTTGGTGTTCTCACCCAGTTCCGAAAGCGCTGCCGCTTCGAGCCGCAGATCCATCTCGACCTTGGTGGTTTGCGCCAGCGTCTCAGTCACCTCGACCGGCCGCAGGCGGCGCGACGACGGGATGTATTTTTCCTGCAGCCGCGCGGCGAGGAAATAGCTTTCGAGATCGTGGAAGAAGCGGCGGCGCACGCCCGGCCGGATGACTTTTACCGCCACCTGGGTCGCGATACCGTTCTGCACGGTTTCAGCGGTGTGGACCTGGGCGATCGAGGCGGCAGCGACGGCATCGCCGAAACGGACGTAAAGCTCGCCGATCTTGCGCCCGAGCGAAGCTTCGATTGCCGCCACCGCCTCGGCCTGCGGAAAGGTGTGCATCTTGTCCTGCAGCATGGCGAGATCGAGCGCCATGTCGTTGCCGACGACGTCGGGCCGCGTCGCCAGGAACTGGCCGAGCTTGACGTAAGACGGACCAAGCCGAACGACGGCCTTGGCCAGTCGGTCGCCGCGTTCATAGGCAAGCGCGCGGCGGCGAGTGAAAAGCCGCGCCAGGCGCCAGCCGAATTTAGGCAGGCCGGAAAGCTCGTCGCCCGGCAAGGCGGCGACGACACCCTCGCGCACGAGCACCCAGCCGGCCCGTCCGAGCCGGAAAGCAGCGCCGACTGTGCTCATGGCTGCACTCGCCTCAAAGCTTCCAGCCCGAATGCAGGGCGGCGATGCCGGCCGAATAGTTGCGGAAGGAGACGCGGTCGAAGCCCGCGCGGGTGATCATGGCAGCAAAATTCTGCTGGTTGGGAAATTTGCGGATCGATTCGACCAGATAGGAATAAGGCTCGCCGTCGCCGGTGACCGCCTTGCCGATCCTGGGAATGGCGTTGAACGACCAGGCCTCATAGGCCTTGTCGAGCAGCGGCATGTCGACCTCGGAAAATTCGAGGCACAGCAAGCGCCCGCCGGGCTTGAGCACGCGGAACGCTTCACTGAGCGCCACATCGATGCGCGGCACGTTGCGAATGCCGAAGGCGATCGTATAGGCGTCGAAGGTGGCGTCGGGGAAAGGCAATTCCTCGGCATTGGCCTCGACGAAATCGGTGTTGTCGGAAAGGCCTTTTTTCTCAGCCCGGTCACGGCCGACCGCGAGCATCGAGCCGTTGATGTCGAGGATCGTGGCATGGGCATTGCGTTGGCTCGCCTCGACGATGCGGAAGGCGACGTCGCCGGTGCCGCCGGCAACATCGAGAACCTTCCAGCCTGGCCGTTTCGGCGGATTGAGCCATGTCACCATGGCGTCCTTCCACAGCCGGTGCAGCCCAGCCGACATCAAATCATTCATCAGATCGTAGCGGTTGGCGACCTTGTGGAAAACGTCGTTGACCAGGGACTGCTTGTCGCCTGCCCCTACATGCTTGAAACCATAGGAGGTTTCCATGCCGCCCGCGGCCGTGGTTCTCTCAACTGACATTATTTTGATCCGTCATAAAACCGGCGGGACCATAGCCGATCGATGGTGCGGGCGCTATTGTTTAAGGCGCGGTGTTCGGCCGCGCTTCCTTGTCGTGGCAAGATGCCTATGAGGCCACGACCCGGATTGACCTGACGGGATGATTGAATGCCTTTGAAAGCAGAACTGCACTGCCACATCGAAGGGGCGGCAGCGCCCGAACTCGTCATCAGCCAGGCGCAAAAGTACGGCAAGGACACCTCACCCTACATCCAGAACGGCTCCTTCGTCTGGCACGATTTCACCTCGTTCCTCGCCGCCTATGATTTCTCCGCCGACCTGTTCCGGACGGAAGAGGACTATGCCCGGCTGGCCGATCACTATTTGACCAGTCTCGCCCGCGACGGCGCCATCTATTCCGAGGTCTTCACCTCGCCGGACCACGCCAAAAAAGCCGGCCTGTCGCCCAAGGCCTATACCGACGCGCTCGGCGAAGGCATGTCCCGCGCCAAGGCCAAGACCGGCATCGAGGGCCGCATGATCGTCACCGGCGTGCGCCATGTCGGCGTCGAATCGATCGAGCAAGCGGCGCGCTTCGCCGCCCGCTGCGGGCACCCGCTCGTAACGGGCTTCGGCGTTGCCGGCGACGAGCGCATAGGCGACTTCGAGGACTATGTCAGGGCCTTCGAGATTGCCCGCGAGGCCGGACTTGGCATCACCGTCCATGCCGGCGAACTGATGGGCTGGGAGAGCGTCCAGGCGGCGCTCGACCACATCCGCCCGTCGCGCATCGGCCACGGCGTGCGCGCCATCGAGAACCCCGACCTTGTCCGGCGCATCGCCGACGAAGGCGTCGTGCTCGAATGCTGCCCCGGTTCCAACATCGCGCTCAAGGTTTTCGACAGCTTCGCCGACCACCCCTTTCCGGCATTGAAAGCGGCGGGCTGCAAGGTGACGCTCAACTCCGACGACCCGCCCTATTTCTGGACGTCGCTGAAGCGCGAATACGCCATCGCCGCCGAGCATTTTGCGATGGACGACAAGGCGCTTGCCGCGGTCACCCGGACCGCCATCGAGGCGGCCTTCGTCGATCGCAAGACCAAGGCCGCGCTGCTCGCCAGGCTCAACGGCGGCGCGCGCTGATTTCTCCCGACAAAACTGTGGTCGGCGCGGGCCAAACGGTTCCTTGGCCGGCGCATTGTCGCTAGGGTCATTCCAGCAGCCTGTAGCGCGGCGCTCCGAAGGGACTTATGCGCGCGCTTTTGGGCGAAATGCATTTAGGAGAACACCATGCAGGGCGTCACCGTCGTCGACCACCCGCTTGTCCAGCACAAGCTGACCATCATGCGCAAGAAGGAGACCTCGACGGCCGGCTTCCGGCGGCTGCTGCGCGAGATCTCGCTGCTGCTCGGCTATGAGGTCACCCGCAACCTCGAACTGACCACGACCACCATCGAAACGCCGATCGAAACCATGGAAGCGCCGACGCTGGAGGGCAAGAAGCTGGTCTTCGCCTCGGTGCTGCGCGCCGGCAACGGCCTGCTCGAAGGCCTGCTCGATCTGGTGCCGGCGGCGCGCGTCGCCCATATCGGCCTCTACCGCGATCACGAGACGCTGGAAGCGGTCGAATATTTCTTCAAGGCGCCGAGCGACCTCGCCGACCGGCTGGTGATCGTCGTCGACCCGATGCTGGCCACCGCCAATTCGGCGATCGCGGCCATCGACAAGCTGAAGGGACGCGGCGCCACCAACATCCGCTTCCTCTGCCTCTTGGCGGCGCCCGAAGGCATCGAGCGTTTCACCAAGGCGCATCCGGATGTTCCGGTCTTCACCGCCTCCATCGATCGCCAGCTCAACGAGAAAGGCTACATCATGCCCGGCCTCGGCGACGCCGGCGACCGCATGTACGGGACGAAATAATCGTGACGGCCGTTTACCGGTCGTTTACGCAACGGCGCGGTTTCGGCGCGCGTTAAAGCCGCAAACACCATGTCGGGATTAGTGTCGGCGCACACAAAGGCCGACCCATGCTGCGCACAGTTCTCATCTTTTGCGTGCTTGCCGCAGCGTCGGTATTGATCCCGTTCGCCTATCAATCGAATCCTGAAATGTTCGACAGCCAGTCGAATTCGGCGGCTGAGGCCAAGCGTGCGACAGAACCGCAACTGAAGCTGGCCGCGGTGCCAGACAAGCCGCCGCTACAGCAACCGCTCGGCCGCAAGGTTCTGGTCGCGGCGGACGCGCGCGGGCATTTCACCACTTCGTTCAAGCTCAACGGCCGCCAGGTCGACGGCCTGATCGACACCGGCGCCACGCTGGTTGCCATCAACACATCGACGGCACGCAGGATCGGCTTTTCGCTCAACCAGGCGGACTTCAACCAGCAGGTCAACACCGCCAACGGCGTCATCAAGGCAGCGGTGGTGAGCATCGATCGCCTGCAGATCGGCAAGATCACGGTCGAGGACATCCAGGCCGTCGTGCTTGACGATCGGGCGTTGCACACCAACCTGATCGGCATGAGCTTTCTGCAGCGGCTTGGGAAATACCAGGTCGAAAACGGCACGCTGCTGCTCGTCCAGTAGAAGAGCCTTCCCGCCTCTGCCTACCCGCGCGGCAGGATCCGCCGGATCACGCTCTTGTCCGCCGCAGGCTTCGAAGCCCCGATCGTATAGGCGGAAAGCACAGCGGCGGCCGCCGCCTCCGCATCCGATACCGTGCGGGCATGGACCAGCGCCAGCGCCTCGCCGGCCCGCACTTCCGCACCGACCGGCAACAGCCTGGTGATGCCGACGGCATGGTCGATCCTGTCATCCGGCCGCGTGCGCCCACCGCCGAGGCCAACGACGGCGAGCCCGATGTCGCGAGTGGCGATACCGGTGACAAAGCCGTTGGCCGTCGCCTTGACCGCGAACTCCGTTGCCGCCTTCGGCAGATATTTTTCCGGCTTCTCGACAAAGTCGGCGGGACCGCCAAGGGCGGCCACCATGCGCGCGAAGATGGCGGCGGCGCGGCCGCCGGCGAGCGTCTCGGCGGCACGCCGCATGCCGTCCTGGTTGGACGACACCAGCCCGGCCGACTGCAGCATCTCGGCCGCCAGCGCGAGCGTCACATCCTCCAGCCGCTTGTCACGGACCCGGCCGGTGAGGAAGTCGACCGCATTGCGCACCTCGACCGCATTGCCGGCCGCTGACGCCAGCGGTTCGTTCATGCCGGTGACCAGTGCCGAGGCCTTCAGCCCGGCGCCATTGGCGACCTCGACCAGGCTGTTGGCCAATGCAGTCGCGTCACGCGACTTCTCCATGAAGGCGCCGTTGCCGACCTTGACGTCGAGCACCAGCGACTGCAGGCCGGCGGCAAGCTTCTTCGACAGGATCGAGGCGGTGATCAGCGGCACCGATTCGACTGTTCCCGAGATATCGCGGATCGCATAGAGCCGGCGATCGGCGGGCGCCAGGTCGGCGGTCTGGCCGATGATGGCGCATCCGGTTTCGAGCACCGTCTTGCGGAAGTGCGCAATGTCGGGCTGGCTGATGTAGCCCGGGATGGCATCCATCTTGTCCAGCGTGCCGCCGGTATGGCCGAGACCCCGGCCTGATATCATCGGCACATAGGCGCCGCAGGCGGCGACGATCGGCGCCAGCATCAGCGAGACATTGTCGCCGACGCCGCCGGTCGAATGCTTGTCGGTGACCGGTCCCGGCAGGTCCGACCAGTCGAGCACGTCGCCGGAATCGCGCATGGCCAGCGTCAGCGCCACCGCCTCGTCGCGGCTCATGCCGTTGAAGAACACCGCCATGGCGAAGGCGCCGACCTGGCCGTCCGAGACGGTGCCTGAGGTCAGGCCCTCGATGAAAGCGGCGATCTCCTGCGTCGACAGCTTCTGGCCGTCGCGCTTGCGCCGGATGATTTCCTGGGGAAGCATCAGGCCGAGACCTTACTCTCCGGCAGCCCATCCTGGAACACACGGCTAAGGATCGTCGCCAGCCGCGCGCCGCCGATCGGCGCCATGTCCTTGGTTTCCTGATGCGAGAGCTCTGCCCCGGTCATCCCGGCGGCAAGGTTGGTGACGACGGAGCAGGCAGCGACACGCAGGCCGAGGAAGCGGGCAAGGATGACCTCCGGCACGGTCGACATGCCGACCGCATTGGCGCCCATGATGCGCGCCATGCGGATTTCGGCCGGCGTCTCGAAGCACGGGCCGGAGAACCACATATAGACGCCCTTGTGCAGCGCCGTGCCCGCCGCCTTCGCCGCTTTCTCGATCGCCGAGCGAATGCCAGCATCGTAGGCTTCGGTCAGGCCGACGAAACGCCGGTCGCTCGGCTCGCCGATCAGAGGATTGGACCCGGAGAAATTGATGTGGTCGGTGATCAGCATCACCGAGCCCGGCCCCATCTCCGGATCGACCGAACCGGCGGCATTGGTCAGGATCAGCTTGGTGATGCCGATGCCCGCCAGCACTTCCAGCGCCGGCCGCATCGCCGCCGCGTTGCCGTGCTCGTAATAGTGGGCACGGCCGGACAGCATCAGCACCGGCGTGCCGGCGAAAAGCCCCGCCACCACCTCGCCAGCATGGCCAGTGACGCCGCTTCTGGGAAAGCCCGGCAAATCCGCGTAGGAAATGCGCACCGCGTCCGCGACCTGGTCGACAAGGCCGCCTAGGCCCGAGCCCAGCACCAGCGCTGTCGTCGGCGCCAAGCCGTCGAGCCGTTCAACGAGATGATCCAGCGCTTCCTTCATTTCAGCCAGCTCTTCATTTCACCAGTTCTTCATTTCAAAATGTCGCCGCGGAAGCCGTAGGGCAGCATATCGCCCATGGTCATGGTCTCGACCACGCCGGTATTGTCGCAGAGATAGAGTTTCGTTTCCGGCTGGCAGAATTCCGCGAGTCGCTGACGGCAGCCGCCACAGGGCGAGCATTTGCCTGTGCGCTCGGCGATCACCGCAACCTCGGTGATCTTGCCGCCGCCGCCCATGATGTAGTGGCCGAGCGCTGTGGTTTCGGCGCACCAGCCTTCCGGAAAGGACGCGTTCTCGACATTGGCGCCAACGAAAACCCGGCCGTCGTCGGTGCGCAACGCAGCCCCGACCGGGAATTTCGAATAGGGCGCATAGGCCTTGGCCATGGCGGCTTGCGCCGCTTCGAACAGATCATGAGCCATTTAGTCTTTCTCTCGCATGATCTTGTCCGAAAACCGGGTCCCACTTTTCGCTGACGCGGACCTGTGGTTCGGGATCATGCTTAGCGTTCCTTGACGTAAGGCACGCCGCCGGCGCGCGGCGGGATCGCCTTGCCGATGAAGCCGGCAAGCAGGATGACGGTGAGGATATAGGGCAGTGCCTGCATGAACTGTACCGGCACCTTGCCGATCAGCGGCAGTGGCGTGCCTTGCAGGCGGATCGCCGCGGCATCGAGGAAGCCGAACAGAAGGCAGGCGAACATGGCATTGACCGGCCTCCACTTGGCAAAGATCAGCGCCGCCAGCGCGATATAGCCCTTGCCGGCAGTCATGTCCTTCACGAAGCCGCCATTCTGCACCATCGACAGATAGGCGCCGGCAATGCCGGTCAATATACCGGTGCAGATCAGCGCCCGGTAGCGCAGCCAGGCGACAGAGATACCGGCGGTGTCGACGGCGGCCGGGTTCTCGCCGACCGCGCGCAGGCGCAGGCCGAAGCGGGTGCGAAACAGCACCCACCAGGTAAACGGCACCATCGCGAATGCGAGATAAACCAGGATGGAGTGGCCGGACAGAAGCTCGGCATAGATCGGTCCGAGGATCGGCACGTCGCGGACAGTATCGGCGCCGGGCAAGGTGATGGCCTCGAAGCGTTCGCCCGGCTGCAGTGCTGGCGTGCGCCCGCCTTGCTGGAACCAGGCCTGGCCGAGGATGATGGTCGAACCAGCAGCGATGAAATTGATCGCCACGCCGGAGACGATCTGGTTGCCGCGGTGCGTGATCGAAGCAAAGCCATGCACCAGTGCAAAGGCGACCGACATCACGATCGCCATGCCGAGGCCGAGAAGGGCCGAATGCATGACCGAGGCGGCGGCGGCGCCGGCGAAGGCGCCGACCAGCATCTTGCCTTCCAGCCCGATGTCGAAGACACCGGCGCGTTCCGAATAGAGGCCGGCGAGACAGGCGAGCAGCAACGGCACCGACAGGCGTATCGTCGAGTCGAGTATCTGCACGATGGCCATGAACACATCCATCTCAGGCGCCCTTCCCTTTGACCGCTTCAATGCCGACCGACCTCGGACTGAACGAGGCGAATAGCGCCTGCACATAGGGACGGAACATATGCTCCAGCGCACCGGCAAACAGGATAACCAGACCCTGGATGATGACGATCATGTCGCGGCTGATCGCCGGCATCTCGAAGGCGAGTTCGGCGCCGCCCTGGTAGAGCATGCCGAACAGGATCGCCGCCAGCACGATGCCGACCGGATGCAGGCGGCCCATCAGCGCCACGGCGATGCCGACAAAGCCGGCGCCGGAGACGAAGTCGATCGCCACATTGTGCTGGTCACCCATCACCGGATTGAGCGTCATCATGCCGGCCAGCGCGCCCGAGATCATCATCGCGACGATGATGATGCGGGTCTCTGAAATGCCGGCATAGCGCGCTGCCTTCGGGCTGTGGCCATAGGTGCGCATCTCGTAGCCGAGCTTGGTGCGCCAGATCAGCAGCCAGACCAGAAAAGCCATCACCAGCGCCAGCAGGAAGCAGATGTTGAAGGGCGCCGAGCGGATCTTGGCGCCGAACAGTTCGATGATCCAGTTGAGCTTGGGGAGTTCGGCGCCGGCGAGAAAGTTGCGGGTCTGCGGCGCTTGCGAGGCTGCCGGCTTCAACAGCCCGACCAGGAGATAGACCATGATCGACGCGGCGATGAAGTTGAACATGATGGTGGTGATGACAATGTGCGAACCGCGCTTGGCCTGCAGATAGGCCGGGATCAAAGCCCATAGCGCGCCAACCGCGGCCCCGGCGATGATTGCCAGCGGAAAGGTCAGCCACCATGGCAGCACGCTGTCGAAGGTCAGGCAGACCACGGCGACGCCGAGGCCGGCAATGTAGGCTTGGCCCTCTGTGCCGATGTTGAACAGGCCGCAATGCGCGGCCACCGCCACAGACAGGCCGGTGAAGATGAAAGTGGTGGCGTAGAACAGCGTGAAGGCGATGCCGGTTCCCTTGCCGAAGGCGCCCTCGACCAGGATGACGGCGGCGCGGAGCGGGTTTTCGCCCACCAACATGACGACGAAGCCGGCAACGATGAAGGCGACCGACAAATTGATCAGCGGGATCAGCCCATAGTCGGCCCAGGCCGGCAGCTTGGCGTAAGGCGTGCTCATTCTGCGGCCTCCTGGCGCTCGACACCCGCCATCAGCAGGCCGAGCTCGCCTTCGGTCGCCTCCGGGCCGCGCTCGCCGACGATGCGGCCGGCAAACATCACCAGGATGCGGTCGGACAGCGATCGGATCTCGTCGAGTTCGACCGACACCACCAGCACCGCCTTGCCCTGGTCGCGCATGGCAATCAGCCGCTTGTGGATGAATTCGATGGCGCCGACGTCGACGCCGCGCGTCGGCTGGCCGACGATGAGAACACCCGGGTCTTGTTCCATTTCCCGCGCGAGCACGATCTTCTGCTGGTTGCCGCCAGAGAAGTTCGCTGTCCTCAGGCGCGGATTGCCGGGACGGATGTCGTATTTCTCGATCTTGTCCTTGGCATCGGCCATGATGGCATCGATGTTGAGGAACGGTCCTTTGAGGTAGCGGGGGTCGTCGTGATAGCCGAGGATGGAATTTTCGTTCTCCTCGAAGGCCAGCACCAATCCGACATGATGGCGATCTTCCGGCACATGGGCCAGCCCACGGTCGCGCAACTCGCCGGGATCGGCGGCCCCGGTAAGGTCTATCGGCTTGCCGTCGAGCATGACAGAGCCGGAAACGGCGCGCCTGATGCCGGAAATCGCCTCGAGCAATTCGGATTGGCCGTTGCCGGCCACGCCGGCAATGCCGACAATCTCGCCGGCGCGGATGTCGAAGGAGATGTCGTCGACCATGGTAACACCGCGCTGGTCCTTCACCGTCAGGTTCTTGACCGCGAGCTTGACGTTGCCGGCTTCCGCCTCGCCCTTTTCGACCCGGAGCAGGACGCGCCGCCCGACCATCAGCTCGGCCAGTTCCTCGACAGTGGTCTTAGCTGTCTCGCGCGTCGCCACCATCGTGCCCTGGCGCATGACCGAGACGCTGTCGGTGATGGCCATGATCTCGCGCAGCTTGTGAGTGATCAGCACCACCGTTTTTCCCTGTTCCTTCAATTGCTTGAGAATGCGGAACAGGTGGTCGGCTTCGGCTGGCGTCAACACGCCCGTCGGCTCGTCGAGGATCAGGATCTCGGCGCCGCGATAGAGCGCCTTGAGGATTTCGACGCGCTGCTGCAGGCCGACCGGCAATTCCTCGATGATCGCGTCGGGGTCGACTTCGAGCCCGTATTCGCGTTCGAGACGTTCGAGTTCGGAGCGTGCCTTGGCGATGCTCTTTTTCAGCAGCGCATCGCTTTCGGCGCCCAGGATGATGTTTTCCAGCACCGTGAAATTGTCGACCAGCATGAAATGCTGGTGCACCATGCCGATGCCGAGCGCGATGGCGTCATTGGATGTCTTGATCGACGCCGGCTTGCCGCCGACGCGTATCTCGCCGCTGTCAGCCTGGTAGAAGCCGTAGAGGATCGACATCAGCGTCGACTTGCCGGCGCCATTCTCGCCGACGATGCCATGGATGGTGCCGCGGGCGATCTCCAGATTGATGTCGCGGTTGGCGCGCACGGCGCCAAAACTCTTGTTGATGCCGATAAGCTCGATTGCGGCTTGCGCCATGCAGCCTGTCCCACTCTTATTTTTTTATCGCTTGGTCAAAACGCCTAGCATGATGCCCCGCCCATGCCAATCGGCCGAAGCGGTGTTCACTCTCGACAAATCCCTGCGTGCTTGTCAATTTCCAACATGGCCGCGACCTTCACATTCGCTAATATGGCGAATCCGAAATTCGCAGCTTTTTGCAGCTGCGTGGGCCAAGACCAGGGATTTTTAGAAATGATCATGCCTGCCGACCGGCTGACGACGCTGGAAATCCGCGCCACCGAGCAGGAGAAGACCATCGACGAACTGTCCGGCCAGATCGCCGAGCAGTGGAAGGTGATCGAGCGCATGCAGCGCAAGCTCGATGCACTGAGCGAACGGTTTCTGGCGCTGGAGGAACAGTCTGCATCCGATGTGCCAGTGACCAAGCCGCCGCATTGGTAGGAGGAGACGATGGCCAGTGAAAGCGATCGCGTTGCGCGGGCCGGCGACTATGTGCTTGGCCTGATGAACGACCGGGACCGCGAGCGCGCCGAGCGCGATCTGGAGATCGACCCCGCCTTCCGCGACGCGGTGATGCGGCTGGCCGAGCGCATGCACATCTTCGATCGCACTGAGGCAACGGGCGCAGAGCCCGACAATCGCTGGGAACTGATCACCCAACGCATCGCCGAACTGCCACAGATGCGCCTGTCCAGCCTCGACAGCAGCGATGTGAGACCGCCGGCAATGATCCAGGGCCTTAGCCGGCGACCTTACGGCGTCGGCCTGCACGCGCTCGGCGGCCGGCGCGGAACCGTCATCGCCCTCGGGCTGATTGCAGCCTTTGCGCTGGGTTATCTCGTGGGAAAGTTTTAGGCGGCCGGGCGCGCCGACGTTTCACGCGGCAAAACCTTGCTCAAAACAAAACCGCCGGGACGATGCCCGGCGGTTTGCAATCTATTTGGCAGGATCAATACGGGCAGGCGTTGTCGGTGGTGTAGTCGTGCACCTGGACCGTGCCGGCGATGATATCGGCCTTGGCCTTTTCGACGGCGGCTTTCATCTCGTCGGTGACGAGCGCCTTGTTGTTGTCGTCCATGGCGTAGTCGACGCCGCCCTCCTTGAGGCCGAGATTTTGCAGGCCGCCCTTGAAGGTGCCGTTCTTGCCGTCCATGAAAGCGGTGTAGACGGCAACGTCGACGCGCTTCAGCATCGAGGTCAGCACCTTGCCGGGCTGCAGGCCGTTCTGGTTGGAATCAACGCCGATGCCGAGCTTGCCGGCATCGGCTGCCGCCTGCAGCACGCCAACGCCGGTGCCGCCGGCCGCGGCATAGACCACGTCGGAGCCCTGGTCGATCTGCGTCTTGGCGATCTCGCCGCCCTTGGTCGGATCGTTCCACGCCGCCGGGGTGTCACCGGTCATGTTCTGGATGACTTCGGTCGCACCCGCCGACTTGGCGCCGCCGACATAGCCGCATTCGAATTTGCGGATCAGCGGAATGTCCATGCCGCCGATGAAGCTGACCTTCTTGGACTTCGAGGCCATCGCCGCCATTATGCCGACGAGATAGGAGCCTTCATTCTCCTTGAAGACAAGCGAGCGGACATTGGGCAGATCGACAGCATCGTCGATGATGGCGAAGTTGAGGTCAGGATATTCAGTCGCGACCGCCTTGAGCGCATCCTCCCAGGCAAAGCCGGCCATGACGATCGGGTTGCGGCCGTCCTCGGCGAAGCGGCGCAGGGCCTGCTCGCGCTGCGAAGCGTTGGACACCTCGAACTCGACATAGGCGTTGCCGGTTTCGGTCTTGAACTTTTCGGCGCCGTGGAAGGCAGCCTCGTTGAAGGATTTGTCGAACTTGCCGCCGAGATCGTAGAGGATGGCCGGCTGGACATCCGCGGCGAAAGCCGGGAGAACCATTGCAGTTGCGGCCAGAAGGCCGAGAACGATACGTTTCATGTGATCCACACCCTGTCGGTTATTTTTTCCGTTACGCACCGCATACCGGCCCGGTTCACCGGCAGGCATGCGACGTCAGGCAGGAGTGTATTCCCCTCCCGCTCAGGGCCAATCTGGCACGGCCCGAAACAAAATTCACGCGGAATTTTGACCTTTTGGAAAAGCGTGGCGCCGGGACGCGGCGCCACAACCAATTCCTTTCGCCAAAGGCCTTAAGCCGAGGCGGCAGCCGGAATGGCGCAAGCAATGCCGGTGCCCTTGAGGTTGCAATAACCGTAAGGGTTCTTCGCCAGATATTGCTGGTGGTCTTGCTCGGCGAAATAGAATTCGGGCGCCGCCGCGATCTCGGTGGTGATCTTGCCGCGGCCCGCACCACGCAAGGAGCTTTCGTAAGCGTCGCGTGACACGATCGCCGCCTGGTGTTGCGCGTCACCAAACGTGTAGATCACCGAGCGATAGGTGGTACCGACATCGTTGCCCTGACGCATGCCTTGCGTCGGGTCGTGGCTTTCCCAGAACAGCTTCAACAGGTCGCTGTAGGAGACGATCCTAGGGTCGTAGACGACGAGCACCACTTCGGCATGGCCGGTGAGGCCGGTGCAGGTTTCCTGGTAGGTCGGATTGGGGGTGACGCCACCGGCAAAGCCGACGGCAGTGACCCAGACGCCTTCGCGCTGCCAGAACAGGCGCTCGGCGCCCCAGAAGCAGCCGAGCCCGAACATCGCCGTCTCCAGCCCCTCGGGATAGGGTCCCTTGAGCGGCCGCTTCGAGACAAAGTGCCTGGAGGCCGTCGCGAGCGCCCTAGCACGGCCCGGCAGCGCCTCGGAGGGCTTCGGCAGATTGAGCTTCTTGTTCAGCATATCGCTGAGAAAAAACATGCGCAGTCTCCCTTTCTCTGAGCTTGGGGACGCCGGAAACGCACCGACAACAGATCATCAGTTAGGGGCGAACTGTCCGCTCCGCCGCTGCCGCCTGTAGCCGATCGCATAGAGGAGGAAGGCAGCGACCGCGAACACCGCAAAGCCGGGCTGGTTGAGCACCCAGGCGACGGCGCCGTCCCACAACATCGGATTGACCTTGTCGCGGACAAAGCTCTCGAAGGCGCCGCGCGTGTCCGGCGAGACGGCAAGCCAGCTCGTGTTGAGCGGCGTCATCACCAGGGCGGAAGCCGCCACCGACCGCGTCGCATCCAACACCGCCATGATGACGGAAACCGAAAGCGATATCATTGCCGCGAGACGAAAGATGAAGCGAAACATCCAGACCCTCCCCGGATTTTTCCGGCGCCGTATCTCATTGTTTTAACGCAATTCCCTAGGGAAAGCCGTTTCACACTTTTCCTGGAATTGCCCTAGACTTTTTCTGGTTGTGTTGCGAACCGAGACATAGTGCGTGCCCGCTTTGTTCGCAATCGTGACACGCGAATTTGAAGCCTGGACCTATGTTGCCGGCTTCCGCTTTCGCCAGTGCACCCACCAGACGGCAAACAGTCCGCCGGCGATCGCCCCGACAACCAGGCCGGCCAGCCCGATGAACAGGGCAAAGTAGCCGCAGGCGCCCTCGAAGCAGCTCATGTCGGTGGTTTCGGCAATCAGCGCGCCGGCGGCAAAGCCGGCGCCGGCGCCAAGAGCCGCACCGAGGATGATGCCAAGCAAGGCGGCGATGATCGAGACCAGCACCGGCGGGCTTTCGCTTTCGGGATTGGCATAAGCCGTCTCGGCGCCTGCGCCGCGTCGCAACAGATAGATGCAGAGCAACCCGATGGCGATTTCAGCCGCGGTGACGGCCAGCCCGTGGCCAGAGAAAACGAAATCGGGCACGACCAGCATATAGGCCTGCCTTGCCGCGAGCCACAGGATGGTGGCGACCTGCCAGATGGTGAAATGGCGTGGGAACCGCGCCGAGCGGTTAAAGGCGAGGCCGAGCAAATAAAGCCCCCACAGGATGGTGACGATGCTGGCCGCAAGGCCGCCATAGACGAGATAGAAGACGCTGTCCGGCAGGTCGTAGTCGGTGGTGGTCAGGCGCCATGCGGAAATCAGGCTGTAGGCCGACCAAGCCATGACGAAGACCAGCCATGCCGGCGGAATATAGGAAAGCCCACTGTCCGGCCGCCCGGTTGGCTGCTGCCCGACTGGCTGTTGATTGGTCGATGTCATGGTCGGACGATGCCCCCGCAAAGCCTCACGGCTACTCGACAGGCGGTCAGCGACGAAGTCAAGCATGGCAGGCTCTACGGCCCTGCCTGTGCACATTATTCGGTTGCCGCCGCCACGACAGGCGTCGGGGCGCGGCGTGGCAAAAGACGCCAATCCCGGCACGGCGAATAGAATGCCCGTTATGACTTGGCATTCGACGCCGGATCGACTAGATGAGCCCCGCACCTGTTGCTTTGACGGCTCAGGGGCGGGGAAAGGGTGTTCGCTGGTTGRCGGCGCCCACGGTGCGGAGTTTCCGGCCGGAATTCCCAAGGGGTGATGCATTTCCCCAACCCGCGCGGCGAAACCGGCCGATGCGAAATGCTAAGACGGAGAGGTGGCCGAGTGGTTGAAGGCGCACGCCTGGAAAGTGTGTTTACGGGAGACCGTAACGCGGGTTCGAATCCCGCTCTCTCCGCCAGTTTCGAGTGTCGCAGACTGTTGAAACACCGGTACCCGGTCGGCACCGCTCAACCACAGTGTGCGTTCCGGCTTCGAGGCGTCTGGCAACAGCCTAAAGCTCACCTGCAGCCGCCACCAAGGTGCTGCCGGTCGCGCTCGCAGAGAATATACACCCAGAAATAGTCAGGCTATTTGGGGAGACTCGCTTATAGCCCTCTTCGCGAATGTCTTCGTTTGCCATGTTCGAACTCTGATGGCTTTTGCCTGACAGCTCAGCGGGTATTGGTTCTGTGCCATTTTTGCTACATTCCGAAACCTTATTGCTTGAATCCACCTTTTTAGTGGCCTCTAAAGTCAATAAGCACTGACATCTTTCGTGAATTTGTGGACAATCACGCTTGGGTTGTGGTGCCTGAAAAAGGCACAGGGGAACCGTTGGGGTGGAATAAGTTGGGGTGGAATAATATGAATACGACAGCTCTGTCGGCCATAAGCAAGCGCCTTGGCCTGCTGACGACGGTTGCCATATTGAGCTGCGGGAGTGCTCATGCGCTCACCCTCAAAGAGGCCATGGCCGTTGCGGTGGAGTCCAATCCCGAGATTGGCCAGGCAATCGAAAACCGCGAAGCAATCGAATTCGAGTTGCGCCAGGCGAAAGGGCTGTATCTTCCCAGCGTCGACCTCGAAGGATCCGCGGGCGCTCGCCGTCTCGACAACCCGTCCCGGCGGGCGCTCTCCATCGAGGATGACGCGCTCTATCCGGCCGAAGCCGATCTCACGGTTTCGCAGACGCTCTATGACAGCGGAGCCAGGCGGGCCGAGTTGAACCGTCAGGCGTCGCGCGTCGATGGTGCGTCCTTCCGGGTGCTGGAGCGCTCCGAATTCATCGGGCTCTCGGTTGTCCAGGACTATCTGGAATACATGCTGCAGGCTTCGATCGTCGCCGAGGCAAAGAAGAACCTCGGCTTCCATCAGGCGATTCTCGGCGACATCCAGCAAGGCATTGCAGGCGGGGCGCTGAACGAGGCCGACCGGCAACAGGCCGAGGAACGGCTGTTTGCTGCCAAGGCACGCATGCAGGAAGCGACCGAGGAACTGGAAGCGGCCAAGATACGGTTCTTCAAAACCGTCGGGAAGCCGCTGACCAACGCATCAAGGCCGGGCGATGTCTCCGCCGCACTGCCGAGGTCGCTTGATGAAGCAATCGGCCTGGCGCGGGAAAGCAATCCGCGCGTGCACATGGCCAACAGCGACATCGACGCGGCGGCCTCCCTTGTGGATGCTGCACGGGCGAAATTCGGACCCTCCGTCATCGCCGAAGGTATTGCACGGGCCGGAACCGACATCGATGGCGCCGACGGCGACACCAGCGACCTGCAGGCGCGGGTCGTGCTGCGCTGGAACCTCTACCGTGGCGGCATCGACAAGGCCAACGAACAGGAGCAGATCCGCCGCACCAGCGAGCAGCGTCTCGCCCTGCATCAGGTCTTGAGGGAAATCGAGGAAGCCGTCCGCACTTCATGGGATCGCCGCTTCCGGCAAGCCGACCTGGCAAAGACGCTCAAGCAGCAAGCTGCCGCGAACGAAAGGCTGGTGTCGTCTTATCGTGAACAATTCAAGGTCGGACAACGGTCCCTGCTCGACGTGCTTGATGCGCAGAATACTCGGTTCAACACGGCGACGCTGGCGGATACCGCGTCCTACGCATCGCTTTTCGCTCAGTATCGGCTGCTGGCGGCAACCGGACAGTTGCTGAAGACAATGAACCTCGAACCGGCAAAGCAAGCCACCGCCTATGCACGGACCGAGTTCGGAGCACCGGAAACGGCTGACACTGAGACCTATGCGCGGACGCCGTCGAAGCAGACAAACGATCTGCCTTTCGATATCCTCGCCCCGGTGAGAAAAAAGAAGTAGGAGGGCCCAAGGTCGAACGATAGTCCCGCGGGCAGATCGTGAACCCACAACCCAAAATCCTGTCCCCCAAAGAGGCGTTCAAGGCCTGCTTTTCGGCTGTCGCCGGATATCTCGGCAGGCCGAGCGCGGAGACCGTGCTGTTCGCCGGTGTGCCGCTGTCGGACACGCGAATTGAGATCGATGCCATCCGGCATCTTGCCGAGCGCATCGGCCTCGAAATTACCGAGTTCAGTCATCGCGATTTTCTTCGCGGACGCATCGACCTTCCCGCCATTCTGTTTCGCGTCAGCCAATTGCCGGTTGCGCTGCTTGCCGAGACCGAGGATGGCGGATTTACGACTGCTCCCCAGGAAGACGGTCGCACAACCATCAGCAAATCCGAGCTTGCCGGAAGCTATGTAAGCGGCGGCGTCTCCTTCTCGATAACCTATGCCAATGCTCTCGAGGGGATGAACGTCGGTTCGGCGGCGAAGATTGAGCGGCGACATTGGCTGACGGGAACGATGGGTCCGTTCTGGCGCACCTATTCGAAGGTCATCCTGTCGGCGGTCTTCATCAATGTGTTGGCCCTTGCCTCGCCGATCTTCACCATGAATGTCTACGACAGGATCTTGCCCAACAAGGCCATATCGACGCTCTGGGTGCTGTCGATCGGGATCGGCGCGGTCATTCTGTTCGACCTGCTTTTGAAGACCGCCAGAGCCTCCCTGATCGACTATGCCGGGCGCAAGGCCGATCTTCGCATCTCCTATCTGCTGTTCGAGAAAGTGCTGAACTCGTCCTTGTCGGCACGCCCCGGCTCAACCGGTGAATACGCAAATCGGGTGACGCAATACGAATTCGTGCGCGAATTCTTCACGTCCAACACCATCAGCGTGTTCATCGACACCGCATTTGTTTTCGTCTTTCTTCTTGTCATCTATGCGATAGGCGGCTGGCTGGTCATCATACCGGCCATTGCCTTTGTCGCCTCCGTGATCGTTGGGTTGATAACGCAGCGGCGCATCGGCAAACGTGTCGCCGCCTCCATGAATGAGGCTTCGCAACGCCAGGCGCTGCTGGTCGAATCCATCTCCACGCTGGAGACGATCAAGTCGCTGCGGGCGGAGGCGTATCTCCTGCGAAAATGGGGAGAGCATTCCAAGAACGCGGCCAACACGTCCGAGAAGATCAAGCAGCTTTCGGCTGCCGCCGGCAACATAACGCAAGCCATCCAGCAGATGGTCACCGTCGCCCTGATCGTGGCCGGCGCCTATGCCTTCTCGGAAGGGCATGTCTCCACCGGCGCCATCATCGGTACCGTCATGCTGGCGGGCCGGGCGGTGGCTCCGCTTGGGCAGATCGCGATCACCTTGTCCAGACTTCGCCAGGCAATGCTCTCCTTGCGAATGGTTAACTCCATCATGGCCCAGCCGGAGGATCGACCGGACACGGTGGGGTTCGTCAATCGCCCCATCCGCAACGGCGCGATGGCATTCAGGAATGTCGGTTTTGTCTATCCGGGCTCCGAAAACGAGGTTCTGACCGGTCTGAATTTCTCGGTGAAACCAGGTGAGCGGATTGGCATCATCGGCCGCATAGGTTCCGGAAAGACAACCATGGGCCGGCTGATCGGTCGGCTTTTCCTGCCGACCTCCGGCGAGCTGCTGCTGGATGGGATCGACATCCGCCAATATCACCCATCGGAGGTTCGCGCCGCCGTCGGGATAGTCGCGCAGGCCAACGATCTGTTTTCGGGCACCATCAAGGAAAATCTCCTGATGGCCTGTCCGGAGGCGACCGATGAGCAGATCGTCGAAGCGGCCAAGGCTGCCGGCGTCGACGATTTCGTCTCCCGCCACCCGCGTGGCTACGACATGAATGTCGGCGAGCGCGGCACCAATCTCTCGGGCGGCCAGAGACAGACAATGGCGATTGCCCGCCTGTTGCTGACCAAACCGAAAATCGTCTTCCTCGACGAGCCGTCCGGCTCGATGGATCTGGCTTCAGAGCGCCAGCTGATCAAGCAGCTCAAAGTGGCTTTCGATCGCAACACGACGCTGATCGTTTCGACGCACCGCTTCAGCATGCTTGAGCTGGCCGACCGCTTGATTGTCATCGAGCAGGGCAAGATCGTTGCCGATGGACCGAAAGACCAAGTGATACAGGCGCTACAGAAAACAAGCGCCTGACAGAACAGACTTATCGAGTACATTGAATACGTTGGGGCGTAGGAAATGCTTACCAGGGAAGACCGACCGCCGCTTTTTGCGTCGGCGTCGATATTCATCATCGGAGCGCTTTTTGTGAGTTCCGTCGCCTGGGCGTCCTTTGCCGAGGTCGATGAGATCGCGCGCGGCGACGGCAAGATCATACCTGCCTCCAAGACCCAGATCATCCAGGCCAGCGAGCCGGGTGTCGTTCAGGAAATTGCCGTGAAGATCGGGCAGGTCGTCAAGAAGAACGACCTCATCATCCGCCTCGACAATACCTTCAACACCTCCAGCCTTGGCGAGCAGCAGGCCAAGGCGCGGGCGCTGCAGACGCGCATTGCACGGCTCCAATTCGAACAGACCGGCAATCTCGAGGGCGCATTTCCCTGTCCGTCCGAGATCCAGAAGGTGGCGCCGGAAATCTGCGACAACGAGCAGAAGCTGCTCATCGCGCGCCGCGACAATTTCGAAGTCAAGCTGTCGGTTCTCAAGTCACGCCTCGATCAGCGCGAGAAGGAACTGGACGAAGCCAACGCCAATGCCGATCGCCTCACCAAGAATCTGGCCGTCAGCGACCAGGAGGCGAAGCTGGTCGAAGCGATGGTCAAGAAGGGCCTGATGGCGCGAACCGAGCAGCTCCGCGTCGAGCGCGAGCAGACCGAGCTCAACGGGCAGCTGACGCTCGCCGGCGAAACCATCAAGAAAGCCAAGTCGGCCATCACGGAAGCCAAGCTTCAGGTCGACGAGCTCGGCCTGCAGCTGCAACAGGAGGCGCTGAGCGATCTGACGCAGGCGCTGGCCGACCTTTCGGTGGTGGATGAGACGATACGCGGCGCCACCGACAAGGTGGCGCGCACCGACATCCGCTCGCCCGTCGACGGCATCGTCAACACGCTTGACATCAACACGGTCGGCGCCTTCGTCCAGCCCGGCGCGGTCGTCGCGGGGATCGTGCCGACCTCCGAGACCTTGCTTGTCGAAGCACGGGTTTCACCGCGAGACGTCGCCTTCATCCGGCCCGGCCAGGACGCTCTGATCAAGGTGACCGCCTATGACTTCTCGATCTTCGGCGGCATCGAAGGCAAGGTCTCGAACATCACCGCCGACAGCCTGGTCGACCAGAAGACTGGTGAACCCTACTATCAGGTGCGCGTCGCCACCGACAAATCGACGCTGACACGCGACGGCAAGACCTATTCGATCATCCCCGGCATGATCTGTTCGGTCGATATCAAGACTGGACGCAAGACGATCCTCACCTACCTAATGAAGCCGATCAACAAGGCGCGAGAGGAGGCCATGAGTGAGCGATAGCACTGTCTCCCCTCCTGCCGGTCGCGACCGGCTGCTGCCACCGCTGGCGACGGAGGATTTCGGACTGGAGTTCCGGGTTGTGGCGCGGGGCGGCACGCGGCGCGGCATCCGCCTGGAGCGGGCTTTCTGGACATCGCTAAAGCAGATGGCTGAACGTCGGAAGTGTACGATCGGCATGCTGATCGACGAAATCGCCGAGAGTCATGCCAATACCGGAAACCTGACATCGGCAATCCGGGTGGCCTGCATGCGTGGATTGGCCGATGAGAACCTCACCTTGCAAAGGCTGGCGTCGATCAAGACGATCAATGCCATTCTGCTCGCCTGCCCCTCACCGGCCTTTGCCCTGTCATCGTCGAAGAAGATCCTGACGTTCAATGCGCCGTTCCAGCAGTTGGTCAAGCGTCAGCTGCCGATAGCCGCAACCGATGACGCGCGACACGACCTGAAGCTAGCTCTGGACCTCAATGTCGCGGACATATTTGCGCGGCTCGACGCCAATGGCGAGGCGCCTGTTGCCACCGGGTTTGTGATCGGCGTCGGTGAACGCCGGTACCGCGGTCAGTTGAGTGCGGCGCGGGCGCCTGTCATAGAGCCCGAGTTGCTGATGGCATTCGTCTTCGGCGGCTAAAACGCCCGAAATCCCTGACGGATCTACTGCTGCAGACCCTCGCCAGGCGCGACTGTCGAAAGGCCCCCCTTTATGTCAGCCATTTGCGCCGTGCCGGTTCTGGCGCCGTGGATCCACGCGCGGTCGGTGCTGAACGAATAGAGCGGCACGTAGCTCGGCAGGTCGCTGTCGCGCGAAACCACATTGCTCAGGCTGTCGAGAATGAACGCGCCGCTGCCGGTACTGACCGACAGCACGGCATGAAAGAAACCGCGCTTGCGATCCTGCAAAACAACCAGCGACATGCTCTGCGCCGGAATGCCGGCATGCAGCAACGCCGCCATTTTGAGGATGGCAAAATCCTCGCAGTCGCCGGCCCGCCGCTCGAGGATTTCCGAGGGCTTGGCCCAGTAGTCGAGCTTGCCATAAACCACGCTGTCCTTCTTGTAGGCGATGGCGCGGTTAATGCTTGCGTTGACGAAAGACAGTTTGTCGACGAATCGCTTGTCTTTTGCCTCCTTGACGATCCCGGCAAAGGTGCTGCTCTTGCGCTCACACGCACTGCCCGCGGTACAGTCGACGATTGCCTTGTAGACAGGCGCCCAGCGCGCCGAAACCGGAAAATTGCGCATCGACAAGGCAACCGAACCGAACACGCCCGGAATGATAGCCGCCGTCTTGATGGGATCGATTGCGACATCGTCCTGCGCGGTCGAAGGACCACCCTGTTGATGGACCGCAGCAGGACCATAGCTGGCGAAAATCATGCCGATCCTGTAGGCTGGAGCAGGTTGCCAGGGTTGCGGCCGGGCCAGCGAAACGCCACCGAGACTGGGCGGGGTTTCGACCTTCGCCAGCAACCCAGCGGCAGCGCCGACATCCACTGAAATGGCGCTCGCGGATGATGGCTGCGGCAGGCTTGCGATGCCCATTGCCAGCAGGAGCAGTTTGAGCCCGGTTGTCCCCAGGGCAGATTTTTCTTTTTTCATAACGCCCACCTTTGACTGTGGACGCTACCAATCTTGTCTCAAATTACTGGAAAGGAAGGTGGACAAGTTTCCGGAAACTGTCGACGTCTATTTTGTATCAAATTTTATTTAACTTTATACTTCTGTTTACCAACGAGTCGCGACTGAGAGGCGCCAAGCGGATCGCGTCCCAGCCATTGTATATTGGGTTATATGTTTCGAGTTTACCACATGTAAAAAATGCCGAAACGCACATATCGGAGTATATGAAAACGATTGCGGGATAGTTGCAAAGAGGAAGTGGCCACTGTCTCTATCCGGGAAATACCGGAGGGGTTTGGCTATGACGACCAGTAACGAGTTGGATACCGTCTCGAATTCTTGGGACGCGCACTCTGCTCCCCATGAACATGACGGCTTGCCGTCGCACGCAGCTATCCAGGTAGCGCAGGCCGCACAGCCCGCGCCTGCCGAGCCCGTACCGGTCGATGTCGGCAGCGGCGCGCCCGTCAAACAAGATGCACCTGCGGAGGCGAAGGCCCCGGCGACAGCTGCGCCCCACGAATATGTGGCCGACGCCAGCAACGTGGTAAAGCTTCCGGCCAACGTCTCGATCGACAACATCAAGGTCGACGGCCACAACCTCGTGCTCGAACAGGCTGATGGCTCGGTCATCGTCATCAAGGACGGCGCCCTCAACGTGCCGACCTTCATCATTGGCGACGTCGAGGTGCCGCGCGTTGCCTTGCTGGCAGCGCTGGAAGCCAGCCATGTCGATGTCGCCTTCGGCGCCGATGGTTCCATATCGGCCGGTCCGGGCGGTCCGAACCCAAGTGCGGGCGCAGACTTTTCGGTTCCCCCCGGTGGCATCGGCGACGGGTTTGACCTGTCGGCACTGTTGCCCCCGACAGACCTGGCGTTCGGCCAGCCGGATCATCGCGAGCTGTTCCCAAGCCTGCGGCCGGACTCCACTCCCTCGATCATCGACCTAACGCCTTCCGTCGGTGGCGGCGACACCATCGTCAATGAAAAGGGCCTGCCGGCAAGCTCGGGGTCGGAAGGCTCGGGCGAGGCGCAAGATCCTTCGCCCAAAACCGACCAGTCGGAGATCAACACCGGCACCTTCACCATCACCTCGCCAGACGGTGTCGGCTCGCTGACCATCGCCGGCCAGGTGATTTCGGGCGCTGCCCTTGCCAACAGCGCATCGACGCCGATCGACATAACGACGCCGCTCGGCAACACGCTGACCGTCAACGGCTACGACGCCAGCACAGGCCAGGTGAGCTACAGCTACACGCTCGTCCATAGCGCGACTCACCCCGACGCAGGGATCGATTCCATCTTCGACAACATGACGGTGACGGTTACCGACACCGACGGAGACGTCTCCCTTCCGGGCACGCTGTCCGTCCAGATCGTCGACGACGTGCCGACGGCGCATGATGAAGCCTCGCAGTCGATTGCGGAAGGTGCCCCGGCGCTGACCGGAACACTGGACTTCGTCGCCGGCGCCGATGGCGCGACGGTGACGCATATCAACGGCACGCTGCTGACCTTCGATCCTGGCACGGGCTATTCGCAGTCCATCGACATCGGCGCGGGCACCATCCAGGTGAAGGCGGACGGGTCCTACTCGTTCACGCCGGATGCCTCGGTCGACAACAGCTCCGGTCCGGTGGCGGTCAACGCGACCTATACGGTGACCGATGGCGACCTCGACACTTCGACGGCCAACATCGCCTTCACAATCACGGACGGCGCGGGCCCGGCTGCGGGTGCTCCGATCACGCTGGCGCTTGACGACCAGAATCTGAGCGACGGCTCGACGCCGGCCGGTCCGGACTTCGCCTCGAACTCGATCACCTTCACGCCGGGCTCGGATGCGATCGCCTCGATTGCCTTCGGCACCGACCTGAGCGGGCTGAACACCGCGAACCTGACCTGGACCCGGGTGTCGGAYACCCAGGTCGTGGGCAAGGACGGCGCCGTGACGGTGGTGACGCTGGATCTGTCGGTTGCCAACAACGTGGCGACGGTGACGGCGACGYTGAACAACAATTACGATGCCCATCCCGGCATCAATCTCGACGACCTGGTCAATCTGGGCCATGTCGGCGTAGTCGCCACCGATACCGATGGCACCCAGGCAACCGGCACGGTCAACGTGACGGTATCCGACGACGTGCCGACGGCGCATGATGAAGCCTCGCAGTCGATTGCGGAAGGTGCCCCGGCGCTGACCGGAACACTGGACTTCGTCGCCGGCGCCGATGGCGCGACGGTGACGCATATCAACGGCACGCTGCTGACCTTCGATCCTGGCACGGGCTATTCGCAGTCCATCGACATCGGCGCGGGCACCATCCAGGTGAAGGCGGACGGGTCCTACTCGTTCACGCCGGATGCCTC